>NZ_JBIWLX010000011.1:0-344811 GCF_044766405.1 Streptomyces sp. NPDC102270 | reverse complement strand
CGTCGTGCTGCCCAGCCGCCGTTTCCTGCTCGGCCCCCGGACCCCGGAGACCGCATGACGACGCTCCGCCGACTCCTCGTCGGCCTGGCGCTTCTCCTGACGGCCGCCTGCTCCTCGGGGGGTGAAAAGGGCGACCGCGCCGAGCCGACGCCCACACGAACGCCCTCGGCCGTCGCCGACCCCACGCCGTCCGCGAGCGCCTCGGCCTCCGTGAGTCCGGGTATCTCGTGGCCCACCCACAGGCCCAAGCCGTCCGCGCCTTTCCGTTCTCCTGACAGGACCCCGGCCACCACTGCCGCGCCCGCGGGAGCGGGGTTCCCGGACGCCGGCAACACCGGCCCCCGGATCCGGCTCAAGGCGCGCGCCGCCGGGAACATGAGCGTCAGGACCGATGGGGCCGTGATCAGGGGCCAGGACGTCACCGGCTCGCTCGACATCTACGCGAACAACGTGACGGTGATCGACAGCAGGATCACCTCCACGAACTGGTGGGGGATCAACCTGCGCCCCGGCTACAGCGGGCTGAGGGTCCTGCACACCACCATCACCGCCGTGCCCGGCAAGGGGCCCGACAACGGCGGGGTCGACTACGCCGTCTCCAACATGGGCAGCAGCGCCATCGAGGTCGGCTGGTGCGACATCTCCGTGTTCGGCAACGCCCTCTCCATGGGCCAGGGCAACCTCCACGACAACTACGTCCACGGCCTGGTCCCCTTCCGCAACAACGGCGGCGAATGGCAGCACACCGACGCGGTGATCAGCGGCGGCGGCAGCAGGGGCACACTGGTCGTCCGGCACAACACCCTGCTCAACCCGGTCCCCGTCGACCAGGGGGCGTCCGCAGCCGTCGGCCTGTTCGCGGACACCGGGCACGTCTCCAACACCGTCATCGACGGCAACCTGCTGGCCGGCGGGGCCTACGCCCTGTACGGCGGCGGCGACGGCGCCACCGGGATCACCGTCACCAACAACGTGTTCTCCACCCGGTACCACCGCTACTCCGGCGTCTACGGTGCCGTCACCGCCTGGAACGCGGGCGGCGCGGACAACGTGTGGCGCGGCAACCGGTTCGACGACGGCACTCCCGTCACCCCCGAACCGGCAGGCTGAGGAAGACGATCATGCGACGCATCGCCCGCGCCCCCTGGGAGCTCCTCAAGCGCGCCTTCGGCTGGCTCGTCCTCTTCGAGCTGCGCAACAAGGTGCTGCTGCTGCCCTCGGCGGTGCGGCTGCGTCGTCTCGAGGACGCCGAGACCCGCCGCCTCACGGCTGTCGTCGGGCCCGTGCCGCAGGCCCTCGTCGCCACGGTCATCGCCACCCACCGACGCCCCGACGCACTGCGGGCCGCAGTCGCCTCGGCGCTGGCCCAGACGGTGCGCGACCAGGTCGTCATCGTCGTCGACGACGGCGCCGGGCTCCCCGAACTCCCCAACGACCCCCGCCTGTTCGCCGTCTCGCTGGCACGCAACACCGCCGTGGCGGGCGTCGTGCGCAATGTCGGCATCCGCCTCACCCGCTCGCCGTACGTGGCGTTCCTGGACGACGACAACCTGTGGGAACCCGACCACCTGGAGAGGGCGTTGGCGGTTCTGGAGGCCCCCGGCGGGCCCGACGGCGTCTATACCGCGCTGCGCCGCGTCCTGCCGGACGGGACCGAACGGGACGTGCTGTCCGTGGAGTTCGACCGCCGAAGGGCCGCCCGGGAGTCCTTCCTGGACACCAACGCGTTCGTCGCCCGGCGCGACGGCTCCCTGCACTTCAGCCGTCTGCGCCGGACGCCTCGGGTGCTGCCGCGCGAGGACTGGGAGCTCGTGTACCGCTACAGCCGCCATCACGCCGTACGCCATGTGCCGCACGCCACCGTGCGGTATCTGGTGAACCCCGGGAGCTTCTACACCACGTGGTCCGGCTGAGCGGCGCCCGGTCGGAGCAGCGCGGCGACCGCTGCCCTGCTGGCCCGCCGGCCCAGGACCGCCCGTGACGTCTCACGCAGCAGTACGGCGGCCCGGAAACAGGCCGTCGGGACCACTCCGTGGCGCCGCCGGTACAGCCGCACCCGGTTGAGGGTGAGCAGGGCCCACAGCCGGGGCGACACCTGGGAGTCGCCCCCGAGGTGAACGGCCTCGGCCGACGGCTCCAGTTGCGTGGCACAGCCCAGATCCCGGGCCCGCAGGCAGTACTCGGTCTCCTCCGAGTAGAGGAAGAAGGACTCGTCCCAGGGACCGCAGGCGGCCCGGCACTCGGCCGAGATCGCCATGAGCGCGCCGGTCGCCCAGTCCGCGCGCGTGGGGCGCCGGTAGGCGCCGGGGTCGGTGACCAGTTCGCTCAGCCGCGGGAAGCGCCCGGCCCGCCGGTTGCCGATGACGGCCTCGCCGAGGGCCCGCAGCACGCTCGACTCCCGCCGCAGCGAGTAGTGGGGCGTGTCCCGGCCCTCCTCGTACAGCAGGGGTACGGCGATCCCGACGCCGTCGCCGAGGCTGTCGACGAGACGCTTGGCGCAGCCCTGACGCATCCGGATGTCGGGGTTGCAGATCAGGGCCACGTCCCCGTGGTCGACGGCCTTCAGCGCCGCGTTGACGCCGGCCGCGTACCCGGCGTTGCGGCCGGTCTGCACGACGGTCGCGTCGGGGGCCAGTTTCCCGAGGAGCTCGACGGTGTCGTCGGCGGAGTCGTTGTCGGCGACGACCAGCCGCCAGTCCAGGCCGGCCATGCCGTCCGGGAGGGCGGCGAGGAACCCGGGGAGCACCTTGGCGCTGTTCCAGGTGACGACGATGACGGCGACGGGGCTCAACGGGACTCCACGAGTTGGGGAAGCCGGTCTTCGGAGGCATTGCGGGGGACGGCCGGGAGAGCGGCGGCGGCCGCCTCGCGCCGGATGAAACCGAGGTAGCTGCCCCCCGCCCCGAGCACCAGGAAGAACATGCCGGCGAACATGGGGAAGCTGAGCGAGTCGAAGGTCGCGCTGCTGACCAGGGCGACCAGCGACGAGGCGAAGAACGCCTGCCCGAGTTCACGGTCGGACTCGGTGCGGGCGAGCCGCCGGACGGCGCCGCCGTGGTGGATGCCGGTGATGAACAGGACGAGCAGGGCGAGGAGTCCGAGCGCCCCCATCTCGGCCAGGGTCAGCATGTACTGGTTGTCGGTGAAGAAGTACAGGTCCGGCGTGAAGGTGCCGAAGCCCCGCCCGAACAGCGGGTGCTCCTTCAGATAGGGCACGATCGCGCTGTACTTGACCGTGCGGGCCTGGGTGCTGCTGTCGGAGTTGGACAGGAACGACGCGAACAGACCCGTGATCGTGCCGATCAGTCCGGGGACGAGCACCTTGAAGACGGCCACGGAGGCCGTCATCACGCCGATCGCGGCCCAGCGCCGGGCCGGCTTCCAGCGCGGCACCATCACCAGGGCCACCAGCAGCAGCCCGATGATCGAGGTCCGCGACACCGACAGCGGCAGTGCACCGCCCATGAGCACCACCGGGGCCCAGCGGCGCAGGACGTGGCGGTGGCGTCGTACCGGATCGAAGGCCTGCTGGAGCGCGAAGGGCAGCAGGATGGCCAGCATGCCGGCGAACTCCAGCGGCTGGGCCGTGGTGGCCCGGGGCCGGGTGAAGGCACCGCGGTCCATGGCGCTCACCTGGGCGACGCTGGTCTGCAGGCCGGGGATGTGGATGGAGTCGGCGATGTTGGTGGCCGCGAAGAAGTCGTAGAAGCCGATCGCGGCGACGACGGACGCCAGGACGACCACCCGGCGCATCAGGACGTCAAGGCGGCCGCGTTCCTGCATGGCCGCCGAGGTCAGGACGACGAGCGAGACCCACACCAGGTATCCGATGAGCCCGCGGTCGGCCCCGAGGACCTCCTGGTGCGAGCTCTCGCGCATCGCGTCCGCGATGTAGGCCATGAGGACGGCCGTGCCGAGCACGCACATCGAGACCCGCACGAACCTGGTTCCCGGCGCGGGCAGAATGCGGCCGCCCAGCCAGGTCGCGAGGTACCACAACAGACCGAGCAGGGCGAAGACGTTGGCCGGGGTGCCGACCCCGCCGAGCGCGGGCAGGGCGAGGTTGGAGGGGATGTAGAAGGCCAGTGCCAGGTAGACGGTGAGGATCGCGGTGGCGTCGACGCGGCGGTTCAGCCAGCCCACCCGTTCGCGTTCGCGGGCGGGGGCGCGGGCCTGGCGCGGCCGGGCGGCGGCGTTGCGCCGGCGGCGGACCACCGTGATGCCCTCCACCAGGATCGACAGCAGGAACGCGCTGACGACGCCGACGATGACGACGGCCGCGATGCCCTGGTAGCGGTTCTTCGACTCCGCCACCGGGGTCTGCGGCAGCACCACGGGGGCCGTCTGCACGAGATAGGCGGGCGGCACCTTGGCGGCGGCCTGGAGGGCGTCGAGCTGCTCGCCCGCGAAGGCGGTCAGGATGTCGGTCTCCTTCAGCACCTTCTCCCGGTCGGTCCCGGTGACGCTGAGGACGAGCAGCGGGCTCTCGCTGTCCGGGGCGAACCCGGTCGCGTAGGGGTCCGTGACGCCTCTGCCGTGCAACTCCTTGGCCGCGTCGCTCGATTCGAGGGTTCTGATCAGCACGTCGGCCGTGACGATCAGCGAACCGCCCGCGTTCGAGATGGGGTTGCCGAAGGTGGGGGCCAGCCGGGCGACGGCCGAGGAGTCCAGCAGCGCGACCGAGCTCTGCGACTCGTAGGAGACCGGGACCGTCTCGTACAGATACGCGCCGCCGAGCAGGCTCAGGACGGTGAACGGCACCATGAAGTACCACCGTCGGCACAGAATGGCCCATATCTCACCAATGCTCACGAACCATTCCTCCTTTCGGTGGCATCCGGCCACATGTCCTGCCAGTATCGGGGGCGACGGAAGGAACTCACATGTCGCCCGGGAACGTCGCCGACGCCCTGCTCCGCCGCTGGTACGTCCTGGTGGTGGCGCTGCTGTTGACGGCTGCCGGGGCCTACCACGTGGTGCGCCCCGCCCCCCAGTACGTCGGTTCCGCGGTGGTGGTGCTCAAGCCGCCGGTCACCCAGAACCAGCCCAACCAGCTCACCAACCTCCAGCCGCCGCTCGCCGTGCTCTCCTACGGCGTCATACGGCAGCTGGAATCCCCCGCCGGGACCAAGGAGCTGAAGGCGGCGGGCGTGCACGGGACCTACCATCTCGTCCCCCGCAACAGCGGCACCAGCGCGACGCCCCGCTATCTGATCCCCTCCTTGCAGGTGCAGTCGCAGGCGTCCGGCGCGAAGGCCGCGGTGACGGCGGTGAGCCGCATCATCGACGTCTACACCCGGCATGTCGACGCGCTGCAGAAGGCCCAGGGAGTTCCCGCCGGGGCGCGGATCACGGCGACGGTCCTGACCTCCCCGAGCGCCGCCCAGGTGCAGGGCGACAGGATGCGGGGCCTCGCGGGTACGGCGTTGCTGGGCGCGGCGGGCGGGATCGTCGGCGCGTTGTGGCTCGACCGGCTTCTGCTGAGCCGCCGCAAGGACGCCCCGGGGCGCCGCCGTCGCACCGATCCGGTGCCCGTGGTGAGCTGAGGGGAACGGGTCGTTCATCAGATTCCGCGACGCTTCCAGGACTCCCACCACAGCCACTCCCGCCCGCGTTCGGCCACGGCCGACCACACCAGCGGCTGGAGGTAGGGCATGGCCTTCGGCCCGATCCGCCGTCTGAGCCGCAGCGCGCGGTACTCGGGCAGGCTCCGGTAGCCGGGCAGGCACTCCTCGGCGAACGCGACGCACTCCTCGACCGGGACGACTGCCGTACGTCCCCGGTCGTAGGCGCGGTAGGCGCGGCGCAGCGCGAAGCGGGCGAGCCGGGTGTGGACCTGGTCGGCCAGGCGGTCGGCCTCGGGCAGCCGGTCGGCGCACTTGGTGAGCACCGAGTCGAAGGCCACGAGCCGCTGGCGCAGGTCGTCGAGCTGGCCGCCGAAGTCGACGGTGGACATGTTCTTGCCGTGGACGCGGTAGAAGGCCTGGTCGGCGCCGCGGATGTAGCCGACGTCGGCGTGCGCGGCGAGCCGCATCCACATCTCGATGTCGCCGGCGTGGGGCAGTGCCGGATCGTAGCCGCCGACCTTGCGCTGGAGGCTCGTACGCACGACGACCTCCGGCGAGGTGATGCATCCGGTGCCCTCACGGAAACGCCGGTCGAGCCACCAGTGGCCGGGGTAGACGACCGAACCGGTGCTCCGGGTACGGGCCTCGGGCAACGGACCGCCGTGCTGGAAGCGCAGCGGCCGTCCGTAGGCGAAGCCGGCCTCGGGGTGGGCGTCCAGGAGGGCCGCGGCCCTTACCAGCGCGCCGGGGACCAGCCGGTCGTCTGCGGACAGCAGGGCCACGTAGTCGCCGTCGGCCCACTCCAGCAGGCCTTCGTTGTACGTGGCGATGTGGCCCTTGTTGGTCTCGTGGACGTGGACCTCGATCCGCGGGTCGGAGGCGGCCAGTTTCTGCGCCACCTCCGCCGAGTCGTCGGGCGAGGCGTCGTCGATGATGAGCACCCGGACGTCGACGCCGTCCTGCTCGTCCAGGACGCTGCTCACACAGTCGGCCAGGAAATGGCCGTACTTGTAGCAGGGGATGACAACACTGACGGTGCTCATCTGTGGGGAAGCCAATCCCCGGTGACGGCCCGCGCCGGACTCGGCGCGGACCACCACCGGTGGGTTCTGGTCGGTCAGTTCTTCTTCTTGCGGACGGTCGTCTTGCTGGTCAGGGTCCAGGTCTGGGACTTCACCGTGTGTCCCTTCCTGTCCAGGGCCTTGACGCCGACCTTGAACCGGGTGCCGTCCGGCAGGGGCGACGACAGGTGGACGGACACCTTGTGGGTGGCCCTGTTGTAGGAGGTGACGGCCGTGACGTGGAGCTTCTTGGCGGCCTTGGAGCCGCTCAGGACGGTCACGGTCGCCTTGACGGACGACAGCTTGGCCGAGGCGGGCAGGGTGGTGACGAGCGGGCTCGTCGCGTCGGCGGTGTGCGCCAGCGAGGACGCGGTCACCTCCGCGGCGTTGGCCGTCGCCAGGGACGCGCTCGGGTTGTCGGCGGTGAAGACCGGGCCGACCCAGTAGTTCGCGGATCCGTAGGAGCCGTTCGGGAAGGCCGCCGAACTGCCGTACCGGTAGAGCCCGTTGTGGTGGGCGCCGGTGTCGGCCGTGGCCGTGAGCGGATAGGACTGGTGGGCCGCCGAGAAGTAGCCGCCGTCCACCGCGTAGTTGCCGTTGGGCGCGTGGTAGGAGGCGACGTAGGCGGTGTCGGCGGTGACGGCCACCGGGGTGGCGAAGGTCATCGTCTGCCAGCCGGAGGCCGACTCGGTGGTGAAGGTGCCGGTGGCGAGCAGCGTGCCGTCGTCGGACCACAGGCTGCCGGTGTGGGTGCCCGTGTTGGTCGCGCCCTTGTAGAACGTGACGCCGGTGATCCAGCCGTTCGCCGAGGACGTGAACCGGGTGCCCAGCTCCACCGAGTTGCCGTCACCGGTCACCGCGGCCGTGGCCGGGGTGGCGGAGGAGTTCCACAGCGTGCAGGGGCAGGTGACCGCCGGCGGCTGGGAACTGGTGGTGAAGCTCCACGTGACCGGGTCCGCCATGGCGTTGCCCCACAGGTCGGAGGCCTGGACGGACGCGGTGTACGTGGTGTGCAGCGACAGCTCGGTCGACGGGGTGAAGGTCGCCTTGTTCGACGCGGGAAGCGTCTTGGTGCCCGGCACGGTGTTGCCGTCCGGGTCCTTCACGGTGAACGTCAGGCTGTCGGCGTCGACGGCGTGGTCGAAGACGGCCGACACCGGTGCCGTGATCGACGTACCGGTCGCGCCGGACGTCGGCGAGGTGGAGGTGACCGCCGGCGGGGTCGTGCTGGCCGTCGAGGTGTCCAGCACCACGTCGACCCAGTAGTTGCTGCCGGAGGACGCCGAGGACGGGAAGGCGCTGGTGGAGCTGTAGCGGTAGACGCCGTTGCCGCCGTCGGTGCCGGACTGGAGTCCGGTGAGCGGGGCGAGGCCTGCGGCCTTGTCGGAGAAGTAGCCGCCGTCGTAGGAGTATCCGCCGTTGGGGGCGAAGTACGAGGCGACGTAGGTGGTGTTGGCCTTGACGGTCACCGGGGTGGAGAAGTTCAGCTGCTGCCAGCCGGAGGCCGACTCGCTGGTGAAGGTGCCGGTGGCCAGGCGGGTGCCGGAGGCGCTCCACAGACTGCCGGTGTGGGTGCCGGTGTTGGCCGGCGACTTGTAGAAGCGGACACCGGTGATGGAACCGGCCACCGTGGTACGGAACTTGACGCCGAGCTCCAGGGAGCTGCCGTCACCCGCGTTGACGGTGCCGGGGACGGCGGAGGCCGGCCAGATGGTGCAGGGGCAGGCCTGGGGGCCGACGGTCAGAGCGAGGGTGGTGGTGGCGCCGATGTTGACGCTGTCGTCCACCGCGCGGACCTTGATCGACGCCGCGCCCGGGGTCGTCGGGGTCCAGGTGTAGCTCCAGGAGGTGAGGCCGGTGGCGGCGTTCCAGGTCGATCCGCCGTCGGTGGACACCTCGACGCGGGCGACGACGCCGCCGGAGTCGGAGGCGGTGCCCTTGACGGTGACCGGCTTCAGCGCCGGGACCGTGGCCCCGGAGGCCGGGCTGGTGACGGTGACGGCCGGGCCGGTGGTGTCGGTGGTGGCCGTGGCGGCGACGAGGTTGCTCTGCCGGGTGAGCGGCTGGACGCCCATGTCGGCGAGGATGTTCACGGTCGCCTGCTGCATGCGGGCGTCCTCGGTGACCACCGTGTCCGCCGGGTCGTACGTCGGCAGGTTGGTCAGGCCCCACGACCACTGCACGGTTCCGGCCCCGAACACCAGGGCTCCGGAGTCCTGGTCGCGGAACTCGACGAGGTTGTGCGTCGCGGTGCCGTTGCCGTACATGTTGCCCCAGTCGAGGCGGTACTTCCCGTCGTTGATGTCCACCGTCGTGGACGACAGGTCGATGGCGCCGGCCGGTCTGGTGCTGTTGGAGATGTCGCTGTCCCACTCGTAGCCGAGCGTCCCGGTCGGGAAGGTTGCCGTCTGGCTCGCCGTGAGGTTCGCGATGGACGTGCCCCGCCACAGCCGGTTCTTGCCGTACGAGCCGGGGACCGTGATGGCGTCGGAGCGGTAGCCGTTCACCGTGAACATGGAGCCGGTGAGGATGTTCGGCGGCTGGTAGCTCTGACCGTAGTTCGTGCTGGCCGGGTCCATCCAGGTGCCGGTCCACTCACCGCTGGGGTCGGCGATGCCGTTGTTCTGCGCCATCTTGGTCATCTTGTAGCAGACCAGGGTGCGGTTGGCCGTGCTCGCGCCGTCGATGCTCGGGGCGAGCCGGGTCTTCCAGAACACCTCGTTGCCGCTGAAGAAGGCCTGTCTGACGCCTGCCTTGCGGGCCGCCAGGACGTTGGAGTACTGGCTCTGCGTCCAGTACTCGTCATGGCCCGAGGACAGGTACACCTTGTGCTTCTTCAGCAGGGTGGCGCCGTTGGTGGACACGTCCACGCCGGACAGATAGCTGACGTCGTAGCCGTTGCGCTCCAGCCAGGACAGCATCATGAACTCGGAGCCGTAGATGCCGTTGTCGCCGCCGATGTCCAGCGGCCGGTTGTAGCTGACCTCGTAGGCACGGCCGTCGGGCGCCGGGCCCGTGCCGCCGTAGAGGTCCTGGCCGCCGTAGTCGTTGTACGCCTGCCAGGTCTGGTCACTGGTCTGCACGACGACGTCGGAGGTGCTGGAGTCCTTGCGGACGACGAACGGGTACGGCATCAGGCCGTCGCCGTCGGTCTGCGTGAGGTTCGCGATGTACAGGCCGGAGACGGCGTCGCTGGGCACCGTCCAGTTCACGGTCACGGGCCAGTTGCCGCAGTCGACCAGGCCGGTGGCGGCCTTGGTGGTGCAGTTGGCCGGCTTCGTCGTGTAGTTGGCCGGGTAGGTCGTCGCCGCCTGGGCGGCGGTCGAGATCAGCCGCGCCCCGTCGCCGCCGTACCAGCCGAGGCGGTAGATCTCCACACGGTACGAAACCGGCGACTGGACCTTGAACTGGACGTTGTCACCGGCCTGGACGCTCTCCTTGGTGGAGAACCCCTTGATGTCACCGTAGGCGTTGGGCGAGTACCAGTCGGACATGGGGCTGCCCGCCTTGGAGTTCTCGCATACGACAGGGTTCGAGCCCGTACCGCAGGGATCGGAAGCCGCCTGTGCGGACCCCGCCTGCGGGAGCACAGCCCATACCAAAGCGGCTATGACGGCGAGGCGCCCGCCCCGGAACCGTCTGCTCCATCTGTTCATGTGTACCTCTCAGCGGTGCTGTGCAGGACCGACCCTGAAGTCGGGGGTGAGGCGTGCGGTGAGGGGACCGATCAGCCTCGGAGCGCTTCGGCGAGCGCGGCCACGACCTGCTGCTGCTGGTCGGGGGTGATCTGGGGGTACAGCGGGAGCGAGAGGATCCGCTCCGCGGCCCTCTCGGCGTTGGGGAAGTCGCCCCGCTCGTGGCCGAGGTGGCGGTAGGCCGGGGTGAGGTGGACCGGGGCGGGATAGTGCACCCCGGCGCCGATGCCCTCGGCGTTGAGCTTGCCGACGAGGTCGTCGCGGTCGGCTCCGGCGACCTGGACGACGTACAGGTGCCAGACGTGGACGTTGCCGGGGGCCGTCACCGGGAGGACGACCCGGCCGGCGGACGCGAGGTCGGCGAGCAGTTCGTCGTAGCGGGCGGCGGCCGCCCGGCGGGCCGCGTTGCCGTCCGCCAGCCGCTTGAGCTTGGCCCGCAGGACGACGGCCTGGAGTCCGTCCAGGCGGCTGTTGAAGCCGGGGACGTCATGGCGGTACTTGGCGACACCGCCGTGGTTGGCCATCGCCCTTACCAGGCCGGTGAGTTCCTCGTCGTCGGTGAGCACCGCGCCCGCGTCGCCGTAGGCGCCGAGGTTCTTGCCCGGGTAGAAGCTGGTGGCCGCGACGGTGCCGCTGCCCGGTGAGCGGCCGTCGCGGGTGGCGCCCTGGCACTGGGCGGCGTCCTCCACGACCCGTACCCGCTCGGGAAGCCGGGCGGCCAGGTCGGTCACCTCGGCCATCTGTCCGTACAGGTGGACCGGTACGACCGCGCGGGTCGCCGGTCCGACGGCCTCCACGGCGGCCTGGGGGTCGAGGAGATGGCTGTCCGGCAGACAGTCGGCGAGGACCGGGCGGGCGCCGATCCGGGCCACGGCCCCCGCGGTGGCGATGAAGGTGTTGGCGGGCACGACGACCTCGTCGCCGGGCCCCACACCGCTCGCGCGCAGGGCGAGTTCGACGGCGTCGGTGCCGTTGGCGACCCCCACGCAGTGCGCGACCGAGCCGAACTCGGCGTACTCGCGCTCGAACTGGCGGACCTCGTCGCCGCCGACGAACGCGGTGTTCGCCAGTACCCGGTCGAAACCGGCCCGGACCTCGTCGGCGACTTCTTCGTGGGCCGCCTTGAGGTCCACGAGCGGAATCTGGTTCATGTCAGTGGTCCCCCCACTGTCGGCGTTGCGAGTTCGTCCAGCGCGGGCGCGCCCGCCGCGCGCAGCCGTCGGGCCGGGCTCCCCACCCAGACCTCACCCGGCGGTACGTCGTCGAGCACGGCACTGCCCATGCCGATCTGTGACCAGGCGCCGACGGTCGCGCCCTCCCTGACCAGGGCGCCGGAGCCCACGTAGGCGCCGCGCTCCAGCCGCACTCCCCCGCCCAGGCGGACCCCGGAGGTGAGTGTCGCGTAGTCCTCGACCACGTCGTCATGGGTGAGGACCACCTGCGGCATCACTGCCACATGGGCGCCCACCCGTACGGCGGCGGTCAGGACGCAGTGCGCGAGCAGGACCGAGCCGGGACCGATCCCGGAGTCCGCCGAGACGACCGCGGTCGGGTGGACCACGGTGGCGTAGCGCTCCTCGGGCAGTGCGAGCCGCCGGACCAGCCGGGCGCGGGCCGCGTAGTCGCGCGGATTGCCCACGCAGATCACCACCCGCGCCTCGGGCAGTTCGTGGACCAGCTCGCAGCTGCCGAGGACGGGCACGCCGGCGACATCGGTGCCGTGCAGGCCCGCGTTGTCGTCGAGGTGTCCGAGCAGCTCGAAGGCGCCCGTGTCCGCCACGGCCTGGGCGGTCTCCCGGGCGAAGCCGCCCGCGCCGACGATCACGAGTGCGGTCATCCGCGGGCCTGTTCGCGCAGTGCCGCGACGACTCGGTCCTGCTGGGCCTCGGTCATCGTGTGGAACAGCGGCAGGATCAGCGAGTCGCGGCTGATCCGCTCGGTGACCGGCAGCGGCACGCTCGGGTGCTCCGCGTAGGCCGGTTCGAGGTGTGCGGCCATGATCCCGCGCCGGGCGGAGACTCCGGCGTCGGCGAGCGCTTCGAGCAGGTCGTCGCGGCCCACGGGGAAGTCCTCGGCGAGCAGCACCCAGTAGGACTGGAAGTTGCTCTGTCCGTGCGCGGGGTCGCGTACGGGCGTGAGGCCGGGGACGTCGCGCAGCAACGCGTCGTAGCGTGCGGCCAGTTCGCGGCGGCGGGCGATCATCGCGTCGAGCTTGCCGAGCTGGACCAGACCGATCGCGGCCTGCACGTCGGTCATCCGGTAGTTGAAGCCGACTTCCAGATAGCTTTCCAGGACCGGCTTGTTGCTCGCGTGGCGCTGTGCCGCCGAGGCGTTCATGCCGTGCTCGCGCAGCCGGCGCAGCCGGGCCGCCCAGTCGGCGTCGTCGGTGGTGATCATCCCGCCCTCGCCGGTGGTGACGAGCTTGCGGGGGTGGAAGGACCAGGCGGCGAGCAGCGCGCCATGGCCGACGGGCTTGCCGCCGACGGTCGAGCCGATGGCGCAGGCCGCGTCCTCGACCAGCGGCAGGTCCCAGTCGGCGCAGGCCGCGCGCAGGGCGTGCACATCGGCAGGTACGCCGCCCTGGTGGACGGCGAGGACGGCCTCGGTGCGGGCGGTGCGGACCTGCTCCACGGTGGCCGGGGTCAGGTTGCCGGTGACGGGGTCGACGTCGGCGAACACCGGCTCGGCGCCGACGTACCGTACGGCGTTGGCGGTGGCGATGAACGACAGCGAGGGCACCACCACTTCGTCGCCGGGCCCGATGCCGAGGGCGACCAGAGAGAGGTGCAGCGCGGTGGTGCAGGAGCTGACCGCGACGGCGTGCTCGGCGCCCACCCGCTCGGCGAAGGCCCGCTCGAAGGCGGCGACCCGGGGGCCCTGGGCGACCCACCCGGACAGCACGGCGTCGGAGGCGGCGCGGGCCTCCTCCTCGCCGAGCCAGGGGATCATCACGGGGATGCGGTCGGTGCTCACTCGGCGGCCCCCTCGGCGGAGCGCTCCGCGCGCCACCACTGGACCAGGTCCTTCAGGCCCGTGCGCAGGTCGATCTCGGCGGTGAACCCGAGCCGTTCGGCGGCCCGGGTGGTGTCCGCGAGCCGGCGCACCACCGAGTTCACGGACCGGGCGGGACCGTGCACCGGCTCCAGCCCCTCGGCGCCCATCGCCTCCAGCAGCCCGTCGGCGAGCTCGCGCAGCGAGGTCTCGCTGCCGCTGGCGATGTTGAACACCTCGTCGGTGACGTCCGATTCGGCGGCCAGGATGTTGGCCCTGGCGATGTCGCGGACGTCGACGAAGTCCATGGTCTGGGTGCCGTCGCCGAGGATCAGCGGCGGCTCGCCCGACTCGATGCGCTCCATCCAGCGGATGAGCACCTCGGTGTACAGGCCGTGGATGTCCATCCGGGGTCCGTACACGTTGAAGTAGCGCAGCGCCACGTAGTCGAGCCCGTACATGGCATGGAAGCTGCGCAGCATGCCCTCGTTGAAGGCCTTCGCCGCGCCGTAGAACGTGTCGTTGTTGTAGGCGTGGTGGCGCTCGGTCGTCGGGAAGACCTCGGCCATGCCGTAGACGGACGCCGAGGAGGAGGCGATCACCTTGCCGACGCCGGCCGCGGCCGCCGCCTCCAGCACGTTGAAGGTGCCGTCGACGAGGACCTCGTTGGCGAGCCTCGGCTCCTCCGCGCACTGGGTGATGCGGATCGCGGCGAGGTGGAACACCAGGTCGGCGCCCTCGGTGACCTTCTTGACGGTGTCGACGTCCCGGACGTCACCCTCTACGACCTCCACCACACCGCTGGGCAGGGCCTTGCCGAGGTTGGCCCGGCGCCCGCGCACGAAGTTGTCGAGTACGACGATCTCGCGGGCGCCGCCCTCGGCCAGCAGGTCGACCAGGTTGGAGCCGATGGTGCCCGCTCCCCCGGTGACCAGGATCTTCTTGCCACGTACGGTGCTCAACTGCGGTTGCCTCTCAGGTGATGGGATCTGTCAACGCCCGGCGCGCAGGCCGACGACCGCGCCCTTGAACTGCAGGCTCCGGGAGGCCGCTTCGAGGATGTCCAGCACCCTCAGGCCCGCCCGGCCGTCGGTCAGCGGCGCCCGGCCCGTCCCGATGGCGTCGGCGAACTCGTCGACCATGCTGCGCAGCGCTTCCTTCTCGCCGATCGCGGGCGCGACCATGTCTCCCGAGCGGTACGAGATGAGCATGTCCCGGCGCTCGTCGGCGCCGATCTCCTGCGGCGCGGCCATGTCCACACCGCGGTCGTAGACGGACACCCGCTGGAGGGGGTTGAGGTCGTCCCAGAGCAGGGTGCGCTTGGAGCCGCCCACCATGGTGGTGCGCACCTTCGTCGGCGACAGCCAGTTGACGTGCACGTGGGCGATGGCCCCGGTGCTGAGCGTGAGCGTCAGATAGGCGATACAGGCCTGTCCGGCGCCGATCGGGTCGGCCCCGTGGGCGGCGACGGCGACCGGCTCGACGCCCGCGGGCAGGATGAAGTCCAGGATGGACAGGTCGTGCGGGGCGAGGTCCCACAGGACGTCGATGTCCTTCTGGACGAGCCCGAGATTGATGCGGACCGAGTCGACGAAGTGGACCTCGCCGAGCTCGCCGGAGTGGACCAGTTCCCGGATGCGGCCCACGGCGGGCGTGTAGCAGTAGGTGTGGTCGCACATCAGCGTGAGCCCGCGCTCCTCGGCCTCGGCGACCAGCCGCATCCCGTCGGCGTAGGTCGCTGCGAGCGGCTTCTCCACGAGGACGTGCTTGCCGGCGCGCAGGGCGGCCAGGGCGATGTCGAGGTGGGTTCCGGCGGGCGTGGCCACCGCGACGGCGGCCACCTCGGGATCGGCGAGTACGGCCGCGTAGTCCGAGGTGGCCTCGACGGTCGAGTAGCCGCCGAGGACCCGCCGGGCCCGGTCGACGTCGAGGTCGACCAGCGAACGCAGCCGGAACTGCTCGCTCGCCTGGAAGTTGCGGACGAGGTTGGGTCCCCAATAGCCGGCCCCGACGACCGCCACCCCCAGCGGCTCGCTGCTCTGCGTCACGTGGTCCCTCTTCCTTCGGTCCATCAGTAGGCCCCCGTTCCGCGCACCACCGCTGTCGTGGTGCGCGCCAGGATGGACAGGTCGAGGCTGGTCGACCAGTTGTCCACATATGCGAGATCGAGCCGGACCGCTTCCTCCCACGGCAGGTCCGAGCGGCCGCTGACCTGCCACAGCCCGGTGAGGCCGGGCTTCACGAGCAGCCGGCGTCTGACCTCCGCCGGATACTCCTCCACCTCCTCGGGCAAGGGCGGGCGCGGGCCGACGAGCGACATGTCGCCCTTGACCACGTTGATCAGTTGCGGCAGTTCGTCGAGGGAACTGCGGCGCAGGAAGGAGCCGACCCGGGTGATCCTCGGGTCGCCCTTCACCTTGAACAGCAGACCGTCGCTGTTCTCGTTGAGGTGCTCCAGTTCCGCGCGCAGCGCCTCCGAGTCGGGGCGCATGGTGCGGAACTTGAACATGGTGAAGTGGTCTCCGTACCGGCCCACCCGCTGCTGCCGGAAGAGTGCCGGTCCTGAGCTGTCCAGGCGGATGATCAGGGCGATCAGCAGCATGGGCAGCGCGAGCAGGAGCAGCAGGCCGGCGGCGAAGGAACGATCCAGCAGTTCCTTCGGCAGCCGGGAGGTCCGGGAGAGGTTCGGCGCCTGGACGCGCACCAGCGGCACCCCGTTGGTGGGCCGTACCGCGAGCCGGGCCGCGGACACGTCGGCCAGGACGGGGGCCAGCAGGAAGTCGACGCCCCGCGCGGCCGCGGTCCAGGACATCCGGCGCAGGACGGAGGCGTCGAACTCGGGCGCGGGCAGCACCACCAGGGTGCCGATGCCCATGGCCCGGATGACGTCGTCCATGGTGTCCACACCACCGAGGACCGGGAGCCCCAACTTGCGGACCGCCGAAGCGTTCTCCGGATCGCTCAGGCACACGCCCGCGGCCCGGAGTTCCTGGACACCGTCGCGCCGCAGCACGGCGACCAGCTCCGCGATGCCGTGCGCCGGCCCGACCAGGAGCGTGGCGCTGCGGCCCCGGTCCCTCGCCCACCTGCGGTGCAGCCTGCGCCGGAGCGCGTACCGGACCAGCACGGCGAGGAGGCCGGCGGGCAACGCGGCCATGATCATGTCATGAAGGAGGCCCGCATCGTGGGTGAACGACCAGTGCGCGACCGCGGCGAGCGCCGGCAGGGCGACGGCGCCCCGGAGCACCCGTCGGTACTCCTCGGTGCCCAGTCCCAGGGCGCTGCGGTCGTAGGAGCGGTGGGCCACCATGGCCACGATCCACGTCGGGGGCAGCACCAGGGCCACCGCCCAGCGGCCGTACACCGCGTGGATCACGAAGGCCGCGGCAACAGCCGCGAGGCTGTCCGCGACCAGCAGGACGATCCGGTACCTCTGCTCCCAAGGTCTTCGGCGACCTTGCGGAGTCCTGTGTTCCACAAGCAATTGCTCATGCGTGACCTCAATGGTCATGCGCCCCCCACACGTGCACGGTTACCCCTGACCGAACACCGATGCGTCCCCAACACAGCGGCAGCTGAAAAACAAAGGAAGCCTCAGCGGTTCCCCAACCGCCGCATGTCCCCATACATGTCGGCTAGCGCCTCACGTTCCCCACCCAAACCGGTTCGGCGGCCCTCAATCTAGACCACCGAACGCAGTCACGGGAACAGCTGGACGAAACACACATCGCAATAGTGACATCGCCTGCATACTGCCCAGGTGACGAGCATCGTGATCCCGGCCCACAACGAGGCGCAAGTCATCGGCCGGCTCCTCGACTCACTTCTGGCCGATTCCTCGGAGGACGAGACAGACATCGTGGTCGTGTGCAACGGCTGCACGGACGACACCGCGCGGACCGCGGCCGCTCGCGGTCCGCGCGTGCGGGTGGTCGAGATCCCCGTGCCGTCCAAACACGCCGCTCTGCGGGCGGGTGACGACCACGCGCGGGGCTTTCCCCGCCTCTACGTGGACGCCGACGTCGTGCTCGGCGGCGCCGACGTACGGGCGTTGACCGCGCCCCTCGACGACGACACCTCGGGCATCCTCGCCACCGCGCCGGAGCGGCGCATTCCGCTGGCCGGCTGCGCCTGGCGGGTGCGCGCCTACTACCGGGTGTGGCAGCGGCTGCCCGCCGTCCGCGAGGGGCTGTTCGGCCGGGGCGTCATCGCGGTCTCCAAGGCGGGGCACGCCCGGATCGCGGCCCTGCCGCCGCTGATGGCCGACGACCTGGCCGCTTCCCTGGCCTTCACGCCCGAGGAGCGGCTCGTGGTCGACGCGGCCCTGGTCGTGGTCCAGCCGCCGCGAACATGGCCGGATCTGATCAAACGGCGGATCCGGGCGGCGGTGTCCACGGCCCAGGTCGAACAGCAGCACCAGGGCCCGGAAGAGACCTCGGCGCGCACGAGCAAGGCGGACCTGATCGCCCTGGTCCGCGCCGAACCGAGGCTGCTCACGGGTGTCGTAGTCTTCCTCGCGGCGGCGGTCGTCGCCCGGCGCGGGGCCGCGAAGGCCATCCGGGCCCAGGACTTCGGCACCTGGCTGCGGGACGAGAGCAGCAGACAGCACTGAAGCGCAGCAGATCCGGAGTACCGACATGTACCTCACCGACCGCTCCGCGCCCGCGGAGGCGGACACCGGACAGGGCCGAAGACGCGGTCTGCGGCCCGGGGTCGCCCCGGTCGTGCTCGTGCTGGGCACGGTCAGCCTGATCACCGACATCTCCTCGGAGATGGTCACCGCGGTCCTGCCGCTCTACCTCGTCAGCACGCTCGGCTTCAGCCCGCTGGCCTTCGGCACCCTCGACGGCGTCTACAACGGGGTCAGCGCGCTGGTCCAGCTGACCGGCGGCCACCTCGCCGACCGCATTCGCAACCACAAACTCCTCGCCGGCCTCGGGTACGGCCTGTCCGCGCTGTGCAAGCCGCTGCTCCTGCTCGTGAGCAGCATCGGCGCGCTCGGCACGGTCCTCGCCCTGGACCGCACCGGCAAGGGCCTGCGCACCGCCCCGCGCGACGCGATGATCTCCCTGTCCACACCGTCCGGGAAACAGGGCCGGGCCTTCGGTGTGCACCGGGCGATGGACACCACGGGCGCGATGCTCGGCCCGCTCGCCGCCTTCCTCATCCTGAGCGCGGCGGCCGACGGTTATGACGCGGTGTTCGGCGTGAGCGCGTGTGTGGCGGTGCTCGGCGTGGTCGTCCTGGTGCTGTTCGTGCCGGGACGACGGCAGGGAGGGCCGGCGGCCGGCGCGGAGCCGTCACCCACCGGGCGGCAGAACCCGGGCGATGCCCCGCAGGCGTTCGTGCCCGGCGCACGGCACGGCGCGCCCACCGAGCAGGCGCCCGGCACGGGCCTGGTCGCACCCGGCGGGCGGCAGGTCACCGGCGCGGACGAGCCCGGTGCCACCGACGACAGGCCCCCGGTCCGCGTCCGTGAAGCGCTCGCGCTCCTGCGGCTGCCCCGGCTGCGCGCCCTCACCGGCTGCGCCGCCCTCCTCGGTCTGACCACCGTCAGCGACGCCTTCGTCTACCTGCTCCTGCAACGCCGCGCGGGCATCGCCGAACAGTGGTTCACGCTGCTCCCGCTGGGCACCGCCGTCGTGTTCCTGCTGCTGGCCGTGCCCGTCGGGGCGCTGGCAGACCGGGTCGGACGGTACACCGTGTTCCTCGCGGGGCACGGAGCACTGCTGACGGGTTACGCCCTCCTGCTGTGGGCGCCGGCCACACCGGTGCTGCCCTTCCTCGTGCTCGCCCTGCACGGGGTGTTCTACGCGGCCACCGACGGCGTGCTCCCGGCCGCCCTCGCGGACATCGTGCCGGCGCGGCTGCGCGCCAGCGGCCTCGCCATCGTCGGCACCAGCCAGGCGCTGGCCCGGTTCTGCTGCTCGCTGGCCTTCGGCGCGGCCTGGACGGTGTGGGGGGACGGCCCGGCGCTGGCCGCGTCGGCGGTCGGCCTGCTGTGCTGCGCGGCCGTCGCGAGCAGGGTGCTGCGGCCGACGGGCGGCAACCGATGACCACCAGGGCCCCGACGGTCCAGGGGCCCCGACGACCACCACAGCCGCACGGGCCCCCCGGCCGAGCTCCAGCCGGCCCGCGCGCCCGCATGCTGGAGCGGACCGTACGGCTGCTCCGGTCCTCCCGCGCGACCACCGGGACCGACAGCCCCGACGCCCGCGAGAAGCTCCGGGCCATGCCGCGCTCCGTTCGCCTCCGAGCCCCCGCGCCACCGAGGGGGCCCCGACGACCACCACCGCCACATCGAGGAACCACATGACACCGCTACGCCGCCGCCTGCTCGTTCTGCTCACGGCGGTCCTGCTGCTCGCGGGCGTGGGCACGGGCCTGGTGCTGCACGCCGCCGACCGCGCGAACCGGGCGAACCGGCCCCAGTCGGGCGGCCCCGCCGTCGGCACGGGCAAGCTGACGCTCGACCAGAAGAACCGCCTGACCTTCATCAACGCGGCCGCGGGCCCGCACCGCACCGCGGTCGCCTCGGTCCCGTCCGCCGATCCGAAGGCCGGACGGACCGCCTCTGACCTCAAGTGCGCACGCTTCTACGCGGCCGCCGGTACCGGTATCTGCCTCCAGTCCAACCCCGGCGTCCTCAAGCAGAGCAACCGCGCCCTGCTCCTGGACGCCGACCTGCGCACCCGCCACACCTACGCGCTCGCGGGCACCCCCAGCCGGGCCCGGGTCTCCCCCAGCGGACGCTTCGTCGCCTGGACCGTCTTCGTCTCCGGCGAGTCGTACGCGTCGGCCTTCTTCGCCACCCGGACCTCGGTCCTGGACACCCGGACCATGAAACTGACGCCCAGTCTGGAGTCCTTCGCCATCACCCTGGACGGCAGGTCCTACCGGGCCGCGGACGTCAACTTCTGGGGCGTCACCTTCGCTTCGGACGACGACACCTTCTACGCCACCCTCAACTCCGCCAACAAGACCTACCTGGTGCGGGGTTCGCTGTCCGGCCGCGAGGTCACCACTCTGGTCGAGAACGTGGAGTGCCCCTCGCTCTCCCCCGACGGAACCCGGGTGGCCTTCAAGAAGCGGGTGTTGTCCCGGACCGACCTGTGGCACGAGTACGTCCTGGACCTGCGCACCCTCAAGCAGACCCCGCTCGCCGAACGCCACAGCGTCGACGACCAGGCCACCTGGCTCGACGACAGGACCGTCGCCTACGCCCTGCCCGCCGAGGGCAAGGTGGGCACCAGCGACCTGTGGAGCGTCCCGGCGAACGGCACGGGCACGCCCCGTCTGCTGATCGCGGGCGCCTCCTCCCCGGCACCCCTGTAGCAGATCGCGGTCAGTGCAACTCGGCCTCCACGGGGTCGTCTTCGAGGAACCCGCCCGACTGGTGGCGCCACAGCTTCGCGTACGGGCCGTCCAGGGCGAGCAGTTCCTGGTGGCTGCCCTGCTCCACGATCCGCCCGCGGTCGAGGACGACGAGCTGGTCCATGCCGGCGACCGTGCTCAGCCGGTGGGCCACCACGAGTGCCGTCCGCCCCTCCATGAGCCGCCACAGCGCCTCCTGGACCAGGATCTCGCTCTCCGAGTCCAGGGCGCTGGTCGCCTCGTCGAGCAGCAGGATCGGCGCGTCGCGCAGGATCGCCCGGGCGAGGGCGACGCGCTGGCGCTGTCCGCCGGACAGCTTGACGCCGCGCTCGCCCACGAGGGTGTCGAAGCCCTCCGGCAGCGCGTCGGCGAACTCCGTGACGTGGGCCGCCTCGGCGGCACGGCGGATCTCGGCGTCGGTGGCCTCGGGCCGGGCGAAGGCGATGTTGTCGCGCAGGCTCCGGTGGAACATCGCCGGGTCCTGCGGGACGTAGGCCATCAGACCGCGCAGGTCGGTCTGGCGCAGTCTGCTGATGTCCTGTCCGCCGACCAGGATCCGGCCGCCGTCGATGTCCTGCATCCGCAGCAGCAGCCGGGTGAGCGTGGTCTTGCCGCCACCGGAGCGGCCGACGAGCCCCACCTTGGTCCCGCCGGGCACGACCAGATCGAGCCCCTCGAAGAGCCGCCCGGCGCCCGCATGGGCGAAGCTCACCCCCTCGAAGCGGACCTCGGCGGGCCCGGGCAGCAGCGGCTCGGGCGACGGCGGGTCGAGCACGGTCGGCGGGGTCAGCAGCAGTTCGGTGAACTGCGCGGCCTCCGTCATCGAGCTCTCCAGGCGACGGTAGATCTGGTTGAACTCGAACATGATCCGGGTCGCGTTGGAGTAGTAGGTGAAGGCGACCACGACCGCCTCCACACCGTGCTCGCCCCCACCGAGGGTGACCGCGAGCAGCAGGCCCAGCGCGTTGGTCAGCACCGACATCGGCGCGACGAAGGTGTCGATGCGCAGATTGCCGTAGTCCCACGACCGGAGCATGAGCCGGCGTGAGACCGCGACGCGGGAGCGGTGTTCGGCTGCCTCGCGTTCCTCGGCGCCGAACGCCCGGACGGTGTCCATGTTCATCAGGCTGTCGGCGACGTGCCCGGAGACCCGGGCGACCGCCGCCTCGCGCTCGGCGACCAGTGCCTGGCGGCGCCGGATGAGGGGCGCCGCGCACAGCGCCGTCACCGCGATCATCGTCAACAGGCCGACGACGAGCAGCGGTTCGTAGCGCCAGAGCACCACCGAGCCGAACAGCAGCGGCACGACATTGCCCACGACCTGGAAGGCCAGGGTGTCGACGAACGGCTCGAAACGGGTGGCGAAGCTCAGGACGCGCTTGGTGAGCGAACCGGCGAAGTTGTCGTGGAAGAACGTCGCGTCCTTGGCGAACAGTTCGTCCATCCCGATGACGTACAGCTGCTCGATGCCGAGGGCGTCGAGACGGTTCATGCAGTGCAGGGCGACCCGCCACAGCCCTTCCGCGAGCAGCAGGACACCGGCGAAACCCAGGATGTACGGCAGTGCCGACCCGGGGGTGAGTCCGCCGCCGTCGGCGATGTCTCCGGCGAGTTTCGCGACGATCAGCGGGGCGATGTAGTTGAGGCCGATGCCGCCCAGCGCGAACAGCAGCATGGCGGGAGCCGTCAGCCGGCGGAGCCGGGCCAACTCCCGTCCGTAGTAACGAAGTGCGAGGCGCACCGCGCCCCTGCGCGGGGTGATCTTCTCCAGCTCAGGCGTCTGCATCCTAACCCTGTGTGTATGGGGAGTAGCGGTCCGAGTTCGGCAGTGTCCCGCGGCGGCACCTTCGCGGTCCACGCGTTTTTCGGCAGGTCAGGCCCACGGTGACGGGCGAAATCTCAAGTGCCGCAAGGGGATTGACGCAGAAAGCGCTTGCCACCTACGGTCCCCCGAATGGGTATGCAGCGAAGATTCGGATGGGCCTCGCTCGCCGCGGCGACCACCATGGCACTGGCGGCCGGAGTGACCGCGGCACCGGCCGCGCACTCCGCGGACGATCCCGTGCGGATCGTGGTCGACGGGAACGACGTACGCGCCGGCAACGTGAACGGCCTGACCTACAAGGGTCTCGGTCTGCTCAGCTGCAACAGCACGAGCAATCTGCTGATGGACTACAAGGCGGAGCACCCCGACCGTTACTGGCAGCTCGTCAGAGTGCTGTTCGGCGGCCGGAACCCGCTCATAAACCACGTCAAGATCGAGATGGGTTCGGACACGAACACGTCGACCGGTTCCGACCCCGCGACCATGCGCACGGCGGACGAACTCGCCGACGCGTCCCGCTCTCCCGGCTTCCAGCTGGCCGCCGACGCCAAGACGGTGAACCCGAAGCTCAAGGTCTCGATCCTGCGCTGGGTCATGCCCCAGTGGGTCCAGACCGAGTGGAACAAGGGCACCGGCACCGACGAGATGTACAAGTGGTACAAGGAGACGATCCTCGACGCGTACCAGAAGTACGGGTACATGGTCGACTACGTCGATCCGGACACCAACGAGACCACGAGACCCGACCTCTCCTTCGTCAAGTGGTACAAGAACGCCGTGGCGAACGACACCGAATTCGCCGACTTCCGCTATGGCTTGACGCCTCGTCAGCAGCAGGCGGCCGCGAAGGCGTATCACGCCATCAAGATCGTCGCCTCGGACGAGAACACCACGAAGAACATCGGCCCGGCGATGCTCACGGACACCGAACTCTTCGGCGCGGTCGACGCGGTGGGCTACCACTACACCACCGACGACCGTCTCGACGGCACGCCGGACAGCGCCACCTACCGGCCCTACTCGAAGCTGGCGACCGGTGACAACGCCTCCGGCCAGGACAAGGAGGTCTGGTACAGCGAGGGCGTCGGCTCCTTCGGCTGGACGGACTACCGGGTGGCCAACACCGAGGGGCCGGGCGGCGCGAGCACCGGGATCGGCGGTGTGCAGAGCGCCCTCGACATCGCCAACCGCTCCGTGAAGAGCTACGCCAACTCCAAGCGGACGCACTACATCTTCCAGCCCGCGATCGGGGCCTTCTACGAGGGCGCCCAGTACAGCCACAAGGAGCTGGTCAGCGCCCGCGACCCGTGGTCCGGGAGCATCCACTACGACGCCGCCGTGTACGTGATGCAGCACTTCACCCAGTTCGCGAAGACCGGCTGGGAGAACGACACCAACACGGCCGGCATCTGGCGCACCGTGCCGGAGGCGAGCTACAGCGGGGTGAGCGGCACCGAGAACGTCGACGGCTCGAACGGCGCGCCCAGCTACATGACGCTCGCCGACCCGAAGAAGAGGGACTTCTCCACGATCGCCGTCAACGACAGCGACCGCACGACGACCTACCGGATCAAGGCCGAGAACATGGACCTGGGCGGCGATCCCACCATGGAGGTCTGGGAGACCCGCGCTGCGGACCCCGGCCAGGCCTACGACGCGAACTTCAAGCACCTCGCCGCCGAACTCCGCCCCGACGGCGACGGCTTCTACACCTACACCGTGCGGCCGCGCTCGATCGTCACGTTCACCACGCTCGACCGCGGCCACGACAAGGCGACGTTGCAGCGCCTGCCCGAGTCCGCGGCCCGCACCGTGCTCGACACCGACGCGACCGGCAAGCGGCACGAGACCCGTGACACCGTCCTGTACGCCGACGACTTCGGGTACGAGGAGGAGGGCCGGGTCCGGGTCGGCACGGACGACGGGGCCCGCAAGGTCTCCCAGCCGTACCTCGAGTCCCGTGGCAACCAACCGCGTTACCTGGTCGACCAGACCGGCGCGTGGGAGGTCGGCAAGGACCCGGACGGCGACAACGTCCTGTACCAGTACCTGGACCAGTCCATGAAGGACACCGGGGCCTGGAACCGGAACACCCCCAACACCACGGTCGGCGACTTCCGTTGGGAGAACTACCGGGCCTCGGTCGACGTCTCCTTCCCGGACCCGCAGGGCGGCCTCGCCACCCTGGGCGTACGCCAGCAGAAGGGCATGGCGGCGACCGACGCGGCGTACAGCGTCGGGATCGGCCCGAGCGGGAGCTGGACGCTCTACAGGTACGGCACGGTGATCCGCACCGGTTCGGTCGCCGCGTCCGACGGCTACCGCCTCGCCGTCGAGGCCAGGGGCGCGACCGTCACCGCGTACGTCGACGGACAGGCCGTCGCCACCTACCTGGACCCGACGCCCGTGACCGAGGGCCGCGTCAAGCTCGGCACCGACTTCCACCGCACCGCGTTCGACGACCTGAGGGTCGAGAAGGTCGCCGGCTACACCCCGTACGCCACCACGCTGACCGACAACATGGACAGCTCGGTCGCCTACGCCGGCACCTGGAGCCGGAACGCCGCCCTCGGCGACGCGATGAACTGGTACCGGTCCATGTCGACGAGCGCGACCGCCGGCGCGACGGTCACCGTCCCGTTCCGCGGCACGGGCATCGACGTCATCGGCGGCAACGACGGAAGCGCCGTCCTCGACGTCTCCGTGGACGGCCGGCCCGTCGCCCGGGACGCGAGGACCACCGCCACCGACAAGCGCCAGGCGACGTACTCGCTCCGCGGCCTGCCCGACGGCAGGCACTCGGTGACCTTCACCCTGAAGTCCGGGAAGATCGTCCTCGACGCGTTCACCGCGCTCTCCGGCGACGTGGACGGCCGGGTCGACACGACACCGGTCCGCAGTGCCCTGGAGGCGGTGGGCTCCCCGGACCGGAGCGACTACACGGCCGACTCCTGGGCCCTGTTCGCCTCCGCACGCAAGGCCGCCAGGCACGCGGTGTCCGGACAGCGGGGTCTCGACATTCTCGGCGTCGAACAGCTCGCGAGCAGGCTCGGCGACGCCTACGGCGGGCTGGTCCGCGAGGAGGGCTGACCAACGCGAGCGGCGGGCCCGCCCTTTCTGGCAGACCCGCCGCTCGTCACCGTCGGGACGACAGGATGTGAACTCCAGGTCCTGGCCCCCGGAGACGTCCGCCGTCGCCGCCCTTGTTGGTTTCGCTACGTTCCTGAGGGAACTTGTCCCGAGCATGTAGTCCGGATGCGCGAGGGCGTCGGCCGTACACGCGGCGCCGAGCCGGCCGCCGTTCGGTCCAGTCAGCCGACAGGAATGCCGGGGAGGCCCATGCATGCCCGGGCAGGGCGGCGGTAACGGATTCCAGTGTCGGAACAGACGATCGGCCGGCACCGGGACTCCGGTGCGCCCATCGGACGCCGGCACGAACACGACGACGTGGGGTCTTCTCCCTCGCGACGAGGGACGACCTGCACCCGTCCACGGAACACCGTGCGTCGGCGCTCGCGTACGTCCCCCGACCCCGGCGCCCGGCGAGTGCGTGGGGAAGCGGTTCCTGCACTCATGAGGCTGGGACGCGCCCGCCCGGACGGGCGGTGATGGCGAGCGCGCCCAGGGCCTCCTTACTCCAGCAGGGCCCCGTCGCGGTCGAGGCTCAGGACGTCAGGCCGGGTCCGCACCGGCCCCCGCCGTGAGCTTCGGCCGGACGTCGGGCGCCGTCGTGTGCCGGATGTCGGCGCCCAGCTTCACCAGGTCCTCGACCAGGTCGCGGTAACCGCGGGCCAGGTGGTGGTGGTTGCGCAGCGTGGTCCGGCCCGGTACCGCGAGCGCGGCGAGCAGCAGGACCGCGGCGGCGCGCAGGTCGGTGGCGTGGAGGTCGGTGCCGGGCCGGTACGGCGGGCAGGGGCCGTCGACGCGCAGGACCGTGTCGTCGACCGCCGTCCGCATGCCGAGCGCCTCCAACTCCGGGGCGAAGCCGAAGCGGTGCTCCCAGACGGCCTCCCTGATGTGGGTGGGGCCTTCGGCGTACGCCGCCAGCAGGGCGAAGAAGGGCTGGCTGTCGCTGAACACGCCGCGCGACATGGCGGTGAACTCCACCGGCCGCAACGGCTTCGCCAGCGGATGCGCGGTCACCTCGTCGGCGCCGACGTCGACGCGCACCCCCATGCGGTCCAGCAGGTCGAACTCGGGCGCGAGCGCGTGGACCGCGCGGTCGATGCCCGGGCCGGTGATCCGCAGCGGCTCGTCCGCCAGCAGGACGCCGGCGCAGATCCAGGTGACCACCTCGATCAGGTCGGGGATCAGTGTGACGTCGGCGGGCCGGTCCAGTGCCTGAGGGCCCCGCCCGCGGATCACCCACGTCTCGGGCCCTGCGAACTCGATGTCGGCGCCGAGGTCACGGAGCACGGTGACCATGTCGGTCACGTCGGGCTTGAGATACGGGTGGTGCAGCGTGGTCGTCCCCTGCGTGACCGCACCCATCAGCAGCGCGGTCTTGACCGCACCGCTGTAGCAGGGCCCGCTCATGAGCGCCTTGTTGCGCGTGTAGTCGAGCATGTCGATGGTGCACGGCGTGAGCCGCTGCGCGGTGAGGTCCACGGAGCCGTCCGCCGTCAGCCGGGTGGTGACCCCGAACCGCCCCATCACGTCCAGCATGTGCTCGACCGGCCTGCCGCGCGGGCCTTCGCCGATCGTGCAGCCGCCGCTCGCGGGCAGCCGGGCCACGCCGTTGCGCGAGACGAGGGCGGGCAGCAAGTAGAGCGAGCCGTGGATGCGGCCGACGAGATCGGCCGGCAGCTCCGCACGGTCCCAGGCGGACGCGTCGACGGTGAACGTCTCGGCCGGCCCGTCGTAGTGCGCGTGCGCGCCCGCCGCGCGGAAGATCTCGCCCAGCACCGTCGTCTCGACGATGTCCGGGCAGTTTCCGATGCGCACCGGCGCGCTCGCGGTGGCCGCGGCGGCCACCGTGGTGACCAGGGAGTGCTTGAACCCGGAGGTGCGGACGGACCCGGAGAGCCGGTTCCCGCCGTGGATCTCCAGTAGCGGCTCGCCCGGGGGAACGGGTTCTCGCCGACGGTCCTGCATGGGGGTACCTCCTGCGCTGAGTGGTGACGGGGCGGGTGAAAGGGGCCGGTGTTCGATCGAACGCAGCCACTGCCGCGCTTGACTCGCACTGGTCAGGTGGACGACGGCGAGGCCGGGGTGCAGGCCGAGGAAAGCGGCCGTCTCGGCCCGCCGGGTGGCGTGCTGGGACCAGGCCCAGCGCAGCGGGTGGCGCGGGTTGCGCAGCATCGACCGCCAGGTCTCCCGGTTGCCGTGCCACAGCTCGCGGCCGGTGGCGGCCCGGACCACCGAGCGCCGCAGCACGCGGCTCATGACGGTGTGGCGGGGCAGGTCGAGCCAGACGAACGTGTCGGCGCGCTCGGCGAGCAGGTCGCCGACGACCCAGTGGTACTGGGCGTCGCAGATCCACGCGGGTGTTCGCGTGGCGCGCTCCACGTCGTCCGCGAACTCGGCCCGGTGGGTCCACCCGGGCCCGTGGTAGAGCGCGTCCATCTCGATGTGCCGGATGTCCAGCGCCCCGGCGAGGGCGGCGGCCAGCGTGGTCTTGCCCGCGCCGGAGATCCCGCCGACGACGACCCGCCGCAGCGGCGTGGGTGCGGGCGCCGCTACCGGCCGGGTGGGCCGCGTGAGGAACCCGACCGACAGGACCGTCCCGGCGCAGACGACGGCCAGGCCGAGCCACAGGACGGTGTTCCCGTGGGCCAGCAGCGCCGTCCCGGCCGCCGGGGCGACGGCGCCCGCGATCCCGAAGGCCGTCTGGAAGGTCGCGTTGTAGCGGCCCTCCAGACCGGGCGGCGCGGCGGCGTTCGCCGTGGTGGTGACGACCGGGGCGAACAGCGCGTCGCCGAGCGTGCCGATCAGCGCCGCGCACAGGACGACCGCGGTGGTGGCCGGCCCCGCCCAGCCGGACGGCGCCATGACGAGGACCGCCAGGGTGAAGAAGCAGCACGCCAGGCGCAGCACCCGCGGGGCGGGGACACGCCGCGCGTAGGCGACCGCGGGGCGCCGGGCCACGGCCATCGACACGCAGGCGACGGCGATCACCACCCCGGGCACCCACGACGGCTGCCCGAGCACCACGATGGCGACCACCGGGAGCATCGCCGTCAGGCAGTCGGCGACGAACGCCAGCAACAGCGTCAGCAGGCACAGCCGCAGGAAGCCGGGGTCGTCACGCAGGTCGCGCCACCGCCACGCCCGTCCGTCGGCCGGAGGCTCGGCCGCGGGGGAGGTCCGGACGTGCCGACGCACCGTGAGCACCAGGACCATGGCCGCGGCGTAGGTGAGGCCGTTGGCGTAGGCGACCAGGTGCAGTCCCGTACCGCTGTCGATCAGCAGGCCCCCGGCGGTCGCGCCGATCGCGCCGCCCGCCGCCCACCCGCTGACTTTCAGCACGCTCGCCGTGCTCAGCACGCCGATGAGCGCCTCGGCCGGGACCAGCCGGGCCAGCAGCGGTGTGCTGGCCGTCCAGAACAGCCGGTCCGCGGCGGCCGCGACGACGGCGAGCGCGCCGACCTGCCACGTGGCGGAGACGAAGGGGAACAGTGCGAACACCCCGGTGCGCACGGCGTAGCTCAGGGCCGCCCCGTTCGCCGGACCCCACCGGTCCACCAGCAGGCCGTTCACCGGTCCCGCCAGGAGGCCGAGGAGCCCGCCGACCGTCAGCGCGGCACCGACGTGCGCCAGGGGGAGGTGCTGCCCCCGGGTGAAGAAGATCAGCGCGACCGGCGTCCACAGGCCGTTGCCCACGCAGTCGACGGTCAGCGCCACCAGGTAGGTGCGCTTCCCGGGCGTCTCCCGTCCCCGGCCGATCCGGAACGGGGTCACGGGCGGACGAAGTGCACGAGCAGCGCCCGCCGGTCCACGGGGCAGGTGTCGGCGACCGGCGGGACGCCGTGCCAGGACCGGTCCGAGCGGACGAGCACGACGGACGTCCCGGTGGTCGGCGCCACCCGCTTCGCGCAGTCGTCCATGTCGGCGCTGCGCAGCAGCCGCAGGTCACCGCTCCACTCCGGGTCCCACCCGTCGTTGAAGTAGAAGAGGTGGGTCACCGCCTTGTCCGGGCGGTCGGTGTGCGGCTCGATCCAGCAGCCCCGGGCGTAGCGGGTCATGCGGGCCTCGACCAGGCTCCGCTCCAGGTCCACGCCGGTGAGCGCGGACAGTGCCTCGCGGTAGGGCTGGGAGACGACGTCCGCGACGAGCTGCTGCCAGTTCGCGGGGAGCGTGCGCACCTGGTCCTCGTCGACCGCACCGGCGGTGACGAGGTTGCGGTTGAACATCCGGTACTGCTTGTCGGACCGGTTCAGGTCCGTGCGCTCGGACTCCTCGAAGCCGGCGTCACTGAACTCGCCGCGCAGGTTCTCGGCGACGGCGTCCGTGACGAACGAGCGGGGGATCACGGCGTGGCCGAACGGGTCCTGTTCCAGCTCGGCCCGGCTGATGGTCTCGATGTCGACGAGGGACACGTCTTCTTCCTCACAGGTGGACGGGGTGGGTGAACGCGCCGGCGACCGTGCGCAGCCGGGTCTCCTCCCGGAGGCCGTGGAGCGTGAGCAGCCGGGCGACGCTGCCGTGTTCGGCTTCGATCCCGGCGATCAGTGAGCGCATGGTCGCCGCCGGCGTGGAGGTCCGCAGCCGCAGCTGCGCGAGGGTGTCCTCGCGGGTCCAGCCCGGGCGGGCGTCACCGCTGCGCAGGGCGCGGTAGGCGCGGGCGGTCAGGGCGTAGTCCCGGGCGACGTCCGCCGTCCGCACCCCTAGCGCCCGCAGGACCAAGGCGCTGACGACGCCGGTGCGGTCCTTGCCCATCGCGCAGCAGATGTAGACGGGGACCTCCGCCCCGTCGGCGAGCAGGTCCACGATCTCCGCTGCGACCGGCGCCGCCCTGGCCAGCATGTCGCGGTAGTTCGCGAGGTAGTCGCTGGGCAGGGGCCGCACGTTGCCCCGGATGCGGCTCATGTCGCCGGCCACGGGCCGGGGCAGCACCCTCGCGCCGGTGCACTCGGGCCCCCGGTACTGCCGGCGTTCGTCCTCCAGGCGCAGGTCGACGATGGTCCGGATGCCCAGGCCGCCGAGCGCCGGCGCCGTATCCGGTGACGGCGCCGGCCCCCGGACGAGGAGTCCCCGCCGCAGGTACCCCCCGCCGGGACCGCGCAGCCCGCCCAGGTCGCGCACGTTGGGCAGGCCCGGGACCATGATCCTCCGGGTGTTCATGCCACCCCTTCGCGGTACCGGTCGCTCAGGGCGGCGACGACCTGACGGACGACGGCCTCGTTCGCGACCGCGATACGGACGGCGGCCGGCAGCCCCGGCGCACCCGACAGGTCTCGTACGACGATCCCCCGCTCCAGGAGGTGCCGGCTCGCGGCCTCGGCGGCAGCCGGGCCGGGGACGTCCCAGGTCACGAAGTTCCCGCCGCTCGGCCGGGGGTGCCAGCCGGGCACCGCGCGCTCGACCTCGGCCGCGAACCGCTCCCGCAGCCGCCGGACATCGGCCCAGATCCCGGTGAAGACGGCCTGCTCCTCCAACGACCGCCGCAACAGCGCGATCGCCAGAGCGGAGACCGAGCCCTCCGGGTCCAGGTCGAACAGGTGGCGGGCGGTCGCCGGGTGCGCGACCGTCACCGCGATCCGGGCGCCCGACAGGCCGTAGCACTTGGAGAACGTGTTGACGCGGACGACGTGCCGCAGACCGGCGAGCCCACGTACCAGCTCCTCGCCGCCCTCGGTGAACGCCAGGTAGGCGGTGTCCACGACCAGGAGACTGCCGTGCTCCGCCACGGCGTCCGCCAGCTCGGCCAGCTCCTGTGCCCCGTGCACCTGCCCGGTGAAGCTGTGCGGGGTGGTGACGACGACGAATGCCGGCGCTCCCGCCCGCAGCCGCCGCGCCAGGTCACGGAGGTCGAACAGCCCCGTCCCCGGGTCCGGGGCGACCGGGTCGAGGACACAGCCCGAGATCGCCGCGAACTTCGCCCAGCCGTCGAAGTTCGGCTGGTGCAGGACGATCCGCGACACCTCAGGGAACGCCCGGGTCAGCAGGTTCAGCCCGGGATCGCTGCCCGCGGTGAGGACGAGGGAGTCGACGTCGACGCCGAACCGGTCGGCCAGCATCCCGTAGACCGGCCCCAGGACGGGGTAGGTCAGCACGTCGTCCGGGTCGAACTCGGCCAGCGTGGCCCGGTGCACCGCCGCCGCCCGGCTGTCGAGCAGCCCGCAGTTCTTGAGGTTGATCTCGTCGGGGACCCGGACACGCCGGTTGCGGAACCGGCCGGCGCTCTCCCGCAGGAAGGGGGAGCCCGTCCCTTCCCGCCCCGTCACGAGCGTCTCGTCCCTCATACCGGGCGCAGGGCCGGGCCGGCGGCGCGGGCGGGGATGTTCTCGAACACCTGCGTGACGTCCGGCTGGCCGCCGAAGACGATGTCGTAGCCGCGGGCCAGCTCGTCGTCGGTCAGCGCGTGGGTGCCCGGCACGAACAACTGCCGGTTGAACGCGGCCATCTCGTGGTCGAGGAGGTCGGGGCCCGCGAGCTCCCAGGGGGCGTACACGGTCGGCCGGGCCCGGCCGCCGCGCTCCTGGACGGCCTCGATGGTCCGCTCGGCACCCTCGATCGTGGTGCCGGGCAGCCCGACGATGACGAAGCAGTTCAGCTCGATGCCCGATTCCTTGCACCAGGCCGAGAGCCGGTCGAGATCCATCGCGGTCTTCTGCTTCGGCCGGGGCAGCAACGCGCCTTCCTCTGGGTCGAGCGTCTCCAGACCGACGCTGATCCGGACGCAGCCGGCCGCCCCCATCGACCGGATCATCCCCTCGCTGAGGTGGTGGATCGTCGTCGCGCACTTCCACGGGTACGGGGACCCCCGGCCGGTCAGCTCCCGGCAGAGCTCCTCCATCCACTTCTTGTCCAGCGTGAAGGTCGGTGCGTAGAACGCCACGTACTCGAACGGCGCCGCGGCGAACGACTCATCGATGTACTGGAGCGTCCGCTCGACCGTGAGCCGCCGTTCCTTCCGCGTGTAGATCAGCGGCACCTCGCAGTAGGAGCAGCCGACCGGGCACCCGCGAGCCGCCGGTACGACCAGTTCGCGGCGGCGCGGGATGCCGCAGAACTTGTTCGCGTCGTCGAAGTAGAGGGCGTCGTAGTGCGCGTACGGGATCTCGTCGGGCGTCGGCAGGTACCAGTCCTCCGCCGGGAGCAGATCACCGCGGCGCTTCGGGGCGGCCCAGGAGCCGTCGCGTCGCAGGTGCACCCCCGCCGCGTCGGCCGCACGACCGCGGAAGGTCTCGATCGCGGCGCCGACGCCGGTCTCGAAGTCGCCGTTCTCCACGATCGCGTCGATGTCGAAGCGCTCGAAGAAACGGGGGTTGACCCCGGACAGGCGGCCGAACGTGACGATCGGGGCGTCCGGGTCCAGCGCCCGCGCGTAGGAGACGAACCGGCGGAATCCGTCGATGCCGTCGAACTCGTTCATCACGGCGATCACGTCGTACCGCTCCTGGAAGAGCCTGCTGCCGAGGTCCTTCCACGTCAGCCGCTCGACGCTGGCGTCGATCGCGGTGACCTGGGCACCCGGGTAGGCGGCGCGCAGGTGACCGGCGACCTGGTAGAGCGCGAGGTGGTGCCCCGCGTTGAAGTAGCTGAGCACCTGCGGGGGCCAGATCACGAGGATCTTCCCGGGTTCGTCCACGATCTTTCCCATGGGGGGTCCTTTCGGTACCGGCACGGTGGGCGCCGGGCGCCGGACGGTCAGTTCTGCGGCCGGTACGCGGAGCCGGCGAGCCCGGTGGTCAGCCAGTACTCGATCTGGACCGTGATCCGCTCGGTCCCCTCCGGGTGCTCGATCTTCGAGACCGCGTGCCACGACTTGTCGGTGGGCGGGAAGGCAAGCAGCTGGCCGCCGACCGGGCTGATCTCCTCCGTCGGGCCCGCCTTGGGGGACGCGAAGATCTGGAACTGCCCGCCCGCCTCGATGGGCCAGTCACGGTTCAGGTAGAGGATCACGGTGATCGCCTTGGTCGGCTTGTCCTTGTGCACCGACAGGTAGTCGCCGTTGCGGTGGGTGTAGAGGCCGATGCTGCGCTGCAGGCCGGCCAGTTCGATCCCGGTCGACTTCTCCAGCCAGGCGGTGAACTCGGTGCCGCGCAGGTCCTCCACGAGGTCGCGCCAGATCGCGGGCAGCCGAGGGAAGACCGGGGCTTCCTCTTCGAGGACGACGAGGTCCACGAGGTTCATCCGGTACTGCTTCTCGTGCTTCGGGTCCTCGACCGCGATCTTCGCGACGTCGGCGGTCGGCATGGTGGCGAGCAACTCCTTCAGTTGCCCGTCGTCGAGCAGGTCACGGCCGCGGAAGAGCTGGAACGGCTGGGTACGTTCCTCCAGCGCCGAGTCGAACGTCAGCACCACGGTGCCTCCTTGGGGTCGATGCGGGGGTCCCCGGACGGCCGGGACCCGACCTGGTCACAGCCTGTCCGCGGACCCCTGCCGACCCCTTGTCGGTTCGCTGCCCGGCCGTTGCCGGGGATCGGCAAGGTCTTCGCAAACCGGCACGCCATCGCACGGCAAGCGGGACGGTGACACTGGCGGGGCAGCCCTGATACCCGAACCGCCGGTGCACACGCCGGCCGCTGAGAGGTGCGAGTCTTGATCAACCTGGACGTCCGGCTCGAAACGTGGGACCGCCCCTTCCGGCACTTCCGCGGCGCCGGTCTGCTCTCCGCGCGCGACCTGGCCGACCTCGGCGCCACCGCGCCGGACGCGGGCCTGTTCCAGCGGATCGACACCTCGACGGGTGACGTACGGCGCCGCTACCGCTCGTCCGTCCTGCCGTTCTCCGACAACAAGACCGGCCTCACCCCCGATGACATCCCCCTGGCGGCGCCGTGGCGCGAACTGGTCACCGACCTGCTGTCCGAGGAGTTCGCCGACTGGCTCCGCCGCGAGACCGGGGTGGACACCATCGGGCTCCACCGCCGGGCCGAGATGTACCGCCACGTCGACGGCGACTTCGAGGACCTCAACACCGGCAAACAGCACAAGAGACTCGCCTTCGAACTGCACACCAACGAGCACTGGCCGGCCGACGGCGGCGGAGAACAGGAGTACTGGTCCGGCCCGGACAGGTCGGCCGGCCCCGCCTCGACGATGGCCCCGACGGGAGGCACCGCCTGGTTCTACTCGGCGTCGCCCTCGTCCTGGCACCAGATGGCGCCGGTCACCGCGGGGCGGGGCCTGGTGCGGCAGTCGGTCACCATGAGCTTCTTCGAGTAGCCGACGAACCCCGGCCGTACACCGACAGCCGAACACCGACGGAAGCCGCCGCCCGAGCTGTCTCGGACGGCGGCTTCCGTCGGTGGAGCCCCTCGCTCCTCCCGGTCACTCCTCGTCGATCCGGAGGGCCGACGACGGGCACAGGTGGACCGCCTGACGGACGGCCGGCCCGTCCGCCCCGGCCGGATCCACCGTCAGCGGCGCGACCAGCCCCTCCTCGTCCTGGTCGAAGACGGCGGGCGCCGCCAGGACGCACTGGGCGGCGCCGACGCACCGCTCCCTGTCCGCGGTGATGTGCACGGGCGTGCCCCTCTCCTCAGCCGTTCACCGGCACCCGGTAGATGCCGTAGATCCCGGCGTCGTCCTTGTACGGCAGCTCCTCGGCCGGCACGGCCAGCGACAGGCCCGGCACCCGGCGCAGCAGCGTCTCGAACACGACCTCCAGTTCCACCCGGGCCAGGTTCTGCCCGAGGCACTGGTGGACCCCGTACCCGAAGGCGACGTGGTGGCGCGCGCCGCGCTCGAAGTCGAGCCGGTCGGGGTGCTCGAAGACCTCTTCGTCCCAGTCGGCGGCGAGCCCGGACACGACGATGCCCTCGTCCTTGCGGATCGTGACGCCGCCGATCTCGATGTCCTCGGTGGCGACCCGGGCGGGCGCGTTCTCCACGACGCTGAAGTAGCGAAGCATCTCCTCGATCGCCGGGGACAGCAGCGCGGGGTCGGCTGCGATCCGCGCCTTGTGCTCCGGGTTCTCCAGCAGCGCGACCACGCCCAGCGAGATCATGTTCGCGGTGGTCTGGTGCCCGGCGATCAGCAGCATGACGGCGGTGCCGACGATCTCGTCGTGCGTCATCACCGGCGTCTGCCGGTTGCGCGCGATGAGCCGGCCGATCAGGTCGTCGGTGGGCTCGCCCCGCTCCTTCTCGGTGACGAGGTCCTCCAGGAAGTCGTTGAGCGCGTCGGAGGCCGCGGCGCGCTCCCGTATCGAGACGGACCGGCTGACCAGCATGCCCGCCCACTCGTGGAAGTCGCGGCGCTGCTCGTGGGGCACGCCCAGCAGCTCGCAGATCACCAGCGACGGCACCGCCTGCGACACGTGCTCGACGAGGTCGGCCGGCTGTGGCGCGGCCAGCATCTCGTCGATGCTCCGGTCGACGATCTCCTGGACACGCGGGCGCAGCGCGGCGATCCGGCGCAGCGAGAACTCGCCGGTCAGGATCTTGCGGTGGGCCCCGTGCTCGGCCCCGTCCAGGTGGATCATGGACCGCCGGGTGCTGAGCCGGCGGACGCGCTCGGTTGCCGCGCGCTGCTCGGCGGTCAGCCGTCCCGGGAACGCCGGGTGCAGGCGGTCGGCGCTGACCCGCGGGTCGGCGAGCAGCTTGCGGGCCAGCTCGTGCTTGGTGACCAGCCAGGCCACCTGGCCGTCGGGCATCCGGACCCGGCTGACCGGCTCCCGCCCGCGCAGCTCCCGGTACTCGGCGGGCGGGTGCATGGGGCACGCGCGGGCCATCGGGAACGACGGAATGTCGTGGTCGAGCGTCTCGGTCATGGGATGGGTTTCCGTTCCTCTCGGGCCTGCCGGTCCGCTGCCGCCGCGCGGAGGGCGACCCGGTCGATCTTGCCGACGCCGATCATCGGGAGGGCGTCCACCACCCTTAATTCCTCGGGCAGTTTGTACGTGGCGACTCCGTGCTCGGTAAGGAAGCGGCGCAGGCCGAGCAGCGTCGGCCGCTTCTCCGGATCGCAGGGGACGGCGAAGACGCAGACCGTCTGCCCCCACACCGGGTGCGGCATCGCGACCGCCGCGACCGCCCGCAGCAAGGGGTGCTCGGCGAGCAGCGATTCGATCTCCCCGGCGGAGATCTTCTCCCCGCCGCGGTTGATGACGTCGCCGGTCCGGCCCTCCACCACCAGCCCGCCCGACGGGTGGAGGCGTGCCAGGTCGCCGGTGCGGTAGAAGCCGTCGTCGGTGAAGGCGCGCGCGTCGGCCTCCGGGGCCGCGTAGTACCCGGCGACCGTGTACGGGCCCCTGGTCAGCAGCTCTCCCGTCGCGCCGGGTGCCACCACGGTGCCGTCCTCGTTCACGATGCGGATCTCGTCGCCGGGTGAGGCCGGCCGCCCCTGGGTGTGGGCGATGACGTCACCGGGGTCGTCCAGCGCGGTGTAGGTCAGCAGCCCTTCGCTCATGCCGTAGCACTGCTGCACCGTGCAGCCGAGCAGCTTGTGCGCCTCGGCCGCCGGGGCGGGCTCCAGACGGGCGCCGCCGGCCTGGAGCACGCGCAGCGACGTCGGCCCGCGGCCCCGCTGCCCGACCTCGCTGAGCCACTGGGTGACCAGCGCGGGCACCAGCGTCGTGTGCGTCACCCCCTCCTGGTCGATGAGGTCGAGCGCCGCCCCGGGATCTCCCGGCGAGCCCAGGACCACCCGGCCGCCGAAGGCCAGGACGCCGAACATGCCGGGGCAGTTGAGGACGAACCCGTGCGCCCCCGACATGACGGCGAGGTACACCGTGTCCGGCGACAGCCCGGCCCACCGGGCGGCCGTCCGGATCATGTAGCCGTAGCCCTCGTGGGCGCGCGCGATCGCCTTCGGTGGGCCGGTGGTCCCGCTGGACAGCAGGAAGACGGCGGGTTCGTCGGCCAGCGGCGGCCCCAGATCGGGCAGGGGCCTCGCCCCGGGATCGGGACGGCACAGCTCGACCAGGTCCTCGGTGCCTTCGGGAACGGCGTCCGACGTGCGGTCGGCGACCAGGATGCGCCGGATACTCGGGCAGCTCTCCCGCAGTTCCCTCGCCAGCGCGACATGGTCGAAGCGCTGCCAGCGGCCCGGTACGGCCACGGCCGTGGGCCGGGTGGCCGCCACGACCGCCAGCAGCTCGCGGCGGCGCAGCGTGGGCACCGCCATCACCGGGTGGGCGCCCAGCCGCATCAGCGCCAGCGGCAGGACGATGAGCTCCAGGTCGTTCGGGAGCTGGACCAGGACCCGGTCCCCGCGCGCGATCCCGAGCCCTGCCAGCCGGGCGGCGGCGCCGGCGACCGCGTCCGCCAGCTCGCGCCGGGTCAGCCGGCCGCCGGGACCGCGGACGGCCTCCTTCTCGGGATCCTCGTCCATGTGCCGCAGCACCAGCCGGTCGACCCGCTCGGGACGCCACCACCCGCGGTCGCGGTACTCCCGCGCGCGATCCGGCGGAATCCTCGGGAGGCCGGGATCCTCGGGACGGAATGAACTCACGTCCTGTCACCTTCCTTTCTCGCGGCCACGTCAGAGAGCCGACTGCGGGGCGAGCCGTGAGATGTCGTACGCGGTGGAGTCCTCCACGGCCAGGTCGGCGCAGATCCGGCCGAACAGCGGGACGAACTTGAAGGCCCAGCCCGCCCCGTAGACGACGAGCTTCTCCCCGTGCGTCATCAGGTCCCGCGCGGTGCCGAGGAAGAACTGCCGTTCGGGGTCAGTGGGCAGTACGGCCAGGCAGGTCGAGGTCCGCACCGGGTCGGGGTCGACCGTGGGCAGGTGGTTCCTCAGCCAGCCCGAGAGCCGGTCCATCTGGCGCCGGTCGGCGACGCCGGTGGCCGCCGACGGGTGGTCGAGCGGGTCCACCTCGAAGATCGGCCCGCAGCGCACGAACTCCCCGGGCGCCCACGGGTTGTGGCCGAACCCGTAGAACAGGTTGGTGTCCTCCCGCGTCGGCTGCTGGAAGGCGAACCAGAACGGCGCCTCGTCCACCGGCTGGGCCTGCCGGTAGGCCGCGATGGCCATCTCGTACACCGAGTACGCGAGGCGCGCGCCCAGCGGTTCCAGCAGGTCGTTGGTGTAGGGGCCGCAGGCCAGCACCACCTTGCCGGCCCGGTAGGTGCCCCGGTCGGTGGTGACACTCACCCCGTCCGTGTCCGGCACGAGTTCCGTCACCGTCTCACCGGCGCGCAGGGTGCTGCCGGCCGCCTGGGCGAGGGTGAAGAGCGCCGCCAGCGTCCCCCTGACGTCGATCGTCCCGCCGTCGGGCTGGAGGAACCCCTCGTAGTCCCGGGGCAGGCCGCGGAACCCGAACCGCCGCTCGATGTCGGTGGCTTTGAGCCACTCGTAGCGCACCGAGAGCTTGTCCATCATCGCGGCGGTCCCCGAGATCTGGCCCTCGTTGGTGACCACGTCGGTGTCCCCGAACCAGAGGCTGCCGATCTCGTGGATGAGGCGGCGCTCGCAGCGGCTCTCCAGCGTGCGCCACAGCGGAAGGGTCTCCAGCGTCAGGCGGAACAGGTCCTCCTCGGTGTACTGGAGCCGCCAGTGCCGCTCGGCGCCGCTGGTGCCCCCGCTCTCGTTGAAGAACGTGTGCCGCTCCAGGACCAGCACCCGGTGGCCGCGCTCGGCGACCTGCCAGGCGGTGGCCAGGCCCACGGGCCCGCCTCCCACGACCACCACGTCATAGGACTCCGTCATGCCCGGGCCTCCTCGTAACTCGACGTGCCGCCCTTGCCGGTGTCCCGCCGTCCGGTGAGCGCGGACTTCAGGGCCAGCACCAAGTGCTCGACCTGGCCGTCGGTCATCGACGGGTAGCAGGGCAGGTTGACCTGCTCGTGGAACCAGAGCCGCTCGGTGACCGGACACTCGCCGAGCCGGTGGCCCCGGCCCCGCCACTCGGGGCGCAGGTGCAGGGGGAAATAGCGCACCTGCACCTGGACCCCGGCGTCTTCGAGGGCGTGGATCACCTCGTCGCGGCTCACCCCTTGCCCCGGCCGGACGAAGAAGGTGAACAGGTGGTAGGGGTGGTGGATGTCCTCGGGCACGTCGGCCAGCCGCACCTGCGGGAACTCCGCCAGCGTCTGGGCCAGGCGCCCGGCGATCCACCGCCGCCGCCCGGCCAGCTCCCCGAGACGCTCCAGCTGGACGAGACCCACGGCCGCCCCGGCCTCGCTCAGCGTGGCGTTGCTCCCGGGGTGCCGGATACGCGGGCACTCCTTCTCGTACGAGTCCCCCGCCCACATCATCCAGGGCTCCGAACGGTCGTACGGCCCGGCCAGCAGCGGTGACGGCACGAGGACCCCGTCGGCGGCGTTGGACCGGATGCGGTCGACGCGCTCGGCCCACTCGGGGTCGTCGAAGGTGAGCATGCCGCCCTCGCCGAGCGTCGTGATGTTCTTGCTGGAGTGGAAGCTGAAGCACCCGATGTCGCCGAGCACGCCCGGCCGCCGGCCGCGGTAGAGGGCGCCCAGCGCGTGTGCGCAGTCCTCGATCACCCGGACGCCGTGCCGGCGGGCCACCCGCATGATCTCGTCCATGCGGGCCGGCCGGCCGCCGTAGTGGACCAGGATCAGGGCCCGGGTCCGCGGGGTGATCAGCGACTCGAACGAGTCGACGTCCACGTTCAGGGTGTCCGGCTCCACGTCGCAGAAGCGGACCGTCACGTCGTGCGCCAGCAAGGGGTCGGCGGTGGCCTTGAAGGTCTGCGGGGTCACGATCACCTCGTCACCGGGGACGAGGTCCAGCAGGTGTACGGCGAGCGCGACGGCGACGGTTCCGCTGGTGACGGTCATCGCGTACCGGCTGCCGACGTGCTCGCGCATCGCCTGCTCGAACGCGTCCCGCCACCGCCCTTGCGAGAGGCTCTCGCCGGAGCGGACGAGCTCGCCGAGCGCGGCCAGCTCGGCCTCCCCGAGGATGCTTCCCACAGCGGGGGCCGGCACGAAGTACCGGGAGTTCTCGTTCACGGTCAGCATGAGCCGGTCCCACGCCCCGCCGGGCTTCCCCCGTCCCGGGCGGCGCGCAGGGCCAGCGCCACCTCCACGATCAGGTCCTCCTGGCCCGCGACCACCTGACGCCTGCCGAGTTCGAAGAAGACGTCGCGCGGGTCGACCCCTTCCCGCGCTGCGATGTCGAGCACCGGTTTCTTGAACCCGGAGAACACGCCGGCCAGCCCGCTGACGATGGAGACGGAGTCGATGGTGGGCGGCGCCGGCATCAGCTCCCGCCCGGCGATGTCCGCGGCGTCCAGGAGCCGGTACAGGTCGATGCCCGTCCGGAACCCCAGCCGTTCCAGCACCGGCACCAGGACCTCCAGCTGGGTGTTGCCGGCGCCGGCGCCGAAGCCCCGGGCACACGCGTCGAGGATGCCGGCCCCTGCCTGAGCCGCCGCGATCGAGTTCGCCACGGCCATGCCGAGGTTGTTGTGCCCGTGGAACATCACCGGCACGTCGACGGCGGCGCAGATGGCCCCGATGCGGGCCGTGACGTCCGAGGGCAGGAAGTGCCCCGAGGAGTCGAGGATGCCCACGCCGGTGGCGCCGTACCCGACCAGGCGCGCGCACTCCTCGGCGAGCTGGTCGGGGCTCGCCATGTGCGTCATCAGGAGGATGCCGTGCGCCTCCACGCCCTCGTCGCGCAGGAAGCCGAGGTGCCGCTCGGCGACGCTGGCCTCGGTGCAGTGCGTCGCGATGCGCACCAGGTCGACCTCGTACGCGAGGGCGTTCTTGATGTCCTGGGTGGTGGCCCAGCCCGGGAACATGAGGACCCCGAGCTTGCTGGTCGTCAGGGTCTCCCGGGCGATCGACATCATCTCGTCGTCGCTCAGCCGGGCCCGGCCGACCTGGAGGGACGAGGCGGCCAGCCCGTTGCCGTGGCCGACCTCGACGACCGGGACTGCCGCGGCGTCCGCGGCCTTCAGATAGGAGCGGAACTGCTCCGCGCCGAGGCTGTGCCGTACGGCGTGCTGGCCGTCGCGCAGCGTCGGGTCGTGGATCTGGACCGGCCTGCCCGCTTCCTGGCTCATGCCGTCTCCCTGCCTGCCCGTGCGAGCCGGTCCGCCGCGTAACACTCGGCGGCCTGGATCGCGGCGGAATTGATGATGTCGAGATTCCCGGCGTAGTGCGGCAGCCGGTCGCCGGACGCGGTGACCTCCACGGAGACGAAGGCCGTGGAGTCGTTGACGGTGCACACGCTGACGCCGAATCCCTTGACGTACGTACGGATCTCGTCAGCCGCTCTCGTCACCAGCGCGCGCACCGAGTCGGTGGTGAGGTCCCGGCCCCGCAGGTACATGGCGACCCTGAAGGTGGCCGCGGGCCGGGCGGGACTGATGTTGACGAGCGCCTTCACGTCCTCGACGCCGGTGAACCAGCGGATCGCGTCCTGCGTGGTCTGCACGTACTCGTCGAGGTTCAGGCGCGAGGCGCGGCCCACGCTCAGGGTGGCGGCCGTGGTCACGACCTCGACGCAGTCGATCTCGTGCACTCTCGCGATCGCGTGCAGGATCGGTACGCACGCCTGCCCGCCGCAGGTCACCATGCTGATGTCGCGGTGGGAGCCGATGTCCTTCCGGTTGACGGTCGGGACGATCATCTGCCCGACTCTGCTGGGCGTCAGGTCGACGATCATCGCCCCGGACGCCGCGAGCTTCTCCGCGTGCTCGGCGTGGAACGACGCGTTGGTGGCGTCGAACACCACGTCGAAGTCCTCCTCGGCGTCGACGAGGGACTGGATGCCCCCGGTCGCCACCGGCAGTCCGCGCCGGGCCGCCCGCCGCAGCTCGGCGGCGTCGTGCCGCCCCGCGACGAGCCGCAGGTCGAGACAGTCTGAGCGCATGATCTTGGTCGCCAGGTCCATACCGATGAGTCCGGCGCCGAGGACCGATACGGACAGCCGTCCAGTTGCTTGCATGTACGGTCGCCTTTCCCTCAAGGTGCGGCGTGATCCGCCCTGGGACCGCCCGCGGAGGCCGGCCGCGGTGGTCCCTACGCGGCCCAGCCTGGAACCGGGGCCTTGCCGACGGCTCGCCGTCGCGCTGACCGGTCGCCGCCGCGGGCGGGGCAAGCGAGGCGGCGAGGTCCTTGCAGGGACGCATGGACATGCTGTGCGGGCACCACCCCGGGGGGCTTCCCCCGCTACAACGCCAGTCCGTACGCCGCACCTTTAGCATCCGAAGGGGACTGCGAGCCGTGGTCAACCCGATTCATGACGACAACGGTGTCTCTCTGGTCCTGGTGAACAGCGAGAACCGGCACGCTCTGTGGGCCGGCGGCCTCGACGTACCGCCGGGCTGGCGCGTCGCGCACCGGGCGGCGAGCCGCCAGGAGTGCCTGGAGTACATCGGCGCCCACTGGCCGGACATCCGGCCCGCGAGACTCCCGGACGCCGGGAAGGACGCGGGCGCCTGCCTGCACGACCTGTTCGCCGCCCAGGCCGCGCGCACCCCCGAGGCGCCGGCCCTGATCTGGCGGGACCAGGAACTGACGTACCGTCAACTCGACGACTCTTCCAGCAGGTTGGCCGCACACCTGCGGCAGCGCGGCGTAGGGCCCGGCGCGTTCGTGGGCCTGTGCGTCGAGCGGTCGCCGCAGATGATCACGGCCCTGCTCGGAGTCCTGAAGACCGGCGCCGCCTACGTGCCCCTCGACCCCGAGTACCCGGTCGAGCGGCTGCGGTACGTCCTGTCCGACACGGGCGCACGCCTGCTCCTGACCCAGGAGCCGCTTCGCCATCTCTTCCCGGACTACGACGGCGAGATCGTCTGCCTCGACCAGCACCGGCAGGACATCGACGCCCTGCCCACCGCGCCCGCGCCGGACAGCCCCGTCCCCGTTCCTGCGGACGCCGCCTACGTCATCCACACCTCCGGCTCCACGGGCCGCCCCAAGGGCGTCCTGGTGACGCACCGCTCCCTGGCGAACCACAGCTCCGCCGTGAACCGGCACTTCGCGTTCGCCCCCGGCGACCGCGTCCTGCAGTGCAGGCCGCTGAGCTTCGACGCCGCCGCCGAGGAAATCTTCCCGCCGCTCCTGCACGGCGCGGCCCTCGTCCTCGGCAGCGACCCCCTGCGCCAGACGTTCCGGGCCCTGACCCAGCAAGTCATCGACACCGGCACGACCTTCCTGAGCGTGCCCACGGCCTTCTGGCACAGCTGGGTCGCGGAGGAGGACTGTCTGCTGCGGCTGGCCACCGAGTCCGCGCTGCGCACAATGATCGTGGCCGGCGAGAAGGCGGCCCGCCAGGCGCTGCTGACCTGGAAGAAACGGGTCGGCGAGGACATCCGCTGGCTCAACGTCTACGGCCCCACCGAGGGCACCATCACCACGACGGTCCACGAGCCGGGCGCCGCCTGGGAGGCCGGCGAGCACGGCTCCGTCCCGATCGGCCGCCCCATCGACAACGTCCGCACGTACGTCCTCGACGACGCCCTGCGGCCGGTCCCGGCGGGAACGCCGGGCGAGCTGTTCATCGGCGGGGCGGGAGTGGCCGTCGGCTACCTCAACGCGCCGCAGACCACCGCCGAGCGGTTCCTGCCCGACCCCTTCTCCGGCGTGCCCGGCAGCCGGCTCTACCGCACCGGGGACCTGGTGCGCGCGGACGCCGACGGCCTACTGGAGTTCCTCGGCCGCCGGGACCACCAGGTGAAACTGCGCGGCTACCGCATCGAACTCGGCGAGATCGAGACCGTGCTCGCCGAGCACCAGGACGTCCGGTCGTGCGTCGCCCAGGTGACCGGCGACGGCCCCGACAGCACCCTCGTGTGCTTCGTGACCGCCGACGAGCGGACCGCACTGCAGGCCGCCGAACTGATCGCCCACCTGCGGAGCCGGCTGCCCTGGTACATGATCCCGACGGCCATCCGCGTCCTGGACGCCTTCCCCATGACCCCCAACGGGAAGATCGACCGGACCGCCCTGCTCGCCCTCGAACCCGACGACAACGGCGAGGCCGACCACATCGCGCCGCGCACCCCCGTGGAAGCGGCCCTGGCGGACATCTGGGACGACATCCTCGGCCGCCGCGGCATCAGCGTCGACGCCGACTTCTTCCAGGTGGGCGGACACTCCCTGCTCGCCGCGAGCCTCATCGCCCGCATCCGCGCCCGGTTCGACATCGCCATGACGGCCCGCGTGCTGTTCGAGTCCCCGACCATCGCCGGGCTCGCCGAAGCCGTCACCCGGGCGACCGGCGACGGCGCGGCGGACCGCGCCGGGCGGAGCTGACCGGCGGTGGCACCGCGACAGATCGCCGCCGCGCGGCCCGACAGCCCCTGGCTGCGCACCTTCGGGCCGCCGGAGTCTTCGGCCCCGGCCCGGCTCGTGTGCTTCCCGCACGCCGGGGGCGCGGCCAGCTACTTCCGGAACTGGGGCGGCCGGGACCTCGCCGGGGCCGAGGTGTGGGCCGTCCAGTACCCGGGCCGCGAGAACCGGATCCGGGAGGAGTTCCCGCCCGACCTGCACACCCTCGCCGACCAGCTCACCGAGGAGCTGCGCGGACTCCTCGACCGCCCCGCCGTCTTCTTCGGGCACAGCATGGGCGCCGTCGTCGGCTACGAGGTCCTGCGCCGCCTCACGTCCGGCGGCCGGGGGGGCGCCGTACGCCACCTCGTGGTCTCGGGGTGCGGCGCCCCCCACCGGGTGCGCCCCTTCGCCGGACAGGAAGGCGCCCACCTCCTGGACGACGACCGGCTCGTGGCCCTCCTCAAGGAGCTGGGCTCCGGCAACGCGGGCCTGCTGGACGACCCGGACATGCGCTCGGCCTTCCTGCCGGCGGTCCGCGACGACTACCGCATCGTCCAGTCCTACGTCCCGCGCGCCGGCGGCCAGCCCCTGCGGACCGACGTCACCGCGTTCGTGGGCCGCCAGGACGAGGCGGTCGGCCTCGGTGACGCGGGCGCCTGGGCCGGCGCGACCCGGGGCCGCTTCACGCTCCGCACCTTCCCCGGAGGCCACTTCTACCTGGGAGAACACCCGGACGACGTCCTGCACGCCCTGCGCGAGGTCCTCCGTCCCGCCACCACGATCGACACCGGGAGAGCTGATGAACGTTGACCTGTCCGATCCGCTCCTGTATCGGGACTCCGACCCCGGACCGGTCTGGTCGCGGTTGCGCGCCGAACACCCCGTCTACCGCAACGAGCGGGCCAACGGGGAGCACTTCTGGGCGGTGATGACCCACGGCCTGTGCACGGACATGCTGACCGACCCCGGCGTGTTCAGCTCCCAGAACGGGATGCGCCTCGACTCCGACCCGCAGGTCCTCGCCGCCGCGGCCGGCAAGATGCTCAACATCACCGACCCGCCCCGGCACGACAAGATCCGCAAGGTCGTCAGCTCGGCGTTCACCCCGCGCATGGTGAGCCGGCTGGAGGCCACCATGCGCAAGACGGCCGCCAAGGCCATCGACGATGCGCTGGCCGCAGGAGAGTGCGAGTTCACGCGCGTCGCCCAGAAACTGCCGGTCTCGGTCATCTGCGACATGCTCGGCGTCGCGCCCGCCGACTGGGACTTCATGGTCGAGCGCACCCGCTTCGCCTGGAGCTCCACCGCCCTCGACGAGGCCGAGGAGGCGCGCAAGATCCAGGCCCACACCGAGATCCTGCTCCACTTCCAGGACCTCGCCGCGCAGCGCAGGCGGGAGCCGAAGGACGACCTCATGAGCGCCCTGGTGTGCGGCGAGATCGACGGCGCCCCGCTGACCGACCAGGAGATCCTCTACAACTGCGACGCCCTGGTCTCCGGCGGCAACGAGACGACCCGGCACGCCACTGTCGGCGGACTGCTCGCCCTCATCGACAACCCGGACCAGTGGCACCGCCTGCGCGACGAGCCCGCCCTCATGCCCTCTGCGATCCAGGAGATCGTGCGCTACACCTCGCCCGTCATGCACGCGCTGCGCACCGCGACCGAGGACGTCGAGTTCGGCGGCGAACTGATCAGCGCCGGGGACCACGTCGTCGCGTGGCTGCCCTCGGCCAACCGCGACGAGAAGGTCTTCGACGACCCCGACCGCTTCGACATCGAGCGCGAACCCAACCGCCATCTGAGCTTCATCCAGGGCAACCACTACTGCATCGGCTCCTCACTCGCCAAGCTCGAACTCACGGTGATGTTCGAGGAACTCCTGGCGCGGGTCGAGGTCGCCGAACTCGCCGGCCAGGTCCGCCGTCTGCGCTCGAACCTGCTGTGGGGGTTCGACTCGCTTCCCGTGAAATTCGTTCCGAGGGCCTGAGGAGAGCTGCCCCATGACCGCGCCGACCGCCCCCTCGATCGACAAGTACCCCGGCACCAACGTCCGTGTGCTGCCCCAGACCGACCAACTGCGCGCCCTGCACACCGCGATCCGCGACCGGGACGCTCCTCGCGAGGACTTCGTCCGCTACGCGCGCCGGATCATCCGCCTGCTGATCGAGGCGGGCATGGACCTGCTGCCCTTCGAACCGCACGAGATCCGCACCCCGACCGGCGCCGCCTACCAGGGGCTGCGCTTCGCCACCGGGCTGTGCGGGGTCACCGTGGTGCGCGCCGGGGAGAGCATGGAGGGCGAACTGCGGGACGTCTGCCCGGGGATCAGGATCGGGAAGATCCTCATCCAGCGGGACGAGACGACCAAAGAGGCCCGCCTCTACTACACCGCCCTCCCCGCCGACATCGCCCGGCGGCACGTCCTGCTGCTCGACCCGGTCATGGCGACCGGCGGGACCGCGCTGGCGGCGCTGCGGGTGCTGACGGACCTCGGCGTGCCCGAGGAGAACATCGTCTTCGTCAACTTCATCACCGTCCCCGAGGGCATCAGCGCCGTCAGCGAGCAGTACCCGCGGGTGCGGATCGTGACCTCCGCCATCGAGGAGCGGCTGACCGAGGACGCGTGGATGCTGCCCGGCATCGGGGACTTCGGGGACCGCTACTTCGGCACGGACGCCTGACGCGTACGCGGCCGGCTTCCCCGACCGGCCTGGAAGACCGTGACACGACGACTGATCGAAGGATGCACATGAAGGCCGAACAGGGGCCGTTTCTCCTGCTGAACACCAAGGAGATCGTCTCGCGCCTGCACGAGTGGTTCCCCGACGCCGCGCGGGAGCTGGTCGTGGTGACCACGAGAGCGGACATCCCCTCCGCCGACATCGCCGCGTACGCACAGCGCTTCCTCCACCTGGAGGTGGTGCCCAATCTCTGGGAGCTGCCGGACGACGAACTCCTGGACCTCGCCCGGCGGTTCGGCGTACGCCGGATCCTGTCGCTCGGCGAGCGCGAGGTGCTGCGCGCGGCGCGCATGCGGGCCGAACTCGGCCTGCCCGGCCAGAGCCTCGCCTCGGCCACGGCGTACCGGGACAAGCACGTCATGAAGTCGACCCTGGCGGCGGCGGGCATCGACGTCGCCCCCATGCGCAAGTTCCGGTCCAAGGACGAACTCGCCGAGTTCACGTGGAAGGTCGGCTTCCCGATCGTCGTCAAGGAACTCGACTCCGGCGCGTCGAACGGCACCGTGGTCCTGATGGACGAAGAGGACCTGCGCGCCCTCCCGGAGCGTGCCACCGGAACCCCCCGGCTGGCCGAAGCCTGGGTCGAGGGCGACTTCTACCACGTCAACGGCCTCATGAAGGACGGCGAGGTGGTGCTGGCGGTGCCCTCCCGCAACCTGTACTCCGACTGGTTCTCGGTCGCCTACGACGCCCCGACCATGACGGGGATGATGCCCGACGAGCACCCCCTGTCCGAGCGGCTGCGCAGCACCGCGCGGCAGGTCGTGGCCGCACTGCCCGCCGTACCCGACCTGTGCGCCTTCCACCTCGAACTGTTCCACACCGCGGACGACCGCGTGGTCGTCTGCGAGATCGCCTGCCGGGCGGGCGCGGCCCTCGTCACCGACGTCCACGAAGCCGTGCTGGGTATGAACTTCTACGGCGCGAGCCTGCTCGGCCAGGCCGGACGTGGTGATCATGTCGAGATCCGCCCGACCGGCGAACGACTCGGCTTCGTCTGGTTCCCACCGGCGAAGGGAGTCCTGCGTGCGCTGCCCGACACGTGCCCGCTGCCGGGGACGGTGAGCTACCGGCCCTGCGGCGACGTCGGACGCCTCTACGGCAGCTCCCCCGGACTCGGCCGGCCCGTCGCCGAGATGGTCTTCCGGCTCACCGAGCCGGACACCGGGGCGGAGCTGCGGCGGATCGAGGAGTGGTGGGACGACAACGTCGTCTGGGAGCACCGGACCAACGCGGTGCCCGAGCGCTGGAAGACGCCCCGAAGGAAGCCGGCCGACGCGTAGCGGCCCGGCGATCGGACCGGAGGACCCGTGTACGAACTGCTGAAGACGATCATGATCGAGGAGCTGGAGGTGGAGGCCGACCATGTGTCCCCGGACGCGAGCCGCGAGGACGCGGGCCTGGACTCCCTCGCCACCTTCGAACTCTCCCTGGCGCTCAGCCAGCGCCTCGGCGTCACCATCGCCGACGAGGACCTGTTCGGCCTCAAGACGCTGGCGGACATCGCCGAGTTCCTGGAGAAGCGCACCGGAGGGGAAGCTCCCCAGGACGCCGGGCTCGCCCGGCTGCTCGGCGGCGAGGACGGCTTCCACCCCGACCACCCCGCCCCCGCCCACCAACTCGCCCGCAACGAAACCCCGTTCCAGCCTCCCGAGTCCGTGCTGGACGCGATCACCCGCGCCGCCGCTGAGGCCAACCGATACCCGGACCCGGCCTGCGGAGCGCTGCGCGCCGCACTCGCCCGGCACTACGGCCTCTCCCGGGACCGCGTCGCGGTGGGCGCCGGATCGATCACGCTCCTCCAGGCACTGCTCACGGTGACCGCCGAACCGGGAGCAGCCGTCGCCTACTCGTGGCCGTCCTTCGACGGCTACGAGGTGCTCGCGGACCTCGCCGGATTCCGCACGGCACGCGTCCCGCTGGCCGAGGACGGGCACGACCTCGACGCCCTGGCCGCGGCGGTCGACGAGCACACCCGCCTGGTGCTGCTCTGCAACCCCAACAACCCCACCGGCACCGCGTCGGGCGAGGCCGAGCTCCTGCGGTTCCGCGACGCCGTCCCGCGCACGTGCCTGGTCGTGCTCGACGAGGCGTACTGCGAATACGCGCGGGACCCCGGCCTCGGCGCCCGCCTGATCCCCTCGTGGCCGAACTTGATCGTCGCCCGCACCTTCTCCAAGGCGTACGGTCTCGCCGGCCTGCGCGTCGGCTACCTGCTCGCGGAGCCCGGCCTGATCTCCCGCGTCCAGCGCATGGTCATGCCGTTGAGCGTCAGCGACATCGCCCAGGCCGCCGCCGTCGCGTCGCTGGCGGCGGAGAAGGAGCTCCTCGGCCGGGTCCAGGACACGGCCGCCGAACGGGACCGCGTCCGCGCCGCGCTGCTCTCCCTGGGATTCGACGTGCCGCCCTCGGAGGCGAACTTCCTCTGGCTGCCGCTCGGCGCTCGTGCCCAGGAGTTCGCCGCCGCGTGCGCCTCGGCCGGAGTCGACGTACGGCTCTATCCGGGTGACGGCGTGCGCGTGACGACAGGAACCGCGGAGGACAATGACGCGTTCCTGGCAGCGGCCGAGATGAACCGCCCGTGAATTCTGTTTCCCGTGGAAACGGAACGACATTCGTCGTGACCAGCGTTTCGTCGGATTCCCACATGTGGAACCTCGTTTTTCTCCAGTTACTGCTTGAGGAGAACGGCGGACAGGTGGTCAACCTCGGCGCGTGCACTCCGGACGAACTGGTCATGTCCGAATGCCTCAGAATTCGTCCGGACGCCTTGGTGATCAGCACGGTCAACGGGCACGGCCATATCGACGGCCTACGGCTGATCAGAAAAATTCGCGGGCATTCGGGGCTCGCCTCCATGAAAGTCGTCATCGGGGGGAAGCTCGGCGTCCACGGTTCCGGGCACGCGGGGTCCCGGGCGGAACTGGTCGCGAACGGCTTCGACGCGGTGTTCGAGGCGGACGCCGATCTCGACCGGTTCCTCGACTGCCTCGGACTGGGCACGCCCGCGCCGAAACGCGTCGCCTCTACGGAAATCCGGAGTACCTGATGGCACCTCCTACCGGACCCGGACGCTTCACCCGGTTCGTCCGGCGGGCGTCGAGCGAAGGGAAACTGGTCGTCCAGCCGCGCATGGGGTTCGGCACGGTCGAGCAGATGCGCGCGGGACTCGATGCGGTCAGGAACGTCGACGCGGCCACGGTGGGCACCATCACCGTCGACAGCTACACACGGGTCAACGATCACGCCTCGGCCCTTCTCGCTCTGGAGAACGGCGCGGACCTCAACGGGTTCCCGCTGGTGGCCCACGGCGCGGCGGTGACCGGCGAGGTGCTCGCCGGCATCGCGGGCGACGACTTCCCGGTGCAGGTGAGGCACGGCTCGGCGTTGCCCCGCGAGTTGTTCGAGTCACTGGTGGCGGCCGGCGCCGACGCCACCGAAGGCGGCCCCGTCTCCTACTGTCTGCCGTACAGCCGCGTCCCTCTGGCACAAGCCGTCGACGCCTGGGCGGAATGCTGCGAGATGCTCGCGGGAATCAGCGAACCGGTGCATCTGGAGAGTTTCGGCGGCTGCATGCTGGGACAGTTGTGCCCGCCGAGCCTGCTGATCTCCCTGAGCATTCTGGAAGGCTTGTTCTTCCGCGAACACGGACTGCGGGACATTTCCGTCAGCTACGCCCAGCAGACGAATCAGCAACAGGACATGGAGGCGATCCACGCCCTGCGCGCCCTGGCGAAGGAATGGCTCGGCGACACCGACTGGCACGCCGTCCTGTACACCTACATGGGCGTTTATCCCCGCAGCCGACAGGGGGCGTACGGGCTGCTCGAAGCGAGTGCGAGGCTCGCCGCCAGATCCGGGACCGAGCGGCTGATCGTCAAGACCGCGGTGGAGGCCAGCAGAATCCCGTCGATCACGGAGAACGTCGAAGCCCTGGAACGCGCCGCGAGGGCGGCCGAGCGGGAGGCGGTGGCCGAACCGGCCGGAATTCCGGACTCCGGGATCTACGAGGAGGCCCAGGCGATCATCACGCACACGCTGACCCTCGGCAGCGATGTCGGAAGGGCGCTCGTCCGCGCGTTCGCCCTCGGGCACCTCGACATCCCGTACTGCCTGCACCAGGACAACGCGAACCGCTGCCGGGCCCGCATCGACGACCGTGGCCGGCTCACCTGGGCCGACCCCGCAGGGGTGCCGATTCCCCGGGCGCGCGATCTGGCCAGGAACCGGCAGCGGCTCACCGCCCGGGGCCTCCTCGACATGCTCAGTTACAACGAACGGCGCTACGACCACCCGTCCCGGACCAGCCACCCTCGTTGACGGGCCGCACGGCGAGGAAGATCACGAACTAGGGTTGGAGCGTTCAAGATCCTCCTACCGGGACCAGTGAAGATGAGAGAAGACCAGGATCATCACGTGCGGTTCGCGGTCCTGGGGTCGGTCAAAGTGTGGCGGAGAGGCGCCGAGTTACCCCTCGGGCCACCGAAGCAGCGCGCCTTACTGGCGTTGCTCCTGCTGCACGCCGGAGAGACCGTCGGCCTGAGCCAGATCGTCGACGTCCTGTGGCACGGCGACCCTCCGAACAGCGCCGTGAACGTCGTCCACCGCCACATCGGCTCCTTACGGAAACTGCTGGAGCCCGACCTCCCGCCCCGCGCCCCGGGTGCCGTGCTGGTGCGCCGCGCCGGGGGGTACGGCATCGACGCCGACGCCACCACCCTCGACCTGGTGCGCTTCCGTGAACTTCGCGCCCGCGCCCGCGACGCCGCCGACGACGGCGAGGTGGGCGCCGCCGCCGAGCTCTACACCCAGGCCCTCTCCCTCTGGCGCGGAGAAGCAGCGCAGGGAGTCTCCCCGGACATCCGGGTGCACCCCCTGTTCTCCGCCGTCGACAGCGAACACCTGGCGGCCCTGCGCGAGGGCGCCGACCTGATGCTGGCGCTGGGCTCACCCGCCCCGGTCCTGCCCCTGCTGCACCGGGCGATCGCGCAGTACCCGCTGGACGAGGCGGTGCACGCCCGGCTGATCCAGGCGCTCGCCCGGACGGGGCGTCAGGCGGAGGCGTTCGGCCTGTTCCAGGAGATGAGCCTGCGACTGCAGAACGAGCTCGGCATCGAGCCGGGCCGCGAGCTCCGCCTCGCCCACGCGAGCCTACTGCGCAGCTCGGCACAGGCCGCGACACCCAAGGACGAGCGCCGGGAAGCCCCGCCGGCGGAGAACCCCGTGCCGCCGAACGCGCCGGCTACGGTCCGTCCCACCCAACTCCCGCTGGACCTACGCACCTTCGTCGGCCGCCGGGACGAACTGGCCCGGATCACCAGCGCCCTCGACAGGCTCGACGAAGCCTCCGCTACCAGCTCGGCGGTGATCAACACCATCGAGGGAATGGCAGGCGTGGGCAAGACGGCCCTCGCCGTGCACCTCGCCCACCGCCTCGCGCCCCGGTTCCCCGACGGCCAGCTCTACGTCAACCTCCGCGGCTTCGACGCGAGCGGACCCTGCGTCACCGCCGCCGAGGCCCTGCGCTCGTTCCTCATCGCCCTCGGCGTCTCCGCCCACCACCTGCCCGCCGACCTGGACTCCCAGACGGCCCTCTACCGGAGCATCCTCGCGGACCGCCAGGTTTTGATCGTCCTCGACAACGCGCGCGACTCGCAGCACGTACGCCCCCTGCTGCCGGGCAGCTGTACGTGCCTCGTCGTCATCACCAGCCGCACCCAGCTGCGCGGCCTCGTCGCCACCCACGGAGCCGCCCCCCTGATCCTCGGCCCGCTCAGCGAGGCGGAGTCCCGTGAGGTCCTCGCGCGCCACCTGGGCCAGGACCGCACCGCCGCCGAACCCGAGGCCGTCGACACGATCCTGGAGTTCTGCCACCGCCTGCCCCTCGCCCTCGCGGTCATCGCGGCGCGCGCGGCCACCCTGCCCGGCTTCTCCCTCGCCTCCATCGCCGCCGAACTCCGGGCCGACCACGACAGCCTCGACGCCTTCGCCGACGACGATCCCTACACCGACCTGCGCACCGTCTTCTCCTGGTCCCTCGACGGCCTCGGCCCCGAGGCGGCCAGGCTCTTGCGGCTGCTGTCCCTGCACCCCGGACCCGACCTGTCCGCCTCGGCCGCGGCGAGCCTTGCCGCGCTGCCGCCGCGCCGGACCACGACGCTGCTGGCCAGGCTCGCCGACGCCCACCTGCTGATCCGGCCGCTGCCGAACCGTTTCGTCTTCCACGACATGCTCAAGATCTATGCGTCCGAGCAGCTCCAGGACCACGACGACGCCGACACACGCGCAGCAGCCGTACGGCGGCTGCTCGACCACTACGTCCACGGCGCCCACGCCGCCACGACCGCGCTGACCCCCGACCGCATCGACGCCGCCCCCGACTCCCCCGCCGAACCGGGCGCCGAACTGGAGCCCCTCACCGACCCGGCCTCGGCCGCCGCCTGGCTGGAGCGGGAACTGCCCGTGCTGCTGGCCACCGTGGAGCGGGCCGGGAGCACGGGCTACCCGGACCGCGCCTGGCTGCTGGCCCAGACCCTGGAGCTGTACCTGGACCGCAGGGGCCGCTGGCAGGACCAGATCGACATCCAGTCCATCGCCGTGGACGCCGCCCTCGCGCTCCAGGACCGGCGCCGCGAGGCGAAGGCCCGCCGGGCCCTGGGATTCGCGTACGGGCGCCTCGCCCAGGACGACCGGGCCCACACCGAACTCCAGGAAGCGATGGCCCTCTTCACCGGACTCGGTGATCAGGGCGGCCAGGCCCGCACGCACCGGTCGCTGGCCTTCCTGGTCAACTGCCGCGACGACCACGGCGCGGCCCTGCGCCACTACGCGCAGGCCCTCGACCTGTACCGGGCGGTCGGCGACCTCACCGGACAGGCGCTCGTCCTCAACGAGACGGGTTGGACCCACATCCTGAACGGCGCCCACCAGCAGGCCGTGGCCGTGTGCGCCCAGGCGGTGGCCCTGCACCAGGGGAGTGGCGACACCACCGGCGAGGCCGCGGCCTGGGACAGCCTCGGCTACGCCCACCACCACCTGGGCCACCACGAGGAAGCCCTCCGCTGTTACGAGCGCGCCCTGAAGCTCTACCAGCTCATGAACGACCGCTACCTGGAGGCCGACACCCTCCTGCACATGGGAGACACCCACGAGGCCCGGGGAAACCGCGCCGCCGCCCTGCCCCTGTGGCGGGAGGCGGTGCGGATCCTCGACGGACTCGGCCACCCCGAGGCCGGACAGGCCCGCGCCCGGCTGAGAGGCGAGGGAGCCGACGACCCTGCCGCTACGAAACGGACGTCAGGGGACACAGCCGGGTGAACGGCAGAGCGCGGCTCACATAGGCGAACTCCCCGCGGGACCTGACCTCCGCGGCCGACGACCGCAGCGTCCGCCTGGCGTCCTCGACCGCCCCGCTGCTGTGCTGGGCGTGGGCCAGCAGGCCCAGGTGGAGCGGCAGCCGGATGAGCAGCCGCCGCTCGCGCAGCTCGGCGACCGCCGACTCCAGGCTGTCGAGCGCGGCGGCCTCGCCGGTCTGCTGGAGCGCCCAGCTCCGGCACACCTGGAGCATGGCGGTCCAGTGGCTCAGCCCGTGGGCGCGGGCGATGTCCAGGCCCCGGCCACTGGAGGCCGCCGCCCCGTGGGGGTCCTCGCCCAGGGCCGCTATCAGGGAGTGGAAGTAGTACGCGCTCGCCTGGTCGACCGGCGTGCCGTCCCGGCCGGTGGCCACGAGCACCTCCTCGCACAGCGCCCCCGCCTCGTCGATGGCGCCGAGCAGCCACAGGGTGAGGACGCGATGGTTCCTGGCCAGGAACCGGGGGTCGTGCTGGGACCGGCGGATCATGACCTCCCGCTGTTCGGGGGTCAGCTTCTCGGCCATTCGCTCCGCCTCGGTCAGGGAGGTGAGCGCGTCGGCGGTCTCGCTGGGCAGCTGGAGCAGCCCGCGCGCGAACCGCTCGTAGAACCGGATCTCCGGGGCGCCGGACCGCTCGGCGAGGGCGCGCAGCTGCTCCACGTGCCGGGCGCCCTCGGCGTGCCGGCCGGTGACCAGTTCGGCCGTGAACTGCTGCAGCAGCATGGCGCCCTCCTCGGTGGTCCGGCCCGCCGTGGCGGCGGACAGCTTCCGGATGCGCCCGGCCTCCGCCTCCACCTGCCGGTCGCCGTAACCGCGGGTGATGCTCGCTGTGTAGAGAAGCGTGGTGCGCAGGTCCAGCGTCTGCTCGGATGCCGCGTCACCGTCCCGGGGCGAGGCGCGGAGCAAGGTGCGCGCGTGTTCGAACCAGGTCTGCGCACGCCGGTAGTCGCCGTCGCCGATGGCCTGTTCGCCGGCGCGCCTGAGGTGCGGCAGCACGTCCTCGGCCGGCAGGGCCAGCACGGCCTGCCAGGCGTGCTCGGCCATTTGCTCGCTCGCCTCGGAGGAACCGCCGTGACGGGCACCGAGCACGCCGACGGCGCGCGCGTGCAGGGCCGCCCGCTCCTGGCAGCGCAGCTCCGCCAGGAGGACATCGCGGATGAGGCCGTAGCGGAAGACGAGCCGGTGCGGGTCGTCGGGGTCGCTGCGCATGAGCCCGGTCCCCAGGACCTCTTCCAGGACGTCGTGGCCGGCCCCGCCGTCGTCCAGCATGGCGGTCAGCGAGGCCAGCGCCGCCTCGCCGCCGAGCACGGCGCAGCACTGGAGGAGGTGCAGGACGCGCGGGAGCAGCTCGGCGAACCGCCGGCGCAGCATGCTGCGCACGCCCGTCGGGATCCCGGCGCGGACGACGTCGGCGGCACGGGGGTCGCGCAGGCGCCGCGCCCCGCCGGCGTCGGCGAGCAACTGGTCGAGGAGGTAGGGGTTGCCGGCGCTGCGCTCGTACAGCGCCCGTACGACGGACGCGTCGACGCCGGGTCCGGCCTGGGCCGTGACCGCGGCCCGGACGTCGTCCTCGGTGAGGTTGTCCAGGTGCACGACCTTGGTGCGGGAGTCGGCCAGGAGGTCGACGAGGGGGCCGTCGGCGTCGGGCCCGGCCCCGAGACCGGGTTCGCGGACCGTGATCACCACGCTGACGGGCCGACCCTGTGTACGGCTGCTGAACAGTCCCAGCACGTCGAGCGTGAGCCGGTCCGCCCGGTGCACGTCTTCGAGGACGAGCAGGAGCGGGCTGTCGTCGACGCACTGGAGGATCGCCTCGCACAGCACGTCCTGGGCGAGGAAGTCCATCTGGTCCGAGGGGTGTCCCGACAGCGTTGTCATCGGATGCCGTTCGGCGCACTGCTGGCGCAGGTCGTCCACGGACACCCCGTACAGGATTTCGAGCCGGCGCAACACCTGCTGCCACACCCATCCGACGGGCATCCCCTCGCTGCCGCGGCAGTTGACGCGGATCACCTCCGCCTGCGGGTACGGCGGCTGCGCCTGATCCGTGGCTCGCGCCACCAGTTCGGTCTTGCCGACGCCCGCCTCGCCGACGACGGCGGTGATGTGCCCGCTGCCGCGCAGGGCGCCGGTGATGGACGACCGCAGAGCGTCGAGGGCGTCGTCGCGGCAGGGGAAGGCGAACCAGGCCGCCGGTGCCGTACCCCGCTGTCCGGCCTCGGGGACGGCCGCCTGACCGTCCGCCGGCGCGGGCCCCTCCGCCTCCCGCTCGGCCACGGTGCCGGGCCGGACGCGTACCTCGACGGCGGCCGGGGCGGGCGTCTGGTCGTCGAGTTCGTGGCGCAGCAGGGCGAGGTGGACGCGCTGGAGCTCGCGGGCCGGGGCGACCCCGAGTTCCTCGGAGAGGTAGGCGCGCGTCCGGTCGTACAGCTGGAGCGCCTCGGCCTGCCGGCCCAGGCGGTACAGACCCGTCATGAGGCTGCCGACCAGGCGTTCGTCGGTGGGCTGGAGGGACACCTCGCGGCGCAGCAGCGCGACGGCGTCACCGGCCTCGCCGAGCGCGAGGAGGGTATCGGCGTGGGCCGCGACGGCGGTGGTCCGCAGGAGGCTCAGGCGGGCGGCCTCCTCCGCGAGCGGGGTGTAGGCCGCGAGGTCCAGGAAGGGATCGGCCCGCCATAACCGCAGCGCCTTGTCGAACACGGCGCGGGCGTCCTGGAGCCGGCTGTCGGCCACATGGCGCTGCCCCTGGGAGACGAGGCTCTCGAACCGGGACAGGTCGAACGTGCCCGGCTCCACCGTCAGGACGTACCCGGGGGCCTGGTAGCGCAGCGGGGCGATCGGCCCGTGCCGCCCCGTAAGCACCCGCCGCAGGTGGGACAGGTACGTCTGCAGGGTGGCCTGCGGGCGTCTGGGGAGGCTGTCGCCCCACAGTTCGTCGACGAGCTGATCGGCGGGCACCACCTGGCCCAGCCGGATCAGCAGCAGTCCCAGCACGGCCCGGTGCCGTGGTGGACCGAGAGGCACCTGCTCGGCCCCGCGCCGAGCCGTCATCACACCGAAAGCCTCGAACGACAGATCTGCCAGGGACGCGGTTTGTTGCTCTTGAGCTGTGTACGCCATGCCGGGGGCTCTTGCCTTTCGACGGTCACTTGACGGGCGGTCGAGCGTACGGCGGGGCAGGTGCTGAAACAGTGCCGATCAAGTGACGCACTGAACACGCCATGACACGAACAGATACGAGCCATGTGCGGACGCCGGGCTGCGACCGGCTCAGAGCAGGTCGCGGCGCAGCTGCGGCATGTGTGTGAAGTTCATGCCGTCTCCTCCACGCGCCGGCGTACGGCGGAGAGGCCGGGTGTTCTGTGTGACGGACCGTCAGGACGAAGCCGGGCCCAGGAAGACGTGGAGTTCGCCGAAGTCGATCTTTACGGGCGCGCCCAGGTGCCGTGCCGCGCGCAGGACGACGAAGAGGGTGTCGCTGGTGGGCCTCGTTCGCGCCCTCGACGACGGAGTTCGGACTCCGCGGGGCGGGCGAAGCCGATCCAGGCCATGCTGTCGGGCCGCTCCTTGCAGGGAAACCTCGCGCCACGCCTCCGTTCAGGCATCGCGCCCGCCTGGTTCTGTCCCGTTTCCTGGTAATCACGGGCTGGACATGCGCGGCAAGGGGAAGGCGAGTGGGCGAGTGGGCGAGAAGGTACGCCGAGTAGGACACACATCGCCGGGCACGGATCCCCGACCACCACTCAGCGCTACCTGCACCCGGACGCACATAAGATCACGACCACCGGGGCGGCGCTTTCCTCGCACCTCAGTGCGCTGCGCGCACCACGCTCACGGCCGAGTCCGATCGTCGTGACCCGTTGACCCCCCGGTCAAGGGCGCCGGTCCCCAACTGGTCCCCAACAATGATCAAGGGCCGATTCCGGATGTCTCCGAAACCGGCCCTGACCTGCGACTGTCTCCAGTCGGGACGACAGGATTTGAACCTGCGACCCCTTGACCCCCAGTCAAGTGCGCTACCAAGCTGCGCCACGTCCCGGCCGCGATTGCCACGGTGTCCCATGTGATCGCGCAGGTAGACCTTACCTCACGCGCGCGGCCGGGCCGACTGGCGGGATGTCAGCCCCGGGTGGCGACGGTCTCGCGGACATCCGTGGCCCCCGTGACGACCCGGCGCACGCTCCGCCGCACCGGAACGAGCAGCGCGGCCAGCGCCGCCGCCAGGCACAGCACGGCCAGCAGCGAGAAACCGTGCGTGTAGCCGGACTCGTACGGCAGCCCCGACGGCTGGAGACGACCGGTGACCAGGACGCTGGTGACCGCCGCGCCGATGGAGCCGCCGATGGTGCGGATGTTGGCGTTCATCCCGGTCGCGGCACCGGTCTGGTCGGCCGGGACGCTGCCCACGATCAGGTTGGCCATGGAGGCGAAGGCGAGCCCGATGCCCAGGCCGAACAGGCCCGCGACCACGGCGATCTGCCACTGCTCGGCGTGCCAGAGGGCGAGGAAGCCGCAGGCCACCGCGCCCAGTGCGGCCCCCGTGGTGAGCAGGGCCTTGGCGCCGACGACCGGCTCCAGGCGGCCGCTGAGGACACCGGAGAGGAACATCGCCACCAGCATCGGCAGCATGAGCAGTCCGGCCGCGGTGACGCTCGCGCCGAAGCCGTATCCGGCCGACGACGGCGTCTGGACGAAGCCCGGCAGGAAGGACCAGATCGAGTACATTCCGGCGCCGAAGAGCAGCGCGGCGGTGTTCGTGGTCCACACGGCGGGCAGGCGCATCACCTTCAGGTCGATCAGCGGGGTGCGGGAGCGGGCCTCGGAGTACAGCCACAGCGCGAACAGCACGACGGCCGCGGCGAACAGGCCGAGCACCCGGGCCGAACCCCAGCCCCACCGGCCGGCCTGGCTGAGCGGCAGCAACAGCGCGACCAGCCACGCGGAGAGCAGGACGGCACCGAGCCAATTGACGCTGCCCTGCGCCCGGTTGGGCGACTCGGGCACATACCGTACGGCGATGAGCGTGGCGGCGATCACGATGGCGACCGGGATCCAGAACAGCCAGCGGTAGTCGAGCGCGGTCACGATGGGACCGGCGGCGACCATGCCGACGCCACCGCCGGCGGCGATCACGGCGGACAGGTTGCTGATGGAGCCGCTGACCTCGGACGCGGCGAACTCGTCCCGGATGATGCCGAAGGAGAGCGGGAACAGGGCACCGCCGACGCCCTGGACGACCCGGGCGACGATCAGGACGCCGATGCTCGGCGCGAGGGCGGCGAGGAGACAGCCGACGGCCACGGTCACGAGGACGGCGACGAGGGTGCGCTTCTTGCCGATCAGGTCGCCGACGCGGCCGAGGATCGGCGTGAAGATCGAGGCGGACAGCAGATACGCGGTCATCACCCAGGTCACGGTGGACTGCGAGGTGTGCAGTGCGTGCTGGACGGTCGGCAGGGCCGGCGCGATCAGGGACTGGAGCATGGAGAACACGCCGGCACCGGCCGCGAGGACGGCGAAGGTGAGGCGGGTGGACGAGCGGGGCATGAAGAGCCTCTCCGAACACGGAGTGCGGCCGGAGCCTCGTGGGAAGCGGTCGCGGAAAGGACGGTGGACGCACCTCGACTGCTAAAGTGGAGGTGCGCCTCCACTCTAACGGAGGCACTCCTCCGCTTCAACCCGTACCGGAGGTAGACATCCGTTTCAGCCCCGGGAGGCAGTCGTGACCGCCCCGTCGTTCCCCGTCAGCGAGATCGTCGCGTCCCGGCGCCCGCACCGGAAGGACGCCGCCCGCAACTACGACGCCCTGCTGGCCGCCGCCCGCGAGGCGTTCGCGGAGCACGGGGCCGAGGCGTCCCTGGAGGACATCGCGCGGCGCGCGGGCGTGGGCATCGGCACGCTGTACCGGAACTTCCCCACCCGCCGTCACCTCTTCGAGAGCGTCTACGCGGACGAGGTGAACACCCTCGTGCGGGTGGCCCAGGAGGTCGCCGACCGGGAGCCCTGGGAGGCGCTCACGGCCTGGCTCGACCGGTTCGCGGGCTACATGGTGACCAAGCGGGCGGTGCGCGAGGCGCTCAACGACGAGTCGGAGATCTTCGCGGCGTGCCGGGAGTCGATGTACGCGGCCGGGGGGCCGTTGTTCGCGCGGGCGCAGGAGGCGGGCGAGGCCCGCGAGGACATGGATTTCACCGACCTGCTGCGGATGATCGCCGGTATCACGGCGACGGCCTTCGACGACGACGTCCAGCGCGACCGCGTGTTGTCGATCGCGCTGGACGGGGTTCGGGTGTCGCGCTGAGCCGGTGAGCGCCTGAGAGCTCGGGGGAAGCGCGGTCCGCTCGGGGCGCCGACCAGGACGGGCCCGGGCGGGAGTGAGCGGAAGGCGCGCCGCACCGGCCGACGACACCCTCGGCGACCCCGGAGCTGACGCGGCACGCCGAACGCCGGCCCCCGCCCTCCCGGGGGCCGGCGTTCGTCCTCGCCCCTGGTCAAGGGGTGGATCAGTGCGCGGGGCCGCGAGGCCGATGAAGACCATGGACGAGAGGCCGGCGAGGGCGAAGGCGGTAAAGCCCCGGTCGCCGTTGCCCGAGGCGAGCAGCCGGCCGCCGAGCCAGGGGCCGACCGAAGGTCCTGGTCCGCTGCCCCGGGCGGACAGGAGCGGGGGAGGAGGAAGACATCGTTGGTTACCTCTCGTACGTGGTGCACCAGACGCTAAGGAGCCACCCGACTGAGGGTCAACGCTATTGTCAATAATTTCATCGACAGTCTTGCCGGATGGCTCCCACGTCGCTCGCGCCACCTCAGCCGACCGGCGGCGTCCCGTGCGTGTGGAACGACTCGATGGTCTTCAGCCCCCAGGCCTGCCCCTTCTTCCGCTCCTCCTCGGTCCAGGTGACCAGCGGCCAGTCGGGCGCGAGCACCAGCCGGGTGAGCGGGTTGCACAGCTCGATGCGGTTGCCGCCGGGCTCGTAGACGTAGAGGAAGAACGTCTGCTGGATGGCGTGCTTGTGCGGGCCGGTCTCGATGAACACCCCGCTGTCGATGGCCAGATCGGCCGCGCGCAGGACGTCCTCGCGGGTGTCGGTCGCGAAGGCGATGTGGTGCAGCCGCCCCTCGCTGCCGGTCCAGTCCGAGGTGTAGACGACGTCGTACGACTTGTTCGTGTACGTCAGCCAGCGCGCCGCGATCTTCCCGCTGTCCAGCCGGATCTGCTCGGTGGGCCGGGCGCCGAGGATGTTCTGCTGGAACTCGGAGTTGGCGAGCACGTCGGCGGCGAGGAAGTTGATGTGGTCCAACCGCCGTACGCCCACTCCCCTGTTGGGCTTGGCCTGCGGCTGGTTCTTCAGCGCGGGCCTGAGCTCGTCGGGGGCCCGGTAGTACTCGCTCTCCCAGTAGAGGACGTGTTCGTGGCCGTCCGGGTCGGTGGTGACGTAGAGCTTGCCGAGACCGGGTTCGTCCTCGACCCACGTGCCGGTGCCGCCCGCGTCCTCAACTGCCTTGATACGGCGGTGCAGTGCCTCCTCGCTGGATGCGCGCAGGGCGAGCCGGCCGAGGCCGGGCTGCTCGCGGGCGGTCAGGACCAGGCTGTGGTGCTCGTAGTCGTCGTAGGTCCGCAGGTAGACGGTGTCGCCGTCCTGGCCGTTGACCGTCAGACCGAGGAAGTCGGTGAAGAAGGCGACGCTGGCGTCGAGCTCCGGCGTGAACAGCTGGGTGTGGCCGATGTGGGCGATGTCGCCGAGCGGCGGAGTCATCAGTGACCTCCTGTGGGTCGGTCGGCGGCCCGGGGGAAGACGGCGCCGTCGAAGATCTTGCGGGCGGTGCGGACCACGGCGGTGCGGCCGGCCCGGGGCAGGCCGTCGGGGGTGGCGGCCAGGCTGCTCTCGATGTCCAGGAACCCCGTGGGGTGTTCTATGCGCACGCGGTCGCTCCCGGGATCGATCTCCGCGAGCCCGGCGCCCACGCTCCCGTCGATCCGCAGGCCCGCGGCCACACTGGCCGCGCCCAGGACGCCGATGGAGGTGTGGCAGCGCACGGGGATGAAGGTCCGCGTGGTGACCGCACCGCCGTCGCGGGGCGGAGCGAGCAGGGTGAGCTTGGGGACCGTGGCGTCCGACACGTCACCGAGGCCCATCAGTCGGCCCGCCGCCAGGCGGACGGTGCGCAGACGGTCGGCCAGGGCCACGTCCTCCTCCAGGTCCCGGGGCAGCTCGTAGCCGGTGACCTTGAGGGAGGTCGCCGCGATCAGGACGGTCGGCATGCCGTTGTTCACGCACGTCACCTCGACGCCGTCGATCACGTCGACGGTGTTGCCGGTGGGGAGCAGCTCCCCGGCGCCCGGCGGGAACTCGATCACCACGGCCGCGGCCGTCCCCGGCACACCCGAGATCTCGGCGTCTCCGGTGTAGTCGACGCGGCCGTCCGGGGTCGGGAAGGTCGCGGTCGCGTAGTCGCCGGTGTTGACCATGCGGATCCGGACGGAGCTCTCCCGCTCCCCCGCCGTGACGATTCCGCGCTCGACGGCGAACGGACCCACGCCGGCAAGGATGTTCCCGCAGTTCTGACGGCCACTCACCGATGCCCGGTCCACGGCGACTTGGAGGAAGTGATAGTCCACGTCGGCCTGCGGGTCGGCGCTCGGCGAGATCAGGGCGACCTTGCTGGTGAGCGGGTGCGCGCCGCCCAGGCCGTCGATCTGCCGGTCGTCCGGACTGCCCATGATCCGCAGCAACAGGTCGTCGCGCAGGGCGGGTTCGGCGGGCAGGTCGTCGGCGAGGAAATAGGCGCCCTTGGAGGTGCCGCCCCGCATCAGCATGCAGGGCACCTGCTCATTCACGACCGCTCTCCCTCGTACTCCTCGTACGTGCGGTACTCCACTCCGAGCCTCTGCAGCGTCTCCCGCAACCCGTACCGGTCCAGGCCGAGTTGACCCTCGATGAAGGCGGCGCGGGTGGCGGCCTCCTTGGCCTCGCGGGCCTCCGCCTTCTCCACCGTCTCGGCCACGCGTCCGCGCGGGACGACCACGACACCGTCGTCGTCGGCGAGGATCACGTCGCCCGGGTCGATCACCTGGCCGTCGATGGCGATCGGCACGTTGACCGAGCCGCCGGTGGCCTTGACAGTGCCCTGCGAGGAGACCGCGCGGGACCAGGCGGCGAAGCCCATGTCCCGCAGCTCCTGTGTGTCACGGATGCCGGTGTTGGTGACGACTCCGCGCACTCCGCGCTGCCGCAGAGCGGTCGCGAAGAGCTCGCCGAACAGTCCGTCCGTGCAGGGCGAGGTGGTGGTGACGGCGAGGAGGTCACCCTCGCCGCACTGCTCGACGGCCGCGTGGATCATGAGGTTGTCGCCGGGCCAGCCGATCACGGTGACGGCCGTGCCCGCGACCCGTACACCCTGCTGGATCGGGCGAATCGCCGGGCCCAGCAGGCCCGTTCGCCCCATGGCCTCGCTGACGGTGGCCACGCCGAACCGCGCGAGCGCGTCGACGTCCTTCAGGTCCGCCTTCGGGGGATTGGTGACGATCACGCCGCTCATGCCAGCTCCTTCGCGATCTGCGGGTAGGGACGCATGTACGCCTCGGCCATGGTCTTGTGGGCCAGGCCCAGGTTCGGGCCCGCGTTGCGCTTGAGCTGGACGCCCCGGCGCACGGCCAGGTCGGTGTAGTAGTCCCACAGGTGCTGCTGGGCGCCGAGGCACTCCATCGCCTTGCGCTTGGTCTCCCAGACCTCGGTGATGTCGAGGAGGACCTCGGGCCTGAAGCCGCTCATCTCGGGCTGGTGGGGCTCGAAGTAGAAGACCGGCGGGGCGCCGATGATCTCGCCCTCTCCCGGATAGCCGATGGCCTGCGCGAGGATCCTGGCCTCCATGGCCATGCGGTTGGCGGCCGGGTGGTCGCCGTTGTACGGGTCCTCCATCGGGTGGGTGAGCACGACATCGGGCTGGGTGGACCGGTAGACCTCGACGAGCCTGTCGGTCAACTCGGCGGTGGGGAGCAGCGGGTAGTCGCCGGCGTCGAAGAAACGGACCTCGGCGCCGAGGGTCGCGGCGGCACGCTCGGCCTCGTCCCGGCGTATCGCCTTGATCTCGTCGAGCTTCTTCCCTTCGCGCCATGCCTTCGCGGACTCCCCGCGCTCGCCGAAGGTCAGACAGGCGATGGTGACCCTCTCGCCCCGTGAGGCCGCCAGGGCGATGGCTCCGCCTGCGCGCCACACGAAGTCCCCGGCGTGCGCGGTGATCACCAGTGTCGAACGTGGAGTGGCGGGCGCGCCTGACTGCGTCATCACGTGAATCTCCTTGGAATGGACAGGTTCGCGCCCACCTCTGCGTCGCTCAGTCGCGCAGCGCCTCGATCACGCTGGTGAGGTGGGCGCGGACGGCCTTCTCGGCCGCCTGCGGGTCCCTGGCCCTGATCGCCTCGATCATCGCCAGATGCTCGTTGAGGGAGTGCTGCGGGCGTCCGGGGCGCAGCGCCAACTGGAAGCGGTGGCGCACCAGTTGGGCGTTGAGCCGCTCCAGCAGATCCACGGCGGTCCGCTGGCCGGAGAACTCCCGCACCCTGGCGTGCAGCTCCTGGTTGAGCTCGGAGTAGGTCATCGGTTCGCCGTCGGCCACGGCCTTGGTCATCGCCGTGCCCAGCTCGGTCAGCTCGGCGAGCTGCTCGTCACTGGCCAGGGTCGCCGCCTTGGCCGCGCACAGTCCTTCGAGGACCATGCGGCACTCGGTGATGGCGACCGCCTCCTCGACGGTCACCACCCGCACCCGGGAACCCCGGTTGCGGATCCGCTCGACGAGACCCTGGGCCTCCAGATCGATGAGTGCGGCCCGGATGCTGGCCCGTGTCACACCGAACTGCTCGGCGAGCTCGTTCTCCACCAGCCGCTGTGCCGGTGCCATCTCGCCGTGCAGGATCGCCTGCCGCAGCTGCGCGAACGCATGCTGCTTGGCCTGCTCCCCGGTGCTCGGACGGGCTTCTTTCGGCATCGTTGCCCTCCCTGAGTGAGTGCCTGTCGAACCTAAATCTAGCCAAACAAGATTGTCAACAATTTTGTCCGCCGTATCGCGGGCATACCCCCAAGGGGCGGCCCGCCGGTGGATGGTCGCGGTACATACACCGGGCGTCGCCAAGGTTCCGTGTGGGCCATGAAGCCGTTCCCCTGGCCAACATCCAGGCCGGCACGGTCAGTCGCATGCTGCCCGCGCGGCCCGGCGAGCCCGGGAAGATCGCCGTCGAGCCGGCCGCCACCACCTCGTCGGCACTGCGCGAACTCAAGGCGACCACGACCATGGGCCTGCTCCGGCATCACACCGACCGTGCGGACGACACCGACAAGCCACCGGAGCCCGCCCCCGGACTCGCCCAACTGCCCGCACTCTCCGCCTCCTTCCGGCACGCCGGCCTCAAGGTCGCCCGCACCTTCGAGGGAACGGCGAGGCCCCTGCCCGCCGGTACCGAGCCCACGGCGTACCGCATCGTCCAGGAAGCCCTCACCGACGTCACGAAGCACGCGGCCGTCGACACGGCACGGGTACGGCACGTCTACCGGACCGACGACCTTCCCGTGGTCGTCACCAACGACGGCACCGCGCACCGGGGTGGCTTCGAGGTCGTCGTCGAGCTGCCGTACCACCCGCAGGCACAGGCCGACTGAGCCGTGTTGCCCAGCCCACATCCGACTGAACTTGCTTAAGTCAATCAATTGCGATTCACTTGAGTAAGTCAAGCAACCCACTTATCCCCCTTGTTCCCGACCGGAGGACCAGCCATGTCCGACGCCCTTGCCGAACCCGTCGCAGCGGGGTCGTCAGCCCCGCCGAAACCGAATGCCGTGGTGGCGGTGCTGGCCCTGGCCGGAATCGTCGTCTCGCTGATGCAGACCCTGGTCATCCCGATCGTTCCGGAGCTGCCCAGGCTCCTGCACGCGGAGGCCTCCGACACCGCCTGGGCGGTCACCGCCACTCTCCTCGCCGCGTCGGTGGCCACGCCGGTCGTCGGGCGGCTCGGCGACATGTTCGGCAAGCGGCGGATGCTGCTGCTCAGCATCGTGCTGCTGGTGTCCGGTTCGGTGGTCTGCGGCCTCGCCGACTCCCTCGTCCCGATGATCATCGGACGGGCCCTGCAGGGGCTGGCCGCCGCCGTCGTACCCCTCGGCATCAGCATCATGCGGGACGCGCTGCCGGCCGACCGGCTCGCCGGGTCCACCGCGCTGATGAGCGCCTCGCTCGGTGTCGGTGGCGCCCTGGGTCTGCCCGCCGCCGCGTTCATCGCCGACAACTGGAACTGGCACATCCTGTTCTGGGTCTCCGCCACGCTCGGTGTCGTCGCCTTCGTCCTCGTCCTGCTGATCGTGCCGGAGTCCGAGGTGCGCGCCGGGGGCCGGTTCGACCTGGTCGGTTCGCTGGGTCTGTCGGCCGGTCTGATCTCGCTGCTGCTGGCCGTCTCCAAGGGCGGCGACTGGGGCTGGACCAGCGGCACCACGCTCGGTCTCGGCACCGCCGCGGTCCTGATCCTGCTGGCCTGGGGCTGGTGGGAGCTGCGCAGCCCGCAACCGCTGGTCGACCTGCGCACCACCGCCAAGCCGCAGGTGCTGTTCACCAACCTCGCCTCGATCGCCCTCGGCGTCTCGATGTTCGCGATGTCCCTGGTGCTCCCGCAGCTGCTCCAGCTGCCCGAGCGGACCGGCTACGGCCTCGGCAGGTCCATGCTGACCGTCGGTCTGGTGCTGGCCCCGCAAGGACTGGTGATGATGGCCATGTCCGCGGTCTCCGCGGCTCTCACCAAGGCCAAGGGTCCCAAGATCACACTGTTGATCGGCACGCTGATCGTGGCCGCGGGCTACGGGCTCAACATCGTCCTGATGTCCGAGGTCTGGCACCTCGTCCTGGTCTCCTGCATCATCGGCGCCGGCATCGGCTTCACCTACGGCGCACTGCCCGCCCTGATCATGGGCGCCGTGGATCCCACCCAGACGGGCGCCGCCAACAGCCTCAACACGCTGATGCGGTCCCTCGGCACCTCCTTCGCCAGCGCCATCGCCGGTGTGATCCTGGCCCAGATGACCACCGACTTCGGCGGCTACGCGCTGCCCTCGGAGAACGGCTTCAAGGTCGTCATGGTGATCGGTGCGGGGGCGGCGCTGCTCGCCTTCGCCGTCGCGACGTTCATCCCGCGCCGGCGCCGGACGTCACCGCAGGCCCCGATGGACGGGCCGGTGGAGCCGGCGGAGGTCGGCGCCAAGGCGTAGGGCCTGGTCTGTTGCAGATGGATCGGCCGCCGCTTCCTTGTGGGAGAGGCGGCCGATCTGCGTAGCAGGGCCTGCGGAACGGGGCCAGTCACCTGAGCGCCGACTCGGCGAGTAGCACGACTCGGGCCGCTGTGGCATCGCCGGACAGCGACACCGTCCTCGGAGCAGGCGTACGACCATCCCCGCGATCGACGGAAACCGCAGGGTCGGGCACACCCCGCACCCCCTACTTGATCACCGCGTTCGCCACCACAACCACGACTCCCAGCATCGCGTCCACCACTCCGATACCGATGGCGATCGTCCACGGGCGGTGGGACCAGCGGGCCGTGACCAGGCCCAGGGCGAACAGGAGGGAGATGTTGAGGATGAAGGCCAGGTACTCGACGCCGTTCGCGGGCCACCAGCCCCAGCCGGCCCCGGCCAGGAGGGCGACCGTCGGCAGGACCGCGGCGATCAGCGGCCATTCGTCGGCCAGGGTGCGCAGGGCGTCCCCGCGGCGGTGCGGGGCGCGCTCGGCGATGTAGTGGGCGTAGCCGTGCGCGAGGGCGGAGGCGAGGGCGCTGACCAGGAGCCACGCGGCGTCGTAGCGACGGCTGTCCTGGGAGGTGTGCCCGTACTGGGTGAGCGCGGCGACCATGGAGCAGGCGAGGACCGAGCCGTAGACGCCGCCGAAGAGAACGGCCTCACGGGTGTCGTGCTGGTGCGGCCGGGACGCGGCAGCCTCGGTGTCCACCATGTGCTCCACGATCACCCGGGCCGCCAGGTGCCGCCAGTTCGCGACGGAGTGTACGCCCACCTGCGCCGACACTCCACACACTGTCGGCGGACGGGCCGGGAACGATCTCGCTAGGGTCGCTCCATGGACCACAGCTTCGTACTGCACATCCCCGACGCCGAACTCGAGTCCGAGCCCCTCGCCCGGGAGCAGATCGTCTCCGGGACGCCCGAGGTGACGGGGAAGGTGGTCTGGGAGTCGGAGGACGGACGGCAGATCCGGGGCATCTGGCAGATCACTCCCGGCGTCGTCACCGACACGGAGGCGGACGAGCTGTTCGTCGTCATCAGCGGCTCGGCGACCATCGAGGTGGAGGGCGGGCCGACGCTGAAGGTGGGGCCCGGCGACATGGCCGTACTGCGCGAGGGCGACCGTACGACCTGGACCGTGCACGAGACGCTGCGCAAGGCGTACGCGATCAACCTGTGACGGTGGCCGGGCCCGCCGTCGTCCCCCGGACCTCCAGCGCCGGCGCGGCGAGATCCGTACGGCCCGCTCCCCCGCGGCCCTCGAACCGGTCGAGCAGACAGCGTGCGGCGCGGCGGCCGACCTCGTGGCTGGCGTTGTCGACGGTGGTGAGCCAGACGTGGCGCAACCGGGCGATGCTCGTGTTGTCGTAGCCGACGACGGACAGGTCGCGTGGGACGCTCAGGCCCAGTTCCTCGGCGGCCGACACCGCGCCGATCGCGGCGATGTCGTTGACGGCGAAGACGGCCGTCGGCCGGTCGGGGCGGCTCAGCAGCCGGACCGTCGTGCGGTAGCCGCCCTCCTCGGTCATGTCACTCGGCTCGACGAGCGCCTCGTCCCCGAGACCGTGCTCCCGCATCGTCGCCTCGAAGCTCCCCCGGCGCAGTTCGCCGACCGCCCCGTACCCCGCGATGTGCGCGACGCGGCGGTGGCCGAGCGCGATCAGGTGCTCGGTGACCAGGCGGGCGCCGCGCTCGTCGTCGTTGGCGACCACGTCCACCCCCGGCAGCCTGGGCTCGCGCGCGCCGGCCACGACCACCGGAAGGCGTTCGGCCACCGCCCCGAGCGCGGCCGGTTCGGGCAGCGTGCCGACGACGATCAGGCCGTCCACCCCGAGGTCCAGGAACGGGCCCGCCGGGTCCTGCCCGGTACGGCGGTTGAGACGGGCGTCGGCCAGGAGCATGCGCAGGCCGTTGTCGTGGAGCAGCGAGTTGAGGCCGTCGAGGAGGTCGACGAACCAGGGGTTGCGCAGGTCGTTCAGGAGAACGCCGACCGTGCGGGTGCGCTGTTCGCTGAGGCTGCGGGCGGCGGCGTTCGGGCGGTAGCCGAGCTCGCGCACGGCCCGCAGCACGGCCTCCCGTTTCTCCGGGCGTACCTGGTCGGAGCCCCGCAGCACGAGGGAGACCAGCGACTTCGAGACACCGGCCCGGTCGGCCACATCACGGATCGTCGGCGCTCTCATGGATATGGACCGTTCCATGCCGTCCGGCGGCTTGTCAAAGGGTTGACAGCGAGCCAAGACGGCACCCAAGGTGACCTGGACAGGATATGGACCGGTCCAAAGAGGGGCTGTCAGTCATGGTGGACACGCTCGGCGTCGCCGTCGTCGGATTCGGCTGGATGGGGCGGGTGCACACCCAGGCGTACGCCCGTGTCCCGCACCACTACCCCCGGCTTCCCCTGCGTCCGCAGCTCGTGACCGTCGCCGAGGAGGTGCCGGGGCGGGCCGAGGAGGCCGCCGCGCAGTTCGGGTTCGCCTCGACGACCCGTGACTGGCGCGAGGTCGCCGCCGACCCGCGGGTCCAGGCGGTCAGCATCACCGCGCCGAACTTCCTGCACCGCGAGATCGGCGTGGCGATGGCCGAGGCGGGCAAGCACATCTGGATCGAGAAGCCGGTGGGCCTCACCGCCGGGGACGCCCGGGCGGTGGCCGAGGCGGCCGCCAAGGCGGGGGTGCGGAGCACGGTCGGCTTCAACTACCGCAACGCGCCTGCCGTCGAGGCCGCCCGCGAGCTGATCGCCTCCGGGGAGATCGGCACGGTCACCCATGTCCGCATCCGGCTCTTCAGCGACTACGCGGCCCACCCGCAGTCCGCCCTGACCTGGCGCTTCGAACGCGAACGCGGCGGCAGCGGAGTACTCGGCGACCTCGCCTCGCACGGCGCCGACCTGGCCCGCTTCCTGCTCGGCGACATCGCTTCCCTCACGGCCGACACCGCGGTCTTCGTGCCGGAGCGCGCCCGGCCCACCGGCGCCACCGCCGGGCACACCCTCGCCACCGGAGAACTCGGGCCGGTCGAGAACGAGGACTACGTCAACTGCCTGCTGCGGTTCGCCTCCGGCGCCCGGGGTGTCCTGGAGGCCTGCCGGGTCTCGGTCGGCGAGCAGAACAACTACGGCTTCGAGGTGCACGGCACCAAGGGCGCGGTGTTCTGGGACTTCCGCCGCATGGGCGAGCTGGGCATCAGCCGCGGCACCGGCTACCAGGACCAGCCGGTCAGCACGGTGTATGTCGGCCCGGGCGACGGCGAGTTCGGCGCTTTCCAGCCGGGCGCGGCCAACGCCATGGGCTACGACGACCTCAAGGTCGTGGAGGCGTACCGCTTCCTGCGTTCGGTCGCCGAGGGCACGTCGTACGGGGCGACTCTGCAGGACGCCGTGCACAGCGCCGCCGTACTGGACGCGATGTCCCGGTCCGCGGAGAGCGGTTCGTGGGTGGACGTGTAGGAGGAGCCCCTTCAGTACGGCATGTTGTACGGCGTCACCACCTGTATCGCCGAAGGTGTCGTCGGCCCGGCCGGCGGCAACGCCCCGTGCGCCCGCATCACGATGTGGCACGCCTCCCGCATGTCCTGCCGCAGGTCGTGGTGGAGGACTGCCGACAGGCGGTGTTCGCGCAGCAGCCGGTCGTTGTCGTGGTCGAGGTCGTGGGCCACGAACACCGCGCACTCCCTGCCCAGGTCCTCGAAGGCCCTGAGCGTGGCGATGTTGCCGCCGCCGATCGAGTAGACCGCGCGGATCTGCGGATCCCGCTCCAGCGCGGCCCGGACGAGGTCGTACTGCGTGGCGTCCAGGCCCTGGCCCTCGGCGATCTCCACCACCGCCCGCTCCGGGTGGCGGGTGCGCATGGCGCTGCGGAAGCCCATCTCGCGCTCCTCCTCGTTGCGGAAGAAGCCGCTGCTGAGGCTGGTGAGGACGTTGCCGGGGCGGTCGCCGAGCCACTGGCCCATGAGGTAGGCGGCGGTCGCTCCCGCCGCCCGGTTGTCGATGCCGACGTAGGCGAGGCGGGCCGTGGACGGCAGGTCGGTGACGAGGGTGACCACGGGGATGCCGGCCTCCGCGAGCCGGCCGACGGCCGCCGTGACCTCGGGGACGTCCGGGGCCTTCAGGATCACTCCCTGGGAGCCGCGCCGGGCTATCCGGTCGAGGGTCTTGGTCAGTTCCGCCACCGGCCCGGTCTCACGGAAGTGGAAGCGGGAGCGCAGGACCGCGGGGTGCAGCGCGGGCAGCTCGGCCTCCAGGGCCGCACGCACGGCCGTCGAGAAGCGCTCCGGCGTCTGCATCACTATGTCGATCATGAAGGTGCGGCCGACCAGACGGACCTGGGTGCGCTGCCGGTCCAGGTCGGTGATCGCCTGACGGACCTCGCGGGCGGTGTTCTCCCGGACCCCTCCCCTGCCGTTCAGGACCCGGTCGACGGTGGCCTCGCTCAGCCCCGCCTGACGTGCGATCTCCCGGATCGGATAGGGGTGGCCCACGCGCGTGCTCCTTGAGGGGTTTTTGATGGCTGCCTGCTGGTTGTTCGACGGCTTTGTCATGACAAGAATGACAGCGCTGAGTCGCCCCTGTCACCGAGAGGACACCGATGTCCTTCACCGCCGTACACCGCCGTGCCTGGCTGTCCGAGCAGGACTGCGACCTCGACTCGTTCCGCGCGCTCGTCGAGCGGACGGCCGACCCCGCCGACTACCCGCACGCCGCAGCCGCGGAGCGGAACGTCCTGCTGTACGACACCGAGCGCCTCCTCGGTGCCAAGGACCGCAGGGAGGTCCAGGAGGAGCTGGTGCGGGCCCTGGCCGACGGCCCCGGGGTCGTCGTCTTCCAAGGGGCGTTTCCCGATCACGCGGTCGTGGACCGGTTCACCGAGGTCTTCGACTCGCTGATCCGCGAGCAGTACGCGGCGGGCACGACCGCGGGCGACCACTTCGCGAAGCCCGGTGCCAACGAGCGGGTGTGGAACGCGCTGGAGAAGGCCGCCCTCTACGACCCGGCCGCGTTCGCCGACTACTACGCCAACCCGGTCCTCGCCCTGGTGTCCGAGGCCTGGCTCGGCCCCGCCTACCAGGTCACCTCGCAGGTCAACGTGGTCAACCCGGGCGGCCTCGCGCAGACCGTGCACCGCGACTACCACCTCGGCTTCCTCTCCGACGAGGTCGCCTCGGCCTATCCGGCGCACGTGCACCGGCTCTCGCCCGTGCTCACGCTCCAGGGCGCCGTCGCGCACTGCGACATGCCGGTGGAGTCGGGGCCGACCCTGTACCTGCCGTTCTCGCAGCTGTTCGAGCCCGGGTATCTGGCGTGGCGGCGGCCGGAGTTCCAGGCGTACTTCAAGGAGCACCACGTCCAGTTGCCGCTCGCGAAGGGCGACGCCGTCTTCTTCAACCCGGCGCTGTTCCACGCGGCCGGGACCAACCGCACCACCGACGTGCGGCGCATGGCCAACCTCCTTCAGGTGTCCTCGGCCTTCGGCCGTGCCATGGAGACCGTGGACCGGGAGGCGGTGTCGAACGCCGTCTACCCGGCCCTGCTGCGCCGCAAGGCCGACGGCGCCGACGCCGAGTGGCTGGACAACGTGATCGCCGCGAGCGCCGAGGGCTACCCCTTCCCCACCAACCTCGACTGCGACCCACCGGTCGACGGACTCGCCCCGCCCTCCCAGGCGGACCTCGTACGACGGGCCCTCGCCGAGGGCTGGACCGCGCGGACGCTCCGGGACGAACTGCGGGCGGGCGCCGAGCGGCGCACGAGCTGACTCGGCGCCGCACGAACTGAAAGGTACTGGCACATTCATGGGACTTCTCGACGACAAGGTCGTCCTCGTCAACGGCGGCAGCCAGGGCGTCGGTGCCGCCATCGCCCGGGCCGCCGTCCGCGAGGGCGCGGTCGTGGCCGTCACCGGCCGGCGCCCGGAGCCCGGCGCGGCGCTGGTGGCGGAGCTGGAGGCGGCGGGCGGCAAGGCGCTGTTCGTCCGCGCCGACCTCGCCGACGCCGAGCAGGCCAAGGCGTCCGTCACCCGGGTCGTCGAGGCGTACGGCCGGGTCGACTGCCTGGTGAACTCTGCCGGGCTCACCTCCCGGGGCACGCTCCTCGACACCACGCCCGAGCTGTTCGACCAGCACATCGCGATCAACCTGAAGGCGCCGTTCTTCGCGATGCAGGCGGCGGTGGCGGACATGGTCGGCCGCAAGGCACCCGGCACGGTCGTCAACATCATCACGTCCTCGGCGCACGGCGGGCAGCCGTTCCTCGCGCCCTACGTGGCCGCGAAGGCCGGCCTGATCGGCCTGACCCGCAACGCGGCGCACGCCCACCGCTGGGACCGGGTGCGGATCAACGGCCTGAACATCGGCTGGACGGCGACCGAGGGCGAGGACGCCACCCAGAAGACCTTCCACGGCGCCGGTGACGACTGGCGTGAGGAGGCCGCCGCCAAACTCCCCATGGGCAAGCTCGGCCAGCCGGACGAGATCGCCGACTTCGTGGTCCTCCTGCTGTCCGACCGCTCGGGCGTGGTCACCGGTTCGGTGATCGACTGGGACCAGAACGTCCTGGGCGGCCTCGACTGACCCCTTTCCCCACGTGTTCCCGACTTGAGAAACACCGCTCGCAAGAAACACCCTCAAGGAGCTGCACCCTCATGCGTATCGGAATCCTCGGCCTCGGCCGCATCGGCGCCTTCCACGCCGAGACCCTCTCCGGACTCGACGCGGTCGAGTCACTCGTGCTCACCGACCCCTTCGCGGAGGCCGCCAAGTCCGCCGCGGAGCGGTTCGGCGGCGAGGTCGTCGACTCGCCCGAGGCCCTGCTGGCCTCCGGCGTGGACGGCATCGTGGTCGCGGCGGCGACGGACGCCCACCCCGGGCTGATCCTGGCCGGCGTCGAGGCCGGCATCCCCGTCTTCTGCGAGAAGCCCGTCGCCAAGCACATGAGCGAGGGCGTCGAGGTCCTCAGGGCCGTCCAGGGCAGCGACGTGCCGATCCAGATCGGCTACAACCGCCGCTTCGACACCGGTTTCGTCAACGCGCGGGCCGCCGTGCAGAGCGGTGAGCTGGGCAAGCTGCACACCGTGCGCTCCACCACCCTGGACCCGGCCCCGCCGCCGGCCGCGTACGTCGCCGCCTCCGGGGGCATCTTCCGGGACTGCTCGGTGCACGACTTCGACATCATCCGCTGGGTCACCGGCCGCGAGGTCGTCGAGGTGTACGCCGTCGGCGGCAACCGGGGCGCCGACTACATCAAGGAGGCGGGCGACGCCGACACCACCGGCGCGATCCTCACCCTCGACGACGGCACGATCGCGGTGGTCTCCAACTCCCGCCACAACGCCCGGGGTTACGACGTCCGCATGGAGATCCACGGCTTCACGGACTCCATCGCCGTCGGCCTGGAGGACAAGCTCCCGCTCCGCTCGGTCGAGCCCGGGGTGACCTTCCCCGCGGGCACCCCGCACGACTTCTTCATGGACCGCTTCACCGCGGCCTACCGCGCCGAACTCACCGCGTTCACCGAGGTCGTGGCCGGCACCCGGCCCTCCCCGTGCACCATCGCGGACGCCCTGGAGGCGGGCTGGATCGCCGAGGCGTGCACGCTGTCCCTGCACGAGCACCGCCCGGTGACGATCGCCGAGGTCCGCTCCGCCTGAGCCCGCCGCCGTGTCCCGGGCGCCCGTGCCCGGGACAGGCGGGGGTGAACGCTGCGCCCGCGACGCCCGTTTACGGTCACGTGATCTCTCCGTACGACCATGAGAGCCTCCCACGTCCGACCGACCCAGGAGTCACGAGCATGCAGGAGTTACGCGAGACCGCAGGCCCCCGAACCGTGGCCGTCGTAGGGGCGGGACCGAGCGGCCTGGCCGTCGCCCGTGAACTGGAGCGCGCCGGGCACCGGGTGACGGTGCTGGAGGAGCAGGACACGGTGGCCGGGAAGTGCCAGAGCGTGCACGTCGACGGGCACGCCTTCGACCTCGGCGGTCACATCTGCACCAACAGGTACGAGCGGATCGCGCAGTTGCTGACCGAACTGGACGTGGAGACGGAGCGCACCAGCCGCTACCGCGTCCTGGACGCCGGGGGACGTGCCCTGCGGCAGCCGATGGCGTTCCTGCGCGACGGCTCCCTGCAGCGCTACCGGGCCCTGCGCGAGAGGGAGTTCCCCCGCATCGGCGAACCCGGGCTCGCCCACTCCGCGCGAGCGCTCGCCGCCCCCGTCGCCCGGTGGATCGCCGACCACGGTCTCGACTCCATGGCCGACTCCTTCGGCACCGGGTACACGGCCGCCGGGTACGGCCATCTCGACGACGACATTCCCGCGCTGTACTTCGTGAAGTACGCGGAGATGACCGGGCTGTTGGACCCGGGCCGCGGACTCCTCGGCCACCCCGGCGACTTCACCCTCGTGGGCGGATTCGCCACACTGTGGCGCCGGGTCGCGGAAGAGCTGAAGGACGTGCGGTGCGGGGTGCGCGTGAGGTCGGTGGAGCGCCGCGGGGACGGGGTGCGGGTGCGCACCGACTCGGGGCCGGTCGAGGCGGACGACGTGGTGATCGCGGTCGCGCCGGACCGTGTCCTGCCGGTCCTGGACGCCACCGACGAGGAGCGCGACCTCGCGGCGCGGATCCGCGGCAACGCCTATCACACCACCCTCGCCGCCGCGTCCGGGCTCCCGGGGGACGCCTTCTACTTCCTGGCCGCCCACACCGCGAGCCGCGAGACGGCCGGCCACTGTGTGTCGTACCACCACCGCTATCCCGGCAGCGAGGTGCGGACCTTCTACTCCTACGGCCGCCCCGGTGACGTCACCGAGCTGCTGCGGGAGGACATCGAGACGCTCGGCGGGCGCCTCACCGAGGTGCATCTCCAGCGGGAGTGGGCGTTCATGCCGCACTTCGGCAGCGCCGACCTCATGGACGGCGCGCTGGACCGGCTCGACGCGCTGCAGGGCCGCAACCGCACCTACCACGTCGGCGGACTGCCCGGCTTCGAGCTCGTCGAGTGCACCGTGGCCCACGCCCAGGACCTCGCGCGCCGCCACTTCCCGCCCACCGGGGCACACTGACCCGGCAGGATCACGGCCCTGCCACGATCGAGGAGGAACGGCAGACATGAGCGAACCGCTGCGCATCGGAGTCCTGGGAGCCGCACGGATCAGCGGGGCCTCGCTGATCGGCCCGGCCCGGGCGACCGGCCACCGGGTCGTGGCGGTGGCCGCGCGCGACCGGGCCCGCGCCGAGGCCTACGCGGCCGAGCACGGTGTGGAGCGGGTGGCGGGGTCGTACGCCGAACTGATCGCCGACCCCGAGGTGGAGGCCGTCTACAACCCGCTCGCCAACGGGCTGCACGGGCCGTGGAACCTCGCGGCGCTCGCCGCCGGCAAGCATGTGCTGAGCGAGAAGCCGTCGGCGAGCAACGCCGAGGAGGCCGCGGAGGTGCGGGAGGCGGCCGCGAAGGCCGGGACGGTCTTCATGGAGGCCTTCCACTACCTGTTCCACCCGGTCACCCGGCGCCTCCACGAGATCCTCGCGAGCGGGGAGATCGGGGAGCTGCGGCACGTCGAGACCATGGTCGCGATCCAGGCGCCGCCGGATGCCGATCCCCGCTGGTCGCTGCCGCTGGCCGGCGGGGCGGTGATGGACCTCGGCTGCTACAGCCTGCACGCGCTGCGCATGCTGACCCCCTGGGCGGGCGGCGCCCCGCGCCTGGTGTCCGCGCGGGGCGGGGAGAGGGCGGGCGCTCCGGGCGTCGACGAGTGGCTGGACGCCGATCTGGCCTTCCCGGGCGGTGCGACCGGGTCGGCGCGTTGCCACATGGCGTACGACCGGCTGGAGATGAGCTGCCGGATCATCGGTTCGCGGGGGGAAGTCCGCGCGCCGAACTTCGTGCTGCCGCACACGGACGACCGGGTCGTGGTGCGCACGGCCGACGGCGAGCGCACCGAACGGCTCGGCACCCGGTCGTCGTACACCTACCAGCTGGAGGCGTTCGCGGACCGGGTGCGCGGGGGTGCGCCGCTGCCGCTGGACGCGGACGACGCGGTGTCGACGATGACGCTGATCGACGCCGCCTACCGGGCGGCCGGGTTCGAGCCGCGGCCGCGCTCGTCCTAGGTGTCGCGCAGTCGCGCGAGTTCGCGCCGGGTGCGCGACTCCTTCTGGGTCTGGCCGAGTTCACCGAGTACGTCGGCGAGGCAGCCCAGCGCCGAGTCCAACTCGCCGATGCCGTGCGGCTTGCGGGCCTCGGCCACCGCCTCCACGGCGTACGCGCCGGCCTCGGCCGGGTCGCCGGTGGCGCTGTGGCAGCGGGCGAGGTCGACCAGGAGCCGTACCCGCAGCGGCAGGACGATCCCGGGGGCGGCCCACGCGAGTGGCCCCCGAAGCGCCGCCCGGGCCTCGGGGCCCACGCCCAGCGCGTCCTCGTACCGGCCCAACGCCCGCAGCACACCGACCAGTTCGGAAAGGGCCTGCGGCCGCACCAACTCGACGTGCGCCAGCTCCCGCAGTGACATGGCGGCGAGGAGCGCGGCACACTCCTCGTAGACGGCCACGGACTCCTCGCTGCGGCCGACCGCGGCGAGCAGCATCCCGTAGGTGCGCAGCGCCCCGGGCAGGCTTCCGAGCGCGCGGTCCCTGCGGTCGGGGGCGGACAACGCGCGGTACGCCTCCACGCTCGCGTGGGCCACCGCCACGGCCTCCTCCGCCCGGCCGATGCCCGCGAGCGCCTGCGCCCGCACGTCTGCCAGGAAGGCGGTCAGCGCCGGCGGCTCCTGGTCCGGCACGTCGGCTGCGGCCGCGTATGCCTCCTCGTGGCGGCCGGACAGCAGCAACGCGTGGGCGCGCAGCGCCAAGGCGCGGCTGAGACCGTCCTCATCGGCCGTCGCGCGGTAGACCGAGACCGCCTCGTCGGCCCAGGCGAGCCGCCGCGCGGCCGACGGCGACCGCAGCCCCGCCCAGGAGGGCGTGACGCAGTGCGACAGTGCCGCCCCGAGCAGCGGTCCGCCCCTCTCCGGCGCCAGCCGGGCCGCCGCGCGCGGCAACGGCAGCAGTATCCGTACGAGTCCCATGGGCACCCCCTCGCCGCCCCGCCGAGGACAGCCGCGCCATGGTCGCACAAGGGCTCACGCCGAGGCCGCGATTCACCGAGTACGTAGCGAGCACGGGGGAACTTCGCCGAACTCCCCGCACAGCACGCAGTCAGCCGTACAGCGCGGGCCGTTCCACGAGTTCCACCGGCACCCGGCCGCCCTCGTTCAGCGACCGTACGCCCGCCTCGCACACCGCGGCCGCCGCGTAGCCGTCCCACACGCCGGGGCCGGTGACCTCGCCGCGGCGGGTGGCGTCGACCCATGCCTGGATCTCACGGTCGTAGGCGTCGGCGAAGCGTTCGACGAAGTCCTGGGCGATGGTGCCGCCCCAGCGCCCCGCCATGTTGGTGACCATGGCGTGGCCGTCGCCGACCCGGGCGGTGCCGCGTTCGCAGACCGCCTCGGCCTGGACCTGGTAGCCGAAGCCGCAGTTGACGAAGATCTCCACGTCGGAGAGGGCGCCGCCGTCGGTCTCGAAGACGACGAACTGGGGGTCCTGGAGGTCGTCGGGGGCGTTCGCCGAAGGGGTCGGGCGCAGCACCGTGACCGCCGTGATCTCGTGTCCGAGCAGCCAGCGGGTCACGTCGGCCTCGTGGGCCACGGAGTCGCTGATCAGCATGGGGCTGGTGAAGAAGGGCGGGCTCGCGGCGTTGCGGTGCCGGTGGTGCAGCATCAGCGGCCGCCCCAACTGGCCGGTTCCCAAAAGGAACTTGAGCTTCATGTACTCGGCGTCGTAGCGCCGCATGAAGCCCACCTGGGCCCGCCGCCGCCCCAGTCGCTGCTCGGCCTCCATGACGCGCAGCGCGGAGGCCGCGTCGGGGGTGAGCGGTTTCTCGCACAGTACCGGCAGGTCGTGCTCGAAGGCCTGGAGAAGTGCCGCCTCGTGGGCGGGGCCCGGTGAGGCGATCAGGACGGCGTCCACGTCGGCCGCCGCCATCGCGGAGGCCGGGTCGGTATGGGCGGTGCAGCCCTCGACGCGGGCGGCGATCTGCTGGGCGCGCTCCGCGTCGAGGTCCACGACGGCGCTCACCCGGGCGCCGCTGACGACCTCGTGGAGGCGGCGGACGTGGTCGGCGCCCATCTTGCCGGTGCCGATGACGGCGACGCCCAGCGTGGCTCGCTCGGTCATGGTCATCCCTTCAGGCGCCGCAGGACCTCAGGAACTTACGGGTGCGCACCGCGATCGGCAGCGGCTTGTCCGGCTCGCACGGGTACATGTCCTGCTCGACGATGGCGAACAGTTCCACACCGAGTTTCTGCGCGGCCACCAGCACCGGCTCCAACTCCGGTACGCCAAAGGGCGGTTCGCACATCACCCCGCGCTGGACGGCCGGGCCGAACGGCACCTCGTTCTTCACGACGTCCGCGAGGATCACCGGGTCGACCTGCTTGAGGTGCAGATAGCCGATGCGCTCGCCGTACGTCTCGATGAGCTTGACGCTGTCCCCGCCGCAGTAGGCGTAGTGCCCCGTGTCCAGGCAGAGGTTGACGAGCTCGGAGTCCGTCGAGTCCAGGAAGTGCTCGACGTGGTCCTCGGTGTCGAGGTGGGTGTCGGCGTGCGGGTGGACGACGAGGTCGAGCCCGTATACCTCCTTCACCTCGTGGCCCAGCCGTTCCATGCCCTTGGTGAGGTGCGCCCACTGCTCGTGGGTCAGCTCGGGCGGCTCCAGGAGCTCGGCGGTCCTGTCGTCGCGCCAGAAGGACGGGATGACGACGAGGTGCCGGGCGCCCGTGGCCTGGGTGAGCGCGGCGACCTGGCTGACGTGCTCCCAGGTCGGCTCCCACACCGAGGGGCCGCGGTGCAGACCGGTGAAGACCGTGCCCGCCGAGACCTTGAGGTCGCGCCGGGCGATCTCGTCAGTGAGGCGGGCCGGGTCGGTGGGGAGATAGCCGTACGGCCCCAGCTCGATCCAGGAGTAGCCCGCCTCGGCGACCTCGTCCAGGAAGCGGTCCCACGGCACCTGGGCCGGGTCGTCGGGGAACCAGACGCCCCAGGAGTCCGGGGCCGAACCGACGCGGATACGGTCGAGCGGGGCCGCCATCTCAGGCCTTCCCCTCGCCGGCGGTGGCCGCGGTGAGGTCGTCCTCCTCGGGGAGGGCTTCGGTGTCGACACCCCGGACCTGGGACAACTCGTGCTTGAGCGCGGCGAGTTCGGCGCCGCCGGCCATGTGGTTGGTCAGCTCCTCCAGGGTGATCCGCTCGCGGGGAGCGGACAGTTCCATGGTCCCCAGGCGCAGCACGCTGAAGTGGTCGCCGACCATGTAGGCGTGGTGCGGGTTGTGGGTGATGAAGATGACCCCGAGACCGCGGTCGCGGGCGGCGGCCACGTACTTGAGGACGACGCCGGACTGCTTGACGCCCAGGGCGGCGGTGGGCTCGTCCAGGATCAGGACGCGGGCGCCGAAGTAGACGGCGCGGGCGATGGCCACGCACTGGCGCTGGCCGCCGGAGAGGGTGCCGATGGGCTGTTCGAGGTCGTCCAGGACGATGCCCATCTCGCGCAGCTCGTGGTCGGCGGTCTGCTTCATCTTCTCGATGTCGAGACGCCGGACCGGCCAGGGGCCCTTGGTCATCTCGGAGCCGAGGAAGAAGTTGCGCCACACCGGCATCAGCGGGACCACGGCCAGGTCCTGGTAGACGGTCGCGATGCCCTTGTCGAGGGCCTCGCGCGGGGTGGTGAAGCGCACCGGGGTGTTGTCGACGAGGAAGTCGCCCTCGGTGTGCTGGTGCAGCCCGGAGATGATTTTGATCAGGGTGGACTTGCCGGCCCCGTTGTCGCCGAGCACGCAGGTGACCTGGCCGGGATGGACCGTCAGGTTCACCCCGTGCAGGGCGCGGATGTTGCCGTAGGACTTGCCCGCGCCGCGCAGCTCGACGATCGCCCCGCCGTCGCCGCCGGGGGCGGTCTCGGGGGTGTCGGCGAGGATCGCGCCGTGCGGGCCGGTCTCTTCAGTGGTCATAGTGCGGTTACCTCCGGGTCGCGGTGCGGCTGACCCACAGATTGATCATGACGGCGCCCAGCAGCATCACGCCGAGGAAGGCCTTGAACCAGTCCGGGTTCCAGTTGGCGTAGACGATGCCCTGCTGGACCATGCCGAACATGAACGCCCCGAACACCGGTCCGATCGCGCTGCCCGCGCCGCCGGTCAGCAGACAGCCGCCGATCACCGCGGCCGAGATGTAGATGAGCTCCTGGCCGACGCCCTCGCCGGACTGCACGGTGTTGAAGGAGAACAGGTTGTGCATGCCGACGAACCAGGCGGCGAAGCCGACCAGCATGAACAGGCTGATCTTGGTGAAGGTCACGGGGACACCCACGGCGCGGGCGGAGTCCTTGTTGCCGCCCACCGCGAAGATCCAGTTGCCGTACCTGGTGCGCAGCAGCACCCAGGTGGCGAGCGCGGCGAAGATCAGCCAGTACACGACGGTGATCTTGATCTGGACGCCGCCGACGTCGAAGGACGATGCGAAGACCTTCTTGGCCTGGTCGAAGCCGTCCATGTCGGAGATGTCGTCGGTGGCCACGTTGCCGGTGACCAGCTTGGTCACCGCCAGGTTCACGCCCTGCAGGATCAGGAACGTGCCCAGGGTGATCAGGAAGCTGGGCAGTCCGGTCCTGACGACCAGCCAGCCGTTGAGGAACCCGATCGCCAGCGCCACCAGCAGCGCCACGACGATGCCCACCCACACGTTCAGGGTGAGCTGGAAGGCGAACATCGACGCGGTCAGCGCCGAGGTGATCACCGCGACACCGGAGGAGAGGTCGAACTCCCCGCCGATCATCAGCAGCGCGACCGGCAACGCCATGATCCCGATCGTCGACGACTGGTAGAGGATGTTCGCCATCGAGCTGCCGTCGCGCACCGGCGGGGCAGCGATCAGGAAGAACACCCACACCGCCACCGCGCCCAGGAACACGCCCACCTCGGGGCGCGCCAGGAGCCGCAGGGCGAGTGGTCGTTCCGTGGTCCGGCCGTCCTTGGCCTTGCTGGGGCCGGAGGCCGGCGGTGTGGTCACCGCCGGCTCGGCGTGCTGGGTCATACCCATCACCTGGTGCCCTTCGCGGCGAACTTGGCCACGGCCTCGACGTTCGACTTGTCCACGAAGGCCGGACCGGTCAGCACCGGCTGCTCGCCGCCGCCCATGTAGTTGCCGTTGCTCTTGTACAGCCACAGCGAGTCGATCGCCAGGTAGCCCTGGAGGTAGGGCTGCTGGTCGACGGCGAAGGCGATGGTGCCCTTGCTGATGGCGGTCGTCAGGTCCTTGTTGAGGTCGAAGGTGGCGACCTTGGCCTTGCTCCCGGCGTCGGAGCCCGCCTGCGACGCGGTCAGCGCGATGGGGGCGCCCAGGGCGACGACGTAGTCGATGGACTTGTCCTGGCTGAGCTTGGCGGTGATCGTCGACTTCACGGACGGCATGTCGGCGCCGTTGACGTTCAGCGTCTGGAACTTGCCGGAGAAGGTCTTCTTCACACCGTCGCAGCGCTGGGTGAGGCCGATGTTGCCCTGCTCCTGGATGACACAGACGGCGCTCTTGGCGCCCTCCTGGTTCAGCCGCTTGCCGAGCGCCTCACCGGCCACCGTCTCGTCCTGGCCGAAGAACTCCATGAGGCCGAGCTTCTGCCACTCGCTCACGCCGGAGTTCAGGCCCACGACGGGTATGTTCTGCGCCTTCGCCTTGGCGACGACGTCCTTGAGGGCGTCGGGCTTGGCGAGGGTGATGGCGATGCCGTCGACCTTCTGGTCGATGGCGTTCTGGACGAGGTTGGCCTGGCCGCCCGCGCTCGGGTCGGCGGAGTAGACCAGCTTGACGTTGTCCTTGGCGGCGGCGGCCTGGGCGCCCTTGCGGACGATGTCCCAGAAGGTGTCGCCGGGCGACTGGTGGGTCACCAACGCGATGGTCATCCGGGGGGTGGTGGCCTTGCCCGCGGAGGCGCCGTCCGCGCTCTCCTCGGACTTCTTGCCGCCCGAGCTGCTGGAGCAGCCGGCGAGCGTCAGGGCCGCGGCCGCAGCCAGGGCCACGGCGGGAGCGAATCTCCGCGAACGGGAGAGAGAAGAGCGGTCCATCTTTCCTTGCACCTCACTGTGCGACGGGGGAACGTCGGGAAAGGGGGCGGGATCTACGAAAACGCGCCAACTTGCGTTGGGACGGGATCCAACTCCCCTGGCGCGGCCGCTGTCAATACTTTGTTAAGACATCATTTCACGATCAGGTCCGAATGTAAGTACAAACTATTGACAGCGTCGCCCTTCGAGCCCTACACCTGGGATGCAACGGGCCCGGAGGGCCTCGCATCCCCAGTCCGGATCGAGGAGCGTCGCGCATGGTCGAGCCAGTCCAGCAGTTCGACGTGATCAGTATGGGCCGGATCGGAGTTGATCTCTACCCGCAGCAGTCCGGGGTGCCGCTGGCCCAGGTCCGGTCCTTCGGGAAGTTCCTCGGCGGGTCGGCCGCCAACGTCGCGGTCGCCGCCGCCCGGCTCGGCCGCTCCACCGCGGTCATCACCCGCACCGGAGCCGACCCCTTCGGTACGTATCTCCACCGGACCCTCACGGATCTCGGCGTCGACAACCGCTGGGTGACACCGGTGGAGGCCTGTCCGACCCCGGTCACCTTCTGCGAACTCTTCCCGCCGGACGACTTCCCGCTGTACTCCTACCGCCATCGCACGGCACCTGACCTGCGGATACACACCGACGAGCTCGACTACTCCGCCATCCGCGCGGCCCATCTTCTGGATCACCGGCACCGGTCTCAGCGAGGAGCCGAGCCGCTCGGCCACGCTCGCCGCGCTCAAGTGCCGCGACCGGGCCGGCACCACGGTCTTCGACCTCGACTGGCGGCCCGAGCTGTGGAGCGGCACGGCCTGGGCGGACCCCGACGAGGCCCGCCCGTACTACGCCGAGGCCCTGCGGCACGCGACGGTCGCGATCGGCAATCTCGACGCATGCGAGATCACCACCGGGGTCCGCGACCCCCGGGCGTGCGCCGAGGCCCTGCTGGAGGCGGGCGTGGAGCTCGCCGTGGTGAAGCAGGGCCCGAAGGGTGTCCTCGCCGTGCACCGGGACGGCACCACGGCCGAGGTCCCGCCGATCCCGGTCGAGGTGGTCGACGGTCTCGGCGCCGGCGACGCGTTCGGCGGCTCGCTCTGCCACGGCCTGCTGTCCGGCTGGGAACTGGAGAGGACCGTCCGGTACGCCAACGCGGCCGGCGCCCATGTCGCCGCCCGCCTCGCCTGCTCCTTCGCGATGCCGACGCAGGCGGAGGTCGACGGTCTCCTGAACGGCGTCTCCTCGTGACCGCGGACGGGCCACTTGGCTGCCGTACATCGATCCCGGCACCCGGCGGCAATCGGTCCTCCTTCCCCCTCTACACCGCACCGGAGAAGTTCTCATGAGCACCACCACCCGCCTGACCGTCGCCCAAGCCCTGGTCCGGTTCCTGTCCGTCCAGTACACGGAGCGGGACGGCGTACGGCACCGGCTGATCGCCGGGACCTGGGGCATCTTCGGCCACGGCAACGTGGCGGGCATCGGGCAGGCCCTCCTGGAGGCGGGCGAGGACGCGATGCCCTTCCACCAGGGCCGCAACGAGCAGGCGATGGTCCACGCGGCCGTCGGCCACGCCCGCCAGCTGAACCGCCTGTCGGCCCAGGCGGTCACCACGTCGATCGGTCCGGGCGCCACGAACCTGGTCACCGGCGCGGCCCTGGCGACGATCAACCGCCTCCCGGTCCTGCTCCTGCCCGGCGACTACTTCGCCACCCGCGCCGCCGACCCGCTCCTCCAGCAGCTGGAGCACCCCACGGAGGCGGACGTGTCGGTGAACGACACCCTGCGCCCGGTGTCCCGCTACTTCGACCGGGTCCACCGCCCCGAGGCCCTGATCCCCTCCGCCCTGCAGGCCATGCGGGTGCTGGCCGATCCGGCCGAGACCGGCGCGGTCACCCTCGCCCTCCCCCAGGACGTGCAGGCGGAGGCGTACGACTGGCCGGAGGAGTTCTTCGCCGAACGGGTGTGGCGGGTACGGCGGCCCGCGCCGGACCCGGTGGAGCTGGCGGAGGCGGTCAGGGCGATCCGGTCCGCCGGCCGCCCCCTCATCGTGGCGGGCGGCGGAGTCCACCACAGCGAGGCCGAGGAGACGCTGAAGGCCCTGGTGGACGCCACCGGCATCCCGGTCGCCTCGACCCAGGCGGGCAAGGGCTCCCTGCGCCACGACCACCCCGCCGACGTGGGCGGCATCGGCCACACCGGCACGGCAGTCGCCGACGACCTCGCGCGCACCGCGGACCTGGTCATCGGCGTGGGCACCCGCTACTCCGACTTCACCACCGCCTCCGGCACCCTCTTCCAGAACCCGGACGTCCGTTTCCTCAACCTCAACATCACCGCCTTCGACGCCCACAAGCTGGCCGCGCGGACGGTCGTGTGCGATGCGCGGGCGGGTCTGGAGGCGCTCACGTCGGCGCTGGAGGGCCACCGCGTGCACGCGGCCTACGAGGCCGAGTACGGCACGGGCAAGGCGCGCTGGGAGCAGGTCGTGACCCGGGCCTTCGAGGCCGCGGACGAGAGCGCGGTACCGACCCAGACCCAGCTGCTGGGCGCGCTGGACGCGGTCGTCGGCGACGAGGACGTGGTGATCAACGCGGCGGGCTCGCTCCCCGGCGACCTGCACAAGCTGTGGCGGGCCCGCAGCCCGCGCCAGTACCACCTGGAGTACGGCTACTCCTGCATGGGCTACGAGATCCCGGCGGCGATCGGGGTCCAGCAGGCGACCCCGGACACCCCGGTGTGGGCACTGGTCGGCGACGGCACGTATCTCATGATGCCGACGGAGCTGGTCACCGCGGTCCAGGAGGGCCTGCCGATCAACCTGGTCCTCATCCAGAACCACGGCTACGCCTCCATCGGCGGCCTGTCGGAGTCGGTGGGCGGTGAGCGCTTCGGCACGGCGTACCGCCACCGTGACCCTGCCGACGGTTCATACACGGGGGCCCCGCTCCCGGTCGACCTGGCCGCGAACGCGGCGAGCCTCGGCATGGACGTCCTGCGCGCCAAGACCGTCCGGGAGCTGCGCGAGGCCCTGGCCACGGCCCGCTCCTCGGACCGCCCGACCTGCGTCTACGTCGAGACGGACACCGCGACCCCGACCGCTCCCCCGGCGGAGGCCTGGTGGGACGTGCCGGTGGCGCAAACGGCGTCGCGCGAGGCCGCCGTGCGGGCGCGGACGGAGTACGACCGTCAGGCGGCCGCTCGCCGCACCCACCTGTGACGTCCCGCCCCCGACCCTTTGAGGGAGGTATCTCCATGGCGAAACCCGGCGCCACGTCACGTGCCGCGACCGCGCCCGCGCTCGACTGCCTGGACTTCGCCCTGGACCGGGGCAGTCCGGTGCCGCTGTACTACCAGCTCGCCCGGCAGCTGGAGGAGGCGATCGAGCACGGGAAGCTCGCCCCGGGAAACCTCCTGGGCAACGAGATCGACCTCTCGATCCGCCTCGGCCTGTCCCGCCCGACCGTCCGCCAGGCCATCCAGACCCTGGTGGAGAAGGGCCTGCTGGTCCGCCGGCGCGGGGTGGGCACGCAGGTGGTGCACAGCCAGGTCAAGCGCCCCCTGGAACTCAGCAGCCTCTACGACGACCTGGAGGCGGCCGGGCAGGGTCCGGCGACGCGCGTCGTGCGCCACGAGACCGTGCCGGCCTCCGCCGACGTGGCGGCCGCCCTGTCCCTCCCGGAGGGCAGCGCGGTCACGGTACTGGAGCGCCTGCGCCTGACCCACGGCCAACCGGTGGCCCTGCTCTGCAACCACCTGCCCACCGACCTCCTCGACCTCGACGACGCCCGCCTGGAGTCCACCGGCCTCTACCGCATGCTGCGCACCGCCGGTGTCACCCTCCACAGCGCCCGCCAGACCATCGGCGCCCGCTCGGCCACCGCCGAGGAGGCCGCCCGCCTCGACGAGGAGGAGGGCGCGGCGGTCCTGACCATGCAGCGCACGGCCTACGACGACACCGGCCGCCCGGTCGAGTACGGCAGCCACATCTACCGGGCGTCGCGGTACACCTTCGACTTCCAGCTGCTCGTCAGGCCCTGACACAGGGGGCTGGACCCCAGCCGAGGCCGGTTCAGTGCGCCCCGTCCAGCCGCGCCCGCTGCTCCGCTGTCAGCTCCAGATCCACCGCCTCCAGGTTCTCCTCCAGCTGCGCCAGGGAGGAGACTCCCGCGAGCGGGACGATCGGGAGGTCCGAGCCGATCTGCCAGGACAGGACCACCTGGTTGACGGTGGCGCCCGTTTCCTTCGCCACCTCGGCCAGGGCCCGCAGCCGGGGCGGGGTGCCCGGGTGGTCGAAGTCTGCGGGGAGGCGGTCCGGGTGGGTGTAGGCGCCCTTCAGGAGGGGTGAGTACGCGACCAGAGTGAGGGCGGGCTCGGCGCGCAGGTAGCTCAGCAGGTCCGCGCCGGCGTGGCCGAGGCTGCCGTCGGGGAAGAGGGGGTCGGGGACGTCGGTGCGGGGGCGCAGGTGGCTGTGGGCGTACTGGAGGACCTCGTAGCCGGGAAGGCCGGCCGCTGCCGCGAGGGCCCGGGCCCGTTCCACCCGCCACACCGCGTGGTTGCTCACGCCGAGCAGGCCCACCGTGCCCTCGGCGACCAGTTCGGCGAACCCCTCCACCGTCTCCTGGAGCGGGACCCTGGGGTCCTCTATGTGTGCGTAGAGGAGATCCAGCTTGGACACGCCGAGGCGTTCCCGGCTGCGTTCCGCGGACTCGCGGATCACCTTGGCCGACAGGCCCTCCGCGTTGTCGAGGTAGCTCGTGCCGGGGGCCAGGGGGCGGGCGCCGAGCTTCGTGGCGATGACGATCTCGTCGCCGATGCCGCGGCTGCGCCGCCAGCGGCCGAGCAGTTCCTCGCTCTGGCCGCCTTGGCCGCCGTCCTCCCAGAAGGCGTAGTTGTCGGACGTGTCGATGAAGGTGCCGCCGGCCTCGACATAGCGGTCGAGGACGGCGAAGGAGGTCTCCTCGTCGGTCCGTGAGCCGAACAGCATCGCGCCGAGCGCGAGGACACTGACCTCGCGGCGGGTCGCCGGGTCGGTGCCGATGGTGCGGTACTTCATGATGATGTCCTCCCGTGGGTACCCGTCTTCGGGGCACACACGGGAGTCTTCATCTTGAAGCGCACTTCAAGTCAAGGGCCCGCGTGCTCACTTGGTGAACGGGATCACTTGGCGAACGGCCCCTCCAGTGCCGCCCATTGGAGCAACATGATCGTCTTGGCGTCGGCGATCTCCCCGGTACGGATCATCTCCAGGGCCCTGCGGAAGGGCAGTTCGAGGATCTCGATGTCCTCGCCCTCCTCGTGGAGGCCCCCGCCCTCGTGGGTACGGGTCGACGAGGCGTACTCGGCGGCGTAGAAGCTGACGCGCTCGGTGACCGAGCCGGGGCTCATGTAGACATCGAAGACGTGGCGGACCTCGCCGATGGTGTGCCCGGTCTCCTCGACGACCTCGCGCCGTACGGCGAGCTCGGGGTGCTCGTCATCGTCGTCGAGCAGACCGCCGGGGGTCTCGATCAGCAGCCCGTCGGGGTGGCCGTTGACATACACCGGGAAGCGGAACTGGCGCGTGAGCAGGACGGTTTCGCGTTCCGCGTCGTACAGCAGCATGGTGGCGCCGTTGCCGCGGTCGTGGGTCTCGCGCTGCTGGGTGCTCCAGGTTCCGTCGGCGCGCTGGAGGTCGAAGGTCGTGGCCCGCTCGACGTACCAGTGGCTGGACAGCAGTTTCACCTCCCGGACCTTGACGCGCGGGTTGCCGGTCAGGGCGAGGCCGGTGCGGTCGAGTCCGGTGCGGCCCCGGCGGTCGGGGATGTCGGCGCCCTCGGTCATCGGACACCCGCCGGGCGGGTGGAGGAGCGGGAGAAGTGCGAGTTGGTCATGACCGCTTCTACCATTGTGGGGCGGGCCGCGTCCCGTGCGGCACCCCTTCCCCGGCGGGCCGCACGGTGCTTAGCGTGCTCGTATGGATCATCCGCGGCAGCCGTCCCCACGGCACTTCGACCACTGCCCCTGGCTCTTCGCCGACGAGGCGACCGAGGAACAGCGCGCCGCTCAGCGGGAGGTGCAGGAGGCGATCGGCGGCGACACCGGGATCGGTGAGCGGTGTTACGTCGCCGAATCCGCGGCGGTGTTCCCGGACCGGCTGCGGCTCGGCGACGACTCGTACATCGCCGCGCACGCCTATGTCACCGACGAGCTGACCACCGGCTCGGACTGCACGCTCAACCCGTTCACCACGGTGCGCGGGAACGTCGTTCTCGGCGACGGCGTCCGCATCGGCGCCCACACCTCGCTGCTCGGCTTCAACCACTCCATGGCCCCCGACCGGCCCGTCTTCCGCCAGCCGCTCACCAGCCGCGGCATCCTGGTCGGGGACGACGTCTGGATCGGCTCACACGTGATCGTCGTGGACGGCGTGACCATCGGCGACCACTGCGTGATCGGGGCGGGAGCGGTGGTCACCCGAGATCTCCCGGCATGGTCGGTGGCCGCGGGGAATCCGGCACGCGTGCTGCGGGATCGCCGGGAGACGGCGACCGGACACACCGAGCCACGACCGGCCGACGACCCCACGGCTGCGACCGACTCGGAGACCGGTCCCCCTCCCGGACCAGGGACGCCGGCCGAGAACGATCCGGCGCGGGCACTGCGGGACCGGCGGAAGGAGGGGGTGGTGGACGCAGCGGTGGAGGCCGTGGCGCCAGGGGCAGCGGTACGGCCGGACGGCGGCCCCACGGCTACGACCCGCCCGGCGGCGAAGGACGCGGAGGCTTCCACGGTCGGGAGCGCATGGGCAGCGGTGGGTCCGGCGGGGGCGCGGCCGGGAGGCGGCCGTACGCCTGTGTCCGGCGCCGGACTCGGACTCGGCGGTGGTGATCTGGCCGCCTTCGCCGACACCGCGCGGGCCCAGGCCGGCGAGCTGCTCGACCGTTGCTGGGACGGTGGGCGATACGTCGACCGGCCCGGTGTCGCGCCTACCGTGCGGGCCCACTGCGATGCCGTGGAGATCGCCGACGTGCTGCTCGGGGCCGTACCGGAGCACTTGTCCGCCGAGGAGCACATCGAGCGGCTGAGCGGGCTCCAGGATCCGAAGAGCGGTCTCGTGCCGGAGTTCGGCGAACCCCTTCCGGTGACGGACGCCGACGGGTTCATCGGCGAGGGAGCGGCTCTCTATCACGTGCTGTGCGTGGGATACGCCCTCGATCTGCTGGGCACCGGTCTCCCTCATCCGGTGTGCGGGGCCGAGGACATGACTGCGCACCAACTCCTTGTACGACTGGACGCGTTGCCCTGGCGGACCGGGGCATGGGGCGCCGGTGCCTGGGTCGACAGCCTTGCCACCGCGGCCCATTGGAACCTGCGGCACAGCGACGGTGGCGGCGCGGGCAACGGGACGCCGGAGTCGCTGTTCGGCTGGCTGCTGACCAGGGTCGATCCATGGACCGGGATGTGGGGCAGCCCCTCCGCCGAGGAGGGCCGGCTCCAGATGGTCAACGGCTACTACCGGCTGACCCGGGGATCGTTCGCTCAGTTCGGGCTGCCGGTGCCGTATCCCGAGCGGGTCGTGGACACGGTCCTGGACCATGCCCGCGACACCCGGCATTTCGGGCCCGGGCGGGAGAACGCCTGCAACGTGCTCGACGTCGCTCACCCCCTGTGGCTGTGCACCCGGCAGCTCGGCCAAGCCACCGGCGGTTACGGCGGATACCGCTCCGGCGAGATCCGCGACTGGGCAGAGGCACAGCTGTCCACGGTCCTGCGCCGCTGGCAGGGCGGCCGGGGCCTCGGCTTCGGCCCCGGCGCCGCGGGGCCCGGCCCGGAGCCCGGCCTCCAGGGCACGGAGATGTGGCTGGCCATCACCTGGTACCTCGCCGATCTGCTGGGCCGCTCCGACGAACTCGGCTACCGCCCCCGCGGCATCCACCGCCCCGAACCGGCCCGGCAGGGAATCGGCGGTCTTGGGCTGAGCTGACCGGGGACCGCCCTCGGCTCAGGAGATCTCGAACGCTCCGAGGTCCGGCGCCTGCCCCTGGTACGGCAGTCCGACGTTCACGCCCTTGTCGATCAAGGTGCTGTCGGCCCTGGGGCGGAGGCCGGGCGGCACGGGCAGGCTCCCGTCGGTCCGGCGGGGCGCGTCCCAGCCGGACGTCGAAACACTCTGGAACTGGCCGTCCGACAGGGTGACGCCCAGGTTCCAGGAGTTGTTCGTGGCACTCGTGCCGGTCATGTTCGATGTCAACGTGCCGGTGTACGCGAGGTTGTTGCGCAGGTTGCCCCGGCCCACGGCGGCGCCGGCCGCGTCGACGCCCAGCATGTTGAAGTCGGGGTGATTGCCGTACCCCGTGTTGTTCAAGTAGTCGTTGGCGACCGGGTGGTGGTTGGCGTAGAAGCCGGACGCCCGGTTGAGGAACGCCACCGACGTGCGCACGGTGTGCTTGACGGCCCCGGCGTCGTAGTCGCCGCCGTAGCCGCCCGCCTTGAAGCCGGTGCCGTTGCCGGCCGCGGTGGTGGTGCCCGGAAGGTAGCCGTTGCGCCACGCCCACGAGTTCTCGATGGTCACCGACGAGTAGGCGCTGATGAGGTCGAAGCCGTCGTCGGCGTTCCACCACGCGCGGCAGCCCCGGAACACATTGCCGGGGCGGCCCGCCGCGATGTGCGCGCCGAACCCGTCGGCGTTCTGTCCCGCCCCGTTGGAGGAGTTGGTGTCGTAGTTGTCGTGCGAGTCGGAGTTGAGGACGAGGTTGCCGGCGCCGTTCTGGATGAACAGGCCGGGTCCCATGTGGTGGTGGGTGTCGATCTGCTCGAAGGTGTTGTCGCTGCCCGAGATCCAGATGCCCCAGGACTCGTGGTTCAGCTTGTTGTTCTGCCGGACGCCGGTGACCTCCAGGCCCTTGAGGTGGATCCAGCTGCCGGTGACGTCGAAGCCCTTGATCCGGCAGTCGTCCGTCATCCCGGAGAAGTCGAAGACCGGCTTCTCCCCCGGATAGGCCCAGTAGCGGATCGGACTTCCCGAACTGCCGCTCTTGTTCAGGGTGATGGCGTCGACTCTGGCCGTCTGGCTCGTGCAGTCGCTGTTGGCGCGGGTGTAGCGGTAGGTGCCGCCCCGGAAGTACACGGTGTCGCCGGGCTGGGCGACGGCCTGGGCGTGGGCGATGGAAGCCCAGGGGGCGGCTTGCGTCCCTGCCGCGCTGTCGCTGCCGTTCGGGGAGACGTAATAGGTGGTCACGGCCGCCGCGCTGCTCACGGCCCCCGAACCGGCCGGGGTCACGAGGGGGCTCAGGGCGACCGCCGAGATCAGCAGCGCCCGCCCCACAAGCTGGGCAGAACTCATCGTTGACTCCAGGTTCATCCGTTGAGGAATCCGTCCAGGGCCGCCGTGGGGCGCCGCGTGCTCTCGTCCCAGGCCGAGCTGTTGTAGCCGTTGAACGACGGGTAGCCCTCGGGCTCCCAGAAGAAGGTGCCGAGACCGCCGAAGCCCTGCAGCCCGGTGACGAACGCCTTCAGCGAGTCGCGCACCTGGGTGGGCTTGCCGACCGGTCCGCCGTACTCGACCTGCATGACCGGCTTGCCGTAAGTGGACTGGATGGTCTGCATGTTGGCCAGCACGGCGGGCACGTTGCCGCCCTGCGCGTACGAGGACAGGCCGGTGATGTCCCACCTTCCGCCGTTGCCCCGGTACGCGTCGAGGAAGGTCTGGATGCTCGCCAGGTTCTGCGGCTGGGCGAGGTGCACCAGCACCGGTGTGCTCGGGAAGACCTGCTTGGACATGTCGTACGCCGCGTTCAGCAGGCCCGTCATCTGCGCCGGCCGCGTGACGCTGCCGACCGGCTTGCAGATACCGGAGTTGGTCTCGTTGCCGATCTTCACCCAGGCCGGGGTGACACCGTGGCTCTTGATGACGTTGCACGAGTGGTACACGTAGTCGTACATGGCGTCGAGCATCTGGCTGTAGGTCATGCCCGCCCAGGCCGCCGGCGGGTTCTGCACCCCGACCGAGTTCCAGGTGTCGCCGAAGTGGAAGCCGACGAGAACCTGCATGCCGGCGCTCTTGGCCCGCTGCGCGAGTTGGGCGGTCTCCTCGATGCCGCAGTGCCCGTTGGCCGGATCGCTGGAGGGGTTGACCCAGGTGCGCAGGCTCACCGCGGTGATGCCGTACCCCCTGAGGATCGTGAACGGGTCCTGGCGCACTCCGGCGCTGTTGTTCCAGTAGTAGCCCTGCGCCTCCATCTGCGGCAGCCAGCTGACGTCGGCGCCCTTGACGAAGGTCGCGGCCTGCGCGGGGGCCGCCAGGGGGCCCGTGCCCAGGGCGAGCGCGCCGGCGCCGGCTGCCGCGCCGAGCAGGAGGGTGCGCCGCGGTAAGCCGGAGGGGCCGGTTCGTTCGGTGTCGGTCATGTGGGTTCCTCGGTTCGCGAGATCCGGGCGGGGGGTGTGGCGGTACGGAACACCTCCCACCGGCGGGCTCGGCCGCGTGGCGGCCGGTACCGGGGCGGGAGCCGTCCGGGACTTCGCCTGTAGGTGGCCGCCGGTCCCGACGAGGTTGCCACTGCAGCGAAAGCCGCACTCAGTCTCCGGAACGCTCGAGAAAGGGTTCCCGCAGGCTTTCGCCAGTGCGGTTCACCGGAATTACCTCAGGCACGCCTCAGTGCACCGGAATGATGTCGGGGGCGCCGAGCCGTACCGCGTCGGCGGTCCGGTCGTCCGGCTGCTGCTGGGCCTCTCGTTCGGCGGCCACCCGCTTCAGGTAGTGGTCGACCTCGCGGTGCCGGCGCGCTCGGTCCCATCCCAGGTGTGGCGCCATCAGTTCCGCAACGGTCTGCGCCGCGTCCACCCCACGGTCCCAGGACTCGATGGAGATCCGGGTCCGGCGGGCGAGCACGTCCTCCAGGTGACGGGCACCCTCATGGGTCACCGCGTACACGGCCTCGACCCGCAGGTAGTCGTCGGAGCTCGGCAACGGCTCGCCGAGCGAGGAGTCGGCCGCGACCAGGGCGAGCAGCTCGTGCACCAGGGAGCCGTAGCGGTTCAACAGGTGCTCGACGCGGGCGACATGCAGCCCGGAGGACTGGGCGAGGTTGTGGCGGGAGTTCCAGAGGGCCGGATAGCCGTCGGCGCCGAGCAGCGGAACGCGGTGCGTGACGCAGTCGGGCACTTTCTCGTCCAGGCCGCGGGCCGCCTCGTCGACCGCGTCCTTGGCCATCACCCGATAGGTCGTGTACTTGCCGCCCGCCACCACGACGAGACCGGGTACCGGGTGTGCGACCAGGTGCTCCCGCGACAGTTTGCTGGTTTCCGCGGCCTCGCCCGACAGGAGGGGACGCAGACCGGCGTAGACGCCTTCGACATCCTCCGGAGCCAGCGGCGTGGCCAGGACGCTGTTGACGTGTTCCAGCAGGTAGGTGACGTCCTTGGAGCTGAGGGCGGGATGGGCCTTGTCGAGTGACCAGTCGGTGTCGGTGGTCCCGATGATCCAGTGTCGTCCCCAGGGGATGACGAACAGCACGCTCTTCTCGGTGCGGAGGATCAGCCCGGTGCGGGAGTTGATCCGGTCACGGGGGACCAGCAGGTGTACGCCCTTGGAGGCGCGGACGTGGAACTGGCCGCGCGTGCCGGTGAGGGCCTGGGTGTCGTCGGTCCACACGCCGGTCGCGTTGATGACCTGCTTGGCTCGCACCTCGGTCTCGTCGCCGGTCTCCAGATCCGTGACAGCGGCTCCCACCACCCGCTCGCCCTGCCGCAGGAAGCGGCTGACGCGGGTGCGGTTGGCGGCCAGCGCTCCGTAGGCGACGGCCGTGCGGACGAGGAACATGGTGTGCCGGGCGTCGTCGACCTGGGCGTCCCAGTACTGGATCGCGCCGACCAGGGCGTCGGAGCGCAGCGCGGGCGCCTCTTGCAGGGCTCGGCGCTTGAGCAGGTGGCGGTGGTGGGGCAGACCTCTGGAGGTACCGGAGGCCGCGGCCATGGTGTCGTACAGCAGCACGCCGGCGCCGACGTACGGACGTTCCCGGATCCGGTGTCGCAGGGGGTAGAGGAACGGCACCGGACGCACCAGATGAGGGGCCAGGAACTGCAGCAGGAGTCCGCGTTCCTTCAGGGCTTCGGCGACGAGCCGGAAGTCCAGCATCTCCAGGTAGCGCAGGCCGCCGTGGATGAGCTTGCTGGAGCGGCTGGACGTGCCCGAGGCCCAGTCCCGGGCTTCGACCAGGCCGACTCTCAGGCCCCGGGTGGCGGCGTCCAGGGCCGCGCCGGCGCCGACGACGCCGCCCCCGACGACGAGGACGTCGAGCTCACCCTCTCCCAGTCGGACGAGGGCCTCCGCGCGTGCCCCGGGCGAGAGAGCCACCGGGTTCGCCATGGTGTCCTCCTCGTGCAGCGGGTGCGGGTGGGGCCGCGCACGCGGCTCGCGCGGCCCCGTTCGGTCGCTCCCGGCCGGGACCTATTCGACCTTGGCCCAGTCGAGCGTGCGCTCCACCGCCTTCTTCCAGCCCGCGTATCCTTCCTCGCGCTGTTCCTCGGACCACTGGGGTTCCCAGCGCTTGGACTCCTGCCAGTGGGTGCGCAGTTCGTCCGTGTCCCGCCAGAATCCGGTGGCCAGACCGGCTGCGTAGGCGGCGCCGAGCGCGGTGGTCTCGGCGACGACCGGGCGGCTGACCGGGACGCCGAGCACGTCGGCCTGGATCTGCATGCACAGGTCGTTGGCCGTCACACCGCCGTCGACCTTGAGCACGTCGAGGTGGACGCCGGAGTCCTGCTCCATGGCTTCCACCACGTCGCGGCTCTGATAGCAGATGGCTTCCAGGGCGGCCCGCGCCAGGTGGCCGCCGTCGTTGTACCGGGCGAGGCCGACGATCGCGCCGCGGGCGTCGGAACGCCAGTACGGGGCGAACAGGCCGGAGAAGGCGGGGACGAAGTAGATCCCGCCATTGTCCTCGACGGTACGCGCCAGGCGTTCGCTCTCGGCGGCGTCATTGATGATCTTCAGTTGGTCGCGCAGCCATTGCACCGCGGAGCCCGTGACGGCGATGGAGCCTTCGAGGGCGTAGATCGCCGGGCTGTCGCCGAACTGGTACGCCACGGTGGTCAGCAGGCCGTGCTGGGACCGCACGAGTTCCGTGCCGGTGTTGAGCACCAGGAAGTTGCCGGTGCCGTAGGTGTTCTTGGCTTCGCCCGGCGCGTAGCAGACCTGCCCGACGGTGGCTGCCTGCTGGTCGCCGAGCACCCCGGTGATGGGGATGGCGGCCCGCAGCGGCCGGGACGTACGGGTCTGTCCGAACGCCTCCCGGTGGGAGGACGGGCTGATGGTCGGCAACATCGCCCGGGGAACGCCGAAGAAACCCAGCAGTTCGTCGTCCCAGTCGAGGGTCTCCAGGTCCATCAGCATGGTGCGGCTGGCATTGGTCACGTCGGTGGCGTGGATGCCGCCGTCGGGGCCGCCGGTGAGGTTCCACAGCACCCAGGCGTCGGTGTTGCCGAAGAGGGCATGGCCCTGCTCGGCCGCCTCGCGGACTCCGTCGACGTTCTCCAGGATCCACTGGATCTTGCCGCCGGAGAAGTACGTGGCCGGTGGCAGCCCTGCCTTGCGGCGGATGACGTCACCCTGGCCCGAGCGGTCCAGCGCCGCCGCGATGGAGTCGGTACGGGTGTCCTGCCAGACGATGGCGTTGTAGTAGGGGCGGCCGTTGCGCGGGTCCCAGACGACGGTCGTCTCCCGTTGGTTGGTGATACCGATGGCCGCCAGGTCCTCCGGCGAGAGGTTTCCGTGCCGGAGGGCGTTCTGGATCACCGAGTTGGTGCGCTCCCAGATCTCCACCGGGTCGTGTTCGACCCACCCCGAGCGCGGGAGGATCTGTGAGTGCTCCAGCTGGTGCCTCGCCACCTCGTTGCCGGCATGGTCGAAGATCATGAAACGGGTGCTGGTGGTCCCCTGGTCCACCGCGCCGACGAAGTCCGCCATGGGATGCCGCCTCTCCTTGGGGCTCTCCCGGGGCAGCCGGATCACGGCAACCCCGGAAGCCGGTCAGCTTTCGTGCCGCTCTCGTGTCAGGTCTCGGTCTCGTCCGGGGCCGGTACCCGTCCCGGGGGCTCCGGCTCGGCGGTCGGCAGGAACCGGCCGATGAAGACCTTGTACAGGCCCGCTCCCAGCAGACCTCCGATCAGCGGACCGATGATCGGCACCCAGAAGTAGAAGTTCCCGTACTGATCTCGCCACGCTCCGCCGTACCCGGTGAAGAAGCTGGCCAGCCGGGGACCGAAGTCGCGTGCCGGGTTGATCGCGTAACCCGCGTTGGTACCCCAGGCCATACCGATGCCCACGACGATCAGACCGACGATGAACGGCGCCAGGTTGGCACCGGGGGGCGTGTTGAGCAGGTCCGTGACCGCCATGATCAGCAGCAGCAGGATCGCGGTGCCGATGATCTGGTCGCGGAAGGCGCCCCATTCGTGGACCGGCAGGTTCGGGTTGCCGTTGGCGGGCAGGGTGGAGAACACGCCCTGCGTCTTGATCGTGTGGGTGGGATCCGCCTTCGCCAGCGCCTCGGTGTAGTTCCACCGGACGAGCAGGGCTGCCACGAAGGCGCCGGCCGTCTGGGCCAGCGCGTAGGGAGCCACCTTGCTCCACGGGAAACCCTTGAACGCCGCCAGCGCGACGGTCACCGCGGGATTGAGGTGAGCACCGCTCAGCCTCGCCGCGACATACACACCCAGGGTGACGCCGAGGCCCCAGGCCCAGGCGATGCTGTCGTGGTTTCCCAGGCCACCCGGTGGAGTCGTGAGGGCTCCGCCTGCCACGACCTGAGCCACCACGCCACAACCGAAGAGGATGAGGATCATCGTGCCGGCGAATTCCGCTGAAAGCTCGCCGACCAGTCCTGATCTCTTGAGTCGCTCAGCCATGGGTACCCGCTTCCCGCCGGCCCGAGGACCGGCCGTCGACTCCCCCGAGTACTCCACACATCAGTGTAAAACGGGCCAGAGTTATGCGCGCGCGAGGCGACATTGCGACTCACGAGCAGCTTTCGGCGGTGCGGGCGACCTGGGCGCCGATGTGGACGCGACGCACGCAACGGGTTCCGCGTCGTCATCGCCGGGTGTGTTGAACACGTTGAGCGCCACGAAGTCCTGCCCGCCCGGTGCCGGACTCAAGCGCAGCGGTCAAGGGCGCCTTCGACAACGGCCGCAACTGCGGTCCCGGCAAGCATTACGCCGTCGGCAAACCGGGTGGGCTCCCGGGACCCGCGGCGCTCGGGCGGCACCCGCCCTCGCGGTCCACGCGGCTGCCTGGACCGAAGGGGCCGCGCCCCCGCCCCTGGGAGGCGGGCGGCAGCGAGCACCGATCGCGGATGTCCGCGGGGAGACGGACACTGGTCGTGTGGTGTGCGATCGCGCATGCGCCCGCCTGTCACCGGCTGTGCCCGAGCTCCGTGAGGACACGAGGCACGGGCTCCGCCGCCGGTTCCACCCGGGAGGTTCCCATGAAGATGCTGATCAACAGTCCGGAGACCGTGGTCGCCGATGCCCTGCGGGGGGTGGCTGCCGCCCACCCGGAGTTGGACGTGGACGTGGAGCGGCGGGTGGTCGTACGGCGAGACGCGCGGGAGGGCGGGCGGGTCGGGCTGGTGTCCGGGGGCGGCTCCGGGCACGAGCCGCTGCACGCCGGGTTCGTCGGGTACGGGATGCTGTCGGCCGCGTGTCCCGGCGATGTGTTCACCTCGCCCGTTCCGGACCAGATGCTGCGCGCGGCGAGCGCCGTCGAGGCCGGCCAGGGCGTGCTGTTCGTCGTCAAGAACTACACCGGGGACGTGCTGAACTTCCAGATGGCCGCCGAGCTCGCCGAGGAGGACGGCGTCCGGGTCGAGCGGGTCCTGGTCGACGACGACGTCGCCGTCACCGACAGCCTGTACACGGCCGGGCGGCGGGGCACCGGGGCGACCCTGTTCGTGGAGAAGATCGCCGGGGCGGCCGCCGAGGAGGGCGCACCGCTGGAGCAGGTGGCCGCGATCGCCCGGCGCGTCAACGAGTCCTCGCGCAGCTTCGGCGTGGCGCTCAGCGCCTGCGCCACTCCCGCGAAAGGCGGCCCGACCTTCGACCTGCCGGACGGGGAGATGGAGCTCGGGGTCGGGATCCACGGCGAGCCGGGCCGGGAGCGGCGCGCGATGATGCCGGCCCGGGCGATCGCGGAGGTCGCGGTGGGCGCCGTACTCGACGAGCTGGTGGAGGTGGCTCCGGCCGACGGGCCGGTACTGGCCCTTGTCAACGGGATGGGTGCGACGCCGCTGCTGGAGCTGTACGGGTTCCACGCCGAGGTGGCCGGGCTGTTGGAGGCCCGGGGCGTGCCGGTGGCGCGGACGCTCGTGGGCAACTACGTCACGTCGCTGGACATGGCGGGCTGCTCGGTGACACTGTGCCGGGCCGACGCGGAGATGCTGCGGCTGTGGGACGCGCCCGTGCAGACCGCCGCGCTGCGCTGGGGCCGCTGACCCCATGGTGGCGGTAGGACCGGCCGCACCCGATGCGAGGCGAGGACATCCGGTGCGGGGGCGAGGACTTCCTCCGGCGCTGGAGGGCGGCCGCTGCGGCCGCCATGGCCACCGCGGAGCGTGAGGCGGACCCGGCCGGCCGAGCCGGCTCCTCGTCGGGGACGCCGACCACGGGAGCAACCTGCCAGGTGGTTTCACCGCGGTCCGGGGGCCTTGGAGGGGTGGGACCGCGAGGGTGCACGCGGTGGGTGCAGGCAAGTGCCCGGACAGGTACGCCAGTGCGGATCCGTGATGTGGCCGTGCGACGCACCAACCAGAAGTGGAACCTCAGCTGACTCCACCCCTGTCCGGGCCGGGCACGCCCCGGCCCGGACGCGGCGAAGCGAAAGGAACGCGCCCCCTTGTCAGGGCCATGACCCTCTTCTACAGTCCCCGGACACGGAGACCATGGGAGCGCTCCCATGAGGGAGGTGGTCCAGCGCTCACTCCCCTCCCTCCGAGAGGACTCCCGTACGAACGTCACGGCGCCCCGTCACGAAGAAGGCGGATCCCCCCATGCAGCTTCTTTCGACCCCCCGCTCGCCCGCCCGAAGGCGCACCGCCATGTTGCTGGCAGCGCTCTGCTGCGCCGCGTTACCCGTCGTGGCCGCGGCGGCCCAGCCGCCCGCGGCGAGTGCCGCCGCCTCTGAGGTCCTGGGCAACGCGACCCACTTCGCCGGGCTCGGCAGCCCCTACGGCGGCTGCGGTCTGCCGCAGCGCGAACTGGACAGCCAGGACTTCGTGGCGCTCAACGTGTTCAACACACCCGGCGACTACTCGAGCACCTACCCCCGCCCGGTGCCGGACTCAAGCGCAGCGGTCAAGGGCGCCTTCGACAACGGCCGCAACTGCGGCCGCTGGGTCAAGGTCACCATCGGGGACTACTGCACCGGCACCAACGACGGCGCCCCGGGCCGGCCCTTCTGCCGCGACGGCTCCTGGGTGGCCGACCAGTACAACGGGGCCACCATGACCATGCTCGTCGCGGACAGCTGCGCCGATTCCAACGCCTGGTGCCGGGACGACCCCAACCACCTCGACCTGGCAACCGACTCCCTCAACCGCTTCCGGATCGGCGGCACCCCAGTGGGGACGATGTACCCGGACCGCTGGAACAACCGTCATGTCTCCTGGAGCTTCGTCCCGGCCCCGGACTACAGCGGCGACATCCGTATCGGCTTCCTCAGGGGAGCCCAGCGGTACTGGCCCGCCATCGCCGTCTCCCATCTCCCGGACGGCATCCACGGCGTCCAGTACCTGGCGAACGGCACCTGGACCGACGCCGCGATGAACAGCGACATGGGGCAGTCCTACGTCATCGGCGCGACGGCCTCCGGCCAGAGCGGCTTCACCATACGTATCCGCGACGCAGCCGACGCCTGGCTGGGCGGCGGCCGTACGTACTCCTTCTCGCTGCCGTCAGGCTGCGCGGGAGGCTGCTCGCAGGACTACACCGCCGTCTCCTACACCACCGGCAGCTCTGGAGGGACACCACCTCCCACTCCCGCGCCGAGCCCCTCCGGCGACACCGCCTGCACGGCGGAGTGGAAGCTGACCGGCTCATGGCAGGGCGGGTACCAGGCCGACGTCACGGTCACCAACAGCGGGTCCCGGCCGGTCACCGACTGGTCGGTGCACCACACCCTGCCGGGCGGTGTGACCGTGGCGAACCGCTGGAACGCGGTGGTGGATCCGTCCCGCCCCGCCACCACCGTTCACAACGCCTCCTACAACGGCTCGCTGACACCGGGCGCGTCGACGACCTGGGGGATGACGCTCAGCGGCGACGCCCGAGACCTCGGCACACTCTCCTGCACCGCGTCCTGACTCTCAAGGATTGATCATGGCCATGACTTCATTACGCGTGTGCCGCCACCGCATGCCGGTCTGGGCGTTGGTGCTGACCGTGGTGGCGGTGGCGCTTCCTGCCATCGCGGCGTCGCGCGCTCAGGGTGCGGCGACGGGCTGCACGGTCACGTACACCACCGACGAGTGGTCCGGCGGCTTCACCGCCCAGATCCGCGTCACGAATCTCGGCGCCGCCCTGAACGGCTGGCGGCTGGAGTGGACCTACGGCGGCGACCAGCAGGTCACGTCCGCCTGGAACGCGCAGGTCACCCAGTCGGGCAGCGCGGTGGCCGCTGTGAACGTCGCGCACAATGCCGTGCTCGCCACCGGCGGGTCCGTGGACTTCGGGTTCCAGGGCATCTGGCGCACCGCCGACCCGGCTCCCACCGCCTTTGCCCTCAACGGCACGCCGTGCGGCGGAACCGCGGGTCCCACCCCGACGGCGACCGCCTCACCGACAGCGACCGCGACAGCCACGGCGCCGGCCGAATGCGCCGGGGCGACGATCTGCTCCGACTTCGAGGACCAGACCGGTACCGTGCCCTCGGGCCCCTGGCAGACCACGGCACCCGACTGCCAGGGCACGGGGAAGGTCAGCGTCGACACGTCCGTCGCCTACAGCGGCACCAGGTCGCTGCGCGTCGACGGCGGCGCCGGCTACTGCAACCACGTCTTCGCAGCCTCCACCCGCGATCTGTCCTCCGTCGGGCCCGTGGTGTACGTACGCATGCGGGTCCGGCACACCACCGCCCTGCCCATCGACCACGTCACCTTCGTATCCATGCCGGACGCCTCACAGGGCGGCAGGGCGCTGCGCGTCGGCGGGCAGAACGGCGCGCTGCAGTGGAACCGCGAGAGCGACGACGCGACGCTGCCGGAACAGAGCCCGGCGGGGGTCGCGCTCAGCACGCCGCTGCCGACGGGCCGGTGGCTGTGCCTGCGGTTCCAGATCGACACCACCGCCCAGTCCATGCGCACCTGGGTCGACGACCAGGAGGTCGCCGGACTGCACGTGGACGGGGTGGCGACCCAGAACGTCGACGGGCAGTGGCTCGCCCGCAGGACCCCTCCCCGCCCCACCGGCCTGCGCCTGGGGTGGGAGAGCTACGGCACCGGGGACGACACTCTCTGGTTCGACGACGTGGCCCTGGGCTCCTCACCGATCGGCTGCTGACGCCCGCATGGGATCCGTCGGCAAGACAGGATCTGAACGCGCGACAGTTGTTGATTCCTTGATCCGTACGGCACGCAGTACCCGTATCGAGCTCATCGATCTCTTACGGCAACGAGGAGATCAAGTGAAACGTCGTCACGCCTTGATGGCCACCGGCGCCGCCGGTGCACTGATCCTGGGTGGCCTTGCAATCGCCACCCTGCCCGCGTCGGCAGCCGCCAACGGCTGCTCGATCGCGTACAAGGTGCAGAGCGAATGGCCGGGAGGGTTCACCGCGAACCTGGCCATCACCAATCTCGGCTCCCCCGTGCGAGGGTGGACCGCGACGTTCGACTTCCCGAACTCCGACCAGAGGGTCACCAACGGCTGGAGTGCCACGTGGACACAGTCCGGAACCCGCGTGTCCGCCACCAGCCTCGACTGGAACGGAGCGCTGGATACGGGCAAGTCGGCTTCCATCGGGTTCACCGGTGCGTGGAAGGGCGCCAATCCGGAACCCGCACCGATTGCGCTCAACGGCGTGACCTGTACCGGCTCGGTGACATCTCCGACCCCCAGCCCCACCACCACTCCGACCAACGGTCCCAGTGATCCGGCCCCGGAGCTGAAGGTTTCCGGTAACAAGATCGTCACCGCGAGCGGCAAGCAGTACCGGCTGCTGGGTGTGGACCGCTCCAGCGGTGAATACGCTTGTGTGCAGGGCAAGGGGCTATGGGACAGCGGCCCGGTCGACCAGGCGTCCGTCGACGCGATGAAGACCTGGAACATCCACGCGGTACGCGTGCCGTTGAACGAGGAATGCTGGCTCGGTATCAACGGCTCGCCCAGTGGAGCCACCTACCAGCAGGGCGTCAAGGACTACGTCAACCTGCTGGTGGCCAACGGCATCACCCCGATCCTCGATCTGCACTGGACCCGGGGTGCGTACACCAACGGGCCGGACTGGCACTGCAAGGACGCCACCGCGACGTGCCAGAAGCCGATGCCGGACGCGCTGTACGCCCCCCAGTTCTGGACCGGTGTCGCCAACGCGTTCAAGGGCGACGACGCCGTCGTTTTCGATCTGTTCAACGAGCCGTACCCGGAGGTCGCAAGCAACTGGGACAAGACCCTCGGTTGGACGTGTTGGCGAGACGGCGGCACCTGCACCGGCCTCCCCTATGAAACCGCCGGCATGCAGGACCTGGTCGACGCTGTTCGGGCCACCGGAGCGACCAACGTCCTCATGCTGGGTGGCCTGGAGTGGGCCAACGACATGCGGGAGTGGCTGACGTACAAGCCGACCGACCCACTGAACAACCTCGCCGCGTCCTGGCACTCCTACAGCTTCAACGCCTGCGCGACCGAATCCTGCTGGGACAGCCAGGTCGCGCCGCTCGCACAACAGGTACCGGTCGTCATCGGTGAGTTCGGCCAGGACAACTGCGGCTTCGACTACATGCAGCGGCTGGTCGACTGGGCCGACGCGCACAACATGGGCTATCTCGCATGGACCTGGAACCCGTGGGGCTGCAGCACCGGCGCCGTACTCATCAAGGACTGGGCCGGAACCCCGGAACCTGGCGTCGGCGAGGGGCTGAAGGCCCACCTGATCAGCCAGGACCCCTACACGACCTCGTAGCCGCGCACCCAGCGGCTGCCCAGCCGCGTACGACGCCGCCCCGGCCGGATGCCCCAACGGCACAACTCGGCCCGGGCGGCTCTCGACCACCACGAGTGTGAGTGTGGCGAGGTGCTCGAACCGCAGCCCACAGGGGAGTCGCCTGCTCCCGGACTCCGGGTGTGAACCCGGTCGGCGGCCGGCATCGGAGCGTCCCTCACCGGCCGGATGCCCATGCGTCCTTGTCCGACAGAATTCCTCGTGCGTGCGGGCGGGGGATCTGCTTGACAGTGCAGGCCGCGGGCGCTTGGCGACCGGCTCCAGGCCACCGGTGACGGCATCGTCGAGGTCAACCCCGCCCGGGCGCCGGCCGGCGACCACTACCGCGGCTGGGGAGATCGCGACCCTTCGCCGCCTGCACCGCCGCCCGGATGGGCGAGGTCTCAGGCTGCCGCTTCGGAGACATCGACACCAGCCGATGGATCTGGACTGGGGCGACCGCCCGCTGCGAAGGCGCGGTCCCCGACCGGTCCCCACAAATGATCAAGGGCCGGTTGCGGAAACCTCCGAAACCGGCCCTCACCTGCGACTGTCTCCAGTCGGGACGACAGGATTTGAACCTGCGACCCCTTGACCCCCAGTCAAGTGCGCTACCAAGCTGCGCCACGTCCCGGTGCGCTGCCCCGCGGCGGACCGCGGGAACGCGCGGTCAGAACTTTACCCCACGTCGGGGGCCGGACCGAAGCCGGCACCGAGCGCGGGACAATCGTCGTATGGCCAGTACATCCTCAGGACGGCAGACGGACGCCCGGGACCGGGACAGCGAGGGGCGGGCGCGCAACGCCCGACCGCGGGACGGGCTCGGGCGGCCACTTCCGTACGGCGCCGACGGCGTCGCCCGGCAGCCGGAGGGCGTGGTGCGCACCCCGCAGCAGACCGTGGCCGAGGCTCAGGAACTACTGAACGCCGGGCGCCCCTTCCACGCGCACGAGGTCTTCGAGGACGCCTGGAAGTCGGGGCCCGACGAGGAGCGCGCCCTGTGGCGGGGGCTGGCCCAGCTCGCGGTGGGGCTGACCCACGCGGCCCGGGGGAACGTCACGGGCGGGGCGAGGCTGCTGCGGCGCGGCGCCGGTGCCCTGGAGGAGTGGGGCGCGTCGACTGTCGGGCGGGGGAAGCAGTCGTACGGGATGGATCTGGCCGGGCTCACCGGGTGGGCCCGGCAGCTGGCACAGGAGGTGGAGCAGAGCGGCTCGGCGGTGGACGCCCGGGCCCGCAGTCCTCGGCTACGAGGGTGACGCGGGGCACGTGAGCGCTGCGCAGCGGCTTTTGGGGCGATGCCCAGTGCGGGTGGGCTCTGCACCTTGCTGCGGGAGTGACGCCAGGGCGCGGGGCAACGTCGGCACGCGGTCCCGCCGCGCGGGCGCGGCCGGTCCCCCTCGACACGGCTGCGGGCGCGACACCCAGCACGCCTCCCCCACCACGACGCGGACACGTGGCCCGGTGCACGAGCCCTGCAGATTGGCCGCGGGGGTCATGCCAGGCGGACAAGCCCTACGTCGCCCGCGGGGATGACGGCCACGAACAAGCCCGCCTCACGGCGGCCAGGGGATACCTCAGCACGCCGGCCCACCACCACGGCCACGGGTGTCGGGGACCGCGGTCGTGGCCGTCCTTCCCGACGCGCGAGCCGGAAAGCCGTGGTCGTGGGCGCACTACCCGGACGCGGTGCCGTCGCTGTCAGTGGTGTGGGGCAGACTCGGGGTGTGCGAAAGATTCATGTCATCGGTATCGGCGCGGGCGACCCCGAACAGCTCACCCTCCAGGCGGTCAGGGTGCTGCGGAACACGGACGTGTTCTTCGTCCTGGACAAAGGCGAGGTGAAGGGCGATCTCACACAGTTGCGCCGGGACATGCTGGACGCGCACATACCGGAGGGGTCGTACCGGGTGGTGGAGGCCCGGGACCCGGAGCGGGACCGTGCCGCGGGCGGTTCCGCCTACTCCCCCGCCGTCGGTGACTGGCGCAGCGCCCGCGCCGACATCTACGAGCGGCTGATCTCCGAGGAACTCGGCGAGGAGGACAGCGGCGCGTTCCTGGTGTGGGGGGATCCCGCGCTGTACGACAGCACGCTGGGCATCCTGGAGGAAATCCTGGAGCGGGGCTCGGTGGCCTTCGAGTACGACGTCGTGCCCGGCATCAGCAGTGTGTCGGCGCTGGTGGCACGGCATCGCACCGGCCTGAACCGGGTCGCCCGGCCGGTCCAGATCACCACCGGGCGGCGTCTCTCCGAGGGCTTCCCGGAGGGTGTGGACGACGTGGTCGTGATGCTCGACGCCCACCAGGCCTTCCGCGCTTACGCCGACCAGGACATCGACATCTACTGGGGTGCCTACATAGGCACGCCGGACGAGATCCTCGCCTCCGGTCCGATCGCCGAGACGGCGCCCCGGATCGAGCGGCTGCGCGCCGAGGCCAGGGAGCGCAAGGGCTGGATCATGGACACGTATCTGCTGCGCCGGAATCCGAAGCAGCGGTAGGCGCCGGAAGCACAGTGGGCACCCGGGCGGACCGCCCCGTGGGCAGGGATGGTCCTCACGGTGTGCCGAGCTGGTCCAGCCACCTCTGCACGCCCGCCACGTCCGGCGCCGTACTCACCCCGTCCGGGAGAAGCGGCCGGCGTACGACCACCACGGGCAGGGCCAGTTCGCGGGCGGCCGTGAGTTTGGCGGACGTGGCCGTTCCCCCGCTGTCCTTGGTGACCAGGACGTCGATGCAGTGGTCGTGGAGGAGCGTCGACTCGTCGGTCACCGTGAAGGGGCCGCGGGCCAGGAGGACTTCGGTGTGCGGGGGCATGGGCGGCTCGGGCAGTTCCACCGACCGTACGACGAAGTGCACATCGGTGAGGTGGGCGAAGGCGGCGAGCTCTGTGCGGCCGGTGGTCAGGAACACCCGTCGGCCGAGGCTGGGCAGCAACTCCGCTGCCTCGTCCAGGGAGTCGACCGCATGCCAGCGGTCCCCCGGTCCCGGTCGCCAGCCCGGGCGGCGCAGTACCACGGAGGGCACGCCGGTCATCGAGGCCGCCCGGGCCGCATGGGCGGTGATCGCCCGGGCGAAGGGATGCGTGGCGTCGACCAGTGCGTCGACCCGCTCCTCCCGCAGCCAGCCGGCCAGCCCCTCCACCCCGCCGAACCCCCCGATCCGCACCTCCCCCGCGACCGTGCCCGGCCGGGTCACCCGCCCCGCGAGAGAGGTGGTGACGCGGACTCCCGGCCGCGACGCGAGCGCGGCGGCCAGTTCACGGGCTTCGGTGGTACCGCCGAGGATCAGGATGTGCGGGGACATGGCGGGTAGCGTACGAGGTCAGGGGCGAGGCGCGGCGGGCCGGGTGACGAGCGCCAGAGAGCCCTGGGTCATGAGACCTGTCGGCGCCGCTCGGCGCGTCAGCGGAGCAGCAGCTGTACGCCGCCCACGATCGTCGCCGCGATCACCAGCTGTTCGAAGAGCCGCTGGTTGATCCGGTTCACCGCCCATTTGCCGAGGAGCGCGCCGGGCACGACGAACGCCACGAGGGCGAGGTCGAGCAGCAGCGAATGGCCGTCGATCAGGCCGAGGCCGACACTGAAGGGCACTTTGGAGACGTTGACGATCAGGAAGAAGAACGCCGAGGTGCCGAGGAAACCGAGTTTGCGGAAGCCCGCCGACAGCAGGTACATCGACATCACCGGGCCGCCGGCGTTCGCGACCATGGTGGTGAAGCCGCCGAGGACGCCGTAGGAGCGGGCCTTGACACGGCCGGTCCGGGTGACGACCGAGTCGGGGTCCTTCTCCGCGTCGGCCGTGCGGCGGCGCCAGACCGTCACCGCGGCCATGAACAGCAGGATCGCACCGATCGACGTCCGTACCATCCCGTCGTCCGCCCACTGCAGGAAGAGCGTGCCGGCGACCACGCCGACCGCGACCGCTGGGAACAGCCGCCACAGGGTGGGCCAGTGGGCGTGCCGCCGGTAGGTGAGCACCGCGAGCACGTCCCCGGCGATCAGGATCGGCAGCAGCGCTCCGGTGGAGGCGCGGGCGGGCAGCACCGCGGCGAAGATCGCGAGGCTGACCGTGTTGGCCCCGCTCACCGCCGTCTTGGAGAAGCCGACGAGCAGGGCCGCGGCGGCGAGCGCGGCGAACCCCCAGACGGAAATGTGCCAGAGCGTCATCGTGTCCATGCGGAGACCGATGCTAAGTGCAGGTCACCGGTGCCGTAAGTGCCGTCTCGCCGAGTGGTCCTGTCGGCGCCCTCGGGCTAGTGCCGTTCCACCAGGACCGCGCTCCCTTGGCCGACTCCCACGCACATCGTCGCCAGTCCGCGCGCCGCCCCCGTCCGTCGCATCCGGTGCAGCAGGGTCGTGAGGATGCGGGCGCCCGAGCAGCCGAGCGGGTGGCCCAGCGCGATCGCGCCACCGGTGGGGTTGACCCGCTCGGGGTCGATGCCGAGTTCGTCGACGCAGGCGAGGGCCTGGGCGGCGAAGGCCTCGTTGAACTCGGCCTCCTCGATGTCGCCGATGCTCCAGTCCACGCGGGCGAGCGCCTTGCGGGTGGCGGGGACCGGGCCGATGCCCATCACGTCGGGGTGGACGCCGGCCGAGGCTCCGGCGGCGTAGCGGCCCAGGGATTCCAGCCTCAGGTCGTTCAATGCCTCTTCGCTGACCAGAAGGAGTCCCGCCGCGCCGTCGTTCATCGGGGAGGCGTTGCCCGCGGTGACCGTGCCGCCTGCCCGGAAGACGGGCTTCAGACGGGCCAGCTTGTCGTAGGAGGTGTCCTCGCGGATGCACTCGTCGCTGTCGACGAGCACGCCGTCGGGGCGCTCCACCGGGAGGAGTTCGTCGTCGAAGTGGCCGTTCTTGCGGGCCTCGGCGGCGAGGCGGTGGCTGCGCAGGGCGAACTGGTCCTGGCGTTCGCGCGGGATGCCGTAGCGCTGGGCGACCTCCTCGGCGGTCTCGCCCATGGGCAGCAGGCCGTGGAGTTCCTTCATGGCCGGGTTGACCAGGCGCCAGCCGAGCCGGGTGTCGTGGGTCTCCATCCGGTGCGGCAGCGCCTCGTCGGGGCGGGGCAGCACGAAGGGGGCACGGCTCATCGACTCGGAGCCGCCCGCGAGCACGATGTCGGCCTCACCGGCGGCGATGGTACGGGCCGCGAGCGTCACGGCCTCCAGGCCGGAGGCGCACAGCCGGTTGACCGTGGCGCCGGGCACGGTCTCGGGCAGTCCGGCGAGCAGCGCGGCCATGCGGGCCACATTGCGGTTGTCCTCGCCGGCCTGGTTGGCGGCGCCCCAGTAGACGTCGTCGATGCGCGCCGGGTCGAGCGCGGGGACGTCGGCGACCAGGGCGCGGATCACGGCGGCGGCGAGGTCGTCGGGGCGTACGGCGGACAGTGCGCCGCGGAGTCTGCCGATGGGGGTGCGGCGGGCGGCCGCGAAGTGGACGGGGCGCACGACTTGACTCCTGACCGTCGGGATCCGGGGGACCGGGAGGATTTTCCTCGGCAGTACTTTAATTAGCACCGCTAGTTTCGGACTATAGCCGCAGGAGACGGGGCCGAGCACGGGGCCCGCCTGCCAGGTCGCAGGTCTTCGCAGATGTGACGGGTTTCCTCGGCGGTGTGCTCACACCCTGAGACGCCGTTGTTTGCACGATTGCGGCCGGGGCACCCGCGCCCCCATGGAGTGGTTGCGTCGAGCGGCCTGTGTGGGAGAGGACCCCGAGTTGTTCTTCCCCGTGGGCACGCAAGGACCCGCGCTGCGGGACATGGCGGCGGCGAAACGCGTCTGTGCCCGGTGCCCGGTCGCCCCCGAGTGCCTGGACCTGGCGCTCAGCAGTGGGCAGACCTCGGGCGTGTGGGGCGGGACCTGCGAGCAGGAGCGCGACGAACTGCTCCGCACCGGCATTGACCATGCCAGAAGGAGGAGCACGGTATGACTGTGGTCAGGAGCACCCTGTCCGATTCGGCCCGCGAGACGGCCGGGGACGCCCTGCAGAGCACCCTGGTGGATCTGATCGGCCTGTCGCTGATCGGGAAGCAGGCGCACTGGAACATCGTGGGCCCGCGTTTCCGGTCCATCCACCTCCAGTTGGACGAGGTGGTGTCGACGGCCCGCTCGTTCTCCGACACGGTGGCGGAGCGTGCCGCGGCCCTGGGGGTGTCGCCCGACGGCCGCCCCGAGACGATCGCCTCCGCCTACACGCTGCCGGGCTCGAAGAACGGCTGGATCCGGGACGACGACGTCGTCCGGTTGATCGTGGAGACGCTGGAGGCGGCCATCGGCCGGCTGCGCGAGCGCATCGAGGCCACCGAGAAGGCCGACCCGGTCACGCAGGACCTGCTGATCGGCATCACCGCCGAGCTGGAGAAGCAGCGCTGGATGTTCGAGGCCGAGAACTGGCCCCGGGACTGACCGGCCCGAAAACCCCACAGAAAGGCGCAGGCGATGACCGACGCCCTCGAACTCGACGCGCTGTGGGAGGACTTCCACCGCGTGGTGAACATGACCTCACAGGAACTGGCCGCCTGGCTGCGGGTCAGCGACGCCGCCGAGTCCACGGAGCCGCTGCCGGAGCACGCCGGTGAGCCGACCGGGCAGCATGTCCTCGCGATCCTCCAGAAGCGGCGCACGGACCTGACCGACGACGACATCGAGGTCATGTACGAGGTGGTGGACACCGTCACCGCGGATGCCGACGTGGAGAACGAACCCCGGGCCGAGGACAGTGTCCGCAGGCAGCGGCTGATGTCCGTCGGACACGACCCGCTCAGGCGGTGACCGGGGCCGAGGCGTCGTAGCGGAACGCGTCGGCGCGCACGGACGGACGTACGCCGCGGAGGCGGGCATCACGCCGAAGGACACCCCGCAGCCCCTGTACCGGCTGCTGGTGCCGTTCCTTCTGCGCGGTGCCCGCCTCCGCGGCGTCGCCGTGCGAGCTGTACCGGGCGCAACCGGCGCAGGGGTGGCCGAAGACCGCCTCCGCCGCGCCTGGGTGACATGGCACACTGCTCGCACATCTTGTCGAGCAGAGGAGTTTTGCGTGACCGGGACCGAGTCGGCCGGCCGGCGGATCGACACGAGCAGGCCCCATCCGGCCCGGGTGTACGACTGGTTCCTCGGCGGGAAGGACAACTACCCCGTCGACGAGGAGCTCGGCCGGCGGATCACCGCGCAGGGCGACGCTCCCCGGCAGGCCCGCGCCAACCGCCGGTTCATGGAGCGGGCCACGCGGGTCGTGGTACGGGAGGCGGGAATTCGCCAGTTCCTCGACATCGGCTCCGGTATCCCCACCGAGCCCAATCTCCACCAGATCGCCCAGTCCGCGGTGCCGGACGCGCGGGTGGTGTACGTCGACAACGACCCGATCGTCCTGGCCCACGCGGCGGCCCTGCTGCACGGCACGCCGGAGGGGGCGACGCACTACCTCCAGGCCGACGCCCGCGAGCCGCAGCGGATCCTCCAAGGAGCCTCCGCCGTCCTCGACTTCGACCAGCCCGTCGCGCTGTCGCTGGTCGCGCTGCTGCACTTCATCTCCGACGAGGACGGCGCCCAGGAGCTGGTGGACACACTGGTCGACGCACTGGCGCCGGGCAGTTGTCTGGTGCTGTCGGCCATGACGGCGGACTTCGACCCGGAGAAGGTGAACGCGGGCATCGCGGCGTACACGGCGAGCGGAGTGACTCTCGTGGCCCGCTCGCACGACGAAGTGAGCCGCCTGTTCAAGGGACTTGAGGTGCTGGAGCCCGGGATCGTGTCCCTGTCGCGGTGGCGTCCGGACGAGCCCGAGCACGGCGAGCCCGTGTCGCTGTACGGGGCGGTCGGCGTCAAGCGTTGAACCCTGCACGGGGCGGTCGGCATCGGGCGCCGAACCCCGCGAGCCCTCGCGGTCCCGGCGGCTGCGGGGGCCTGAGAGAGGCCACGCCGGGCCTTGCCCGGAAACGGCTGCCGGACGTGGTCGCGCGGCTGGAGCGGGGTGGGGCCAGGGTGTTTCGACGCGGCACAGCGGACGGCCTGGTGACCGCCGTCGAACTCGCCGACACCCGGCGGGGGTTCCGGAAGGTGATCCTCGGGATCGCCCGGCAGAGCCAGCACCTGGTCAACCTGCAGCTCAGCCGCCTGCACACACTGGAACGCGAGCACCAGGCCCCGGACGTGCTGTCGGGATTGGGCCCTCACCCAAGCAGCCATCCCCCGTCCACGCTCAACTCCACCGCGTTGACCGAGCCGTTGCGCAGCAGGAAGTCCACGCCGTCCACCACGTCCGCCACGGTCGCGAGCCGTCCGGTCGGGGTCCTGGCCCGCAGGCCCGCCAGGACCTCCTCGGGTTTGGCCCGCCAATAGGGGCTGTCCCCCACCACACCGGGATGGATCGCGTTGACCCGGACCGGAGCGAGTTCGACGGCCAGGGTGCGCATCAGCCCGGTCACCCCGGCGTTGACGGTCGCCACCGTCGTCGCCCCCGGGTAGGGCCGCTCCTTGGCCTGTCCGCCGAACAGCACGACGGCGCTGTCGTCGTGCAGCCGGGACCGCAGCGCGTGCACGACGGCGGTGTAGCCGACGAGCTTGAGGGTGACGAGATGGACGGCGGCGTCGATGTCGTACGCGGCCACCCGGTTCTCGTCGCGGGAGACGCCCGCGATCACCAGGTGGTCGACGGCCCCCACATCGCTCAGCGCGTCGACGATCTCTTTCGGCCGCGCGAGGTCCAGGGCGAGGCCCCGGGCGCCGATCTCCTTGGCCGCGGTGCCGGTGCGGTGCGGGTCCCGACCGGTGATCACCACGTCGTCGCCGCGTTGCGCGCGCACCCGGGCGAACTCCCGCCCGATCCCCGAGGTGCCGCCGACCACCACCACACCGCTCATCGGGAAGCCTCCCTCAGGTACTCCCAGTCCCGTGTGAACCGGTAGGAGTGCCGCACCGGCGGCTGTGGCGCCTGGGTCTCCAGCCAACGCAGCGACCCGTCACCGGCGTTGGTAAAGCCGTGCACACAACCGGCCCCCGCCCAGGCGCAGTCGCCCGGCCCGAGCCGGTACGGCGAACCGTCGAACACCGCGTCCGCCTCGCCTTCGAGGAACAGGTACGTCTCCTCGAAGGGGTGGTCGTGGGTCCCTGCGACGCCGTCGGGCGCGTACTGCACCATGAACATCGTCGAGGCCACCGCGCCCAGATCACTGTCGACCATCGTCTTCACGGTGATCCCGCTGTAGACGAGGAGCGCGGTCCGCATGCTCGCCGACACCGCGAGCAGGTCCTGGGACTGCTTCCCCGGGTCCATCTGGGCGGGCTCGAAGTGCCCGAAGGACCGGGTGCGCGGGTCGCGGACATCGATGCGGACGGGCGGGCGCACAGGCCAGGGAGGGACCGTCTGGGTGTCGTACCCGTACCGGGCCCGCGGTACCGGCGCGAGCATGTCCGCCCACCGGGCGACACCGTCCCCGGCGCCGCGCCAGGCGTGCGGGACCCCGGTCGGGAGGAGCCCGTAGTCACCCTCCTCCAGCAGATACGACCCCTCGGGCACATCGAGGATCACGGTCCCGTCGAGGATGTGGAAGCTCTCCTCGTACGAGTGCACATGGGCCGCGACCGCGCCGTCCGGGCGCAGCTCGCACACCCCGAAACCGGTGTGCGAGCTGCCGTCGGCCTCGCCGACCAACTCCCGTCGCCGGTAGCCGTGTTCGTCGTACGGCGGCTCCGGGAGGTCGGTGGCCCGGCGCACCAGGTGTCGCGTCACGCCGGGGTCTCCTTCGCGGCGAGCAGCCGGTCGCGGGACTCCTCGACCAGGCGCCGGGCTCGTGCCACGTCGGCCGTGAGCCTGCCGTCGCGCTTGCGGACCGCACCGTCGACGATGACCGTCTCCACGTTGGACACGTCGGCGCTGAGGGCCACCGCAGCGGCCGCGTCGTGAACCGGGGCCACGTTCAGGGCCGTTGCGTCGATCGCGACGACGTCGGCCCGCTTGCCCGGGGTGAGGGAACCGGTACGGTCCTCCAGGCCTGCGACGTGGGCGCCGTTGCGGGTGGCGATCTCCAGCATCTGACGTGCCGTCAACATTGTCTCGGGGACCGGGACATCCGCCTGCCAGCTGGCCGCGTTGACGCGGGCGCGCTCGGCGCCGAAGGCCGCGCGGATCTGGGTGAACATGTCGCCGGGCACGGTGGTGACGACGTCGATGCTGAGAGAGGGCCGCAGGCCGTGCTCGATCGCCTTCATGACCGGCGGCCAGCCGTGCCCCATCTGCGTCTCGACCTGCGGCGCGATGGAGACCGTACCGCCGCTGTCGGCGACCAGCCGCCACTCCTCCTCGCTGAGGTAGCAGCAGTGGACGTAGGTGGTGTCGGGGCCGAGCAGGCCGAGGTCGTGGAGCTGTTTGACCATCCCGAAGCGGCCGGCGAGCCGTCCCATGGCCACGTGCACGGTGATCGGGATGTCCAGCTCGCGGGCGAGGGCCCACTCCGAGGTGACGACGTCGTTGACGCAGAAGCCGGGGCCGCGGGTGGCGAGGGCGAGGGTGAGCAGACCGTCGTCGGAGGCGAAGTACTCGCTGCGGATCCGGCGGACGTCGTCGCCGGGGATCGCGATCTTGCTCTCGAACCAGTAGTCGGCGAGGGAGGTGTTGGCGCTGCCGTAGGCGTACTGGGCGCGGATACCGGTCTCCGTGAGGGCACGGATCGCCGCGTCCGGGTGCTCGGGCGTGTTGTTGATGTGGGACCAGTCGACGAGCGTGGTGATGCCGGCGTTCAGGCACTCCAGGGCGCCCGCGAGGTTGGCCGCGTACACGTCCTCGGGTGTGTAGAGGGGTGCGAAGGTGTCGAGGATGTCGACGAAGTAGTCGTCGAGGGTGGCGTCGGGCGCCACGTTCCGGATCGAGGCCTCCCAGGTGTGGCGGTGGGTGTCGACGAAGCCGGGGATCACGATGCGGCCGGTCATGTCGAGGACTTCGGCGTCCGCGCCGATCTCGCGGTCCACGGCCGCGATCTTCCCGTCCTCGATGAGGACGTCCCCGCTCGGCAGATCCCCGATGTCGGGGTCCATGGAGAGCACGTGTCCGGCTCGAAGGAGTGTCCGATGGGTCATCGCGCTTCCTCCTGGGGGATGTTCAGTACGCGGCGAGGCTCCTGACGGCCGCCACGACCTTGTCGACGGTGGGAATGACCTGTTCCTCCAGCACGTCCGCGAACGGCAGCGGCACGCACTCCCCCGCCACCCGGCGCACCGGCGCGTCCAGCAGCCCGAACCCCTCGTCGGCCACGACGGAGACGACGGTGGCGCCCCAGCCGCCCTGGTACGGGTTCTCCTCGACGACGACCAGCCGGGAGGTCCGGCCGAGCGAGGCGAGGACGGTGGCCATGTCGAGCGGCACCAGGGAGCGCAGGTCGACGACCTCGGCATCGATGCCCTCCTGCGCGAGCCTCTCCGAGGCCGTGAGCGCGACCGGCACCATCGAGGCCAGCGCCACCAGCGTCACGTCGGCACCCTCCCGCACGACGGCGGCGCGCCCCAGGTGGACCACGTGGTCCGGCGGCGCGGGCGGCCCCTTCGTGGCCAGCAGCCCCTTGTGCTCGAAGAACACGACCGGGTCGTCGCTGCGGATCGCGGCCGCCATCATCCCGATCACGTCGGCGGGCGTGGAAGGGGCGGCGATCTTCAGCCCGGGGACGGTCAGCGCCCAGTTCTCGGTGGCCTGCGAGTGCTGGGCGCCGAAACCGAGTCCGCCGCCGTTGGCGGTGCGCACGACGAGAGGCACGGTGACCTGACCGCCCGTCATGTAACGCACCTTGGGTATCTCGTTGGCGAGGTAGTCCCAGCAACAGGCCAAGAAGTCCGAGAACATGATCTCCGCGACGGGCCGCATCCCGGTCATCGCGGCCCCCATCGCCGCGCCCACGATGGCCTGTTCGGAGATCGGCGTGTCCCACACCCGCTCGGACCCGAACTCCTTGTGCAGCCCCGCGGTGGTCTTGAACACCCCGCCGGCCTCCCCGATGTCCTCTCCCAGGCACACCACGGACGGATCGCGCCGCATCTCCCGCGCGATGCCCTCGGCGACCGCCTCCCGATACGTGATCACGTCCGCCATGCCGCACCCCCGTCCGCCCATACGTCGGTGAACGCTTCGCGCGGATCCGGCGGCGGCGCGTTCCTCGCCGCCTCGACCGCCTCCCGTACGACCGTCTGTGCGCGCTCGTCGGCCGCGGTGACCGTGTCCTCGGGAACCCCGGCCTCGATGAGCCGCCCGCGCGCGATGTCCAACGGGTCGTGCTTGAGCCAGCGTTGGACCTCCTCGGCCGGCCGGTAGGTCGCCGGGTCGGTCCGTGAGTGCCCGAAGTGGCGGTAGGTCTCGGCCTCCAGCACGGCGGGCCCGTCTCCGGCCCGGGCCCGTCGCGCCAGCCGTGCCACCGTCTCCTGGACGGCGACGACGTCGTTGCCGTCGACGACCTCGCCGGGGATGCCGTACGCGGGCGCCCGGTCGGCGGCGGGACGGGGCACCGCCGTGACGTCGGCGATCGGGGTGTACTCCATGTACAGGTTGTTCTCGCAGACGAACAGCGCGGGCAGCTTCCACACGGCGGCCAGGTTCAGCGCCTCGTGGAAGGCGCCGATGTTGGTGGCGCCGTCCCCGAAGAAGGCGACCGCGAGTTGTCCGGTGCCGCGCAGCTTCGCCGACCAGGCGGCGCCGACCGCCATGGGGAGGTGGGCGCCGACGATGGCGTAGGAGCCGAGCATGTTCGTCGCGGCCTTGGTGAGGTGCATGGAGCCGCCCTTGGCCTTGCACAAGCCCGTTGCCCTGCTCATGAGTTCGGCGAGGCACTCCTCGGGGGTGGCGCCCCGGGCCATCGCGTGGTGGTGGCCGCGATAGGTGGCGAAGACGTAGTCGTCACCGCGCAGGGCGGCGCTCGCGCCGACGGCGATCGCCTCGTGGCCGGCCGCGAGGTGGGTGGTGCCCTTGACGAGCCCTTGGAGGAACAGGTCGTGGGCGGCCTTCTCGGCGCGGCGGATGAGGGCCATCTGCTCGTAGAGGGCGAGGAGTTCAGCGGTGTCCATCGCCGGTCCCCTGGTGTCCGTGCGCGGTTCCGGTCGCCGTGTTCAGGTGGGACTGGGCCTCCCGGGCGGTGTTGAGTTCGCCGCCCACCGTCCAGTACTTGCGTCCCGCGACCAGCAGCTCCTCGGCCGGGAACTTGGTGATGACCTCGCAGCCGTCGGCGGTGACGACCAGTTCCTCCTCGATCCGGGCGGCGGACCAGCCGTCGGCGGCGGGCCAGTAGGTCTCCAGGGCGAACACCATGCCCGTTTCGAGGACTTCGGGGTGGTCGAGGGAGACCAGGCGGCTGAAGATGGGCTTCTCCCAGATGGACAGGCCGACCCCATGGCCGTACTGAAGCGCGAAGGCGGCGGTCTCGTCGGCGAAGCCGAACTCCTCGGCGCGCGGCCACACCTGGACGATGTCGGCGGTCGTGGCTCCCGGCCGCACGAGGGCGATCGCCTGGTCCATGTACGCGCGGCAGCGGACGTACGCGTCCCGTTGCGCGCGGGAGGCGCTGCCCACGGCGAAGGTGCGGTAGTAGCAGGTGCGGTAGCCGAGGTGGCTGTGCAGGATGTCGAAGAAGGCGGGGTCACCGGGACGGATCAGCCGGTCGCTGTAGACGTGCGGGTGAGGTGAACAGCGCTCCCCGGAGATGGCGTTGACGCCTTCGACGTATTCGCTGCCGAGGTCGTAGAGGACCTTGCTGACCAGTCCGACGCACTCGTTCTCGCGGACTCCGGGGCGCAGGTGGGCGTAGAGCTCCTCGTAGGCCGCGTCGACCATCGCGCAGGCCTGGGCGAGCAGGGAGATCTCGTCGCCGGTCTTGATGCGGCGGGCCTCGAGGAGGACCTGCTGGCCGTCGACGACGTCGATGCCCTCGGCGCGGAGGGCGGCGAGGACGGGCATCTCGGCGACGTCGATGCCGAGCGGTTCGCCGGCGAGGCCGTGGGCGCGGAGTTCGTCGGCGATCTTCGTGGCGACGTCCTCGGCGATCCCGGCGTCCGGGTGGAAGGCTCCGCGGAGCGTGGAGATGCCGGCGCGGGCGCCGGTGGGCGGCCCGCCCTTGCCGTCGCTGTGGTCGAGCCACGGGTTGTAGAGCTGGTGGTGGCGGGCGGCGGAGCCGAAGTCCCAGACGATCGGTTCGCCGCCGCGGACCAGCAGGGCGAACCGGATCAGCTTGTCCATCGCCCAGGTGCCGATGTGGGTGGCGGTCATGTAGCGGATGTTGGCGAAGTCGAAGCTGAGCACCGCGCCCAGTTCGGAGCGGTTCAGCGTGTCGTGGAGGCGGGCCAGGCGCTGTCTGCGCAGCCGGTCCAGGTCGACGCGCTCTTCCCAGTCGACGGCATTGGGGCCGTATGTACGGATCGCCATCGCGACCACCCCCACCATCGAGTCAACGACCGTCCGCGAGGAGTGTCAAGCGTCACTGAACAGTTTGGCTCGACACGAACCAGACACCGACGGCCGGTTCGTCGCCGTCGTTGCGGTAGCGGTGGGGGGTGGTGGACTCGAAGCTGACGGCGTCGCCGGGGCGCAGGAGCTGCTCGTCGAAGCCGAGGGTGAGGACGAGTTCGCCGGAGGTCAGATAGCCGTACTCGGTGCCGGCGTGCCGCATCAGGCCGCCCGAGCCCGAGGAGGAGCCGCCTGGCCGGTACGTGACGAGCAGGAAGTCCACGTCCGTGCCGGGGACGTGCCCGAGCCGCTCCCACACGACACCGGAGTCCAGCTCCAGTACCTCCCGCTCACGGCGGCCGACCAGGGGGCCGATGCGTCGGCCGGGATCGGCCGCGAAGGCCGCCAGGGCGTGTACGACGGTGGCCTCACGCGCCGCGGCGGCCTCCCGCCCTTCGAAGAGCGACTCGACGGAGATGCCGAGAGCCGTGGTGATCGCGTACAGGGTGCTGACCGACGGCTGGCTCTTCCCGGTCTCTATCTGGGAGACCAGACTCGCGGAGACGCCGACCTCACGGGCCAGGGCACGCAAGCCCAGACCACGCTCCAGCCGCGCCTGCCGAATGCGCGCCCCGACGGCCGGCACGGGAACAGGGGACACGGGCGGGCTCCTCTCCTGTGCAGCACCATTGAACAGCCCGGCCCTACGGCGGGGGAAGACTGCCCGCGTCATCGGGGCGAGAGCGCCGGGCGGGCGTGGACGGACCGCCGGTACGCCCGGGAGGAGCTCCCGCGTCATCCGGGGAGCACCATGCGCGTCTCCGGCGAGCGGAACTGCCACGGTCTCGGCGGGGCCCCCGCACTCCGCGACCGAACTCCAGACCACCCACACCCCCCCGAGGACGTGCCCGCAACATCCGAGAACGAGCCCCTGCATGCCCCGCGACCGACACTCGCACCTCCAGGCACGAGCCCCCGTACCTCAGGGACCGAGCTCCCACACCATCGGCGAAGACCACCCACACCCCGGGAAAGAGCTCCTGAGCCATCCGGGAACGAGCGCGCGCAGCCCCCGGCACAGCCCCACCACCCGCACCCCGGACACTGCCCCCGCGCCATCCGGCAGAGACCACCCGCACCCCGCCGCCCCCGCGCCATCCGGCAGAGACCACCCGCACCCCCGCCGCCCCCGCGCCCCCGTCATCCCGGAAGCAGCGCCCACACCTCCCACCCGTGCTCCGCCCGCGGTCCCGCGTGCAGTTCGCCGCCGAGTGCTGTCACCCGTTCCTTCAGGCCGACGAGGCCGAAGCCGCCCCCGTGCGCCGCCGGCGGCAACTGGCTGCCGCCACGCCCGTCGTCGGACACGGACACCTCCAGGCGGCCCCGCTCGTAGCGCAGCTCCACGGTGACCTGGCCGGCGTCGCCCGCGTGTCGCCGTACGTTGGTCAGCGCCTCCTGCACCACGCGGAAGGCGGCCGCCTGAACCTCGTGCGGAAGGTCGTCGGGCACCTCGGGTGCGCGGTTGAGGGTGGCTTTCTGGATGGGACTCGCGAAACCTTCTATGAGACCGGTGATGCCCGCTAGGTCGCCCACCGGACGCCGGTCGGCCGGGTCCTCGGTGTCGCGCAGCACACCGACCGTACGACGCATCGACGCCAGCGCCTCGGTCGCGGCCCGCTCTATACCGGCGAGGACGGGGTCGAGTTCTTCGGCGTCGGTGTCCGCCATCATGCGTGCCACCTGCGTCTGGACCAGGATGCCGGTGACATGGTGGGCGACGAAGTCGTGCAGGTCGGCGGCGATGGCCAGGCGCTCCGCCCGCCGGGTCTCACTGACGGCGATGGTCCGCCGGTAGTCCTGCGAGCGCAGATACGCGGCGAACGCCGCGGTGAGGCCGATCAGGACGAACCCGATCAGCATGTACGCCAGCATGACGTCCTCGTCGTCGAGGAACGGGCGCACCGGCAGCGCGAGGACGGCGGCGCCGTCGAGCGTCGCGCACGCCATCACCGAGGAGCGCGGACAGTGCCGTACCGCGACGAACAGCAGGCACAGCAGGATCGCCGGCTCGCCAGGTCCGAACAGGGCACCGGAGCGCAGCACGGAGTCGGCCGTGCACAGGAGGGAGGCCACGGCCGGCACGACGGCGCGCAGCTGGGGGGTGAGCCAGGGCGGGCGCCGGTGGGCCGGCCACAGTACGGCGGCGGTGCCGAGCAGCAGCACGGCGGTCTGTGGCCAGCCGACGCCCTTGTCGGTGCCCGAGGCAAAGAGGTCGACAGCGGCCGCCGCGACGAGGGCACCGATGCCTGCGGCCCCTACGCAGCCCCGGGCGGAAACGGACTTCATGCCGCTCACGCTATGCGCAGCCGCCGCTCACGGGATCGGCCGAACGGTCGAGACGCCGCCGTGCCGAGCCCGGAGACCCTGGCCGTTCGGCCGAGGCGGGCGCCCGGCTCCGCGGGCGAGAGTGGAGGCACTTCCGAGGAGACGCCTCTCCCGCCGGAGGCCCCTCCTTCCCCTGTCCTCAGGAGTTCGTGATGCAGAGCAAGTACCTCGTCGGCGCCGTCGGCGCCGTGGCCGGCGCGGCCGTCGTCTTCGGACTCGGCAGCCACTTCCTGGCCGGCACCGAGTCCACCACCTCCCTGGACACCCAGAGCACGGCGTCCGTCGGCGGCCACAAGGCACTGGCCGCGTACGTCGTCGAGGGCCGCACCCAGAGCAAGTACCACCCGCTGCCGTGGGTCGGCGTGAAGGTCACCGACGTCTCGTGCCCGAGCGGGCTCAAGGCCGTCACCGGCGCCACCCTCACCTGCACCGGCACGAGGAGCGGCGGCGGGACCGTGGACATACCGGTGACCGTGGTCAAGGCCTCGGACACGTCCGTCACCTGGAAATTCGACCGCTGACAAGAGGACCGGCTCACATCATGAACACCGTCCTGGCCGGTTACGGTCTCGTCAAGAAGTACGGCTCCACCACCGCGCTCGCCGGAGTGGACGTCGACGTCCGCGAGCGCGACTCGCTGGCGATCATGGGCCCGTCCGGCTCCGGCAAGTCCACCCTGCTGCACACTCTCGCGGGGATCGTCCGACCGGACGGCGGCGAGGTGCTGCTGCGCGGCGAGCGCATCGACCGGCTCGGCGAGAACAGACTGAGCGCGCTGCGCCGCAAGCGGTTCGGGTTCGTCTTCCAGTCGGGTCAGCTGCTCCCGGAGCTGCCCGCCGAGGAGAACGTCGCGCTGCCGCTGATGCTGGAGGGCATGCCCCGCAGACAGGCCGTCGAGCGGGCCCGCCGCTGGTTCGCGCCACTGGGCCTCGACGGCCTCGCGCACCGCAGGCCCGGTCAGCTCTCCGGCGGTCAGGCCCAGCGCGTGGCGATCGCCCGCGCCCTGGCGGTCGAACCGGACGTGGTCTTCGCCGACGAGCCGACCGGCGCCCTGGACCAGGCCACGAGCGCGGAGGTGGTCCGGCTGCTGACGTCTGTCACGCGGGAACAGGGCGCCGCCCTGGTGATGGTCACCCACGACGCGGAAGTCGCCGGCCACTGCGACCGGGTCCTCCAGGTTCGCGACGGCCGCGTCAGTGGCCACAGCCCATACACGGCCGCCTGAGCGGCAGGAGATGCCATGCGTTCCCCCGTCATTCCGCTGACCTGGCACATCGTCCGGTCCTCCGGCCGCCGTGGCCTGCAGAGCCGGCTGCTGGCGGCCGGCGCGGCCGCGGTCGGCACGTTCGTCCTGCTGGTCATCGTCGCCGCCGCCCTCGGCTCCGGCGCCCGCGCCGACCACACCGCCTGGCGCACCCCCGAACCCGCGAAGCACGGCACCGCGGTCCAAGCACTCGCGACGACATACGTCCGCCACGAGCCGGTCACCGTCGTCTCCCTCGCCCAACTGCCCGAGCGCAGCGGCACCCCCGCACCGCCCGGCCTGACGTCCTTCCCGGCGAAGGGCGAGGTGTACGTCTCCCCCGCCCTGGCCTCACTGCTGCACGAGCTGCCCGCGAACCAACTGGCCGACCGCTTCCCGAAGGTGTCCTCGTACGGCACGATCGGCGCCGCCGGTCTGGCCTCGCCGGACGAGCTGGTGGCCGTCGTCGGGCGTGCCCCGACCGATCCCGCGGTGTCCAGAGCGGCCGAGGGGTCCACGGTCTCCGACATCGATCAGGCGGCGCGTGCCGAGATCACCGGCTTCTCGGGCACCCACGCGAGCCTGTTCACCGCCTACGACCAGCAGATCGCCCTGGTGGGTATGGCGCTGCTGGTGATGCCTGTGGTGGTCCTCGCGGCGGCCTCCGGACGGCTCGGCGCGGCCCGGCGCGAGCAGCAACTGGCCGCGCTGCGACTGGCCGGGGCGACCCCGCGGCAGATCATCGGCATGACCGCGCTGGAGACCGCGGCGCTCGGCGCGGCCGGTGCCCTGACCGGTGCGGCGCTGTACGCGGGACTGCTGCCCCTGCTCGTCGAGATCCCGTACGGCATCGGGGGTTGGTACGTGAGTCAGCTGTGGGTGGGGCTGCCGTGGCTGGCGACGGTCGTCGTGGCGGTCACCGCGCTCATCACCCTCAGCGCGGTGTCGATGCTGCGTCAGGTCGCGACCTCGCCGCTCGGCGTCGCCCAGCAGGCCGACCCGCGGCGGACCAGGATCATCCGGCTCGTCCTGTTCGTCGTGGTCCTGCTGTATCTGTGGGGTTCCACGGGCGGCGGGCAGCTGTCGACCCGGCAGGTGATCGGTCTGCTGCTGCTGTTCTACGGAGCGTTCTGGCTGTTCGGGCCGTGGGTGGTGGACCGGCTCGGCCGACTGGTCGGCCGCTTCGCCCGGAGTCCGGCGACCCTGCTGGCGGGCCGTCGTCTGAGCGACGACCCGCGCGGTGCCTGGCGTACGGTCAGCGGTCTGGTGCTGGCCGGGTTCGCGGCGGGGTTCTTCGCCGTGAGCATGGTCGGCATGGACGGCTCGGCCCACCGGGACCAGGTCGCGGTGGCCGGTGCGCACGCCTCCCAGGTCCGTACGCTGCTCCGTGACGCCGGTGTCACCGCCACCGTCGACACGGTGGGCGAGGACGACTGGGACGGGCTGCTGAGCGGCACACCGGGCGTGATCGCCCACATATCCGGCGGCGGCCGGGCCCGTCTCGACACCGCCGTCACCGCGTTGACGGCCGCGAGCCCGGCGCGGTCGCCCCTCACCCAGGACTACGTGACGGCGGGCGACCGTACCGCCATCGGCCGCTTCGCCGAGGTCAGCACGGCGACTCTGGCGCTGAGCTTCCTCGTCGCCACGACCTCGGCCGGCCTCACCGCGGCCGCGGGTGTCCTCGACCGACGCCGGATCTACGGCCTTCTCCGCCTGGCCGGCACTCCCCTCAAGGTGCTGGACCGGGCCCGCGTCCGCGAGACGGTGATCCCCCTGGTCGCCTTGGCCGGCGGCACCACCGCCGTCGGCGTCTACGTCTCCTACCGCCTCAACCAGGCCGTCGGCGCCTCGATCAATATGACGGGCGTCCTGGAACTGGCCGTGTGCGTGGCCGTGGGCGCGCTGGCGATGTTCGCGGCGATCGGCGGCAGCAGGCCGTTGCTGCGGAGAGTGACGGAGGACGCCGCACGGAGCGTGGACTGAGACCCCGGCCGAGAGCGGCTCCGCTGCTCGGAGGCGGTGCCGAGGCCCACGAGCCGGCGTCCCGCCCGAGCGGTGAGGGCGGCCCTACCGGCCGACCCTCGGCTCCCGGCCCGGCGTGGACCCCGGCGGAGACAGTGCCGGCCACGGGCTGGCGCCCGCCCGAGAGGTGGGCGGACTGGCCGACCGATCGTCGGGGCCCAGCCCGCGTAGACCCAGCGGAGCCCCTCGCGCCGACACGGAAACTGGTGCGAAGAACCGCCCCTGACCAATACACAGCCCGCCCTCGAACCGGCACCGGACCCGACCGTCACCCTCCGGCCGGGCCCGGTGCCACAGCCCCCGTCCCGTCCCGTTCCGCCCCGTCCACAGCGCCACCGCGCCCGTCCCTCCCTGAGGCATGATCGACCCATGACGAGCCCCACCCCGCCGGCCGTGCCCATCCGTGTACTGATCGCCGACGACCAGGACATGGTCCGTACCGGCTTCCGTTTCTTCCTGGACGCGCAGCCGGACATCACCGTGGTCGCCGAGGCCGCCGACGGGGAGACAGCGGTGCGGCTGGCCCGGGAGATGCGGCCCGATGTGTGTCTGCTGGACATCCGGATGCCGAAGCTGGACGGGCTGGAGGCGACCCGGCTGCTGGCGGGGCCCGAGGTGGCCGATCCCCTGCGGGTGGTCGTGGTCACCACCTTCGACCTCGACGAGTACGTCTACGGCGCGCTGCGCGGCGGTGCCTGCGGGTTCTTGCTGAAGGACTCCGGGCCCACGCTCCTCGCCGAGGCGGTCCGTGCCGCCGCGGCCGGTGACTCGCTGGTCTCCCCCTCGGTCACCGTGCGCCTGCTCCGGCACCTCACGGAGGGCCCGGCGCCCACGCCGGTCGTCGCGGCCCGCCCCGCACCGGCCACCGAACCCCTGACCGACCGTGAACTCGACGTGGTCCGCCTGGTCGCCCTCGGCCGTACGAACGCCGAGATCGCCGCCGAGCTGTACGTGTCCCTCTCCACGGTCAAGACCCACCTGTCCAGCGTCCAGCTGAAACTGGCCGCACGGAACCGCGTGGAGATCGCCGCCTGGGCCTGGCAGCACGGGCACGCGCGGCCGGAGAGCTGAGTCACCCGTTCTTCTTCGCCTCCAGCAGTTCTTCCAGCCGGTCGAACCGCTCGTGCAGGGCATGCAGCGTCCGGGTACCCACAGAGTGCAGGCGCTTCTGCTCCCGCCCCACGAACCAGGTGGCGAGCGCCGCCGTGACCATGCCGTACGTCGTGATCCCGACGACCATGACCACCGTGCCGACGACCCGGCCCCACCAGGTGACGGGGGAGAAGTCGCCGTATCCGACGGTCGTCGCCGTCTCGACCGACCACCACGGGGCTTTCGGATAGGACGTGAGGTCGCGCCACGCGCCCGCTCCTCGGCGTCGAGCACCGCCCAGGATCCGGTCAGCATCACAGCAAGGAGCACGAGGTTGCGCCTCCCGCCGCCTTTATATGGAGCGAGCGCCCCTCTCTGCCGAGCATCATCCCGACGACCCTGACGAGGAATCCGGGCAGCATGCTCACTCCTGGCGGTCCGCGGGCAGGGGCGGGGCGTACGGGGCCAGTGTCACCGCTGGGAGGGCGCCCGGCACGTCGGGCAGGGCGTGCGAGTCGCGGTTTCCAGGACAAGCTGATCATCGGACGGCACAATGGCGGCAACGGCCGCAGGCGCGAGAAGGAGCACAGTCGTGAGCGAGAGCCACACCTCGTCGGGTGCGTCGGCGAGGCTGAACACAGGTGTGGCGCACAACGCGCGCGTGTGGAACTACTGGATCGGCGGCAAGGACAACTACGAGGTCGACCAGCGGGTCGGCGACCACGTCGCCGGGATGTTCCCCATCATCCGGGAGATCGCCCGCGCGGACCGCTGGTTCCTGGGCCGCTCGGTGCGCTTCCTCGCCGAGGAGCAGGGCATCCGGCAGTTCCTCGACGTCGGCACCGGGCTGCCGACGGTGGACAACACCCACGAGATCGCCCAGCGCATCGCGCCCGACTCACGGATCGTCTACGTCGACAACGACCCGATCGTCCTCGTCCATGCCCGCACCCTGCTGACCAGCACCCACGAGGGCGTCACCGACTACATCGACGCCGATGTCCACGACCCGGCCGCCATCCTCGAACGGGCCGCGGGGACCCTGGACTTCAGCAAGCCGGTCGCGGTGATGATGCTCGGCATCCTGAACTTCGTCCTCGACACCGACGAGGCGCGCAGGATCGCGCGCGAGATCATGGCCGCGATGCCCGCCGGCAGCCATCTGGCCCTGACGCACCCGACATTCGACGCCGACCTCGGCGGCGAGGGCCAGATCCCGGCCATGAAGTTCTGGAACGAGAACGCCACTCCGCCGATCACGGCCCGCAGCGGCGAGGACATCGCCACCTTCTTCGAGGGACTCGACCTCCTCGAACCGGGCCTGGTCTCCTGCTCGCAGTGGCGTGCCGAGTCCGACTCCCCGGCCGTGGTACCGCAGTTCGGCGCGGTGGCCGTGAAACCCTGACGCGGGATCCGATCGGCCGAGCCCGTCGTGGAGGACGTATGACCACCCTTGCCGACCCCGTCCCCGGAGGCCGTCCCGGGGACGTGGACCGGGCCGCCGCACTGAGCGAGGAGCTGTCCTCGAAGGGTGTGCACGGCGTGGTCCTGGCCTATGTCGACACCGCGGGCATCTGCCGGGTGAAGACGATCCCGACGGCGAAGCTGCCTTCCGCCGCGGCCTGGGGCGTGGGCATGTCGCCGGTGTTCGACACCTTCCTGGCGAACGACTCCATCGTCACCACGGACACCCTGGGCTCCCCCGACGGCGATCTGCGCCTGTACCCCGATCTCGACCGGCTCGTGGCACTGGCCGGGCAGCCCGGCTGGGCATGGGCGCCGGTCGACCGGATCACACAGGAGGGCGAGCGCCATCCGGGCTGCTCCCGCACGGTCCTCAGACGGATCGTCACCGAGGCGGCCGAGCGGCACGGGATCACCTTCAAGGCGGGCATCGAGATCGAGTGGGCAGTGGGCCGGGGCCCGGCGGCGGAGGGTGACTTCCTGCCCGCCGTGTCGGGACCGGCGTACGGCGCCACCCGCCAGGTGGAGCTCGGCGACTACGCGGCCGACCTGCTGGCGGCCTGCGCCGAGCAGGGCATCGAGGTGGAACAGCTCCACCCCGAGTACGCGGCCGGGCAGTTCGAGATCTCCACGGGCGCGCTGGATCCGGTGGCGGCGGCCGACGTCAGCGTGCTGGTACGGCAGACGATCCGGGCGGTGGCCCAGCGGCACGGGCTCGTCGTCTCCTTCGCCCCGGCGGTCTTCGCGGAGGGTGTCGGCAACGGCGGCCATCTCCACCTGTCCGCCTGGCGGGACGGCGAGAACCTGCACTCGGGCGGCAAGGGCCGGTACGGCATGACGTTCGAGGCCGAGTCGTTCGTCGCGGGTGTCCTCGCCCACCTGCACGCGCTCGCGGCCCTGACCGCGCCGAGCCCGGCCAGCTATCTGCGCCTCAAACCGTCCCAGTGGGCCGGGGTGTTCACCGCCTGGGGCCGTGAGGCCCGGGAGGCGGCGGTCCGGATCGTGACCGGTACGGCGGGCCTGACCGACCGAGCCGCGAACCTGGAGCTGAAGCCGGTCGACCTGGCCGCGAACCCGTATCTCGCCCTCACCGGTCTGATCGCCGCCGGACTCGACGGACTGACCTCGGCCCTACCCCTGACGAGGGAGATCACCGGGGATCCGGCCCTGCTCCCCGCCGACCGGGCCGCCGCCATGGGCGTACGCCGGCTGCCGACCTCCCTCTCCCAGGCGGTCCGGGCCTTCCGCGCCGACGAACAGCTGCGGGCCGCGCTGGGCCCGGTCCTCGCCGACGCCGTGGTCGCCGTGCGCTTCGGAGAAAGCGATTCCGTGGCCGAGCTGGACGACGAGCAGATCGCGGCGGCGTACCGCTGGAAGTACTGAGCATGAGCGGAGCTGTCCATGAGGCCCTCGCCGCCACCCGGCTGGTGGACCACCACTGCCACGGGGTCGTCACCGACGGACTCGACCGGACGGGCTTCGAGTCGCTGCTCACCGAGGGCACGGTCTGGCCCGGGATCTCCCCGTTCGACAGCCCCGTCGGTGTGGCGGTCCGCCGCCACTGCGCGCCCCTGCTGGACCTCCCCCGCCACGCGCCGCCGGACGCCTACCTGGCCCGCCGTGCCGAACTCGGCCCGCACGAGGTCAACCGCCGCTTCCTGACCGCCGCGGGCACGGAGGTGTTCTGCGTCGACACCGGGTACGCGCCGGACCGCATCACCTCGCCCGGGCAGCTGGCCCGGATCGCGGGCGGGACGGCCTACGAGGTCGTACGGCTGGAGAGTGTCGCCGAGGCGGTGGCGGCGCGGGGCGTGGAGCCGCGCGCGTACGCCGACCTGTTCCGGGCGGCCGCTCTGGAGGCCGTGGGGCGGCCGGGTGTGGTGGCCGTGAAGTCGGTCGCCGCCTACCGCACCGGCTTCGACCTGGACCCGGCGCGCCCCTCGGACGCGGAGGTCACCCGTGCCGCCGCCGACTGGCTCGCTCACGGTGGCCGACTGGCCGATCCGGTTCTGGTACGGCATCTGCTGTGGACCGCCGTGGACCTGGGGCTGCCGCTCCAACTGCACACCGGGTTCGGCGACAGTGACATCCGGATGCATCGGGTGGACCCGACCCACCTCACGGACTGGCTGCACCTGACCGCGGGCACCATCCCGGTCCTGCTGCTGCACTGCTGGCCGTACCAGCGCCAGGCCGCCTATCTGGCCGCCGTGTTCGAGCAGGTGTACCTGGACGTGGGCCTGACCCTGCACTACGTCGGCCCGGCGCGGTCCCGGGCGATCCTGGCGGAGGCGCTGGAGATCACGCCGTTCCGCAAGCTGCTGTACAGCTCCGACGCGTACGGAGTGGCCGAATTCCATCTGCTCGGCGCGCTGTCCTTCCGGCAGGGCCTCGCCGGTCTGCTCCAGGAGCGGGTGGACGCCGACGAGCTGAGCCTGGCGGACGCGTTGCGCGTCGCGGCCTGGACGAGCGGCGACAACGCCCGCCGTCTCTACGGGCTTCCCGCCCCGGTCCCCGTCCCACCAGGCGAGCGCGACTGAGCGCCCGCTGTCCCCGGAAAGTATGATCTAGCAATGTCTGACTTGACCGAAACCACGCCCGGCTGGCTGAGCGCCGACGATCTCGAGCACGCGCGCGCCCGGATGCCCATCCTGTACGTCGAGGCCGTGCCCGTGCGCGTCGACGACAGCGGCGAAGTCACCAGCGTCGGCCTGCTGCTGCGCATGGGACCCGACGGGACGGTCAGCCGGAGTCTTGTCTCCGGCCGCGTTCTGCACCACGAGCGGGTCCGGGACGCCTTGCTGCGTCACCTGGAGAAGGACCTGGGCCCCGTGGCGCTGCCCCGGATCCCGTCCTCGCTCCAGCCGTTCACGGTGGCCGAGTACTTCCCCACGCAGGGGGTCACGCCGTTTCACGACCCGCGTCAGCACGCCGTGTCCCTCGCCTACGTCGTCCCGGTGACCGGCGACTGCCGGCCGCGGCAGGACGCGCTGGACCTGGTGTGGTTCAGCCCGCAGGAGGCCCTGTCACCGGCGGTGGCGAGCGAGATGCCCGGCGGTCACGGAGTGCTGCTCAAGCAGGCGCTGGCCCACGTGGGCTGCGCGATCTGAGGCCCCCGGTCAGTCGGTCTCCTTGCGCTGCGTCGTGCCGGGCTCGCCGCCGTCCCGCGTCCACTCGACGACCAGTTCGTCCTTGCTGCCGAAGCGGACGAGGTGGCTGCCGACGACGTTCTCCAGGAGATCGAGGTGCTCGGACTCCGTCTCCAGTGTCAGCAGCAGCGCGTCCTCGGTGGCGGTGAGGGAGCCCTTGCCTCCGTTCTGGAAGAGCAGGGTGCCCTCACCGCTCTCCTCGTCCCACGTGGTCCGGCTGCGACGCCCGAGGTGCGAGGCGAGCTGCTTGGCGTAGCGGTGCGGCCGGTCGGTGGCGACGCGGGCTTCGGAGCGGGGCATGGGAACTCCCAGGAGTGCGAGGGCGCGGTACGGACTCGATGCTGCCGCAACACCGGCCGCCCCACGCCCATTCCGCACCCCTCGCGCCCCGTGAAGCGGGAGTGCGGGCTATGCGCGGGTCGCGCTCGTCATGGAGAACTCGTCGGCCTCAGCGAGGTCGAAGTCGCCGTGGTCGCTGCCCAGGCCCTGCGCCACCAGTGCCGCCGCGGCACTGCCCAGGATCGCCGCCTCGCGTGGTGTGCGGTCCAGGCTCATCCCGCGCAGGAAGCCGGCCGAGAAGGCGTCGCCGCAGCCGGTGGTGTCGACGACCTCGACCTCGAAGGCGGGGACGGTCTCCGTGCCCTCGGCGGTGACCAGGAGGGCGCCGTCGCCGCCGCGGGTGACCGCGACCAGGCCCACCCCGCCGGCCAGGAACTTCTTCGCGCCGGTGACGACGTCCTGTTCCTCGCTGAAGCCGAGGACCTGGTCCTCGTTGGGGAGCAGGAAGTCGACGTACGGGAGCAGCGGTTCGATCTGGTCGAAGGTGCCGAGCTCGCCCGGGGCGAGGAGGTCCACCGAGGTGACCACGCCGTGTTCCTTGGCGTGCGCCAGGATGCGGGCGGCGACGTCGGCGCCGATCAGCTCGGGGCCGCCGAGGTGCAGGTGGCTCGCCTCGGCGACCGCGTCCCAGGGCACGTCGTCCAGGCCGTAGGTGATGTTGGCGCCGAGCAGGTGGAGGGTGGGGCGGTCTCCGTTGGGCCGGATCGGCAGGACCGTCGCGGAGGTGGAGGTGTCGATGCGGCGGACGAGCAGCCCGGTGTCGATCCCGGCCTTGTCGAGGAGCTGGGTGAGCAGGTCGCCCGTCGGGTCGGTGCCGATCGCCCCGGCGGTGCGCACCGAGGCGCCCAGCTTGGCCAGGGTGAGGGCGGTGCCCGCGGCCGTGCCGGCGGCGGTCATGCGGATGTCCTCGACCAGGGTCGCGCCCTGGCCCTCGGGTATCTCCTCGACCGGCCGGACCAGGACGTCCAGCACGTGCACGCCCATGGTGACGACGTTCATCGGTTCCCCTCCTGCGCGGATGGTGCGGAATCTACGGATTGCGTGGTGCCGTAATTGCGGGCGAGGGCGGCCTCGATCACCGCGATCTGCTGCTGTTCGTCGAGGACGCGGGGCTGTCCCAGGGCGGCCGCGCGCTGGTAGACGCCGCAGGCCCACTCCAGGAGCAGTGCGTGCTCGACCGCCTTGTCGAGGGTCGGGGCGTGGGTGACGGCCCCGTGGTTGGCCATCAGGGCGGCGCCCCGGCCCTCCAGCGCGGTGAGGACGGACTCGGCGAGGTCAGGGGTGCCGAAGGTGGCGTACGGCGCCACCCGGACGGTGCCGCCGAGGGCCAGCAACTGGTAGTGGATACAGGGGAGTTCGTCGAGGACGAGGGAGAGCGCGGTGGCCATCGGGGCGTGGGTGTGCACGACGGCGGCGGTGCCGTAGCGGCGGTAGACGCCCAGATGGAGGTCGAGCTCCGAGGTCGGCAGCAGACCTCCGGCGACGATCTCGCCGTCGAGGTCGACGACGGTGACCTGGTCCGGGGTGAGCTCGGCCAGGATCGCACCGGTCGCGGTGATCGCCACGCGGTCCTCGACACGGACGCTGACGTTCCCCGCCGTACCGATGAGCAGCCCCTCGGCCCCCAGACGGCGGCAGGCGTCCGCCACTGCGGCCCGCTCCTCGCTCAGCGCCGGGCTTGAGTCGGTCATGCGCGCGACGCTAACCTAAACCTGAAACAAAGTCACGTTCACGTTCGGAGGTTGTCCCGTGAGGTGGTCACGTGGGTGAGCGGAGGTCGTGCCGTGGCTGAGTCCGCCCCGGCCGCCGACCCGGCCGCATGGATCGCCTCCCTGCGCCGCACCCCCCAACAGGCCCGCAGCCGGGCGCGGTTGGCCAGGGTGCTCGAAGCCGCGGAGCGTATCCTGGTCGAGGAGGGCGTCGAGTCGCTCACCACGACCCGGATCGCCTCCGAGGCGCGGGTGTCGGTCGGCTCGCTGTACCAGTACCTGCCCGACCGCGGGGCGATCATCGAGGCGCTCGCGGCCGGCTACTTCGCCAAGCTGGAAGCGGCGATGGAGGCGCTCGTGGAGGCCGCGGCCGCCGAGCGCTGGGAGGACCCGGTCGGTGTCCTCGTCGACGCGTACGCCGAGATCTACCGCACCGAACACGGCTTCCGCTCCCTGTGGTTCGGCAGCGGACTGACCGAGCGGACCCGGGCCGCGGACCGCGAGCACAAGCACCGGATGGGCGACGGGATCCGCCGTATCCTGCTCGCGCTGCGTCTGGCCGAGGACGACGAGACCCTGGCCCGCGTCTGCCACGCCGCGATCCTCACCGCCGACGCCCTCGCCCAGGAGGCCTTCCGCCGGGACACGAAGGGAGACACCGCGCTGCTGGAGGAGGCGAAGATCCTGCTGCGCGGCTATCTCACGGACATCGCGGCGCGGTACGGACCGTCCTGACGTCGTCGGGACAAAGGCGGGCGCCCGCGCGGGCGTTGCGCAGGATGTAAGCCGCTTTCATGAACACCGGCGCGGCCGGACCGGGTGGCGCCGACGCACGAGGCCTCGCGGCCGGCTCATCACGGCCTCCACGTATCGTGCCCCCGTGACCGACACCGAGCCCCTGCGCCTGCCCGACATGCCGTTGCACGACCCCTTCGTCGTCGCCGACGAGCAGACGCGGACGTACTGGCTCTACACGTCCAACGAGCCGTCCGTGTCCGGGGTGGAGGGCGTCGGGACGATGGTCTACCGCAGTCACGACCTGCGGGACTGGACGCGGCCCGACGTGGTGTTCCGGACGGACGAGCAGGAGGGGATCTGGGCGCGGGACGGAGCCTGGGCGCCGGAGGTGCACGCGTGGGGCGGCAGGTACTACCTGTTCACCACCCTGCACGACGAGGGCCGGGTGCTGCCGGTGCCGCCCGCCGGGCGCTGGGGCACGCCGTTCCAGCTGCCGAACCACGCGCGCGGCACGGTCACCGCCGTGTCCGACTCGCTGCTCGGCCCCTTCACCGTCGTCGATCCGTCCGGGCCCACCCCGCCCGCGCACCTGATGACTCTCGACGGCACGCTGTACGTCGATCCGGCCGGGCAGCCCTGGATGGTGTACGCGCACGAGTGGCTGCAGACCGTCGACGGGACGATGGAGGCCGTCCGGCTGGCCCCCGATCTGACCGGGACGGTCGGTGAGCCCGTCTTCCTGTTCAAGGGCTCGGACGCGTTCTGGCTCGGTGAGCAGATCCCCGCGGGCGTACCGCACCAGCTCGCCCCCTACGTCACCGACGGCCCGCAGCTCCACCGCACCCCTGACGGTGCCCTTCTCATGCTGTGGTCGACGTACGAGAAGGACACGGCCGGTGCGGACGGCACCGTCAGCGGCGGGTACGTGCAGACCTACGCGGTCTCCACGTCCGGTGAGCTGAGCGGGCCTTGGGAGCAGCGCCGGCCGCTGGTCCGGGAGGACAGCGGGCACGGCATGCTGTTCCGGACCTTCGACGGCCGGCTGATGATGATCCTCCACCGTCCCTTCGAGAACGCCCGCGGCAAGCTGTACGAGATGCGGGTCCAGGGTGACGAGCTGCGGGTGCTGCGGCAGTGCACGGACCTGGACGGCGACGACATCAGCGCCTGAAGTACGTATGCGACGGTGCTCAGGCAGGCGGGAGCACTGTCACTCGGTCGGCCCGGGATGGCGCCGCACGACGACCCGCCGACCTCAGATCGCCTCGCGGATCGCCTGTTCGAAGCCCACGACGTGGCTGCGGGCGAGCCGCGCCGCCGTGTCGGGGTCCCCGGCGACGATCGCCTCGATCAGCGGTCCGTGCTCCTCGACATGGCCGGCCATGTCGGCGAGCCGGTCCACGAACAGGCACCAGATGCGGGTGGCGAGGTTGTCGTGGCGGACGAGGGTGTCCTCCAGGTACGGGTTGTGCGTGGCCGTGTAGATGGCGCGGTGGACCTGGAGGTCCAGGTGCATCAGTTCGGTGGAGTCCCGCCCGGGAGCCCCGGCGGTGTCGAGTTCCCGCCGCAAAGCCGTCAGGTTCGCCCGGTCGGTGGCCGTGGCGCGGCGGGCGGCCTGCGCCGCGGCCAGGGGTTCCAGTTCCTGGCGCACCTCGGAGATGTGGGCGAGGTCGGTGATGTTGACCTCGGTGGCGAAGGTGCCGCGCCGGGGGTAGGTGGTGATCAGCCGCTCGTACTGGAGCCGCTTGAGGGCCTCGCGCACCGGTGTGCGTCCGACGCCGAGGGACTGCCCCAGCTGCTCCTCGTTGATCGGCGCTCCGGGCCGGATCTCCAGCATGACCAGCCGGTCCCGGATGGCGCGGTACGCGCGCTCGGCGAGCGACAGCTCCTCGATCTCGGTCGCGACCTGCTGCATGGATGCCCCCTTGACCTGTGCGGCGAGCTCCCATACCTTACCGCACAGGCTGATATATCAGTTGCTCATTAGCTGGCTCTCAGGATGGTGCACAGATGGCAACGAGTACGTCGCTCACCACGCCCACCTCGCCGCTCTCCCTCCCCCTCAGCGAACTCGACCCGGACGTCGCCGAGGCCGTGGCCGCCGAGCTGCGCCGCCAGCAGTCCACCCTCGAGATGATCGCCTCGGAGAACTTCGCCCCGGCCGCCGTGATGGAGGCCCAGGGCTCGGTCCTGACCAACAAGTACGCCGAGGGCTACCCGGGCCGCCGCTACTACGGCGGCTGCGAACACGTCGACGTCATCGAGCAGTTGGCCATCACCCGGGTGAAGGAGCTCTTCGGCGCCGAGGCCGCGAACGTCCAGCCGCACTCGGGCGCCCAGGCCAACGCGGCCGCGATGTCCGCCCTGCTCGATCCCGGTGACACGATCCTCGGCCTCGACCTGGCGCACGGCGGGCACCTGACCCACGGCATGCGCCTCAACTTCTCGGGCAAGCTGTACGACGTCGTGCCGTACCACGTGCGCGAGTCCGACCTGCGCGTCGACATGGACGAGGTCGAACAGCTCGCCCTCGCCCACCGGCCGAAGATGATCGTCGCGGGCTGGTCGGCCTACCCCCGGCAGCTGGACTTCGCCGGGTTCCGCCGGATCGCCGACGCGGTGGGCGCGTATCTGCTCGTGGACATGGCGCACTTCGCCGGTCTGGTGGCCGCGGGCCTGCACCCGAGCCCGGTGCCGTACGCCGACGTCGTCACGACCACCACCCACAAGACCCTCGGCGGCCCGCGCGGCGGTGTCATCCTCAGCCGCGCCGGCCTCGCCAAGAAGATCAACTCTGCGGTCTTCCCCGGCCAGCAGGGCGGCCCGCTGGAGCATGTGATCGCGGCGAAGGCGGTGGCCTTCAAGGTGGCGGCGGGCGAGGAGTTCAAGGAGCGCCAGCGGCGCACACTGCGGGGAGCGAAGATCCTCGCCGGACGGCTGCTGGCCGACGACGTGGCCGAGGCCGGGATCACCGTCCTGACCGGCGGCACCGAAGTCCATCTGGTTCTCGTCGACTTGAGAAAGTCCGAGCTCGACGGGAAGCAGGCCGAGGACCTGCTGCACCGCGTGGGCATCACCGTCAACCGCAACGCGGTCCCGTTCGACCCGCGCCCACCGATGATCTCGTCCGGTCTGCGGATCGGCACGCCCGCCCTGGCCACCCGCGGCTTCGGCGAGACGGAGTTCCGCGAGGTCGCCGACATCATCGCCGAGACCCTGAAGGGCGAACGGCCCGACGACGAACTGCGCGCCCGGGTCGAGAAGCTCGCCGCCGCCTTCCCGCTCTACCCCCACCTCGACGGAGGCCCGGCATGACCGCCGAACCGCTGCCGGAACACCCGGACTTCCTCTGGCGCAACCCCGATCCGCGCCCCTCGTACGACGTCGTCATCGTCGGCGCGGGCGGCCACGGCCTCGCCACCGCCTACTACCTCGCCAAGAACCACGGCATCACCAATGTGGCCGTCCTGGAGAAGGGCTGGCTCGCGGGCGGCAACATGGCCCGCAACACCACGATCATCCGCTCCAACTACCTGTGGGACGAGAGCGCGGCGATCTACGAGCACGCGCTGAAACTGTGGGAGCGCCTCCCGGAGGAGCTGGACTACGACTTCCTGTTCAGCCAGCGCGGTGTCCTCAACCTCGCGCACACCTTGCAGGACGTCCGCGAGGGCATGCGCCGCGTGGGTGCCAACCGCCTCAACGGGGTCGACGCCGAGTGGCTGGAGCCCGAGGAGGTCGCCAAGGTCTGCCCCATCCTCAACGTTTCGTCCCGCACCCGGTATCCGGTGCTCGGCGCCACCTTCCAGCCCCGGGCCGGCATCGCCAAGCACGACCACGTCGCCTGGGCGCTGGCCCGCCGCGCCGACGAGCTGGGCGTGGACCTGATCCAGGGCTGCGAGGTCACCGGCTTCCTCAAGGACGGCGACCGGGTGGTGGGCGTGGACACCAATCGCGGCCGCATCCACACCGGCCGGGTCGGGCTCGCGGCCGCCGGACACAGCAGCGTGCTGGCCGAGCGGGCGGGCATCCGGCTGCCGGTGCAGTCCCACCCGCTCCAGGCCCTGGTCTCCGAACTGCACGAGCCGGTGCATCCGACCGTCGTCATGTCGAACCATGTGCACGTCTACGTCTCCCAGGCCCACAAGGGCGAGCTGGTGATGGGCGCGGGCGTCGACTCGTACAACGGCTACGGCCAGCGCGGCTCGTTCCATGTGATCGAGCAGCAGATGGCGGCCGCCGTCGAACTGTTCCCGGTCTTCGCGAGGGCGCATGTGCTGCGGACCTGGGGCGGCATCGTCGACGTCACCCCGGACGCCTCACCGATCATCGGCACTACCCCGGTCGAGAACCTCTACGTCAACTGCGGCTGGGGCACCGGCGGTTTCAAGGCCACTCCGGCGGCCGGCTGGACCTTCGCGCACACCATCGCCACGGGCGAACCGCATCCACTGAACGCCCCGTTCGCCCTCGGCCGCTTCACGACCGGCGCGCTGATCGACGAGCACGGCGCAGCAGCCGTGGCCCACTGAGGCATTGAGGCATTGAGGAGAACGCCATGCTGCTGATCACCTGCCCGTGGTGCGGTCCGCGCAACGAGACGGAGTACCACTACGGCGGACAGGCCCATGTCCCCTACCCCGACTCCCCCGCCGACCTCACCGACGAGCAGTGGGCCGAGTACGTCTTCTACCGCGACAACCCCAAGGGCCCCTTCGCGGAACGGTGGATGCACAGCATCGGCTGCCGCCGCTGGTTCAACGTCCTGCGCGACACCGCCACCCACGAGGTGCTGACCTCGTACCGGCTCGACGAGCCACGCCCGGGAGGGACCCGATGACCGACCAGCGCTTCCGACTGCCGCGAGGTGGCCGCGTCGACCGCGGCACCGTGCTGCGCTTCACCGTCGACGGACGGGAGCTGACCGGCCACCCCGGCGACACCCTCGCCTCCGCGATGCTGGCGAACGGGCTCGTCGAGGTCGCCCCCTCGCTCTACCGCGGCCGCCCCCGCGGCATCGTCTCCGCAGGTGTCGAGGAGCCCAATGCCCTGGTCCAGCTGGGTGGTCCGTGCTCGGAGGGCATGCTCCCGGCCACGACCGTCGAGCTGTACGACGGCCTGTCCGCCACCACGCTCTCCGGGATGGGCCGGCTGGACGCCACCCCGGATCCCGCCGTCTACGACAAGAAGTACGTGCACACCGACGTCCTGGTCGTCGGCGCCGGCCCGGCGGGCCTCGCGGCGGCTGCCGCTGCCGCGGAGTCCGGCGCCCGGGTGATCCTCGTCGACGAGCAGCCCGATCCAGGTGACCGGGAGCTTTCCGACGAGCTGCGCGCGGCCCTCGACGCCGCCCCCGAGGCCGTCGTACTGCATCGGACCACGGCTTTCGGGTCGTACGACGACAACTACGTGCTGGCGCTTCAGCGGCGCACCGATCACCTCGGCACGGACGCCCCCGAAGGCGTTTCGCGGCAGCGGCTGTGGCACATCCGGGCCCGTCAGGTCGTCCTGGCGACCGGGGCGCACGAACGTCCACTGGTCTTCGCCGGCAACGACCGGCCCGGCGTGATGCTCGCCGGGGCCGTGCGCACCTACCTCAACCGGTATGCCGTGGCACCGGGTTCGCGGGCCGTGGTGAGCACGACCAACGACAGTGCCTACGACACGGTCGCCGACCTGTGTTCGGCCGGGATCCCCGTTGCCGTCGTCGTGGACGCGCGCCCCGAACTGTCGGACCGGGCAGCGGAGGTGGCCGCGGCGACCGGGGTGCGGGTGTTGACGGGCAGCGCGGTGGTCGACACCTCGGGCGACCGCGGGCTCACCGGCGTCACCGTCCAAGCCCTTGACGCCGAGGGTCGACTCGCGGGTGAGCCGAAGCCGTTCGCCTGCGACCTGCTCGCCGTGTCGGGCGGCTGGAGCCCGGTGGTGCATCTGCACAGCCAGCGTCAGGGCAAGCTGCGCTGGGACTTGGGGCTCGCCGCGTTCGTGCTGGACGGGGCCGTACGGGATCAGCAGGTCGTGGGAGCGGCCCGGGGGACGTACGACCTCGACGACTGTCTGGCCGAGGGGGCACGGGCCGGAGCACTGGCGGCCACAGCGGCGGGGTTCCCGGTGCCCGTGCCGGCCGAGGGGGCGCGGCGCGCACCCGGCCCGACGCGCGCCCTGTGGCTGGTGCCCGCCCCCGCGGGCGAACCCGGCGTCTGGGACGGTCACTTCGTCGATCTCCAGCGCGATGTCACGGTCGCCGACGTCTGGCGCTCCACCGGCGCCGGTATGCGCGGCGTCGAGCACGTCAAGCGGTACACCTCGCTCGGCACGGCGAACGACCAGGGCAAGACCTCCGGCGTCAACGCGATCGGGGTGATCGCCGAGGCTCTCGGCGGTTCGCTGGGCGAGATCGGCACCACGGCCTACCGGGCGCCGTACACGCCGATCGCCTTCGCCGCCCTGGCGGGGCGCGAGCGCGGTGAGTTGTTCGATCCGGAGCGGACGACGTCGATCCACAGCTGGCATGTGGCGCACGGCGCCAAGTTCGAGGATGTCGGGCAGTGGAAGCGCCCCTGGTACTACCCGCAGGCCGGTGAGGACATGGACGCGGCCGTGGCGCGCGAGTGCCGGGCGGCCCGGGAGGGGGTGGCGTTCATGGACGCCTCCACCCTCGGCAAGATCGAGATCTGGGGTGCGGACGCGGGCGAGTTCCTCAACCGGATCTACACGAACGCCTTCAAGAAACTGAAGCCCGGCACGGCGCGCTACGGCGTGATGTGCAAGCCCGACGGCATGATCTTCGACGACGGTGTGACCCTGCGCCTCGACGACAACCGCTACTTCATGACCACCACGACCGGCGGCGCCGCGGGCGTCCTGGACTGGCTGGAGGACTGGTCACAGACCGAGTGGCCCGAACTCGACGTGCACTGCACGTCGGTGACGGAGCAGTGGGCGACGATCGCCGTCGTCGGCCCGCAGTCGCGCGCGGTCGTCGCCCAACTCGCCCCGGACGTGGATCTGTCGAACGAGGCCTTCCCGTTCATGGCCTTCCGCGAGACGACCCTGGCCTCGGGCGTCCCGGCCCGTATCTGCCGCATCTCCTTCTCCGGCGAACTGGCCTACGAGATCAACGTCTCCGCCTGGTACGGCCTCGCGGTCTGGGAGGAGGTGGACGCGATCGGCCGGCCGTACGGCATCACCCCTTACGGCACCGAGACGATGCACGTCCTGCGGGCCGAGAAGGGCTACATCATCGTCGGCCAGGACACCGACGGCACGGTCACCCCGCAGGACGCGGGCATGAGCTGGGTGGTCTCCAAGCAGAAGGACTTCATCGGCAAGCGGTCCTTCACCCGGGCCGACACCGCCCGCACCGACCGCAAGCAACTGGTCGGCCTGCTCCCGGCCGACCGCACGACCCGACTGCCCGAGGGCACCCAACTCGTCGCGCCGGACGTGGACTTGGCGACGGTGCCCGTGCCGATGCTCGGCCACGTCACCTCCAGCTACCACAGCCCGGCCCTGGGCCGCCCCTTCGCCCTCGCGCTCGTCGCCGACGGGCAGGCGAGGAAGGGCCAGACGCTGCTCGCCCCGGTGGGTGAGGCGCTGGTGCCGGTCGAGGTGACCGACTTCGTGCTCTACGACCCCGAAGGGACCCGGCGAGATGGCTGAACCGATCATGGCGGGACCGGTGGCCCTGCGCACCAGCCCCCTGTCCCACCTTCAGGAGCGGATGCGCGCCGCCGCCGTCACCGGTGCCCGGAGCGTCACGCTGGCCGAACTGCCGTTCCTCACGATGGTGAACGTGCGGGTCGACCCCGCGTCCGCGGCGGCCGACCGGATCGGCAGGACCCTGGGGGCGCCGCTCCCCCGCCGGTGCGGCGACACCGCCGCCTCAAGCCTCCATACGGTCCTGTGGCTCGGCCCCGACGAGTGGCTCGTGCTGTCCCGGGCCGACCCGGGCACCGTGACCACCCAGGTACGGCAGGCCCTCGACGGTGCTCCCGGCTCGGTCGTGGACGTCTCGGCGAACCGCACCACACTGGAGCTGAGCGGCCCGGCCGCCCGGGAGGTGCTGGAGAAGGGCTGCCCGCTGGACCTGCACCCCCGCGCCTTCGGCCCCGGCCGCGCGGTGTCGACCACGGTGGGCCCCGTCGCGGTGCTGCTCTGGCAGCTCGACGACTCTCCGGCGTACCGACTGCTTCCGCGGTCCTCGTTCGCCGACTATCTGGCCCGTTGGCTCATCGACGCGATGAGCGAGTACGGCGGGCCGCGGGTCGCCTGACGGGCGCCCCACAAAAAACCGAAAAGGCAGATGTAGCCCAGGACCGCGACGAACAGCACGAGGCGGATCGCGCGCGTGCGGCGCGGATCGGACTGCTGGGCCACGCCCAGGGGCGAGGTGGCCACCTGGCCCAGCATGGTCACTGCGCTGACGGTGATCAGCGCGGTGACGGCCGCCACCACCGCCGCGAGCCACGGCAGTCCCACCCACAGCTGACCGGTGTACCAGGCGCCGCCGATTCCCGCCGCCTCGACGGCGGTCATGGCGAGGATCTGCCGCGGGGTCGCCCCGGCCGGTCGCAGCGTGGCGAGCCGCTGCTCGCGCCGGGCCGCGCCCAGCCGTCCGGCGGCCGAGGCCAGCACGACGACCGGCATGACGAGCAGCACCACGCCCAGCGGCACGGCCCCCGGTCGGGCAGGTGACACCGGAGAGCCGGTCGCCGACCCAGGGCAGCGAGTGGTACTTGCTCTGGGTGCGGGCCGCGACGATGTTCGCCGCGAGCGCCCTGTGGCCTCCCACCGATGCCGTGCTGTGCTCGTCCAGTCCCGTGGTCGACTCGGTGCCGGAGAGCAGATGGGTGGCGAGGCCGCCCAGCGCGACCACGGTGGGGAACCGCCGACGGCGCCGACGAGGAACGTGCGCCGCATGGCGTACTCCTGGAGGCAGGGGGGCGGAAGCGGCTCCCCCCCCTCGCCCGCGGGTCCGGCCGCGCGCCTCCGCCATACGACCATGTCCGCGTCAGGTGTTTCCGGCGGAGAGGTCCTGAGGGGGCCCGTACGAACCTGAGGCGGCCCCGTACGAAAAGGCCCGGAGTGCACGACGTTCGGTGCCGTGCGTGCCGTTCAAGTGCGCGGACACCGTGCGGTCCTCAACCGGTCCCACGGCACAGGCACCGACTCTCAGTGCCGTCAGTTGCGGCCGGCGGGCAGGACCACCCGGGGCGTTGGACCCGGGCGCCGCGCCGCGTACCCTACGGCCAGCTCAGTACGAGTTTGCCCCGGACGTCGCCGTCCAGCAGGCGCTTGAACGCCGCTCGCGCGTCCTGGGGCGGCATCACGTCGTCCACGAGAGGCCGGATTCCCGTGGTGCGCATCAGCGCCAGCATCCGCGCGTATTCGTCCCGTGTGCCGCTGAACGACCCGACGATGTTGATCTGGTGGAAGTAGACCCGGTGCAGGCGGGCCGGCGAGACGTCGCCGGACGTGGCGCCGGCGACGACGACCGTGCCACCGGGGCGCACACTGTGCAGGGAGTGCGTCCACGTCGCCCGGCCCACACTGTCGATGACGGCGTCCACCTGTTCGGGCAGTCGCGCCTTGGGTTCGAACACATCGTGGGCCCCCAGGCTCCTGGCCAGCTCTCGCTTGTCGGCGGTACGGCTGGTGGAGTACACCCGGAGTCCGCCGGCCGCACCCAGCGCGATCAGCGCGGTGGAGAGTCCGCCGGCGGCGCCCTGCACGAGCACCGAATCGCCGGGCTGCAGCCTGGCCTTGGTGAACAGCATGCGGTACGCCGGCAGCCAGGTGCAGACCAGGCAGGCCGCCTCTTCCCAGGTCAGCTGGTCCGGGACCGACAGCAGGCTGGCCGCGGGCACGGTGACGTACTCGGCCAGCGTGCCCGGCCGGGCGCCGACGAGTTGAGCGGCCGGCAGGATCAGGGTCTCGTCCGCAGTGCCCGGCGGGGACTCCAGTACGGGGTAGAGCGCCACGCGCCGACCGTCGGAATCCTCCCCCGCCGCCTCGCAGCCCAGGATCCGCGGATACTTGTCGTGGTTCAGGCCGACGCCCCTCAGGGTCCACAGATCCTTGTGGTTGAGGGAGACGGACCTGACCCGGACGCGCGACCACCCATCGGGCACCTCGGGATCGGGTCGCTCGCCGACGACCAGGGCGGCCAGCGGGTCCTCGGCGTCGGGACGTGCCGCGTAGACAGCCTTCACCTTCCCGCCCTCCTGCCCCGACGCATGGCCCGCGGGCGATGGCCCGTGGCTCGAAGGGGCGGTGGAATGTCGCGCCGCTGCATGGCAACTCCTCGTTGTGCGTGGGGCGGGCGGGTGTCACGCTCGGGACCGTCAGCGGAATGCCTGAACACCGGTGACCGCACGGCCGATGCTGAGGGTGTGGACCTCTTCGGTCCCCTCGACGGTGAGCACGGCCTCCAAGTTGGACATGTGCCGCATCACCGGGTATTCGAGGGTGATGCCGTTGGCGCCGAGGATGCTGCGGGCCGTGCGGGCGACCTCGGTCGCGGCGCGCACGTTGGCGAGCTTGCCGAGGCTGAGCTGCACGGGCGCCAGTCGGCCGGCCTCCTTCAACCGGGCCAGCCGCAGCGCGGTCATCCCGGCGTGCGTGATGTGCACCACCATGTCCGCGAGCTTGCGCTGGGAGAGCTGGAAGGAGGCGAGCGAGCGGCCGAACTGCTCCCGGCCGGCGGCGTAGTCGAGTGCGCCGGCGTAGCAGGTGCGAGCGGCGCCGACCACACCCCAGATGATGCCGAAGCGGGCCTCGTTCAGGCACGAGAACGCCGTCTTCAAACCGCGGGCTCCGGGAAGGACGGCCGAATGGGGGACCCGTACCTCGTCCAGGGTGAGTCCGGCGGTGTTCGAGGCCCGCAGGGCGAGCTTGCGGGTGATCTCCTCGGCGGCGAATCCCGGCGTGTCGGTGGGCACGAGGAAGGCGCGCACCTCGTCCTCCGCGTGCGCCCAGATCACGGCGACGTCCGCGAGGGTGCCGTTGTTGATCCACGCCTTGGTGCCGTTGAGCACCCAGTCGTCCCCGTCGCGACGGGCGAACGTACGCATCGAACCCGGGTCGGAGCCCGACTCCGGTTCGGTCAGGCCGAAGCACCCGAGCGCCTCGCCCGCGGCCATGCGGGGCAGCCATTCCTGCCGCTGCTCCTCACTGCCCCAGCGGTGGATGACACACATGGCGAGGCAGCCCTGCACAGACACGAAACTGCGCAGCCCGGAGTCCACCGCTTCCAGTTCGCGGCAGGCGAGGCCGTAGGCGGTGGCCGAGAGCCCGGCGCAGCCGTAGCCGTCCAGCTGCATCCCGAGCAGCCCGAGCGCGCCGAGTTCCTTGGCGATCGAGCGGGGCAGCTCCGCGCGCTCGTACCAGTCGGCGACGTGCGGCAGGAGTTCGGTCGTCGCGTAGGCGCGCACGGTGTCGCGCACGTCCCGCTCGGCGGCGTCCAGTTCGTCGTCCAGGGCCAGGAAGTCATGGGGATCGGGTGTCTTCACCGACTCGGAACGCGTAGCGCTTTCGGGGAGACTCATGTGTGTACGCCCTTTTCGGTCCGTCAACTGTCAGGTCAGAGCGGGATGTTCCCGTGCCTCCGGGGTGGCCCTTCGGCGCGCTTGGTCGCCAGGAGCCGGAGCGCCCACCCGACCTGTGCCCGTGTGCGCGACGGCTGGATGACCGCGTCGACGTAACCGCGGTCGGCCGCGGCGTAGGGCGTGGCCTGGTCCTCGTACTCCCGCACCAACTGGGCGCGGCGTTCCAGCAGTTCATCGCCCTGGAGCGTCGCCAGTTCCTTGCGGTAGAGGATGCCGACGGCTCCCGCCGCGCCCGTCACGGCGATCTGCGCGGTCGGCCAGGACAGGTTGACGTCGGCGCCGAGGTGCTTGGAGCCCATGGCGCCGTAGGCACCGCCGTACGCCTTGCGCGTGATCACCGTGATCTTGGGGACGACGGCTTCCGCGTACGCGTAGATCAGCTTGGCGCCCCGCCGGATGATCCCGTCCCATTCCTGGTCGACGCCGGGCAGGAAACCCGGCACGTCCACGAACGTCAGGACGGGCACATTGAACGCGTCGCAGGTGCGCACGAACCGCGCGGCCTTCTCCGAGGCGTTGATGTCCAGGCAACCCGCGACATGCGTGGGCTGGTTGGCGACGACGCCGACGCTGCGCCCGTCCACCCGGCCGAAGCCGACGACGATGTTGGGCGCGAACATCCTCTGTACCTCAAGGAATTCGCCGTCGTCGAGCACTCTGGTGATGACCTCGCACATGTCGTAGGCCTGGTGGGGCGAGTCCGGGACGATCGTGTCGAGTTCGAGATCGGTGGCGGTCGGCCCGTGGGCGCTCGAACCCGCCGGCTCCGGGGAGGAGTAGACCGGCGGCACGGAGAGGTTGTTGCTCGGCAGATAGCTGAGCAGGTCCTTGACGTAGGACAGCGCGTCGTCCTCGTCGGAGGCCAGATAGTGCGCCACCCCCGACCGTGCGTTGTGGGGGCGGCCGCCCCCGAGGGTCTCGAAGTCGACCTCCTCACCGGTGACGGTCCTGATGACCTCGGGCCCGGTGATGAACATGTGGCTGGTCCGGTCGACCATGACGGTGAAGTCGGTGAGCGCCGGCGAATACACCGCACCCCCGGCGCACGCGCCCATGATCAGCGAGATCTGCGGAACGACGCCGGAGCAGCGCACGTTGTGGTAGAAGATCTCGCCGTAGCGGCCGAGCGTGCCGACACCCTCCTGGATGCGCGCACCTCCGCCGTCGTTGATGCCCACGAGCGGGCAGCCGACCTTGGCCGCCAGGCGCATCAGCTTGACGATCTTGTCGCCGTGCACCTCGCCGAGTGTTCCGCCGAACACGGTGGCGTCCTGGCTGTAGATGGCCACCGGGCGGCCGTCGATCGTGCCGGTGCCGGTGACGACGCCGTCCCCCATGGTGTGACGCTCCTGTGTGCCGGGAGCCGACGAGTGCCGGGCCAGCGCGTCGAGTTCGACGAAGGAGCCGGGGTCGAGCAGGGCATCGATGCGCTCGCGGGCCGTTCCGCGCCCCTTCGCCCGCTGGCGTTCCACCCCGGCGGCGCTGCCGGCGTGCATCGCGGCGTCGGTGCGCTGTTGGAGGTCGGCCAGCCTGCCTGCCGTCGTGCGCGGGTCGGGCGTATCAGGCGTATCAGGGGTATCGGGGGTATCGGGGGCGGCGACCGCGGAGACGTGCGCGGGGCCGGTGACCGTACTCATGATCGCCCAGCCGCCCGCCACCGTGCGGCCCTCATGGCCGCCGGACCACAGACGACGTCAACTTCCCTGGTCACAAGCTCCATTGACCTCTCCTGCTAAGCTGCGTGAACCGTCCGCTGGTCACCGTAAGTTGATATCCCCTCATGCCACATCCCCCGGTCTGACGGCACGTGACGCATCCGCGGCCGGCGGATCGGCCGGGCAGGCCGGGTTCTTCCTCGAAAGGCTTCGATGTCGATCACCCCCGCCGATGACGTGCTGTCACGCACGGTGACCACACTGCGAGGCGCTGGATGCGTGTTCGCCGAGGAGGAGGCGCAGTTGCTCCTCGATGCCGCTGCGACACCCGCCGAGCTGGACGTGCTGGTGCACCGCCGCGTCGTCGGCGAACCGCTCGAAGTCATCCTCGGATTTGCCGAGTTCTGCGACCTGCGGGTCCGGGTGGACGCCGGTGTGTTCGTCCCGCGTCAGCGCACCCGGTTCCTGGTCGACCTCGCGGCGGAGCTGGCCCGGCCGGGCTCGGTCGTGGTCGACCTGTGCTGCGGAACCGGAGCGATCGGCGCCGCCGTCGCCGCGCGGGTCCCCGGGATCGACCTGTCGTGCGCCGACGTCGACCCGCGCGCGGTCCGCTGCGCCCGGCTGAACGCCGGCCCCGACGCCCATGTGTACGAGGGTGACCTCTACGACGCGCTGCCCGGCTCGCTGCGAGGTCGCGTGAACGTCCTGGTCGTCAACGCCCCGTACGTGCCGACGGACGAGATCGCGATGATGCCGCCCGAGGCACGCGACCACGAACCGAAGCACGCGCTCGACGGCGGCGCCGACGGTGTCGAGGTGCACCGGCGGGTCGCCGCCGGCGCACCGGCGTGGCTGGTTCCGGGCGGCAGCCTGCTGATCGAGACCAGCGAGGAGCAGGCGCCGCTCACCGCGCAGGCGATGGCCGACCACGGCCTCGTCCCGCGCGTGTCGACGAACGACGAGATGTACTGCACGGTCGTCGTCGGAACCCGCGCGGGCCAATAGCACGCCGGGGCCTCACCCGACCGGAATCGGCGCACGTTCGGTGAACTCCCGCAAGGTCGCCTGGACATGATCGTGGACCGCGTCCATCTGCTCTTCCGTGAAGCACTCGGTGCTGTAGGGCATCTCGATGCGGAAGCGGTCGCGGACCGTCGTCAGCGAGGCGAGCACCGGGCCGTGCTGCAGGAACGACGGCGCCTTGCTGGACACCGCGAACCCTCGCATGTCGACGATCTCCAGTCCGGGCGGGGACGGCGGGAGGGTGACCCGTCCGATGTTGGTCATCACCATGCTCGCCGCCAGCAGCTGCGGGGTGGCCAGCAGCCGGTCCAGCGCCCGCAGTTCCAGGGCCGGATCACCCCGGTCGACCGCGGCGCTCAGGCCCGCGCCAAGACGACGGCCGAGCGCGACGAGGTCGGCCCCCGCCGGTACGTCGACCAGATCCTGGTACCACGAGGCCGCGGGGACCATCACTTCACGGCTCAGCGCGGGCTCCACACGCTCGCGCAGGTCCACCGTGGAGACGCAGGCCAGCCGGTGGTCGGCGTACTCCGCGGGAAGGCCGGAACGTACGGCTGCCAGAACCGTCGCGCCGACCAGTCCGTGCACCGACACGTCGGCGCTCCTGGCGAACGCCAGGAGCGCCGTGGTCTCGGAAGCGGTCAACCGGAGCCGGCGTGACTGGGTCCGGCCCTGCTGGGGCGCCACTTCGCCGTTCCGGGCCGCGAGGTACGGGAGGGCGGCGACGGGGGCGCCCTCGGCCCGGTCGAGCCGCGCCTGGACGTAGGCGGCCACGTCGGCCTCGGAGACGGATGCCAGGCGGTCGTCGATCGCCGTCGGCCAGTCCTCCTGGACAGGCCGGTCGGCCGGGTGCGTGCCGGCCTTGATGTCGGCGTAGTACTGCCACAAGCGGAAACACAGGGCGGTCGCGCTGCGGCCGTCACAGATCGCGTGGTCGGCGCCGAGGAGCAGCGTGTCCTCGTGCTCGCCGGTCAGCAGCACCGCGCGGACCAGCGGGCCGCCCAGCGGCAGAGGCGTGTTCCACTCCTGGACCAGCACGTCCGGGCCGTCGGGACGCACGACCAGGCTTGGCAGCTCGTCGGGCTTCAGCGGGCTGAGGAAACCGCCCTCGGCGTCCCGCTCGAGGCAGCTGCGCAGCGAGGGATGGTCGGCCAGCACCGCGGCGAACGCCGCGTCGAGCGCGTCGGGGTCGACGCCGCCGCGCACCATGTACATGCGCACGGCCTGGGTTCTCATCTCCCCGGCATAGAGGCTCTCCGAGCGGGATAGGTTGCGACGCATGTCCATCCTGTTCTGTCGACTTCTGTCGACTTCTGTCGACGGTGACGAGATGAGCGGTGTGGGCCCCGTATCGAGCGAGGGAACGGTGTGCCGCGCTTCAGTCGAGCGTGCCGCCGAGGATCCCGTCCCGGACCGCGCGCAGTTCCTCGTCGTCGGTGATGGTCCGGGACTTCTCGATGCCGGTCCGCACCGTCAGGAGGCGCCGGCCCTTGAGCACCACCTGGCCGTCTGCGACGGCCCGGCTGTACAGCTGGGGCGCGCTCTCCTGGGTCACCGCGGCCAGCTTCACGTTCGCCAGGTCCTGGAAGGCGCACCACTCGGCCGGCTCGCGGACCTTCGGGGTGAAGCGGAAGACCAGGCTCCAGCGTCCCAGCCGCGGCCTGCGCTGCAGGAGCACGCCGTCGCCGTCCTCGACGAGGCGGTACCGGCAGCCGTACTGCACCTGCTCCCGCCCGTCCGTGGCACCGTCGAGACGCAGCGGCGCGAGGAACGACGGCCCGGCGTATCCCACGTCGACGAGCCAGCGCACGCCGTCGACGTGGGCCACCATCAGCATGTGCTCGACATCGACCCCGTAGTCCGCCTCCCCCTCCGCCGTGGTGCCGGCGATCAGGTCGACGTCGTAGCCGAGGTCACGCAGCAGGCGCAGGAACAGCCGGGTCATCTGGACGCAGCCGCCGCCGTGGCCCGCCGCGACGACGGCGTCGAAGGTGGCGTCCTGGTCGAAGTCGACCAGATCGACCACCTCGCCGCTCGTGGTCGGCACGGCCAGGGAGCCGGTGCTGCTGAAGGGCACGGTCTCCATGTGCCGCTTGTGCAGCCGGACGAGGGTGTCCAGGTCGGGTGCCGGACGCCCGGCCCGCTCACTGTCGTGGCCCAGCCGCCGCAGGTAGATGTCGGTGTCGAACACGGTCACTGCCTCTCTGCTCCGGGGAGTCGCGCTGTGCGTCCGGTCACCGCCGCGGGTGAGGATCCGTCAGGCATCGGCCTTCGTGTCCTCCAGGCGTGCCAGCAGGTAGCCGGTGAGCGCCGCCGGGGTCGGGTGGCCGAAGACGGCGGCGGGAGCCAGCGCGGTGCCGGTGCGGCCGCCGAGCCGCCGGGACAGCTCGATCGCCAGCAGCGAGTCGAGGCCCAGCTCGAAGAACCCGCGCTGCGCGTCGACCGGCTCGGCCGGATCCAGTGCGAGTACCTCGGCCAACTGCGCGCGCACCAGGTCCAGTACGGTCCGCTCCCGCTCCTCGGGGCTCTGCCCGTTCAGCAGGTCCGTCCACCCGTTCTCGGCGCCCACGCCCGGCTCCGCCGTGTGGGCGGCCGACCGCCGACGCGGCCGTACCAGCCCGCGCAGCAGCGGCGGCACAGGACGGCCCGCCGCCGGAGCGGCCCACAGTTCGGGCCGGCCGGGCACCGGGAACGGCTCGCCGGAGCGCAGCGCCTCGGACACCGCGGACAGCGACACGTCCTGATCCGGCGTGCCGTCGGCGTCGGTCACGGCCGCGGCGGGCAACAGCACGGGGGCGCAGCCGACGAGCCCGGCGGTCCGGCGGCGGGCGACGATCGCCCGCGCGAAGCCGTCGGCCGCGGCGTTCGCCGGATGATGCGCCGGTCCCAGCAAGGCCGTCGCCGACGTGATCACCAGGAACAGGGCGAGGCGGTCGTCGGCGGTGAGGTCGACGAGGTGCCGCAGCGACACGGTGCGCGCGGCGAGCACCTCGGTGAGCCGTTTCGCGTCGAGTTCCGCCAGCCGGGTGTCGTCCGGCAGCCCCGCGGCGTGCACCACTCCGATGAGCGGGTGGTCGTCCGGGATGCCGTCCAGCAACCGTCGCAGTGCGTCCCGGTCGTCGGCGTCGCAGGCCCGGACGGTCACCGACGCGCCGAGCACAGTGAGGTCGGCGGCAAGCGCCTCGGCGTCCTCGGTGTCCTCGGGGGCAGGCCCGCCCCGGCCGACGAGAACGAGGTGGCGCACCCCGTGCTCGGCGACCAGGTGCCGGGCCACCCGGCCGCCGGCCGTGCCGGTGCCGCCGACGATCACGACGGTGCCGTCCGGGTCGACGGGCGGGGCCGTCGTGATCGTCGCATCTACCGTCGCATCGACCGGTACCAGCCGCGGAACGTACACCCGGCCGAGCCGCACGGCGGCCTGCGGTACGTCCGCGGCCAGGACACGGCCGAGGCTCGCCTCACCGGAGTTCTCGGGCGAGGCGTCGGCGTCCCCGGGCGAGGCGTCGAGCAGTACGAACCGTCCCGGGTACGCGGCCTGGACCGCGGCGAGCATCTCCCACACCGCCGCCGCTGCCGGGTCGGGCGCTGCCGGGTCGAGCGCCGCGGGACCGGTGCCCCGGGGACCGGCCGGCACCGCGGCACGGGTGCGCACCACCAGGGGGCGGCCCTCCAGGTCCGGCTCGTCCAGCCACGCCTGTGCGACGGCGAGCGCACGACGGCAGGCGTCCTCGGGCTCCTGGCCGGCGCCCACGTCGAACACGGCAGCCACAGCCCCCACGGTCGGCGGCTCGGCGGCGAGTTCGAACACGGCGCTGTCGCTGTCCACGGTGACGACCTCGACGGCGGTGCCGGCCCGCCCGTTGTCGAGCGGGACCCATTCGGTCCGCAGCGCACGGCTCCGCCGGTCGGCCGGTGCGACGGTCGCCGGCCCGGCCGTGACACGGGCCGCGGTGAGGACCGGCAGGCCCGTACGGTCGGCCGCTTCGAGGCTCACGCCGTCGCCGGTCCGCCGCAGCCGGACACGCAGCGCCGAGGCGCCGGACGCGTGCAGCACGACCTGCTGCCAGGCCGACGGGGTGTGACCCGCGGGGAAGCCCGCCGCGTGCGCCGCGGCCTCCAGCAGCAGCGGGTGGACGCCGAAGCGGTCGGCCTCGTAGTCCTGGTCCGCGGGTACGGCCACCTCCGCGTAGGTGTCCTCGCCGCGCCGCCACACCGCGTGCAGGGCCGGCGGCAGGGTGGCGCCGGGCAGTTCGTGGAGAGCGACCGGTTCGGCGCCCGTCGGCGGCCAGGGGGCCGGGTCCGGCTCGCGCGCGGCGGCAGTGGTCGGGGGCGACAGCACTCCTTGGGCGTGCAGGGTCCACTCCGGTCGGCGCCGGTCCGTCGTCACGGGCGCCGACCGCACGGTCACCGGGCGGCAGCCGGCTGCGTCGAGGCCGTCGACGCAGATCTGCAGCCGCACCGCGTCGCCGGGGCCCAGAATCAGGGGTGCCCGTAGGTCCAGCACGTCCAGGTTGCCGCAGTCGACCTCATCCCCGACCCGGATGGCCAGCTCGACCCAGACCGAGCCGGGCACCTCGACCGGACCGCCCTCGGAGCCGGCGGTGAGCCAGGGCTGGTCGTGCCCTGACAGCCGCGTGACGGCCATCAGCCCGTCCGACTGCGGCAGTTCGATCATCGTGGCGAGCAGCGGATGCTCGGTGCGCGCCAGCCCGAGAGCGCCGGTGTCGGTCGTCGGCGCGCTGCGCAGCCAGTAGCGCCGGTGGTCGAACGGATAGGTCGGCAGTTCGCGGCAGAGTTCCCGCCAGTCGGCGGGTTCGGCCGGCACTGTCGTCTCCCAGGAGACCGGCAGCCCGGCGGCGAAGGCCTCCGCGAAGGCCGTCGTCAACCGCTCCCGGCCGCCCTCACGGCGCCGCAGGGTGGCGAGCACCGGCGTGGTCCGACCGGTGTCCTGGATGATGTCGAGAAGGGAGGGGACCAGCCCGGGGTGGGCGGAGACCTCCACCACGGCCCGCGCGTCGGCGCTCACGGCGCGGACGGCGGCGTCCAGTTCGACCGGCCGGCGCAGATTGCGGAACCAGTAGGCGGCATCCAGGAGTTCGTCCGGGCCGATCCAGCGGCCGTCGACGGTGGAGTAGAACCGGCAGCCCGGGACGAGGCCCTGCGCCGGCCGTTCCCCGATCCCGTCCAGGGCGGCCAGCATCGGCTCCCGGAGTTCGTCGACGAGGAACGAGTGGGAGGCGTAGTCCGCCTGGATCCTGCGGAACCAGAGCTGCTGGTCGGCCATGGTGGCGGCCAGCTCCTCGATGGCGGCGCGTTCGCCGGAGACGGCCACGGTCGCCGGACCGTTCACCGCACCGATCTCCACCCGGCCCTGGTAGTCGGCGAGCATCTCCGTCATCCGGGCGCGGCTCACGCCGACCACGAGCATCGCACCGGTGGACGGCAGCCGCGCGGCCATGCGGGAGCGCAGCACGATCGCGCGCAGCCCGTCCTCCACCGACAGCAGACCCGCGACGCACGCGGCGGCGATCTCGCCCTGCGACGCGCCGAGCACCACGTCCGGCACCACGCCGGTGGCCGCCCAGAGCTGGGCCAGGCCGGTCATCATCACGAACGACGCGGGCTGGATCACGTCCACCCGGGACAGATCGTTCTCGCCGCCGAGCGCCTGCTCCAGCGTCCAGTCGAGGTCGTACTCGGCGAGCAGCGCGTCGCATCGCTGCACCCAGGCCCGGAAGTCGGGCGAGTGGTCCATCAGTTCGCGGCCCATGCCGACCCAGTGGCCGCCCTGGCCCGGGAAGACGAACACCACCTCGGTGCCCGGTCCGGACGGTCCGCCGGCCGGCGCACGGTCGGCGTCGCCCGTCCCCAACGCCCGCAATCCGTCGACGAGTTCGGCGCGGTCGGCCGCGATCACGGTGGCTCGCGTCTCGTGGCGCGTCCGCCCGTGGGCCAGGGCGGCGGCCAGCGTCGGCAACGGCGCGGTGCCGCGCTCGGCGAAGTCGGCCAGCCGGGCCGCGAGCGCGGCCAGCCGAGCCGGGTTCCCGGCCGTCAGGACGAACGGCAGGGGGACGTCCTCGGCGGGGCTCTGCGCCGGCTCGCCCGGGCGCTGCGGCGGCTCCTCCAGGATGAGGTGGGCGTTGGTGCCGCTGAGGCCGAACGCGGACACGCCCGCGCGGCGGGTCCGGCCGGGCCGGGACGGCCACGGCCGGGCGTCGGTCAGCAGCTGGATCGTGCCGCTGGACCAGTCCACCTCGGGCGTGGGGGCATCCACGTGCAAGGTGGCCGGCAGGGCCTGATGACGCAGGGCCAGCACCATCTTGATCACGCTCGCCACGCCTGCGGCGGCCTGGGTGTGCCCGATGTTGGACTTCACCGAACCGAGCCACAGCGGCTGCTCGGGGTCGCGGCGGCCGTAGGTGGCCAACAGCGCCTGGGCCTCGATCGGGTCGCCCAGCCGGGTGCCCGTTCCGTGCGCTTCCACGACGTCCACGTCGGCGGGCGCCACCCCGGCGACCGCGAGGGCGCGCCGGATCACCCGCTGCTGCGCCGGCCCGTTGGGCGCGGTGAGCCCGTTGGAGGCGCCGTCCTGGCTGACCGCGGAACCGCGTACCACGGCGCTGACGGCGTGTCCGTTGACGTGGGCGTCGGCCAGGCGTTCCAGCAGCACCACGCCGACTCCCTCGCCGTTGCCGGTGCCGTCGGCCGAGGCGGCGAACGCCTTGCAGCGGCCGTCGCCGGCGAGTCCGCCGTTCTTGGCGAACTCGACGTATGCGCCCGGCGTGGCCATCACGGTGACGCCGCCGACCACGGCCAGCGAGCACTCCCCGTTGCGCAACGACTGGATGGCCAGGTGCATCGCGACCAGGGAGGAGGAGCAGGCGGTGTCCACGGACACCGCCGGGCCGGTGAAGCCGTACGCGTAGGACACCCGGCCGGAGACCACGGAGACCGCGCCGCCGGTGCCGCGCAGGCCGTCGGACTGCGCGTCGCCGCCGAACATGCCGTAGCCCTGGCCCATCACGCCGACGAACACGCCCACGTCGGTGCCGCGCAGGCTGGCCGGGTCGAGGCCACCGTCCTCCAGCGCCTCCCACACCACCTCCAGCAGCAGCCGCTGCTGCGGGTCCATCGCCACCGCCTCGCGCGGGGAGATGCCGAAGAAGCCGGCGTCGAACTCCGCGGCGTCCGTCAGGAAGCTGCCGGCCTCCACCGGGAGGGTGGACAGGTCCCAGCCACGGTCGGTCGGGAACGGCGATCGTCCCTCGCCGCGGCGGACCAGCAGTTCCCAGAAGTCGTCCACTCCCCGCACCCCGCCCGCCAGCCGGCAGCCGAGTCCCACGACGGCGATGTCGTCGTGCGCTCCTCCGGCCACCACCGGTGCCGCCTCGGCGGGCGCGGCGGTGCCGGCCAGCTCATCGCGCAGGAATCCTGCCAGCTGCCGGGGGGTCGGGTAGTCGTAGACCAGGGTGGCGGGCAGGGTCAGCCCGGTCGCGGCGGCCAGGCGGTTGCGCAGTTCCACCCCGCCGAGCGAATCCATGCCGACGGCCTGGAAGGCGTTGTCCGGCTCGATGTCGTCGGCGGACCTGTGTCCCAGGACCAGGGCGGCCCGGGAACGGACCAGGGTCAGCAACCGCGTCTCCTGCTCGGCCGGGGACCGGCCGACGAGCGCGGCGAGCAGATCGCCCGCGGCAGCCGTGCCGACTGCGCGCCGGCGCGCCCTGACGAGCTGCCGCAGCAGCGGCTGGACCGTGCCGCCGGAAGCCGCGTCGGCGCGGGCCGCGGCGAGATCCAGTTTGATCGGCACCAGGTGGGCCTCGCCGCTGTCGAGGGCGGCGTCGAGCAGAGCGAGTCCCTCCTCCGGGCGCAGCGGCAGCACGCCGCCACGGCTCATCCGCGCCCGGTCCGCGGCGTCCAGGTGCCCGGTCATGCCGCCGGCCTGGTCCCACAGGCCCCAGGAGAGGGCCACGCCCGGCCGGCCGGCCGCGCGGCGTGCCGTCATGAGCCCGTCCACATAGGCGTTGGCGGCGGAGTAGTTGGCCTGTCCGGCGGAGCCGAGCAGGCCGGCGGCCGAGGAGAACGCCACGAACGCGGCGAGATCGCGGTCCCGGGTCAGCTCGTCCAAGTGCCGCGCGCCTTCGGCCTTCGGGCCGAGGACCGCGGCGAGGCGGGCCGGGTCCATCGCGCCGAGCAACCCGTCGTCGAGGACGCCGGCGGTGTGCACGACGGCGGTGAGCGGATGAGTGGCGGGAATGCCGGCGAGGAGCGCGGCCACGTCGTCGCGGTTCGAGACGTCGCAAGCGGTCACGGTCACCGTGGCGCCCAGTTCTGACAGTTCGGCCACGAGTTCCTCGGCGCCTTCGGCCGCCGGTCCGCTCCGGCCGGCCAGCAGGAGGTGCCGGACACCTCGGGCGCGGACCAGGTGGCGGGCCGCGAGGGCGCCGAGGGAGCCGGTGCCGCCGGTGATCAGGACGGTGCCGTCGGGGTCCAGGGGCTGCTCGGCGCTCTGCTCCGCGAGCGGTCCGGCGGGCGCCAGGCGGGGCACCAGGAGTGTGGTGCCGCGCACCGCCACCTGCGGTTCGCCGGTGGCCAGGGCCGTCGCGACCGCCGTATCGGTCTCCGCCCCGGGATCGAGGTCGAGCAGCAGTATCCGGTCCGGCGTCTCGGCCTGGGCGGCGCGGACCAGGCCCCAGACGGCGGCCGAGGGGACGTCGGTGACGGTGGTCGTGCCGGCGGGAACGGCACCGCGGGTCACGACAACGAGCCGGGCGTCGGCCGGAGCCTCGTGCTGCCAGGCCTGGAGCACGGCGAGGACGTCCGCGAGCAGCGGCTGCGCGTCGCGGCAGGCGGCGACATCGAGCACCGCGGTGGTCGGCAGGCCGTGCTGCCGTGCGCGGTGTCCGATCTCCTCCGCGGCGGTCTGCGTGGGTCCGGCGGCCGGTGCGGTGATCCGCCCGGCGAACGCCGTCACGTCCGCCGGGCAGGCCACCGGGGCCGTCGCCGTCCGCTCGGGCAGCGCCGGGGACGGTTCCGTGGCGGTCCAGACGACTCGGTACATCGCGTTCGCGGCGGCGCTGGTGCCCACGTCCTCCGGCCGGATCGGCGCCGCCGTCCAGGACCGGGCGGACAGGACCGGGATCCCGGACTCGTCGGTCGCGTCGAGGGTCCACCGGTCGTCTCCGAGCGGGGCCAGCCGGGCGCGCAGGCAGCGTGCGCCGCTCGCGTGCAGCACGACCTCCTCCCACACCGTGGCGGCCGTGGCGTCGGCCGTCACCGCCCGCGTCACCGCGTCCAGCAGGGCTGGATCAAGGCCGAACTGCGCAGTGCCACCCGGGTCGCTGCCGTCGTCGGGGAGCGCGACTTCGGCGTACGTGTCCTCGCCTCGGCGCCACACGCCCAGCAGCCAGGGGTTCTCCGCGTGCGTCTCGACCGGCTCGGCCCCGGCCGGCGGCCATGCCTCCGGCTCCGGGTCGGGGGCGACCGGCGTGCGCGCGGACAGCTCACCGCTCGCGTGCCGGACCCAGGTGCCGGAACCGTCCTGGGCGCCGTGGATCGTGACCGGACGGCAGCCCTGCTCGTCGGCCGCGCCCACGGCGACCTCCACCCGCATCCCGGCGTTCGGCGGAACGACCAGCGGGGTCTCGACGGCGAGGCGCGCCACCACCCCGCATCCGACCTCGTCGCCGGCCCGGACAGCCAGGTCCAGGAGGGCCGCGGTGCTCACTACCGTGGCCCCGTGCACCCGGTGCTCGTCCAGCCACGGGTGAGTGGCCGACGAGAGCCGGGCGGTGCCGACGAGCCCGCCGGTGTCCGGCACGGGGACGATGGCGGACAGCAGCGGGTGGTCGGCGGCCACCTGCCCGAGGCCGGTCGCGTCGGTGCGTCCGCCTGCCGTCTTCAGCCAGTAGTGCGTGCGGTCGAAGGCATACGTCGGCAGCTCGACGGGGGGCGCGTCGGCCGGGAGCAGTGCCTGCCAGTCGGTCGGCACGCCCCGTACGAACAGCTCGGCGAGCGCGCCGATCGCGGTCTGTGCCTCGTCGTGGCCGTCGCGCAGCATCGGCGTGCACAGCGGTTCGGCACCCGCGGCGGCGGCCGTCTCCAGCATCGGCGCGGTCAGGGCGGCGCCCGGCCCCATCTCCACGAACAGCTGTCCGCTCCCATCGAGCGCGGCGGCCATGCCGTCGGCGAAGCGCACCGTGCGGCGTACGTGCTCGACCCAGTACTCGGTGCTGGTCATGTCGCCGTCCTGGTGGGCGACGATGCGGATCCGCGCCGGCTGCCAGGTGACGTCGGCGATCGCCGCGCGGAACTCGGCGAGCATCGGGTCCATCCGGGCGGAATGGAAGGCGTGGGAGACCTGGAGCCGCTTGACCTTGCGGCCCTGTGCGCGCAGCGCGTCGGCGGCGGCGAGCACCGCTTCCTCGTCGCCGGACAGCACCACCGAGGAGGGCTGGTTCACGGCGGCGATGTCGACACCGGAGCCGAGGAACGGGCGGACCTCGTCCTCGTCGGCGGCCACGGCGGCCATGGCACCGCCGGCGGGCAACGCCTGCATGAGTCGGCCGCGGGCGGCCACCACGGTCGCCGCGTCGTCCAGCGAGAGCATTCCGGCGACGTGCGCCGCCGTGATCTCGCCGATGGAGTGGCCGAGCAGCATCCGCGGGCGGATGCCCCACGACTCGGCCAGGCGGAACAGCGCGGTCTCGACCGCGAACAGCGCCGCCTGGGTGTAGACGGTCTGGTCCAGCAGTGCCGCCTGCGGGCTGTCCGGTTCGGCGAGGACGACATCCCGCACGGAGGTGGCGATCGCGCCGCGGAGCCGGTCGTCGAGGCGGGCGCAGGCCTCGTCGAAGGCCGCCGCATACACCGGGAAGCGGGCGTACAGCTCGCCTCCCATGCCGGGCCGCTGCGATCCCTGCCCCGGGAACACGAACACCACCGACGTGGCGGCGCCGGCCGCCGCCGTCCCGACAGTGGCGCCGGGGACGGACTCACCGGCGGTGAGCGCGTCGAGCCGCTCGATGAGGGTTTCCCGGTCCGCCGCGGCGACGACGGCCCGATGGGCGAGCAGGGCACGGCCGTTGAGCAGAGTCCGCGCTGTGCCCGGCAGGGACAGCCCGGTCGCCACGGCCGCGCGCAGCCGCTTCGCCTGGCCTGCCAGGGCGACCGGGTTGTGCGCCGAGACGACGAAGGGCAGTACGGCGTCGGCTCCGTCGTCCGATGGCTCGGGCGCGGTGGCCGCGGCGTCGGACGCGGCCGGTTCGGCCGGGGCCTGTTCGAGGATCAGGTGCGCGTTGGTGCCGCTGATGCCGAAGGAGGAGATAGCGGCCCGGCGGGGCCTGCCGGTCTCCGGCCAGGGGCGTTCCTCGGTGAGCAGGGCGACGGTGCCCGCGGACCAGTCGACGTGCGGTGTCGGTTCGTCCACGAAGAGGGTCGCGGGCAGGACGCCACGCGTCAGGGCCCCGACCATCTTGATCACCGAGGTCACGCCGGCCGCGGCCTGGGTGTGGCCGAGGTTGGACTTGACCGAGCCCAGCCACAGCGGCTGGTCGGGCGAGCGGTCCCGGCCGTAGGTGGCGATGATCGCCTCGGCCTCGCTGGGATCGCCGAGCGTGGTGCCGGTGCCGTGCGCCTCCAGCGCGTCGACCTCGTCCGGTGCGACCCCGGCGGCGGCCAGCGCCGCGCGGATCACCCGCTGCTGCGACGGACCGTTCGGCGCGGTGAGGCCGTTGGACGCGCCGTCCTGGTTCACGGCGGAGCCGCGGATCTTCGCGAGGACGCGGTGACCGTTGCGCCGCGCGTCGGACAGCCGTTCCAGGAGTACGACGCCCACGCCCTCGGACAGCACGGTGCCGTCGGCCGCCGCGGCGAAGGCCTTGCACCGGCCGTCCGCGGCCAGTCCGCGGGCGCGCGAGAAGCCGGTCACACCGACCGGGGAGCCCATGACGGCGACGCCGCCGGCGAGGGCCAGTTCGCACTCGCCCTGGCGCAGCGCCTGTGCCGCGAGGTGGATCGCGACGAGGGACGAGGAGCAGGCGGTGTCCACCGTCATGGCCGGGCCCTCCAGCCCGAACACGTAGGACACCCGGCCGGAGGCGACGCTGCCCGCGGTGGCGGTGGTGGTGAAGCCTTCGAGTTCGGCGGGTACGTCGGCCAGTGAGCCGAGGTAGTCGTGGATCGACATGCCGGTGTAGACGCCGACGCGTTCCCCGCGCAGCGACGACGGGTCGATGCCCGTGCCCTCCAGCACCTGCCAGGTGGTCTCCAGCAGCAGCCGTTGCTGCGGGTCCATGGCCAGTGCCTCACGCGGGGAGATGCCGAACAGGGCGGCGTCGAAGTACCCGGCGTCCTGGAGGAATCCGCCCCGCTGGGTGTAGGCCGTGCCTGCGCGGTCGGGGTCGGAGTCGAAGAGACCGTCGAGGTTCCAGCCGCGGTCGTCCGGGAACTCCGAGATGCCGTCCCGGCCGTCGGTGACCAGTTGCCACAGTTCGGCGGGCGAGGTGACCCCGCCGGGCAGCCGGCACGCCATGCCGACGATCACGACGGGGTCGTCGTCCGTGGCTTCCGCCGGCGCGGTCTGGCGCACGGGTGCGACGGCGTCGACCGTGCCGCCCACCTGTTCGAGCAGGTACCGGGCGAGCACGCGGGGCGTGGGGTAGTCGAAGACGAGCGTGGCGGGCAGCTTGACGGCGGTGGCCGCGGACAGCCGGTTGCGCAGTTCGACGGCGGTCAGCGAGTCGAAGCCGATGTCGCCGAACCGCTCGGAGTCCATGGCGGGGTCGGCCTCGCCCAGCCCGAGGACGACCGACACCTCGGTGCGGATGAGTTCGAGCACCAGCTCGGTCTGCTCCTGGTCGGAGAGCCCGGCGAGCCGGCGGGCCAGCGCACTCGCGGCGCCGGGACCGGCCTGGGCCGTCCGCCGCGGCGGACGCACGAGGGCGCGGAACAGCGGCGGAACGGTCCCGTCCGCGGCTGCCTCGGCGCGTACGGCGCCGAGGTCGAGCCGGATCGGTACGAGGAGCGGGTTGCCCGAGCGGATGCCGAGGTCGAAGAGCGTGAGTGCCTCGGCCGTCGACATCGGACGGACGCCGCCCCGGCTCATCCGGGTGCGGTCGACCTCGGCGAGCTGTCCCGTCATCCCGGTGACCGGGGTCCACAGGCCCCAGGCCAGGGACACGGCGGGCAGCCCCGCCGCTCGCCGGGCCGAGACGACCGCGTCGACGTAGGCGTTGGCCGCCGCGTAGTTGCCCTGGCCCGCGGAGCCGAAGACACTCGCGGCCGAGGAGAACGCGGCGAAGACCTGGGGCGGCCGCTCGCGGGTCAGCTCGTCCAGCAGGCGCAGCGCGCCGGCCTTCGGCGCGAACACGCCGGCCATGCGGTGCGGGTCCAGGCCGGCGACCACGCCGTCGTCCAGGACACCGGCGGCGTGGATGACGCCGGTCAGCGGGTGCTCGGACGGGATGGAGGCGAGCAGCGAGGCGAGCGCGTCACGGTCCGACACGTCGCACGAGGCGACGACGACGGACGTGCCCCGCTCGGTCAGTTCGTCCACGAGCGCGGTCACGCCCTCGGCGGCCGTGCCGCGCCGGCTCGCCAGCACCAGGCGACGCACCCCGTGCTCGTTCACCAGGTGCCGGGCCAGCAGCGCGCCGAGCACTCCGGTACCGCCGGTGATCAGCACGGTGCCGTCCTCGGCGAACTCCATGGGCGCGTCGGGTTCGGTGAGCCGGGCGCGGCCCAGTCGCGGCGCGAGTACGGCATCGTCGCGTACGGCGGTCTGCGGCTCGCCGGTCGCGAGGGCCGCCGCGATCGCCCGGTCCCGGTCGGCTCCGGACTCGATGTCGACCAGGACGAACCGGCCGGGGTTCTCGGCCTGCGCCGCGCGCAGCAGTCCCCACACCGCGGCGCCGTCCAGGTCGGTGACGGGGCCGGGTGCCGGTACCGCGCCCCGGGTCGCCACGACCAACGGCACCGAGGCGAGGACCGGCTCGTCGAGCCAGGCCTGGAGCACTCCGAGCACCCGGCCCAGCAGCGGCAGCGGATCGTCCCCCGTGCGGGTACCGGCGCCGGCGTCGGCGTCGGTGTGTGCGGTGAGGTCGAGCAGGGCGAGGCCGGGCACCGGCTCGCCCAGATCCTCGGCGAGCGCCATCCGCGCCACGTCACCGGATGTGGCGACGACGGCCTGGTCGCCCGCCGGCTGCCCGGCCCCCGACGGCACGCGCTCCCAGTCGAGCTGCCAGAGCGTGTCGGGGGCCTGACGGGCGGGCGTCGCGCTCAGGTCCGACATGGGCAGGGAGACCAGGGACTGCATGGTCAGGACCAGCGACCCGCTCTCGTCCGCGGCGTCGAAGGACAGGGCGTCCGGACCGCACGGCGCGACCCTGACACGCAGTGCGTCGGCGCCCGCAGCGTGCAGTTGGACGCCGTTCCAGGCGAAGGGAAGGACGTTGCGGTCGTCGTCGCGCCGGTGGAAGGCGTTCGCGTGCAGCGCGGCGTCCAGGAGCGCGGGATGGATGCCGAACTTCTCGATGTTCTCGCGGTGTTCGGCGGGCAGCACGGCTTCGGCGAAGATCTCCTCGCCGCGCCGCCAGACGGCGGTCAGTCCGGCGAAGGCCGGCCCGTAGTCGTATCCGCGTTCGGCGAGGCGGGCGTAGAAGTCGTCGGTGTCCTCCCGACGTGCGCCGGGCGGCGGCCACTGGCCGAAGTCGAATCCGCTGCCGCCGGTGCCGGCGTAGGAGTCGGCCAGCATGCCCGCCGCGTGGCGGGTCCAGCCCTCCCCGTCCCGGGAGCTGTACACCTCGACCGGGCGGCGTCCCGTCGCGTCCGCGCCGCCGACCGCGACCTGGACCCGGACGGCGCCTTCGGCGGGGAGCACGAGGGGTGCCTCGATCACGAGTTCGTCGAGGACTCCGTGGCCGAACTGGTCGCCGGCCCGGATGGCCAGATCGACGTAGGCGGTTCCGGGCACCAGCACGGTGTCCTGGATGCGGTGGCCGGCCAGCCAGGGATGGGTGGAGAGCGACAGCCGCGAGGTGAAGACCAGGCCGTCGGTCTGCGGCAGTTCCACCACCGCGCCGAGGAGTGGGTGGTCGCTGGTCACCTGGCCCAGTGACTCGGCGCCGGCCCCGGTGCCGGGCATGGTGATCCAGTACCGCTGGTGGTCGAACGGGTAGGTGGGCAGTTCCACCGGGGCGGGCCCGCGTTCGGGGACGGCCGTGTTCCAGTCGACCGTCACGCCGCGCACGAACGCCTCGGCCATCGAGGCGAGGATTCGATCCGTGCCACCCTCGTCCCGCCGCGTCGAGCCGACCGCGAGGACGTCCGCGTCCAGTTCCTCGGCGATGTCGGTGACGGACGGCACCAGGACGGGGTGCGCTCCGAGTTCGACGAAGACCCGGTGGTCCTGGGCGATCAGCTCCCGGACGGCCGGATCGAACTGGACCGTCTGCCGCAGATTGCGGTACCAGTAGTCGGCGTCGAGCCGGTCCTCCTCACCGAGCCACCGGCTCTCGACCGTGGAGTAGAAGGGGATACGCGGCGCCGACGATGCCAGCCCGCCGAGGTCGGCCTCCAGAGTGGGCCTGATGCTCTCGACGTAGTGGCTGTGCGAGGCGTAGTCGACGGGAATCCGACGGAACCGGAAGTCCTGTTCGGCCGCGTGAGTGGTCAGTTCGTCCAGGGCGGCGCTCTCGCCGGCCACAACCACCGTGGACGGCCCGTTGACCGCGGCGATCTGCAGCCGTTCGGCCCACGGTTCGATCAGTGCGCGCACCTCGTCCACCGGCAGCCCGACGGAGGCCATCCCGCCGCCGCGCGGCAGCACTTCGGCGATGGCCTGGCTGCGCAGGGTCACGACCCGGGCGGCGTCGGCGAGGGACAGCGCGCCGGCCACGCAGGCCGCCGCGATCTCGCCCTGCGAGTGGCCGATCACCGCGTCCGGGACGACGCCCGCGGACTTCCAGACCTCGGCCAGGGCGACCATCACCGCGAAGCACACGGGCTGCACGACATCGACGCGCTCCAGCTCGGTGCCGTCACCTCGGAGCACGTCGGTCAGCGACCAGTCGACCCATGGCTCGAACGCCTCCTGGCATTCGGCTATTCGGACGGCGAAGACCGGAGAGGCGTCGAGCAGTTCGCGCCCCATGCCCGCCCACTGGGTGCCCTGCCCCGGGAACGCGAAGACGGTCTTGCCGGGCCCGGTCTGGCCCGCGGCACCGGTGATCACCCCGGTGCCGGCGCGGCCTTCGGCCAGCAGCGCGAGTCCGGAGCGCAGCTCGTCCCGGGTGCGGGCGAGGAGTACGGCCCGATGGCTCATCAGCGCGCGGCCGGTCACCAGGGTGGAAGCGAGGTCACCGAGTGCGACGCCGTCGTCGACGGAGCCGCCGAGCAGCCGGGCCTGGTTGGCCAGCGCCGTCGGAGTACGGGCCGAGACGATGAACGGAAGCTTCTGCTCCGGCTCGGTCGGACCGGCGACGGGGACCTCGGCCTCCGGAGTGTCGGGAGCCTCCTCCAGGATCATGTGGACGTTGGTCCCGCTCGCGCCGAACGAGGAGATGCCGCACCGGCGCGGCCGGCCGCTCTTCGGCCACTCGCGCCCCTCGGTGAGCAGCTCGACGGTTCCGGCGGACCAGTCGACCTGCGGGGTCGGGGCGTCCACATGCAGGGTCGCCGGCAGGTGGCGGTGGCGCAGCGCGAGCACGGTCTTGATCACGGCGGCCACACCGGAGGCGGCCTGGGTGTGGCCGAGGACGGACTTGACCGAGCCGAGGAGCAGAGGACGTTTCGGGTCGCGGCCCTGCCCGTACGTGGCGATGAGCGCCTGCGCCTCGATCGGGTCGCCCAGGGTGGTGCCGGTGCCGTGGGCCTCGACGGCGTCGACGTCGTCGGTGGACAGGCCCGCGGCCGCCAGTGCGCTGCGGATGACGCGCTGTTGCGAGGGCCCGTTCGGAGCGGTCAGCCCGTTGGAGGCGCCGTCGGAGTTCACCGCCGAGCCGCGGATCACGGCGAGGACCCGGTGTCCGTTGCGCTCCGCGTCGGAGAGCCGTTCCAGCAGAACGACGCCGACACCCTCGGCCCAGCTGCTGCCGTCCGCGGCGGCGGCGAAGGACTTGCACCGTCCGTCGAAGGCGAGGCCGCGCTGGCGTGCGAAACCGACGAAGCCGCCCGGGGTGGCCATCACGGTGGCCCCGCCGGCGAGGGCCAGCGAGCACTCGCCGCGACGCAGCGCCTGGGACGCCAGGTGGATGGCGACCAGCGACGAGGAGCACATGGTGTCGACGGTGACGGCCGGGCCCTCCAGCCCGAGGCAGTAGGCCACCCGGCCGGAGGTGATGCCGCCGGCGCTGCCGAGCGCGCGCTCCAGGCTGAGGAAGTCCTCCACTCCGGGAAGGTCGGGCGCGTAGTCCTGGTGCACGATGCCGGCGTAGACGCCGGTCTCGGAGCCGCGCAGGCTCTGCGGGTCGATTCCGGACCGCTCCAGCGTCTCCCAGCACACCTCGAGGAGTTGCCGCTGCTGGGGGTCCATCGCCATGGCCTCGGTCGGGGAGATCCCGAAGAACCGCGCGTCGAACTGGGCCGCGTCGTGGAGGAAGGCGCCCTGGTTCACATAGGTCGTGCCGGGGGTGTCCGGGTCGGGGTCGTAGAGCCCTTCGAGATCCCAGCCACGGTCGTCGGGGAACGGCGTGTACACGTCCGTGCCCTCGGAGACGACCTTCCAGAAGTCCTCCGGACCGGCGATCCCGCCCGCGAAGCGGCAGCCGATCGACACGACGGCGATCGGTTCGGAGGCGGCAGCGAGCAGCTGGGCGTTCTTCTGCCGGAGGCGCGCGGTCTCTTTGACCGATGCGCGCAGAGCCTTTACGAGATCCTGTTCCGGCGTGCTCAAGTCCGTCCTCCAGGCTTGTCGAATCGAACGCGTCGGGGCGTCGGGGCGTCGGTGCGGTTCGCCGATCGACGGCGCCCCGTGCCGCCGGTCCGGGAGCGAGTGGGTCTGTGTGCGTGCGCTGTCGGCGGCGGTCGGCCGCTACCGCGCCGGCCGCACCGTGCGGGGGTCCGCCACCACCGTGACCGGCAGGCGCACCGGTCCGAAGAACAGCACGGACGGCCGCCACTGCGGCGCCCCGGCGGGGCGCAGCGCCGGCGCCCGGTGCAGCGCCCCGCACACTGTTTCGACCAGCAGCTTCGCCAGCGCCGCGCCGAGGCAGTGGTGGATTCCGGAACCGAACGCCAGCGAGGCGGTTTCGGGGCGCTCGATGTCGAACTCCTCCGGTCGGCCGAACGCCTCCGGGTCACGGTTCGCCCCGGCCAGCAGGAGCACCACGACCGAGCCCGCGGCGACCGGAACCCCGCGGATCTCGGTGTCGCGCGTCGCATAGCGGCGGGTGATGTGGTAACCGCCGCAGTGGCGGAACGCCTCGGCGGCGGCCCGCTCGGCCTGTGTCGGGTCGGCCGAGAGCCGTTCCAGTTGGTCGGGGTTGGTCAGCAGGGTGTGCATGATGTTGCCGAGGGTGTCGCTCAGGGTCGTCAGGCCGGCCCCGAAGACGGGGAGCATCGCGAGCGCCAGCTCGCTGTCGGTCAACTGCTCCGGGTCGCCCACCTGTTCCGCCAGGCAGGCGCTGACGAGGTCGTCGCCGGGCTCGGTGCGCTTTCGGGCGATCAACTCGGTGAAGAAGGCGGCGAGTTCGGCCGCGGCCTCGTCCGCCCGTTTGCTCATGGCCGCCCTGGCCGCCTCGTCCGCGGCGGGGTCGGGTGCCGGGACCGCTTCGTTCAGCAGCGTCCAGCAGCGGGTGTGTTCACTCGCCGGGATGCCCAGCAGGCCGCCGAGCACTGCCAGGCTCAGCGGAACGGAGACGAGTTCCTGGAAGTCGGCGACCTGGCCGGACGGGACGGCGGCGAGCCGGTCGAGCGCGCGCAGCACCTCCTTCTCCGCCAACGGACGCAGCACCTGCAACCGGCGTGCGGTGAACCCCCGCGACAGTTGCCGCCGCAGCCTGGTGTGGTCCGGCGGGTTGCGGAAGAACAGCGACGAGAGGAACTGCTCCTGGCCCGGCGACGGCCGCCATCCGGGGATGTTGGCAGCCATCCAGTCGGTGTCGACGACCCGGAAGGTCTCCTGGTCGCCCAGAACCTGCCGGCAGTCCGCGTACCGCGACAGGAGCGTCATGCCCGTTCGTTCGCTGCGGTGGACGTCGGCGAGTTCACGCAGCCGGAGGTAGTGGGCGAACGGGTCGTCGCTCCTGCCCGGCGCCAGCACGAACCGCACCAGCTCCTCGATGTCCTGCCCGGTCGTCATGGCGCTCCCCTCGTCGGTGTCGTTGGGCTGTCGTCCGGTCCTCAGGCCGTGCGCCGCGCGATCCAGAGACCGTCGCGCACCGGCAGGATCACGCCGTCGAAGTCGGGATCCTCGGCGAGCGCCTTGTTCATGTTCCGTACGCCGATCAGCTCGTTGGAGTGCTCGGCCGACTCCCCGGCGACGACGCCGCCGCCGCAGAAGGCGTTGTCGATCATGAAGAAGCCGTTCACCTCGAGATGCGCCTTCGACAGTTTGAGCAACTCGGTGGCGAGCGAGGGGTCGCTGCCGAAGTACCGGTGCTTCATGATGTCCTGGAAGATCAGGTCGTAGGCACCGAGCTCCGGGATCAGCTCGAAGGCGTCGCCGACGAGGATCTCGATGCGGTCGGCCATGCCCGCGCGGCTGATGAAGTCCGCGGCACGTGCCGCCCGTTCGGAGTCCAGTTCGATGCTGGTCACCTTGCCGCCCTCGGGCAGCGCGTACGCCAGCCACAGGGCCGAGTAGCCGATCGCGGTGCCGATGTCGAGCACGCGCGTCACGGCGTCGCCGCGCAGCGCGGTGAGCGTCCGGACGATCGCGCCTTCGAGGCGCCCGATGACCGGGATGCCCTCGTCCCTCGCGACCTTCTCCATCTCCATCATGACGCTGTTCAGCGGCTCGGGCAGCGGCGCCTGGCGGACCAGAGCGGTGGCGAAGACCTCCCGCTGGTCGGCGCTGTCCTGCGGGACTATGGGCAATGATGTGTTGATCACGAATGTATTCCGTTCTGCTGGGTCCGGTCGCCGGTCGCGGCGAGCGAAGCCGGCCGCAGGTCATGCCAGTTCTGCTCGACGTGGAGGAGACAGTCGGTGCGGGCGGCGGGTCCGGACACGACGTGCCAGCCCCCGGGTACGGCGAGATACGCCGGCCAGAGGGAGTACTGCCGCTCCCCGTTGCGCAACACCAGATAGTCCGCGTCGTCGTCTTCGAACACAGGGGACACTCCGTGCTCCTCGTTCATGGGGACAGACCCGCCGGATCGGCTTCGAACGCGACGGGCAGGGTGTTCATGCCGTGCAGGACGCTGGAGTAGATCCAGGTCTCGGGCGCGGTCTGCCGCACGCCGGACACCATCCGGCGCAGGCTGTCGAGCACGGCCTCGATCTCGGCCCGGGCAAGGTAGTGGCCGAGGCAGTAGTGCGCGCCGAAGGCGAAGGTCAGGTGCTTGTTCGGCGTGCGGGTGAGGTCGAAGCGATCGGGGTCGGGAAAGGCGTCGCCGTCCCGGTTGGCCGAGGCGATCCAGGCGCTGACGATCTCGCCCGCCCGGATCAGCTGTCCGTTCACCTCGACGTCGGCGGTGGCCATCCGGCCGCCGTGCAGCGAGGGCACGGTCCAGCGCAGGACCTCGTCGGCGGCCGTCTGCAGGTTCAGGGCGCCGCTCTTGAGCGCGTCCCACTGCTCCGGGTTCTCGATCAGCGCCAGCAGGCCGCCGGAGATGGCGTGCCGGCCGGTCTCGTCGCCGCCGATCATCAGGCCGTAGCAGTTGGCCATCAGCTCGGCGTCGCTGAGCGGTTCCCCGTCGATGCGGCAGTTGGCGAGCAGGCTCACCACGTCGTTGCCGTCACCGCCGCGCCGGTTCCGCGCCAGGTCCGCGAAATAGAGCAGGATCTCGCTCTTGGCGGTCCAGGAGTCCTCCGGCGGGGCGTCCGCGTGCTCGGAACTCCATGCCTGCGAGGTGAGGCCGAGCAGGTACTGCCGGTCGCGCCGCGGCACGTCGAGCAGGTCGCACACCGCGCCGAGCGGGATGTTCGCGGAGACGTCCCGGACGAAGTCGGATTCGCCCTTGGCGACGGCCGCCGCCATGAGTTCGTCCACCGTGCGGTGGACGCCGTCCCGGATGGCGGCGAGTACCCGCGGGGAGAACGCCCTCGTCAGAATCGTGCGGATCTGCTGATGGCGCGGCCCGTCGGTCACCGCGAGCATCGTTCCCGCGGCCGCGTCCCCTCCGGTGAGCAGGGTCGGCAGGCCGTTGCCGTGCTCGGTGGTGAACTCCCGGCTGCGGTAGACCTCCACCGCGTCGGCGTACCGGGTTATCACCCAGAACGCCGGCTGCGAGCCGCGCGCCGGCTGGCAGTGGAAGGGGCGCTCGGCCCGCAGCCGGCGCCACACCTCGGTCAGGTCGTGCTCGGCGTGCAGCCGGAGGTCGGCGAAGTCCAGTTCGTCCAGTTCGTCGGGTGAGACCAGGGGCAGCGACGTCATCGGCCGCCGCCTTGCGTGGAGGTGGCGACCGCGGCGAGCGCGCGGACCGTCGGGTTGTTGATGATCTCCTTGGGCGAGACGGCGAAACCGGCGGCGCGGGCCCGCTGGATCACGCTGATGGCGAGCATGCTGTCGCCGCCGAGGGCGAAGAAGTCGGCGTCGACGTCCACCGGGGCGACACCGAGCAGCTCTCCGAAGATCGTGCAGAACACGTCTTCCGCTGGGGTGCGCGGCGCACGGCCGCCGCTCTCCGGCACGACGGCCCGGGGCGCCGGGAGCACCGACCGGTCGAGCTTGCCGCCCGGGGTGACCGGGAAGGCGTCCAGCACGACGACGGCGGCGGGCACCATGTAGTCGGGCAGGAACCGGGATGCGTGCTCCCGCACGTCGGCCGCGTCGAGCGTCACTCCGTCCTGGGGCGTGACGTACCCGACGAGCACGTCGCGCTCCCCGTCCCCGCCGCGGACCACGGCCGCCGCGTGCACGACGCCCGGGCAGTCGGACAGGACCGTCTCGACCTCGCCGAGTTCGATCCGGAAGCCACGCAGCTTCACCTGGTCGTCGACGCGGCCGTGGAAGGCCAGCGTCCCGTCCGGCCGCCAGGAGACCATGTCACCGGTCCGGTACATGCGGGAGCCGGGCGGCCCGAACGGGTCGGCCACGAATCGCTCCGCGGTGAGCCCCGGACGCCCGAGATATCCCCGCGCCAGTCCGTCGCCCGCCGCATACAGCTCGCCGGGCACACCCGGCGGCAGCGGCTGAAGTCCCTTGCCGAGCACGTAGACCGAGGCGCCGGCGATCGGCCGTCCGATCGAAGGCGTGCCGTCACCGGTCAGCGGTTCGCTGCAGGTGGCGCAGACGGTGACCTCGGTCGGGCCGTACGCGTTGACCATCCGGCGCCCCGGCGACCAGCGCGCGACCAGGTCGGCCGAGCAGGCCTCCCCCGCGGTCATAAGGCCCTGAACCCCGGTCAGTTGCTCCGGCTCCACGCTCGCGGCGGCCACCGGCGGCAGCAGCAGACGCGTCACGTCGTACTCGGTGATCACCTCGGCGAGGGCGTCACCGGCGAGCGGCACGTCCGGCGGTATCACCAGCCCGGCACCCACGTGGTGGGCGCCGAGCAGTTCCGCGATGAACGCGTCGAAGCTGGGCGACGCGAACTGCAGGAGCCTGCTGTCACCGTCCAGTCCCATGCCCTCGGCCATGGTGGTGGCCAGGTCGACGAGCCCGGCATGGGGCACAACGACGCCCTTGGGCCGCCCTGTGGTGCCGGAGGTGTAGATGACGTAGGCGACATCGGCCGGCGCGGGGACCGGGTACGGGTACTCCGTCCCGTCCGTCCCGGCGTGCCCGTACACCGCGTCCCGTACCTCCGGCCGGTCCAGGAGCAGGGAGTGCGGCAGGTCCGCGAGATCGGTGGTGGAGTGTGTGCAGACGAGCGACGGCGCGGCGTCCTCGAGCATGAACGCGACCCGCTCGGCGGGGTAGCCGGGGTCGATCGGCACGAACGCGGCTCCGGTCCGGGCCACGGCCAGTACGGCGACGACGAGGTCGACCGAACGGGGCAGCGCCAGCGCCACCAGCCGTCCGGGCTGCGCTCCGCGGTCGGCGAGCAGCCGGGCGAGCCGGTCCGCACGTCGGCCGAGTTCGGCGAAGGAGAGGGTTTCGCCCGCCGACATCAGCGCGGTCGCGTCCGGGGTCCGGACGACCGGGCGGCGCAGGAGTTCGGAGAGCGTGCAGGGTGGTGCCGCTGTGCCGGTGTCGTTCCACTCCTGGAGCACGCGCCGCCGCTCCGCCGGTGGCAGCAGGTCCACCGCGCCGACGCGCTGAGTCGGGTCCTTCTCCACGGCGCCGAACAGCCGGGTCAGCACCTCCAGCATCCGTTCGACATCGGCGCGCTCCAGCAGGTCCGGGCGGAAGTCGAGGTCGAGCCGCAGCCGCTCGCCCGTCCCGCGCACCCGGAAGGCGAGCGCACCGGGCACCTGTGGCCGTTGTTCCACGGCCACCACCCGGATGTCGGCGACCGACGCCGGCTCGCCGCAGTCGACCGAGACCAGCGTGTCGAAGATGCCGTCGACCGCGCGGGGCGCCAGGACGCCGGTGAGCCGGGCCTGTTCATCGGCCAGCCGGAAGAACACGTCGAGCAGCGCGTCCCCTGCGGCGGCCCGCACCACCACCGGCCTCGGCTCGGCCAAGCGGCCGGCCATGATGTCGATCCCGAGGAAGCGCGGCCGGGCCGCGACCCCGAGTACGACGTCGTCCCGGCCGGTCAGCCAGCCCAGCAGGATGCCGAACACCCCCTGCGCGACCGTCTCGAACGCCAGCCCATGGTCACGGGCCATTCCCAGGAGGCCGCTGCCGACGTCCGCGGGCAGCTCACCGGAGACCCGTTCGACCGGGCCCGGCCGCACAGGGGACGCCTGGCCGCCCACCAGGGTCGGCTCGGCCTCGGCGAGGTGGGTCGACCAGACCAGGTCGGCCGCTTCGCGGTCCTGAACGGCCAGCCAGCCGGCGTAGTCGGCGTGGCTCGGCACCCGCGGCAGGTCAGCGTTCCTTCCGCCGTACACGGTGAGCAGTTCGTCGATGAGCACGCGGTGCGACTGTGCGTCGACGGCCGCCGGGGCGCTGCTCAGCCGGAGCCGGTGCCGTTCGGGACCGAGGCTGGCGAGCAGCAGCCGCAGCGGGACCGCCGGGCCCTCGTCCTCCTCGGCGTCGAGCCGGTCCAGTTCGGCCTCGCGCCGGGGCCCGTCCATGGTGCCGAGGTCGATCTCGCGCCAGGGCAGTTCCGCGTCCGGCGCCGACCGCAGGTGCGGGTGGCGCCGCGCCAGTTCGGCGACGGCCTGCCGCAGCGCGGCGCCGTCCAGGGGGCCGTCGACGTCGACCAGCGTGACCACGTGGGTGGGGAGTGTCGCTCGCGCCATGTCAGCTCGCCGTCCCTTCGGCCCGCGCGGCCCGTGCCACGGCCTCGGTGCGCAGCCGCACCCGGTCCGGCTTGCCGGGACCCACCAGCGGCAGCGTTTCCCGCAGTTCGATCTCGGCGGGCACATGGTTCGCCGACAGCTCGGCGGTGATGTGCCGTTCCAGTACCGCGCGGTCCAGGGTCACGCCGTCGCGCGGCACCACGGCGGCGCAGATCCGCTCGACGCGCTGCTCGTCCTCGACGCCGAAGACCGCGGCGGCCTCCACACCCGGGTGCTCCAGAAGCACGCGCTCGACGGCGCTCGGATGGACCTTGATGCCCTTGACCTTGATGACGTCCGCGATCCGGCCGTGCAGGTGCAGCCAGCCCGCCTCGTCGAGGTGTCCGATGTCCCCGGTGTGCACCCAGCCGTCCCGCACCGTACGCGCCGTCAGTTCGGGTTCGTTCCAGTAGCCGGCCATCTGCCACCGGCCGATGACACACACCTCGCCGGCCTCGCCGACGGGCAGTTCCCGGCCGTCGGCGACGGAGCGGATGCTCACCCGGACGGCTTCCGGCGGGCGGCCGACGGTGGCGCGCAGCTCCGGATCCAGGTGGTCCTGCGGCGTCAGCAGGCTGACCAGTCCGGTCTCGCTGGTGCCGTAGACCTGGAAGAGCACGGGGCCGAGCGCCTTCACCGCGTGGGCGAGCCTCTCGGGCGCGGCGGGGCTGCCGGTGTAGAACAGCTCGCGCAAGCTCGTCAGGTCGGTGTTTGCCGTATCGGGGTGTTCGGCCAGCGCGTTCACCTGCGGTGCGCCGAGCACGAGGCGGGTGATCCCGTGGCGGGGGACGGCCCGCAGCACGTCGGCGGCGTCGAAGCCGTGGTGCAGTACGACGACGCCGCCGGCGACGATCGTGTCGTCCGCGGTGGCGCCGCTCGAGTGGGTGAGGGGCGCGGTGACCAGGCAGCGGGCGCGGTCGCCGCGGACCGCGGATGTCGCGACCATCTCGTTCTTGACCGTGTAGGGCCAACTGACGCCTTTGGGCTTGCCCGTGGAGCCGCTGGTGTAGGTCACGACGGCGATCGTGCCCTGCTCGGCGGTGGTGAGGTCGATGTCACCGGGGACGGACAGGTCGATCGCGGTCGGGAGGACGCCACCGCCGCCGAGCACCGCGACCGGGGGACGCTCGGGCAGGGAACCGCAGAGTTCCAGGGCCCGCGCGATGTTGTCCCGGTCGATGGCGAGCATGGCCGGCTTCACGTCCATGAGGATGCCGAGTTGCGCCTCGGCGGACAGTTCGTCGGAGGGGTCGACCGCGTTGACACCGCGGATGTGCACCGCGGTGGCGCCCACCAGGTTTGCCGCGTAGCGCAGTATCAGAGTCTCGGGCGTGTTCGGGTTCGTCAGTACGGCCACCGCGCTGCCGGGGCCGACACCGTGCTCGCGCATCCGGGCCGCGGCGGAGACGACGGAGTCCGCCAGCTCGCGGGCGGTGGTCGGCGTGTCCCGGTGAACGAGCGGGACGCCACCGGGTTCGGCGCTCAGCTTCGCGAGGATCTGGCGCACGTAGTGCTCATGGCCTTGCACCTACGTTCTCCAATGCGACTCGGTGGTCAACAGGCACGTTCGGGCATGGCGTGTCGGCATGTCCGGGCCGGGTGTACAGGGATCTTCCGGCGGGGTGCATCGACCTGCGCCCTGATGCCGACCACCGTAGGTTCCGGCCGGGCGGGCTCACATCCCTCGGGCTGGTAGCCCGGCAGGGCCACCGTGCGGTCACTGTCGACGGCTGTCAGGGGGTGCCCACACGCAGGGCCTGCCCGGTGAGGGAGTCGGCGGCGGTCCCGGTGAGCATCGTGACGGTCCGGGCTGCCCGCGCGGAGAATTCCGCCGCGGTGGGGGTCCGGCCCGCCCGGGTGCCGAGTTGGTCGACGGGGCGGGGCGTGGTGAGGAGATGGGCCGTGATGCCCAGCGGCGCCAGTTCGAGCGCCAGGGTCCGGGTGAGGCCCTCGAGCGCGGTACGGACGGTGGCGTTCTCGGTCTCCGCGCCCGCACCGTCCGCGACCGTGATGATCCGGCCGCCGCCGTTCTTGATCATGGGGTCGAGTACGGCCTGGCAGGCCAGGAAGACCGCGCGCAGCGGTACGGCGGTCGTATCGGTCCACTGCTCCTGGGTGAGCGCGTGCAGTTGCCCGGGGCCGGCCACCGGGACGACGGTGAGCAGGACCGACGGATTGCCGAGGCCGGCGCACACCTGCTCGATCGCGGCGTCGGCCGACTCTCCGTCGGTCCAGTCGGTGCGCACCGCCATCGCCCGGCGGCCCAGATCCTTGACCTGGGCCGCCGTGGTCATGCAGGCGGATTCGTCGGCGTCGAGCAGTGCCACGTCGAATCCGTCCGCGGCCAGCGCGAGCGCCGTGGCGGCCACGGTGTCGGTACCGGCTCCGGCAATGATCGCCACCTGCGACATTTCCCCACCTTCCGTCCGGCACGGGCCGATTCGCCCGCATGCGCCAGAGAGTAGGGCGGTCCGAGCCCGGCCGACATCGGTCGGGTTGGTAGTCGTCGCGTGGGTCAGCGGGTCAACTTGCGTACGGCGGGGAGCACTTCGGCGCCGAGAATCTCGATGATCTCGGCGACCCGTGCGAAGGGCATCCCGCCGAGGTCGATCTGGGCGAGCAACCGGTCGTGCCCGAACAGTTCGTGGTGGCGCCCGATCCGATCCACGATCTGCTGCGGGCTGCCGAGCAGCAGCGCGCCGTCCTCGCCCCGCTGCAGGTCGAACACCTCGCGCTGCCCCTGGAGCCGGCCCCGGGAGTGATGCGCGGCGTACGCGGCCCAGTGGGCGTAGAAGCGGTCCACCTCGGCGGGGTTGCTCGCGACGTGAAGGTAGTTCGTGGTGGCGACCGGCAGTTCCGCCGGGTCGTGCCCCGCCTTCTCCGCCGCCGCCCGGAACGCGGTGAACGTCTCGACGAAGCGGGAGAGGGCACCGCCGGTGGCGCCGACGAGGATGGGTACGCCGAGCGATCCGGCCCGCGTCGCACTCCCCCGGTTTCCGCCGACGCCGACCCAGACGGGCAGCGGGTAGCGGTTGGCGCGGGGTACGACCCCGGCGCTGGTGAGCGGCGCGCGGTGGCGGCCCGACCAGCTGACCCAGGGCTGGGCGGCGATCTTGCGCAGCAGCTCGAAGTGGTCGGTGAACAGACTGTCGTAGTCGTCGAATTCATATCCGAACAGCTCGAAAGGCTCGGGGAACGCGCCTCGGCCCACGGTGATCTCGGTGCGGCCGCCGGAGATCAGGTCCACGGTGGCGAAGTCCTCGTACACCCGTACCGGGTCGAGGACCCCGATCAGCGTCGTCGCGCTGGTGAGTTTGATGCGCGTGGTGGCCTGGGCGATCGCGGCGAGCACGACGGCGGGTGAGGACACCGCGTAGTTCGGATGGTGGTGTTCTCCGACGGCGAAGACGTCCAGGCCCGCCTCGTCGGCGAGCACGGCGGCGCGCACGATGTCGGAGATCCGCCTGCCGCCGGGCGCGATGTCGCCGGTCGCCGGATCCGGGGTCAGGTCGGCGAGACTGATCAGTCCAAGTTCCATGCGGACATCCTGTCAGGACGCCCGTGGCAGTGGCAGGCCACTCCGTCGGCGCGTGGTGCGGAGCGGATCAGTTCTGCCAGGAGCGTGGCCACTTCCATCGCCTGACGGGTGTTCAGCCGGGGGTCGCACGCGGTCTCGTAACGGTGCGGCAGATCCGCCTCGCCGACGCCCGCGCCCAGGCACTCGGTGACGTCGTCCCCGGTCAGCTCCAGATGGGCGCCGCCGGGGTGGGTGCCGAGCCGCCGGTGCACCTCGAAGTACCCGGCGAGTTCGTCGAGGACGTGGTCGACGCGCCGGGTCTTGTGGCCGGTCGGTGCGACGAAGGTGTTGCCGTGCATGGGGTCGCACTGCCAGACCACCTGGTGTCCCAGCGCGGTCACCTTCTCGACGATCGGCGGCAGCACGTCGCGCACCCTCCGGTGTCCCATCCGGCTCACCAGCGTCAGCCGGCCAGGTACTCCGTCCGGGTCCAGCCGCCGTACGTATTCGACGGCTTCCTCCGGAGTGGTCGTGGGCCCCAGCTTCACTCCGACGGGGTTGGCCAGCAGTTCGGCGAACCCGATGTGGGCTCCGTCGAGCCGGCGCGTCCGCTCTCCGATCCACAGGAAGTGTGCCGAACCGCTGTACGGCCGGCGGTCTCCGGGCGCCCCCTGCCGCAGCAGCGCGCACTCGTAGTCGAGCACCAGCGCCTCGTGGCCGGTGAAGACCTCGCCGCCCGTCCAGGCCCGCACGAAGTTCATCGCGACCGCCGAGGCGGCATGGGCCCGGAGCATCCGGTCGGGGTCGGGCGCCCGCTCCGCCGAGGTCGCGGTGAGGCCGTTGATCATGTCACCGCGGTAGACGGGCAGCCCGCGGGCGTCCACCGCGGCCGAGCGAGGCTTGGCGTACTGGCCGGCCATCCGGGCCAGCCGGACCACGGGCAGGCCGCCGGCGCTGGTGAGCACGGCGGCCATACGGGCCAGCAGGTCGAGGTTCCCCCGCAGATGCGACTCGGTGTTGCCGGCGAAGGTCTCGGCGCAGTCCCCGCCCTGCAGAACGAAGGCCTCACCGCGCGCCGCCTCCGCGAGCCGGGCCGTGAGGCGGTCGGCCTCGGCGGGCAGTACCAGCGGTGACGCCGTACGCAACGCCTCGCGGACGGCTCGCACGCCGGCCGGATCCGGCCAGTCGGGCTGTTGCGCCGTGGGCCGGGTGACCGCGGCCGCGAGCGGCAGCGGGGCCGGGCCGGCACCCGACAGACCCAGGTGCATCATCGGCGCGGCGGGGACACGGCGTCGCGCGGCGTCACGGTCCCCGGCCGTCCGTGGCGGGGGTTCCGGGTGCCCGGCGGCGGAAAGCCGGCCGCGGCCCGTTCGGCGGTCATCACTGTCCGCTCCCGGTGTGGTGGCAGGAACACGACGTCGGCGTGCCGGCCCTGAGGCTCACGACTGCCCAGCACCGGCTTCGCACAACTGCACGAGCGCCCGTGCCGCCAGCCGGTAGCCGAAAGCACCGAGACCGACGACCACGCCGGAGGCGAGCGGCGCGAGAACGGATTCGTGCCGGAACTGTTCCCGGGCCCACACGTTTGTCAGGTGCACCTCAATCCACGGGGGACCGTAGGCCGCCAGCGCATCCCTGAGGCTCCAGCCGGCGATCATCAGGGCACCGGGGTTCACGAGGGCACCGACCGTCGTGGAACGGTGCTCGTGCACGGCCCGCACCAGCTCACCCTCCCCTTCCCGCTGGACCGAAATCACTTCCCAGCCCACTTCCGCAACTTCGATCGCAACCATTTTCTCAATATCACCGAGGGTTTCCCGGCCATACAATTCCGGCTCACGTTCGCCAAGAATTCCAAGATTCGGCCCGTTCAACAAAAGAATGGCGCTCATGCCCACCTCTCCGTGCGGCGGAATCCGGCCGTCGGACACCATCACGACCCAGCCGCAAGACTCACCCACCCCCACTCGCACCACAACCGCATGACTTGACAGTCCTGACCGCCGACATACCGAACGTCAAATCAGCCCAGCTCAACGGTTTGCCCAGGCCGCACCTCACGCAAACATGCGACATCGCACACCTCATCGGGCTCCTCGCGGACCACAAGTCAAACAAGAGCCAGCAAAAGATGAGTCAAATTTTCCGTTAGCGTAAACTCGCCTTTCAAAATCGAATTGCTGCCCCCAAATAGCCACCGTTGACAACCGCGAGAAGCCGCCCATAGGCTCCTTCAGGCATGTCGGTTCGTATTTCGCAAGCGGGGGTTTACTTTGCAGAACAGCATGGTAGCCGAGTGCGACACTCCCCACACGACGGTATCTCCACTGGAATGCACGGCATCGTCGTGCCGTACCGCCCCCTTCGTCTCGGCGGCCCGGCGCTCCTGGCGCGACGGCCGGCTGGACGACGGCATCGGCTCCGCCGAACAGGCGCTGCACGACGGATGCACGGCGGACAGTCCCTGCCGCGCGGAGGCCGCGTTCGTCCTGAGCCTCCTGCTCGCACAGGTGCGAAGAACGGACTACGCACAAGCCGTGATGGAGACCGTCGACGAACTCGTCCAGGCGCGCGGCGACGACCAGTTGACCGCAACCGCGACACTCGTCAGGTCCGAAGTCGTCCTCGCCACCGGTGACTTCGGGAAAGCGGCAAAATTCGCCACCGCCGGACTCGGCGAAGCCAAGCGGTCCGGACTCAGGGCCTGGACACCGCTCGGGCACTTCGTGCTGGCGCAGTCCGCACTGCGCCAGGGTCATCTGTCCACGGCCGTCCGCTACGCGCAGAAGCTGAAGGAAGACACCGTCTTCCAGCGGGAGATGCTCCATGTCGGCCAGGCCGCCTGGGCGGTGATCCAGATCGCCGAGGCCAAGAAGGGCCGACGCAGCGCTGTGCCGCTGGGCGCCGAGCTGCTCGCCGCGGACGCGGCCGTACGCCAGCTCTCGATCGCCGAACCCGCGGCACTGCCCTGGCTCGTCCGGCTCATGATGAACTGCGACCGCAAGCAGCTGGCGGCACACGGCGTTCGGATCTGTCAGCAACTGGCCGCCGAGAACCCGCACTTCAGCTCGTTGCAGGCAGCCGCGGCCCACGCCGCCGGACTGCACGACGAAGACCTCGGCAAGCTCCGGCTCGCCGCCGAGTCGCACGTCGATCCCTGGGCGAAGGCGTCGGCCAACGAGGACATCGCTGTCATGCTCGCCCGCGGTGCCGACGACCGGACCGCCCCGGCGCGTGACCTGCAGCAGGCGCTGGACACCTACACGCAGACCGGAGCGTGGCGGGACGCCTCACGCATCGAGTCCCAGCTGCACCACAGCACCGCGGACGCCGGCGTGGTGGGCCGGCATCAGCGAAGGCGGGAGATCCCGGAACTGACCGACACCGAGTACGCCGTAGCGCATCTGGTCGCCCAGGGCTTCACCAACGGGCAGACCGCGGGCCAGCTCTTCCTGTCGCCGCACACCATCGCATTCCACCTGCGGAAGATCTTCCGCAAGCTGGGCGTGGAGTCCCGCGTGCAACTGGCGAGCGCGTGGAACGACCTGGCCGTCCGGCATACGGGGATACGCGAGCACACGACGAGCGTCGTCGCGGCGGGCCGGCCCCGGCTGTGCTCGTAGCAGAAGCGTCCTGCGACGGGAACGGACAGCGCCGCCGCCCTGTGGGGCGGCGGCCTCGTCGACGGTGCGGTTCCGCCGCGCCGTCCGTGCGCACCCGGACCCGTCCCCGGCTCAGGCCAGGGAGTTCTCCGTCACGCAGGAGACGGCACCGCGGCGTCGCAGGGCGGCGATGTCCGCGGCGGAGTAGCCCAGCTCGCGCAGCACCGGCGCGGTGTGCTCGCCGAGTGCCGGGACCGGCCCCATCGGCAACTCGACGCCGTCGACGGTGAATGGCGGAAGCAGTCCGCGTACGGTACCGCCGGGGGTCTCCACCGGACGCCAGCGGCGGCGCGCGGCCAGTTGCGGATGATCCAGCAGGTCACCGACCCCGTTGACGCGGCCGGACGCGATGCCGATGGCGTCCAGGCAGGCCACGAGCCGGTCCGCGGTCGTCGCCGAGGTGTGCTCGGCTACCAGCGCGTCCACCTCCTCGCGGTGCCGCACCCGGGCCACGTTCGTCGCCCAGGCCGGGTCGGTCGCAAGGTCGGGCCGGCCCAGGAACTCCGCGGCGAACCTCGCCCACTCCCGGTCGTTCTGCACTCCGATGACCACGTCCGCGCCGTCGGCCGTGGGAAACGCGTCGTAGGGCGCCACGCTGGGATGCGACAGGCCCATGCGACCGGGCGAACGTCCGGTCCCCTGGGCGTGATAGATCTGGTAACCCATCCATTCGCTGGTCGCCTCCAGCATCGAGATCTCCAGCGCGGCGCCCTCACCGCCCACCCCCCGTCCCACCAGGGCGGCGAGGGTCGCGGACAGGGCGTACATGCCCGCCGCGATGTCGGCGGCGGGGATGCCCGCCTTCGCCGGGCGGTCGGCCGCCCCGGTCACCGAGACCAGGGCCGCCTCGCACTGGATGAGCATGTCGTAGGCCCGCTTGTCCCGGTAGGGGCCGGTGCTTCCGTACCCCGACATGTCGACGGTCACCAGTCGCGGGTGCCGGGCTCTCAGCTCGGTGGCCCCGAAGCCGAGGCGCACGGCCGCGCCCGGGGCGAGGTTCTGCACGAACACGTCGGCGGTGGCGGCGAGCTCGGCCAGGACCTGGCGCCCGCCGGGCGACTTCAGGTCGAGAGTGACGGATTCCTTGCCCCGGTTGAGCCAGACGAAGTGACTGGCCAGTCCGCCCATGCTGGTGTCGTAACTCCGCGCGAAGTCCCCGCCGTCCGGGCGTTCCACCTTGATCACGCGGGCGCCGAGGTCGGCCATGTGACGGGTGGCCAGCGGCGCCGCCACCGCCTGCTCGACGGCGACCACGGTGATACCCGCGAGCGGCAGGCCGGTGCCCGCGGGCGGTTGTGTCCGGGGCATCCCGCGTCACCGCCCCTCGGGAGTGAGCGCCACCGGCAGGGAACTCATGCCGTGCAGGATGCTCGAGTAGATCCACTCCTCGGGCCCGGTCTGCTCGGCCGAGGAGACCTGGCTGCGCAGGGCGCCGAGCACCTCCTCCACCTCGATCCGCGCCAGGTTGTGCCCCAGGCAGATGTGCGAGCCGAAGGCAAACGTCAGATGCTTGTTCGGGGAGCGTTCCAGGGTGAAGCGGTCCGGGTCGGGGAACACCTCGGCGTCGCGGTTGGCCGAGGAGGTCCACACGGTGACGATGTCGCCCTCCTTGATCAGCCGGCCGTTCACCTCGGTGTCGGCGGTGGCCGTCCGGCCGCTGTGCAGCGACGGCACGGTCCAGCGCAGTATCTCGTCGGCGGCGGTCGTGAGATCGGCCGTGCCGTCCTTGAGCGCCCGCCACTGCTCCGGGTGCTCGATCAGTGCCTTCAGGCCGCTGGAGATCGCGTGCCGCCCGGTCTCGTCGCCGCCGATGATCAACCCGTAGCAGTTGGCCATCAGGTCGCGGTCGCTGATCGGCTCACCGTCGATACGGCAGTTGGCCAGCAGGCTGATCACGTCGTCGGCGTCGTGGCCGCGCCGCGTCGAGGCCACGTCGGAGAAGTACAGCAGGAGTTCGCTCTTCGCCTGCCAGGTCGCCTCCGGGGAGGCGTCGGCCTCGTCGGAGCTCCAGGCGTGCGAGGTGCGGTCCAGCAGGTACCGGTGGTCGGCCTCCGGCACACCCAGGAGGTCGCAGATGGCGCCCAGGGGGATGCTCGCCGACACCTCGCGGACGAAGTCGCACTCGCCCTTCTCCAGGGCGACGGCGAGGAGGTCGTCGATGCTGCGGCGCAGGCTGTGGCGGATCCGTGCGAGCGTCTTCGGCGCGAACGCGGAGTTGAGGACGTTGCGCAACCGGGTGTGCTTCGGGCCGTCGGTGACCGCGAGCATGGAGCCGGCCGCCGGGTCCCCTCCGATGAGGAGGTTCTCCAGGGCGTTCCCGTGCTCGGTGGTGAAGTGCTCCTTGTCACGGTAGACGGCCATCGCGTCGGCGTAACGACTGAGCACCCAGAAGCCTGGACGGTCCTCTCGCGGGGGCTGCCAGTAGAACGGCCGCTGCGCACGCAGATGACGCCACACCTCGGTGAGGTCCCGCTCGGCATGCAGCCGAGGGTCGGCGAAGTCCAGGGAGTCGAGCTCATCGGGGCTGACGACGGGGCGGGTCATGATCCGGGCCCTTCCGCGACGGGGGTGAGAGAGCGGCAGCCTCGGCGCGCCGGCGGGCCGGTGGCCCGTCCCGGGGCGGGTTGCGCTGCCCGCTCGCCACCGTAGGCTCGCGGCGGACGCCCCGGCATCCTTCACACAGGTAGTGCGCGCTCCCCCGCGAAGCCGCCGTACGAGTGGTCCGCGCCCCGCCGCTACGGTCCCCCGGCCGGGTACTACCAGGTCGTGCGATGCGACGGCCGTGACCGGCTGCCTACGGTGAAGCGACACTCGATCACCTCGCCGACGGCTGCCCTGCCGAATTCTCCGGGGCGGTCCGCGAGACGGCGCAGGACATGGACCCTCTCCACGGTGGACGGCCGAGGCTGCTCGGAGGGAACCCACCGTTGCGGGCGGGAGACAAGAGGAGAGTAGCCAGCATGAATCCCCGGCCCGCACCGATCTTCCCGGCCTGGCCCCAGTTCGACGACACCGAACGCGAGGCTCTCGAGCGTGCGCTGGCGCAGGGCCAGTGGTGGCGCATGGGAGGCGGCGAAGTGACCGCCTTCGAGGAGGAGTTCGCCGAGTACCACGGTGCCCGGTACGCGCTGGCCGTCACCAACGGAACGCACGCGCTGGAGCTGGCCCTGCAGACCATGGGCGTCGGCCCGGGCGACGAGGTGATCGTGCCCGCGTTCACCTTCATCTCGTCCTCGCAGGCGGTACAGCGGCTCGGCGCGGTCAGCGTGCCCGTGGACGTGGACCCCGGAACGTACTGCATCGACGTCGCCGCGGTGGCGGCGGCCATCACCCCGCGCACCAAGGTGATCATGCCCGTACACATGGCCGGGCTGATGGCGGACATGGACGGGCTGGAGAAGCTCGCCGCCGACGCCGGCGTGGCGCTGCTCCAGGACGCGGCGCACGCCCACGGGGCGCGGTGGCGTGGCCGACGGGTCGGCGAACTGGGCTCGATCGCCGCGTTCAGCTTCCAGAACGGCAAGCTGATGACCGCCGGCGAAGGCGGCGCCCTCGTCTTCCCCGACGAGGAGATGTACGAAAGGGCGTTCCTGCGGCACTCCTGCGGCCGCCCCCGCACCGACCGTCACTACCTGCACCAGGTGGCCGGCACCAACATGCGGCTCAACGAGTTCTCGGCCGCGGTGCTGCGCGCTCAACTCGTCCGGCTGGACGGACAGATCACGGTCCGTGAGGAGCGGTGGCCGGTGCTGTCCGCACTGCTGGCCGACATCCCCGGCGTCGAGCCGCAGGCCGACGACGGCCGCACCGACCGCAACCCCCACTACATGGCCATGTTCCGGCTGCCCGGCTGGTCCGAGGAGCGGCGCAACGCCCTGGTGGACCGGCTGGTGGAGGCGGGGCTCCCCGCGTTCGCGGCGTTCCGCGCGATCTACCGGACCGACGCCTTCTGGGAGGTCAACGCCCCGGACGGGACGGTGGACGAGGTGGCCGCGCGGTGCCCGAACGCCGAGGCCATCAGCGCGGACTGCGTCTGGCTGCACCACCGGACGCTGCTCGGCTCCGTACCGGCGCTGACGGACGCCGCCGCCATCGTGGCCGAGCTGGTGCGCGCCGGATGACCGTACGCACGTTCCTGGTCGGACTCGGCTGGTCCGGCCAGGAGATCTGGCTTCCCCGGCTGCGGGCCCACGACGGCTACGACGTCGTGGCCGGGGCCGACCCCGATCCGGCGCGCCGCGCCGCGTTCACCGCCGCGACCGGACGCCCGGCGTTCGCGGATCCCGGTGCCTTCGACACCCGGCAGGCCGACCTCGCCGTCGTCGCCGTCCCCAACCACGCCCATGCCCCGGTGGCCCGGGATCTCCTGCTGCGCGGGCTGGCCACGTTCGTGGAGAAGCCGGTGTGTCTCTCCGTCGGTGAGGCCGAACTCCTCGCCGACGCGGAACTGCGGGGCGGTGCACCCCTGTTGGCGGGCAGCGCCTTCCGGCACCGGGCCGACGTCGTCGAACTGGCCCGGCTGGTCCCGGCGCTGGGCCGTGTCCGCAATGTCGACCTGTCCTGGATCCGGGCCCGCGGGGTGCCACAGGCCAAGGGCTGGTTCACCAACCGCTCGCAGGCGGGCGGCGGCGTCCTGTTCGACCTGGGCTGGCACCTTCTCGACGTGCTCGACGCGATCGTCGGTCCGTTGACGTTCGATCAGGTGGCGGCGGTCACCACGGACGACCATGTGAACGACGCCGACTGGACAGCGGCCTGGCGCCACGACCAGCCGGCTCCGAGCACCACCGCCGATGTCGAGGACACCGTGCGCGCCTTCCTGGTCGCCGAGGGCGGCCTCTCCGTCGGACTGCAGGCCAGCTGGGCCTCGCACGGCGCGACGCACGACGTCACCACGATCCGGGTCGAGGGCACCGCCGGGACCGCGACCTTGCGCTGCACCTTCGGGTTCAGCCCCCACCGCGTACCGCGGCCCGGGCTCACCCATGTCCGGGCGGGAGAGATCAGCGACATCCGGGTGCCCGCGCAACCGGTCGGCGCCGAGTACGACCGTCAGCTCTCCACACTGAGCACGCTGCCCTCGTCCCGGGGCCGGGCGATCGAGGGCGCCCACCGAATCGTCATGGCCATCGAAGCGATCTACGCTGCCGCGGCCACGTCCCTGGTGCCGGCCGGACCGGCCGAGTTCAAGGCAGGTGAGAGATGACGACCGTCACGCCACGCGGCGCGGTGATCTTCGACCTCGACGGCGTCCTGGTCGACAGCCACGAGGTCATGGGCAGGGCCTTCACCGCCGCGTACGCCGAGGTGGTCGGTGACGGCCCCGCCCCGTTCGCGGAGTACCAGCGGTACCAGGGCCTGTACTTTCCGGAGATCATGCGCATCATGGGCCTCCCGCTGGAGATGGAGGAGCCGTTCGTCCGCGAGAGCTACCGGCTCGCCGACCAGGTCCCGGTGATCGACGGCATCGTGGACCTGCTGGAGACCCTGCGGGCCCGCGGGCTGGGGCTCGCCGTGGCCACCGGGAAGGCCGGGGTGCGGGCCCGCTCACTGCTGGAGACCCTGCGCATCGTCGAATTCTTCGACCATGTGATCGGATCCGACGAGGTCGCGCGCCCCAAACCGGCGCCGGACATCGTGTTCCGGGCCCTGCGGCTGCTCGATGCCCGGGCCGAGGAGACGATCATGGTGGGGGACGCTCCCGCGGACATCCACAGCGCCCGGGGCGCGGGCGTCACCTCCGCCGGGGCGACATGGGCGACGGTCGACGAGGACGGTCTGCTGAATGCCGGACCCGACCTGGTCCTGAAGGCTCCCGCGGATCTGCTGGCCTGGTGTCCCCCGGTTCCGGTCGGCGGCCTGGGATGAACCCGCCTTACGCGGCCGCCGGCTCCCGGGAGCCGGCGGCCTGGCTCGGCATGGACATCGGCGGCACCAAGGTGGCCCTGCGTGCGGAGACCCCGGGCGGGGAGGTCCGTGAGCGCGTCGCGCGCTGGCACGGCCGCGGTGTCGCCGCCGACATGGCCCGGCTCGCCACCGAGGTCGACCTGTTGCACCGGGAGGTTCCGGGCGGGTTCGCCGCTGTGGGCATCGCGCTGCCCGCCACCGTCGGCCCGGACGACCGCGTGGTGGTCTGGCCGAGCCGACCCGAGTGGATCGGCCTGGACGTCCGTTGCGCCATGGCGGAGCTGTTCCCGGACACGCTCGTCGGCTGGGCCGACGACGGAGACCTGGCCGCGCTGGCGGAGGCGGAGGCGACCGGCTGCGCCGACGTGCTGTATGTCGGGGTCGGGACCGGCGTCGGAGGTGGCCTCACCTCTGGCACCGGCCCGCTCCCCGGCCTCGGCCGCGGCTCGTTCGAACTCGGTCATGTGGTGACCGACCCGGACGGTCCGCCCTGCCGGTGCGGCCGGCGGGGCTGTCTGCAGTCCATCGCTTCCGGCCCGGCCACACTGGCCCGGGCGAGCCTGCTGCACGGCGCCGACGTGACGTACCGGCGGTTGCGGGAGGGCCTCGCACACCAGGAGTCGTGGGCCGTACAGGCCGTGGACCGCACCTGTCACCGGATCGCGCTCGCGGTCACCGGCGTCCGGGAGCTGATGCACCCCGGACTCGTGGTCGTGGGCGGCGGATTCGCCACCGGGCTGCCCGGCTTCGTCGACATGGTGGCGCACCATCTGCACGCGCTGGCCCGGCCCGGCGTACCCGCACCACCGGTACGGGCGTCCTGCCGGGGCGGGCTCACGTCGCTGCACGGGGCCGTGGCCCTCGCCCGCGTCCTGGGGCGGGGCCCGGCACGTACCGCCACCCTGGCGAGCCGTGTTCCACCGGGCTGAGCAGGGCGGGCACGCGAGCGCGGAGCGACGGCCCGTCAGATCCGGCTGTAGCTCGGTAAGGACGCGACGTCGACGGCCGGGCCGACGGGGCCGGTGTCGAGTTCGTGCCAGATGACGGCCAGTTCGAGCCGGGACTTGACCCCGACCTTCTGGAACACCTTGCGCAGGTGGAAGGCGACGGTGTGCCGGGACAGGAACAGTTGTTCCGCCGTCTCGCCGTTGGTCAGCCCTTGGGAGACCAGCTTCGCCACGGCGTACTCCGTGTCGGTCAGTCCCCGGACGCCGCTGCGCGGCCGGCACCGCTCACGGGAGCGCGGGCTGGCGTTGATGCTCCGCAACCGGCTCATGACCCGCGACGAGTCGCGCAGCGAACCCATCCGGGTGTAGGCGTTCATCGCGCGCTCGAAATGCCTCGCCGCCTCCGGGGATTCCTCCCGCCCTTCGCAGAGCCGGACGCCGATGTCCTCCAGTACCGAGGCGCGTGCCCATGGATCGGTGTGGGACTCCGCGGCACGCCGCAGCTTGTCGAGGTCGCCATCCAGCAGTGCGGCGGCGTGCAGGACGGCGGCGCCGACCGAGTCGATGTCCGGGTTCTCGGCGGCGAGCCGCTCGGCGAAACGGACTCCCGTGCGGGCAGGGCCGCGCTCGCCGACCCGGAGCAGCAGCCGGACCAGCCAGGGCACCGCCGCGGGATCCGCCACCAGCAGGCGGCGGGTGAACGTCTCGGACTCGAGCAGTTCCCGGGCGAGGGCCGCGGCCTTGTCCCGCCCCTTGCCCGCTTCGCTGAGCTGCACGACGGCCCACGCGGACTGTCCGATCGGGAACATCTCCCGGGCGAACACCGCGTCCTCCTCGAGCTTGCCGCTGTAGTGCAGCGCGGCCGAGATGTCGCCCCGGCGCAGAGTCGTCGTGGCCAGCACCAGGTTCCCGATCGGGGTCCAGGCGGTCTGGCCGGTCTCGGCCGCGAGGCGCAGGCCTTGTTCGGCGAGCCCGGCCGCGTTCGCGTGGTCACCGGCGGCGAGTGCCACCTTCGCCCCCACGAGCGTGGTGCCCGCGACGAGTTGGGGGTCGTCCCGCACCTCGGGCGACGCGATGAGCCGGCTCTGCAGGTCTGCCGCCTCCTCCACGTGGCGGATGCCCACGAGGAACAGTGTCAGCAGCAGACCCGCGTAAGCGGAACAGCACCTGTCGCAGCGGTCGCAGTCCACCGTGACCGCCTCTTCGGCGAGGGCTATGGCATCCCGGAGGCCGCCTTCCTGCCAGCGCTCGTGGGCCCGGGTCAGGATTCCAGCGGTGACGCAGTCGGGCGCGACGCAGGCTGGCAGTGGCGATTCTTCACAGGCATCCAGTTCGCGTGCTTGCCCGACCATTGAATCCCCCAATTCGACGAACTGTGCGGTGAGACCGGCGTCCGCTCTCGACGCCGTGTCAAAACCGGCCGGACCGCGATCGGTTCCCCGTGGGAAGACCCTGCGGTGCCACCGGTGAGGTGCTGTGCGCCGTCGCATGCACACACATAGGTGTGGTGAATCGATTCGGCCGACCGCCCGCGTTGCTCCGGCCCGTGCGCCGGAGCGGGACAGCAGCCGGGGACGTTTCCCCGTACCGCCACGCCCGGTCAGGACTCGGCGACCGCCCCGGCTACGTCATCGCTCACGGCGGCAGGCCGCGAACGGCTTCACTTCGGACCGCGTCGGGGACAGGAGCGGCTTCCATGGCATCTCGACGTCATCCCCCCGTTGTCGGTGCGCGCACCAACTTCGTGCGCCGCCGTCAGGCTACGCCGACCTCAGCAGCCCCAGCATCCCTCAGCCTGACAGTCATACGATTATCTCCCTGGTCGGGCCTTGACAACGCCACGCAGGCCGCCGGTAGCGTTCCGAAGCCGTTGCCCGCCGCATCACCTGTCGCGGTACGGAGGCCTCTGGACATGCCCGGCACACCACATCCGCCCGAACCCTGCCCGGACACCCCCGACACGGACGTCATCATCGTCGGCCGGGGCCCGGTGGGCGCCGTACTCGCCATCCTCCTTGCCGACCGAGGCCATCGGGTGTGCGTCCTCGAGCGCCGGCCCGAGCCATATCCGCTGCCCCGCGCGACGAGTTTCGACGGGGAGACCGCACGCCTGCTCGCGGCCACCGGTATCGGCGACGACCTGGCCGGGATCTCCGAGCCGGCGACCGGCTACCAATGGCGTAGCGCCAGTCACCGGCCCCTGCTCGACATCGCGTTCAGCCGCGTCGGCCGGTACGGCTGGCCGGACGCCAACACGATGCACCAGCCGGCGCTCGAAGAGCTGCTCGCGAAACGGATGGCGATGCTCCCGGGCGTCAAGACGCATGTGGGCCACCGCGTGGTGGACATCGCCCGCACGCCCACGGGTGTCACGGCGACCGCGGTCACCGAGGGCGGCGCGACGCGCACGTTCACCGCCCGGTACCTGGTGGGCTGCGACGGCGCCAACAGCTTCGTGCGCGAACACATCGGCGTGTCCGTCACGGACCTCGGCTTCTCCTACGAGTGGCTGCTCTGTGACGTCCGGCTCGACACCCCCCGCGAATTCCTCCCGACGAATGTGCAGCTGTGCGACCCGGCACGCCCCACGACGATGGTCGGCAGCGGGCCGGGGCGCCGCCGCTGGGAGTTCATGCGCCTGCCGGGCGAGAGCGCCGCGGAGCTGGACACCACCGAGGCCGCCTGGCGCCTGCTCGCCCCGCACGGGGTCACCCCGGCCACGGCCACGCTGCTGCGCAACGCCACGTACCAGTTCCGCGCCATGTGGGCGGACCAGTGGCGTTCGGGCCGGGTCTTCCTCGCCGGGGACGCCGCCCACCTGATGCCTCCGTTCGCCGGACAGGGCATGTGCGCCGGCATCCGGGACGTCGTCAACCTCGCCTGGAAGCTCGACCTGGTGCTGACGGACCGGGCGCCGGACCGGCTGCTCGACACCTACACACTCGAACGCCGTCTGCAGGCCAAGGCGTCGATCACCGCGTCGGTCAAGCTGGGCCGGGTGATCTGTGTGACCGACCCGGCCGCGGCGGCCGACCGGGACTCGGCGATCCTGGCCAACGGCGGTGGCCGCGGGCCACAGGGCCCGCCCCCCGCCGAGCCGCTGACGAAGGGACTGCTGCGGCCGGCCGGGGACGGGTGCGGTGGTGCGGGCGAGGTCATGATGGCCGGCACGGTGGAGGCCGACGGCGTGCGTGGCCGTTTCGATCAGGTCATCGGCACCGGCTTCGTCCTGATCACCACGGAGGACCCGGCCGAACTGAGCGACGCCCACGGGGCGTTCCTGGCCGGTCTCGGGACTCGCGTGGTACGTCTGGCGCCGCCCGGCTCACCGGCCGGGCCGGGCAGGGTGCGGGACGTCGAGGGCGTCTACCACGCCTGTCTCGAACGACTCGGCGCGGCGACTGTCCTCGTCCGCCCCGACTACCACGTGTTCGGCACCGCCGCGCCGGGCGGCGCCTCGGCGCTCGTCGACGAACTGCGCGCACAGGTGCGGGGCGCCCCGGTCGCGCGAGCTCACTGACCGGGCCGGGCCACCGGCAGAGGACGGGCGGGGTCCCTGCCCGAGAGTCGTGAGGGCCATGTGCACGGCCCGGTGACATCACCCTGGTGAACCAGGCACGCCGAACGCCCGGCCGGGTCCACCGGCCGGGCGTTGTCACGGGTCGGACGCCGGCCTACCAGCGCACGGGCAGCCTCTGCACACTCAGCACGGGTGTACGGGCCCGCAGCGGGATGTCCTCCAGCGGCTCCTCCAGAGCCAGCCCCGGCAGTCCCTGTACGAGCGTCTCCAGCGCGGTGCCCAGCACGGCGCGCCCGAGGCGCTGACCGACGCACGCGTGGGCGCCGTAGCCGAACGCGATGTGGCCGGAGGCGTCCTCCCTGCCCAGGTCCAGGTGCGCGGGGCAGCCGAACTGAGCAGGGTCGCGGTTCGCCGCCGGCAGCGAGACGGTCACCGTTTCTCCCTTGCGGACCAGTTCGCCGTGCAGGCTCGTGTCCTCCAGCGCCGTGCGGAAGATCTGATACTGGTTCACGGTGGTGTAGCGCAGCACTTCTTCGACCTCCGACTCGGTCCCCTCGCCCGATTCCGCCGCGGCGCGGAAGGCCTCGAACTGCTCGCCGTGATGGAGCAGGGCAAGTGCCGCGGCCGCCACCGCTCCCTCACACGTGGCGAAACCGGCGACGAACACCACCAGCAGCATGTTGGTGATCTCACGGTCGGAGAGTCCCTCGACCGCCGTCAGCCGTCCCAGGACGTCGTCCCCGGGCGAGGTCCTGGCCCGCTCGACCAGGTCACGGGTGAGGAAGAACGCCCGCTTCTCGGCGGCGAACTCGTCCTCCAGCGGGACGTCGTCGTCATTGGCGGTGTCCGCCAGCGCGGCCAGCGTGGGGGTGTCCTCGTAGGGCACTCCGACGACCTCGGAGAGCACCCGCAGCACCAGCGGCCGGATGTAGGCGGGCAGCAGGTCGGCGGGCGAGCCCTGGGCGCGCAGGGCGTCCAGTTGTCCGGCCGCGATCTCCTTGATGCGCGGGGCGAGTTCGGCCATACGGCGCGTGCCGAACTCGGCGGTGAGCATGCCGCGGTAGCGCGTGTGCTCGGGCGGGTCCATGTGAATGAACATGCCCGGGATGATCGGCATGGGGGAGAACGGCTCCCCCTTCTTCAGCATCGGGAAGTGCGCCGAATGGAAGTTGTGGCTGAACGCGGGGCTGCTCAGCACCTCCTTGGCCACCTCGAGCCCGGTGGCCAGCCAGCCGACGTGCCCGTCCGGGTAGAGCATGCGGGACAACGGCGCCGCCTCGGTCAGAACCGTCGGCGGGGCGAAGTGGTCGGTCCGGTCCACGAGTTGCTGGTGGGTGATGGGCGCTGCCATACGACATCCTCCTCAGGCCGGGCAGAACCGGCGGACCGAAGCGACGTTAGTGATCCCCGGACGTCCCGCCATCCCTCACCTTGACAGGCATCACCGGAAGCGCTGTGCCGCCGGAGCCGCGGCGGTTAGCCTCGCGGCCGTGGGACGGCTTCCGGTTCCACAGCGGCTCCCTGTCGAAGGAGTGCCAGTGAAGGCGATCGTCTATTCGTCGGTGGGAAAACAGGATGTCCTCCGACTGGTCGACCGGCCGGTACCGGAGCCGGGCGCCGGCGAGGTCCTGGTCCGGGTGGCGATCTCGGGGGTGAACGCCACCGACTGGAAGTGCCGCCGGTTCGGTCATGCCGAAGGACGCCTGATGTACCCCGAGGTGATCCCCCATCACGACGGCAGCGGCGTGATCGAGGCCGTCGGCCCCGGCGTCGCCGCGGAGCGCGTAGGGCAGCGGGTGTGGATGTGGGAGTCGGCGTGGCGGCGGCCACAGGGCACCGCCGCCGAGTTCGTGGTGCTGCCGTCCCGCCAGGCGGTACAACTGCCGCCGGGCGCCTCGCTGGAACTGGGTGCGAGCATCGGGCTGCCCGCGCTGGTGGCGCACCGGTGTCTGACCTCGGCGCAGCAGGCACCGGCCCGCCTCGGTCCGGACACGCTGGTCGGGCACACCGTGCTGGTGGCGGGCGGCGCGGGGGGTGTCGGCCACGCGGCGGTCCAGCTCGCGACGTGGAGCGGCGCGACGGTGATCGCGACGGTCGGCAGCCCGGAGAAGGAGAAACTGGCGCGCGCCGCGGGCGCCGGGCATGTGGTGCACCACCGGTCGGACAGCGCCGCGGCGGACATCCGCGCGATCGCGCCCGCGGGGGTGAGCCTGATCACCGAGGTGGCGCCGTCCGCGAACCTCGGCCTCGATCTCGAGGTGCTCGCCCCGGGCGGCACGGTCGCCGCCTACGGGACGGAGGGCGACGGCGAAGTCCGGCTGCCCACCCGGCTTCTGATGGGCCGGAATCTGCGCTACCAGTTCGTGCTGACGCTGACGCTGTCACCCGAGGAGAAGGACGCCGCCGCGGCGGACGTCACCGCGGCGGTCGCGGACGGCGCCCTGAACGTGGGTGAGGGCGCGGGGCTGCCGCTCCACCGCTACCCGCTCGACCGCACCGGCGACGCCCACGACGCGGTCGAGGGCGGGGTGACCGGCAAAGTTCTGATCGACCTCGGCTGAGAGTCGGCGTTCATCGCCCGGACGGGTGCCGTCCGGCAGCCCGACGGGCCCGTCAGCTGTCCGGACGCAGCCACCGGTCGACGCGCGCCCGCAGGTCCGCCGGGAAGATGTCCTTCGGCAGCAGGCCGTGCACGCCCTTCGGCGGTCCGGCGAGGCCGACGTGCGGGGCGCCGCGCTGGTCGGCGTACTGGGTGACGCGGAAGCTCGCCGAGATGCTGCACAGCGCGTACGCCTCGGCGGCGCCGACGCCGGTGGCGACGCTCAACCAGCTGATCATGCCGCGGAGGCAGTCGATCAGGGCGTCGTCGAGGTTGTCGGCGAAGCCGAAGCCGATCCAGTGGGTGTCGGTCTCGGCCAACGGTCGGTCCAGTCCGACGCCCCGGTGCAGGTCGTAGCGCATCCGCAGTTCCTCCGCAGTGGATTTGATCGCCGTCTGGTCCACGAGGCCGTCCCCCTGCAGTGCGTGTACGTCGCCCACCCAGATCCGTCCGCCGGGCTTGGCCACGGGTAGGAACAGCGACGAGCCGACGGTGAGTTCGCGCAGCGCCAGGTTGCCGCCGTAGGCGCCGGCCGGAAGCGCGCTGACCAGGTCGTCACCGGCCGGCTCGACCGCGACGATGCCGAGGAACGGTGCCAGGGCGAACGAGATCCCGTGCACGTAGTCGGCGCGGGTCCGGGTCTCGTCGAAGCGGAAGTAGTGCGTGTACGGCTCGTCGAAATCGTGCGGAAGCGCCCCCGCACCGGTCGGGAAGACGTTGCACCCCCAGTCCGCGAGCCGCAGCCGCACGAGTCGGCATTCGATGACGTCTCCGGGCTGGGAACCGGCCATTTCCACCGGCCCGATTAGCTGGAAGGGGCAACCCGGATACTGCTCCCGCAGGCGTGCGCGCTCGGCGAACGACATGCCGAATTTCATCTCGTTCTGCCAATTCGTCCACGTATTCGGGTAGTCGACCTCGTCCCCGGATTTGATCGTGACGGCGGGTGGCACCTTTGGGTCGAGTACTCCGGAACGCACCGTTTTGTGCGTGGATTCCACCGTATACGTTGTCATGCCGACTGAAGGTAGACAGCGAACTGCCGCCCCAGCAAGGTCTCGTGGACCATGGAGCCGAGAACTACCAATCTGACGGATGGCCCCGCGAGGGGACCGGACGGAGCATGTAAACGGCTCACCAATAAGGCCGAAAAAGACCCATGACCGGCCGGACGTGCTGTTACGGTGAGGCGTTTTGAAAAACACAACAGGGAGTTTTTTCGTTGCGTATTCTCGCCATTTCCGGGTCACTGCGTCAGGACTCGTTCAACACGCGGCTACTGCGTGCGCTGCCCCAGCTGGCACCCGAGGGAATGGAGATCGAACTCTTCGACGGCCTGGGTGAGGTGCCCCTCTACAACCAGGACCTCGACGTCGCGGACTGCCCGCAGCCGGTACAGCGGCTGCGCACGGCGATCGCCGAGGCGGACGGCCTGGTCATCGCGACTCCGGAGTACAACGGTTCCATCCCGGGTGTGCTCAAGAACGCCATCGACTGGGCCTCTCGTCCGATGACCAGGTCCTCTCTGCTGGCCAAATGCGTCGTCACCATGGTGGCCACGCCCGGCCACGGCCTCGGCCGCAACGCCCTGAGCGATCTGGGCCGCGTGCTGCACGACTGCCACGCGTTCGTGGTCAGCGGCCCATGGGTGCACCTCAGCGAGGCTCCGGCCAAGATGGAGGACGTCCAGGCCGAGGGCGGTGAGCTCACGACCGTCCTCACGGATCCGAGGACCCGGCGACTCGTGGACATCCAGCTCACCTCCCTCCAGCATGCCATCAAGGAGGAGGCCGGACGGCACGCGGTCGTCCCGTTGATGTCGTTCATCCAGCCCCGGCAGTGAGCGGTCCCCACGGCTGACCGCCGTACCCGCCCGCAGGGGGTTCCCGGTGTGCCGGGAGCCCCCTGCGGTGTGTCACGCCCGCGCGGTCTCGCGCAGCAGCTCTGAGAGCGGCCGCCGCGGCATACGCTCCAGGACCCGCGCCACGACGTCCTCGGCGACATCGGTGACCCGCTCTGCTCCCACCGGGCCGTCCAGGACGAAGGACAGCCCGTTCACCGCCTTCTTGTCCCGGCGCATCACCCGGATCAGCTCCTCGGTGGCGAGCCCGGTCGGCAGGGCCGTGGGCAGGCCGTAGTGCGCCACCACGACCTGGTGCTCGGCCACCCGGCCCGGGGTGATCCGGCCCAGTTCTCCGGCGAGCAGGCCCGCGAACACCGTGCCGACGGCCACGGCCTCACCGTGCCGCATGGCGAAACCGGTGGTCACTTCCAGCGCATGCCCCAGGGTGTGGCCGTAGTTGAGGATGTGCCGAAGACCAGTGTCGCGCTCGTCCTGCTCGACGACCCTCGCCTTCAGGGTCACGCTCGCGGCGATCTGCGCGGCGAGCGGCAGGCCGCGCAGGTCGTCGGCGCCGATGAAGTGGCACCGGGCGATCTCGCCGAGCCCGTTCCTCAGCTCCCGCCGGGGCAGCGTGGTGAGGTAGTCGGTGTCGCACAGCACGGCGCTGGGCTGCCAGTAGGCACCCACGAGATTCTTGCCCCCGGGCAGGTTCACCGCGGTCTTCCCCCCGACACTCGCATCGACCTGGGCGAGCAGGGACGTCGGCAGGTGTACCACCGGCACACCCCGGTGGTAGAGCGCCGCGGCAAGCCCCACCACGTCCGTGGTGGTGCCCCCGCCGCACGAGACGACCGCGTCCTGCCGGGTCAGCCCGAAGGCGGTGAACTCCCGGCAGAGCATCTCCACGGTGGCCAGATTCTTGTCCGGCTCCCCGTCCCGGGCCGGGAGCACCAGCGTCTCGACCCCCGTCTCGGGCACCCACTCGCGCGGCCGGGCCGAGACCACCACGGTCCGGGTCACGCCCAGTCCGTGCAGCACGGACGCCAGCTCGGTACGCACGCCGGGGCCGATGAGCACGTCGTACGACCGGGCGCCGAAGCGCACCGGAACCCGCTCGACCATTCCGTTCCACCTCCGATTCGTCGTGGCTCGTCCGCGGCGGCACCGACGGCGTCTCAGCCCGAGGTACCCAGGACCCGCTGCACCAGGCTGCTGACGTCCATCGCGTCGATGATGTCTTCCTCGTCGTCGTCCCCGGACGACGCGGCCGCCCCGGCCTCCTCGCCGGCCGCCCCGCCGTCGTCGGCGAGAGCGAGCAGTGCCTCCAGCACCCCGGCCTCCTGGAACCGCTCCAGCGCGACGGTGGCCAGCACGCGCCTGAGGTCCTCCTCCCGGACACCGAGGTCGTCCCCGGGGTCGCGCAGCAGTTCCTCCCGCAGGTAGCCGACCAGCGCCTCCGGGGTCGGATAGTCGAAGACCAGCGTGGACGGCAGCTTGAGCCCGGTCGCGGTGTGCAGGCCGTTGCGGAAGTTGACCGCGGCCAGTGAGTCGAAACCGACCTCCTGGAATGCCTGGGCGGGGCCGATGGCGTCGGCGCCGCTGTGCCCGAGGACCGCCGCTGCCTGACCGCGCACGAGCCGCAGCAGGACGCGGTCCTGTTCGGACTCCGCGACCGCACGCAAGGCGTCCACCAGGGAGGAGGTGGTCTCGCCGCCGTCGTCGGCCGCCGCCGCACGCAGCACGTCGGCCGCTTCCGGCAGATCCGCGAACAGCGGACTGGGCCGTACCGAGGTGAACGCCGGGACGAAGGCGGCCCAGTCCATGTCGACGAGGGTGACGGACTTTTCACCCGCCTCCACCGCCTGCGCCAACGCGGTGACCGCCGGCGCCGGGGCGATCGGCAGGACACCTCGGCGCCGCAACTGCGCCAGGGCCTCCTCGTCCATGCCCACCCCGATCTCGTCCAGCGCACCCCAGGCGATGGAGGTCGCCGCGAGGCCCTGTCCCTGGCGCCACTCCACGAGGGCGTCGAGAACGGCATTGGCCGCGCCGGAGGAGCTCTGGCCTCCACCGCCCCAGACCCCGGCGATGGAGGAGAACACCACGAACGCGTCGAGCGGTGTGCCGGCGAACCGCTCGGCCAGCCAGACCGCCGGTTCCACCTTGGTCCCGAAGACCGCCGCGAGGGCCGCTGCTCCGGTGTCGTCGAGAAGACTGCTCTGCGTGATGTCGGCGGCGTGCACCACGGCGGTGAGCGGCCGCTGCGGATCGGCGGACAGCAGATCGGCGAGCCGCTCCGTGTCCCCCTGGGCGCAGAACTCCAACCCTGTTCCCCACTCGCCGAGTTCGGCGCGCAGACGGTCCACACAGTCCTCGGGCGCACCAGCGGTCGTGGTGACGACCAGCCTGGCGGCCCCGGCCCGCGCCAGCCACAGCGAGGCATGCCGTCCGAGCCCTTCCGCGCCGCCGGTGACCAGGACCGTGCCGCGCGGTCGCCAGCCGGCTGCGGCGGACCTGGGCACGGACTTGCGGACGAGCCGGCGGACGTAGACGCCGGAACGCCGGATCGCCAGCTGATCCTCGTCCGAGGTTCCGCTGAGCACGCCCAGCAGGTGCTGCGCCGTCCGCGGCCCCATGCTCGGCGGCAGGTCGATCAGACCGCCCCACCGGTCGGGGCGTTCCAGCGCGACGACTCGGCCGAGTCCCCACAACGCCGCCTGGGCGGGCGCGTCGAGGGTGTCGCGGATGCCGATGTTCACCGCGCCCCGGGTCGCACACCACAGGGGCACGGTGACGCCCGCGTCGCCGAGCGCCTGGACGAGTGCGAGGGTCGACATCGTGAGCTCGGTCGGGTCCTGCGGGCCGGTGCCCGGGCGCCGGCCCAGGGCCAGCAGGGACAGCACACCGGACACCTCGCACTCGGCGAGGACGCCGGTGAGCCGCTCGGCGAGCGCGGACCGGTCCGTCTCCCCGGCCGTCAGCAGCATGTGGTCGAACCCGAGCCCGGCCAGCTCTTTCAGCAGGTCGTCCGGCCGCGCACCGTCCGGTACGACGACGAGCCACCGGCCGCCGGGGACGCCCACGGACTCCCGCTCCAGCGGCTTCCAGGTGACGGTGTAGCGCAGTTTCTCCGCGGTCGAGCGCTCACGCCTGCCCTTGCGCCAGTCGGTGAGGGCGGGCACGAGGGTGTTCAGCGCTTCGCGCTGGTCGGTGGAAAGGGCCAACAGCTCGCCGAGAGAGCCGATGTCCGTGTGTTCGACCGCCGTCCAGAAGTCGTCGTCCGCGCCTGCGGCCGCCCCTGCGTCGTGGTCGGGCGCCATGCCTTCGCCCAGCCAGTAGTGCCGACGCTCGAAGGCGTACGTCGGCAGGTCGGGCGCGGGGGTGACGCCGGTCGGCAGGACAGCGGCCCAGTCGACCGCCACACCGCAGGTGAAGAGCTGGGCAGCCGAGGCGAGCAGGCGTCCGAGGCCGCCGTCGTCGCGCCTGAGGGTGCCGGAGACGACCGGACGGGAGGGCCCGGCCGTGTTGTCGTCCGCCAGGTCGGTGACCGGCTGGACCAGCACCGGATGGGCGCTGACCTCGACGAAGACGCCGTGCCGCAGCCGCAGCAGCTCCGCGACGGCCGACCCGAACGCGACCGGTCGGCGCAGGTTGCGGTACCAGTACGCGCCGTCCAGGACCGAGTCGTCGGTGACCCAGTCGCCGGTCACCGTGGAGTAGAACGGCACCTGCGGTGCGCTCGCCTCGACGCCCGCGAGCGCCTGCGCCAGCACCTCCTGCAGGTCTTCGACGTGCCGGGTGTGCGAGGCGTAGTCCACCGGCACCCGTCGGACCCGGACCCCCTGCGCGGCCAGCGCGTCGAGGGCCTCGCCGAGCGCCTCCGTGTCTCCCGCGATCACCGCCGACGCCGGGCCGTTCACGGCGGCGACCTCCACCCGCCCGTCCCAGGGCAGAAGGCGGCGGCGCACCTCTTCCGCGTCCAGGGCCACCGAGGCCATCCCGCCGCGCCCGGACAGGGTGGCCGCGATGGCCTGGCTGCGGACCGCGACGATCCGGGCGGCGGTCTCCAGCGACAGCGCCCCGGCCACGCAGGCCGCCGCGATCTCGCCCTGCGAATGTCCCACGACGGCATCGGGCAGCACGCCGGCCGCGGCCCACACCGCCGCCAGGCCGAGCATCATCGCAAAGCTCGCCGGCTGGACGACGTCGACGCGCTCCAGCATCCCGGCGTCGGCGTCGCCGCGCAGGACGTCGATCAGGGACCAGTCGATCCAGGGGTCGAGGGCGCGTGCGCACTCGGTGATCCGCTGCGCGAACACCGGCGAGGCGTCCAGCAGGTCCCGCCCCATGCCGGCCCACTGGGCCCCCTGGCCCGGGAAGACCAGGACGACCTTGCCGGGTGCGACCGCGGCGCTGCCGGTGACCACGTGGGGCGCGCTGTCGCCCCGGGCCAGGGCCCCCAGACCGGCCAGGGCCTCCATACGCGTCCCGGCCACGACGACGGCCCGCTCGGTGAGAGTCGCCCGCGCGGTCACCAGCGTCGAGGCGACCGCGGGGAGCGACGGACCGGCCGGTTCCCCCAGGAACGCGGCCATCCGGCCGGCCTGCGCGGCCAGCGAGCCGGGCGTCCTGGCCGACAGCACCAGCGGAAGTGCGGGGGGCGGGGTGTCCGCGTCGGCCGGGAGCTCAAGGGTGGCGGGCCGGGCCTCCTCGGGAGCCGGGTCGGCCTCCTCGAGGACCAGGTGCGCGTTCGTACCACTGGCTCCGAAGGCGGAGACGGCGGCGCGGCGCGGCCGGTCGCCGCGGCGCCACTCCTGCGCCTCGGTGAGGAGCCGCACCGCACCGGCCGACCAGTCCACCTGCCGGGTGGGCTCTTCGACGTGCAGGGTGGGCGGCAGTACACCGTGCCGCAGCGCCTGCACCATCTTGATCACACCGGCGACACCGGCCGCGGCCTGAGTGTGCCCGATGTTCGACTTCACCGAACCCAGCCACAACGGCCGTTCCCGCCCCTGCCCGTACGTCGCCAGCAACGCCTGCGCCTCAATGGGATCCCCGAGAGTCGTCCCCGTCCCATGCGCCTCCACCACATCCACATCCGCCGGCTCCAGACCCGAGACAGCCAACGCCTGCCGGATCACACGCTGCTGCGAAGGACCGTTCGGCGCCGTCAACCCATTCGAAGCACCATCCGAATTCACCGCACTGCCACGAATGACAGCGAGCACACGGTGGCCCTTCTCCCGGGCGACGGACAGCCGTTCCAGGACCACCACACCCACACCCTCGGACCAGCCGGTGCCGTCGGCCGTGGACGAGAAGGCCTTGCACCTGCCGTCCGCGGACAGCCCGCGCTGCCGGGAGAACTCCAGGAACGCGTCCGGGCTCGCCATCACGGTCGCGCCGCCGGCGAGCGCCAGGGAGCATTCGCCCTGTCGCAGGGCCTGCGCGGCCAGATGGATCGCCACGAGCGACGAGGAGCAGGCGGTGTCGACGGTGACGGCCGGGCCCTCGAAGCCGAACACGTAGGAGACCCGGCCCGAGGCCACGCTGGAGGAGGTGCCGGTCATCACGTAGCCCTGGGCTTCTTCGGGCACGCTGCGCAGACGGGTGACGTAGTCGTGGTGGACGATCCCGGTGAAGACACCGACGTCCCGGCCACGGGCCGAGAGCGGGTCGATGCCCGCGTGCTCCAGCGCCTCCCAGGAGGTCTCCAGCAGCAGCCGCTGCTGCGGGTCCATGGCCAGGGCCTCTCGCGGGGAGATCCCGAACAGTCCGGCGTCGAACTGCGCGGCGTCGTGCAGGAATCCGCCCGCGCGGGTGTAGCTGGTTCCGGGGTGGGCCGGGTCCGGGTGGTAGAGCCCTTCGAGATCCCAGTCGCGGTCGATCGGGAACCCGGAGACGGCGTCGCGTCCGTCGGCGACCAGGCGCCACAGTTCCTCCGGGCTGTTCACGTCGCCCGGCAGCCGCGTGCTCATTCCGACGATCGCGATCGGCTCGTTCGCGTACGACGGTACGACGACGGCGGACGAGGGCTTCTCCCCCAGCAGATACGCGGCCAGCGCCGCCGGGGTCGGGTGGTCGAACACCGCGGTCGCGGGGACCTGCACGCCGGTGAGATCGCGGAGCCGCCGGCTGAGCCGGACCCCGGTGAGGGAGTCGAAGCCGAGGCTCTTGAACGGCTGGTCCTCGTCGAACGCCTCGTCGCCGCGGTACCCGAGGACGACGGCGGTGCTCTCCCGGATCACCTCCAGGAACGTCCGGCGCCGGTCGGCGTCGGCACGACCGGTGGCGATCACCGCGTCACCGGCAGGCTCGGCCGCCGGAAGGGCCGGCACCGCACCGCTCTCGCCCGACGCGAGCTCGTCGAGCCAGTAGCGCTGGTGCTGGAAGGCGTAGGTGGGCAGCTCGGCGGCGAGCGCACCGGTGGCCGGGCGGCCGAGGACCGCCGGCCAGTCGACGGGGACGCCCCGCGTGTGCAGTCCGGCCAGCGCGGTCAGTACGTCCGGCGCCGCGCCGTTCTCGCGCACGGTCGGGAAGCAGCCCTCGGCGGGCACGTCGGGAGATTCCAGAGCCATGGCGACCAGGGCGCCGCCCGGGCCGAGTTCGGCGAAGGTGACCGCGCCCTGCGCGCACAGAGCGGTGACGGCGTCACCGAACCGCACCGGGGCCTCGACCTGTTCGACCCAGTGGTCCGGGGTGGCGAGCCGGTCGTCCGTGACAAGGGCGCCGGTGACGGTGGACACGATCGGCAGCTCGCCCGGCCGGTACGTCAGCCGTTCGACGACCGCGCGGAACTCTTCGCGTATCGGCGCCATCAGCGGCGAGTGGAAGGCGTGGCTGACCGGGAGCCGACGGGTCTTGCGCCCGCGTGCGGCCAGCTCGCGTACGACGGCGAGCACGGCGTCCTCCTCGCCGGACAGCACCAGCGAGCCGGGGCTGTTGACGGCCGCGACGACCACCGTGCCCGGTGCGTGCTCCAGCAGAGGGGCCGTCTCGGCCTCGGTGGCCTGGACGGCGGCCATGGCGCCCCCCTGGGGCAGTCCCTGCATGAGCCGCCCGCGTGCCGCCACCAGTTCACCGGCCTCGGCCAGGTCGAGCACGCCGCTGACGTGGGCCGCGGTGATCTCCCCGATGGAGTGTCCGGCGACGAGATCGGGGTGCACTCCCCAGGAGGCGAACAGACGGAACAGCGCGGTCTCCAGCGCGAACACGCACGCCTGGGTGTACATGGTCCGGTCGAGCAGTTCGCTCTCCGCGGAGCCGGGCCCACCGAACGCCACCTCGGCCAGAGGACGCGCGCCGTGATCGCCCAGATGGCGTTCCACAGCCGCACAGGCGTCGGTGAACGCCTCGGCGAACACCGGGAACGACTCGGCCAGGGCCCGGCCCATGCCGGCCCATTGGCTGCCCTGGCCGGTGAAGAGGAAGGCCAGCTTGCCGTCGGCCGGGCTGCCCATGACGTCCGCGGCCGAGCCGTCCGCCAGCGCGCGCAGGCCGACGAGCAGTTGGTCCCGGTCGCGGGCCAGCAGCACGGCGCGGCGGTCGAGTTGGGCGCGGCCGGTGGCAAGGGCCAGAGCGGTGTCCGGGAGGGACACGTCCGGGCGGCCGGCCAGGAAGTCGGCGAGCAGGGCCGCCTGACCACGCAGCGCGGCAGGGGTACGCGCCGACACCGGCACGGGCACCCAGGCGGGGTCCGGCGCTTCGGGGGCGGACACGGCGGACACGGGGCCGGGATCGGGTGCTGGTGCGTCCGGTTCAGGGGCCTGTTCTTCAGGGGCCTGTTCGAGGATGACGTGTGCGTTGGTGCCGCCGATACCGAAGGACGACACACCGGCCCGGCGCGGGCGTCCGGTCTCCGGCCAGTCACGGGCCTCCGTCAGCAGCCGGACCTTGCCCGACTCCCAGTCGACGTGGGTCGAGGGACGGTCGACGTGCAGGGTGGGCGGCAGTACACCGTGCCGCAGCGCCTGCACCATCTTGATCACACCGGCGACACCGGCCGCGGCCTGAGTGTGCCCGATGTTCGACTTCACCGAACCCAGCCACAACGGCCGTTCCCGCCCCTGCCCGTACGTCGCCAGCAACGCCTGCGCCTCAATGGGATCCCCGAGAGTCGTCCCCGTCCCATGCGCCTCCACCACATCCACATCCGCCGGCTCCAGACCCGAGACAGCCAACGCCTGCCGGATCACACGCTGCTGCGAAGGACCGTTCGGCGCCGTCAACCCATTCGAAGCACCATCCGAATTCACCGCACTGCCACGAATGACAGCGAGCACCGGATGCCCGCGTCGCCGGGCCTGGGAGAGGGGTTCGAGGAGCAGGAGCCCGGCGCCCTCGGACCAGCCGGTGCCGTCGGCGGCGTCGGCGAACGCCTTGCAGCGCCCGTCGGGTGCGAGGCCACGCTGTCGGGAGAACTCCACGAAGGTCTCGACGCTGCCCATCACCATCACACCGCCGACGAGTGCCATGGAGCACTCGCCGAGCCGCATCGCCTGCGTCGCCAGGTGCAGGGCCACGAGCGAGGAGGAGCACGCGGTGTCCACGGTGAGGGCGGGGCCGACAAGGCCGAGGTGGTAAGCGATCCGGCCGGAGAGGACACCGCCCGAGCTGCCGGTCAGGCGGAACCCTTCGGCCTCGGCGGCCCGGTGCAGCCGTACCGACCAGTCGTGGCTGTTGATGCCCGCGAACACCCCGATGTCCTGGCCGGCCAGTCCGGTGGGATCGATGCCGGCCCGCTCGAACGTCTCCCACGCCGTCTCGAGGAGCAGCCGCTGCTGCGGGTCCATCGCCCGCGCCTCGTTCGGCGAGATGTCGAAGAAGGCCGCGTCGAACCCGGCGGCGTCGTCCAGGAAGGCGCCGTGGCGGACGTAGGTGGTGCCGTGGTGGTCGGGGTCGGGGTGGAAGAGTCCGTCGGTGTCCCAGCCACGGTCCTCGGGGAATGCGCCGACCGCGTCGGTTCCCTCGGACACCACCCGCCACAGATCCTCCGGACTCCGCACCCCGGCCGGAAAGCGGCACGCCATCGACACGACGGCGATCGCATCCTCCGCGGGCGGCGTCTTCCGCTGCGCCGGGGCCGGAGGGCTTGCCGGCTCGCCCAGGAGCCTGGCCCGCAGGTACTCGGCGAGTGCGGCGGGCCTCGGGTAGTCGAAGATCATCGCCGGGGAGAGTGTGAGGCCGGTATCCGAGGCCAGCCGGTTGCGGAGTTCCAGCGCGGTCAGCGAGTCGAACCCGGCGTCCTTGAACGTCCGGTCGGCACCGACGGAACCGGGCCCGGCGTGGCCGAGGACCGCCGCGGCGTGCCGGCGTACCGACTCAAGGAGCGCGGCGGTCTGCTCGGCGGGCGGCAGCCCGGTGAGTCGCTCGGCCGCGGTCGGCCGTACGTCCGTGACCGCGGCGCGGGCGACCGGGCGGCGCTGCGGGACCAGGCCGCGCAGCAGGGCGGGGACCGGGGCGTCGGCGGCCGCGAGGGCCGCCGGGTCGAGCTTGGCCGCGACGCGCTGCGGCCCGGTCCGCAGCGCGGCGTCGAACTGGGCCATGCCCTCGGCGTCGGAGAGACCGGCCATGCCGATGGACTCGTTGCGCCGCAGGTCGGCGCTGCCCAGGTGCCGGGTCAGTCCGCTGGACCGGCTCCAGTAACCCCAGGCGACGGACACCGCAGGCAGTCCGAGGTCGTGCCGCCGCGCGGCCAGCGCGTCCAGCGCGGCGTTGGCGGCGGCGTAGTTGCCCTGCCCGGGGTTGCCGAGCACCCCGGCGGCGGACGAGAAGAGCACGAAGGCGGCGAGGTCCAGATCCCGCGTCAGTTCGTCGAGGTGCAGCGCCGCGTCCAGCTTGGGACGGAGCACCGCGTCGAGGCGGCTCGGGGTCAGCGCGGTGAGCACGCCGTCGTCGAGGACGCCGGCGCTGTGCACGACCGCGGTGAGCGGGTGCTCCGCCGGGACCGCGTCGATGAGTGCGGCCAGTTCGGTACGGTCGGCGACGTCGACGGCGGTAACCGTGACGTTCGCGCCGAGCGCGGTCAGTTCGGCCGCCAGTTCGCCGGCGCCCTCGGCCGCGGGACCTCGCCGCCCGGCGAGTACCAGGTGCCGTACACCGTGGCGGGTGACCAGGTGCCGCGCGGTCAGGGCGCCGAGGGTGCCGGTGCCTCCGGTGATCAGCACCGTGCCCGCCGGGTCCAGCGGGCGAGCGGCACCCGCGGGGGCCGACCTGGCCAGCCGGGGCGCCTCGGTGCGCCCGCCCCTGATCCGCAGCCAGGGTTCGCCGCCCGTCGCGACGGCGGCCACCTGTGTCCGGCTCGCCTCGTCGGCCTCGACCAACACGATCCGGCCCGGATGTTCCGACTGGGCCGAGCGCACCAGGCCGCCGACGGCGGCCGCGCCGAGATCGGTGCCCTCGGGGACCACGACGGCAAGCCGGGTCGTCTCGGCGCCTGGAGCCGCGACGAACGCCTGGAGCACGGCCAGCGCCGAGGCGAGCGCCGCCCGCGGCTCCCCGGATTCCGCCTCGTACACCAGCAGATCCGCGCCGGTCGCCGCGGTGACGTCGGCAGCCGTCACGACGTACCGGACGCCGACGGCGGTCGGCTCCCCGGAGCTCCATCCTCCCCACTCGACGGCGAAGAGATGGTCCGCCGGTCCGCCGTGGTCCTCGGTGACCGGCTCCGCTTCGAGGCCGTCGATGGTCATGACCGACTGGCCCGCCGCAGTGACGAGTTCCATGCCCGCCACCCGATGGCCGTCTCCGGCCGGCGTCGTGATGCCCGACCGCACGCGCAGCGCGGACGCGCCGGAGGCCAGCAGCCGCACCCCGGTCCACCGCGTGACCCGGGTGTTCGCGGGCAGAGCGGTGCGGACCGCGGCATCCAGCAACGCGGGGTGGATGCCGTAGCGGGGAACGTCGCCCAGCGCGGATTCGGGCAGCGCAGCCTCGGAGGGAGCACCGAGTCCGGGGAGGTCCGCGGCCTCGGAGGCGGGGGCCAGGATGCCGTGCGCGTGCCGTGTCCACGGCCCGTCCGGCGTGGAGGCCTCGACACGGGAGTGCACTTCGACGGACCTGCGCCCGTCCGCACCGGCCTCTCCGACGACGACCTGGACGACGCGGCCGCCGTGGCGCGGCAGGGTCACCGGACGGTCGACGGTCACCTCGTCGGCGACGGGTGTGCCGGTCTCGTCACCGAGGCGTACGACCAGTTCCACGAGGGCGGCGTCGGGCACGGCGACCGGGTCGCCGGTCGCGGACAGCCAGGGGTGGGGCGCAGCCGACCACCGGGCGGTGGCAACCGCACCGCCCGGGTGGGGCGTCCGTACCACCGCGCCCAGCAGCGGGTGCCCGGCGTCGCCGAGCCCCAGCGACGCCAGGTCTCCTTCGGGTGCCGCCCGAAGCCAGTAGTGCCGCCGGTCGAAGGCGTACGTCGGCAGCTCCACCCAGTCCGCGCCCGGGGCGGGCAGCAGGCCGGTCCAGTCCACGGCTGCCCCGCGCACGAACAGTTCGGCCATCGAGGCCGCCAGCCTGAGCGGGCCGCCGTCGTCCCGGCGAAGCGACCCGGTGACCACCGCGGGCACGGCGGCCTCGTCCAGGATCTCCGTGATCGCCTGCACCAGCACCGGATGGGCGCTGACCTCCAGGAAGATGTCGTGGCCCTGGTCCAGCAACTGACCGACGACGGGCCCGAACCGGACCTGCCGACGCAGGTTCCGCCACCAGTACTCGCCATTGAGAACGCCCGCGTCGACGACCGGCTCACCGGTGACGGTCGAGTGGAAGGGCACCACCGGAGCCTTGGCGTCGAGCCCTCCCAGCGCCTCCTCCAGCGCATCTCGGATGTCCTCCACCTGCTCGCTGTGCGAGGCGTAGTCCACCGCGACCCGGCGCACCCGTATGCCCTCGTCGGCCAGCTCCGCCAGCATCTCGTCCAGCGCGTCGGCCGCACCGGACACGACGACGGAGGCGGTCCCGTTCACCGCCGCGACCGCCAGCCGGCCGCTCCAGGGCCGGATGCGTTCCGTCGCGGCGTCGGCGTCCAGCGCGACCCAGGCCATCCCGCCACGGCCGGACAGCCGCACGGCGATAGCCTGGCTGCGCAGCGCGACCACCCGCAGGGCGTCCTCCAGCGACAGGGCGCCGGCCACACAGGCCGCGGCTATCTCACCCTGCGAGTGCCCGACGACCACATCCGGGCGCACTCCTACCGACTCCCACACCGCCGCCAGCCCGACCATGACGGCGAAACTGGCGGGCTGTACGACGTCCACCCGCTGCAGCAGTGCCGGATCGGCATCGCCGCGGAGGACGTCGAGCAGCGACCAGTCGGCCCACCGTGCGAGCAGTCGCGCGCAGGCACCGACCCGCTCGGCGAACACCGGTGAGTGGGCGAGCAGTTCCCGCCCCATGCCGGTCCACTGCGAGCCCTGGCCGGGAAACACCATGACGACCCGGCGATGCTCGCCGGGCGCGGCGACGGTCCCGCGCACCACGGCGGGGCTGCTCTCCCCCGCGGCCAGCGCCGCCAGCGCGGCCAGCGCCTTCGCCCGGCTGCCGGCCAGGACGACGGCCCGCTCCTCCAGGACGGCCCTGCGGGACACGAGAGCCGAGGCCACGTCCGCCCAGGAGTCGCCAGAGCGTTCCAGGAGGGACGCCAGCCGCCGGGCCTGGCCGCGCAGCGCGCCCTCGCTGCGGGCGGAAAGCACCAGCGGCACCACGACTGGCGCCGCCGACGTCTCCTCGCTTGCCACCTGCTCCTCCGCACCGGCTGCCAAAGCCTCCTCACGGACGGCCGGTGCTTCCTCCAGGATCACGTGGGCGTTGGTGCCGCTGAGCCCGAAGCTGGAGACACCGGCACGGCGCGGCCGTCCGGTGTCCGGCCAGGCCCGGTTCTCGGTCAGCAGGGACACCGCGCCCGCCGACCAGTCGACCTTCGTCGTCGGCCAGTCGACATGGCGGGTGGCCGGCAGCACCGCGTGCCGCAGCGCCTGCACCATCTTGATCACACCGGCGACACCGGCCGCGGCCTGAGTGTGCCCGATGTTCGACTTCAACGACGCCAGCCACAGCGGACGTTCCGGGTCACGCGCCTGGCCGTACGCGGCCAGCAGCGCCCCGGCTTCGATGGGGTCCCCCAGCACCGTTCCCGTGCCATGTCCCTCGACGGCGTCGACGTCGGCGGCGGACAGGCCGGCCGCGGCCAGGGCCCGGTTGATGACCCGCTGCTGGGCGAGACCGTTCGGCGCGGTCAGGCCGTTGGAGGCGCCGTCCTGGTTCACCGCGGAGCCGCGCACCACCGCGAGCACGCGGTGTCCGTGGCGCCGGGCCTCGGAGAGGCGTTCCAGCACCAGCACGCCGGCGCCTTCCGCCCATCCGGTGCCGTCCGCGGCCGAGGCGAACGACTTGCAGCGGCCGTCGCTCGCCAGCGCCCGTTGCCGGGAGAACTCGACGAAGGTCCGGGGGGTGGCCATGACCGTGGCACCGCCGGCCAGCGCCATGGAGCACTCCCCCGCACGCAGGGCCTGGGCTGCCAGATGGAGGGCGACCAAGGAGGAGGAGCACGCCGTGTCCACCGTGACCGCGGGCCCGGTGAACCCCAGAACGTAGCTGACGCGCCCGGACGCCACGCTGGCCGCCCGGCCCGCGGTGGCGAACGCCTCGGCCTCCTCCGGTACGGCACCGGAGGCGTACTCCTGCTCCATCACCCCGGAGAAGACTCCCACGTCGGCACCCTTCAGGGTCGACGCGTCGATGCCGGAGTGCTCCAGCGCCTCCCACGAGGTCTCCAGCAGCAGTCGCTGCTGGGGATCCATGGCCAGCGCCTCCCGTGGCGAGATCCCGAAGAAGCCGGCGTCGAACTCCCCGGCGTCGGGCAGGAATCCGCCCCGGTCGACATACGAGGTGCCGAAGCGGCCGGGGTCCGCGTCGAAGAGGCCTTCGGTGTTCCAGCCGCGGTCGGTGGGGAACGGAGACAGCGCGTCGCGTCCCTCGCAGACCAGGCGCCACAGCTCGTCGGGGCTGTCGACGCCACCGGGCAGGCGGCAGGCCATGCCGATGATCACCACCGGGTCATCCGCCTCGACGGCCAATACGGCCTCCGCGACCTGCCGGGGGCCGCCGAACACCTCGGCACGCAGGTGCTCGGCCAACGCACGCGGGGTGGGGTGGTCGAAGGTGACGGTGGTGGGCAGCCCCAGTCCGGTGCGCTCGGTGAGCCGGTTGCGCAGTTCCACCACCGCGACGGAGGTGAGGCCGAGGTCGCGGAAGGCGCGGTCGGCCGTGGGGGCCTGTGGAGCGGCCCCGGGCAGCACGGCCGCGGTCTGCTCCATGACCAGCTGTTCCAACCGGGCGCACCGGGCCCGCTCGTCGAGGCGGGCCAGTTCGTCGTGGAGGGCGGCGGTGACGGCGTCGTCGGGACGGCTCTGCGCAGAGGCTTCGGGGAACACCGCCCGCAGCAGTGGCGGCACCGCGGCGCCGGAGTCCGGCCGGCGCAGGTGGAGGCGGAGCAGGGACGAACGGTCCCCGGCGAGCAGGGTGTCCACGGCGGACAGCCCGCCGAGGACCCTGCGCGGATCGGCGGCCTCGTCCTGCGGCCAGGCGAGGAAGGCCCCACCGTGGCGGCGGGCCACGGCTTCGGCGAGGACGGCGGAGACGAGCGCGTCCGGATCCTCCGTCTCACCGGTCCGGTCCGGCGCGCCGGTGCCGCCGAGCGCGCCCACCGGATCGGCCGGATCGGCGATCACCAGGAAGGTCCGCGGATGCGGCTGCCCGGTCGTGGCGGCGGCCAGGAAGGCTGCCGGAGCCAGATCACCGCCCGCGTGGATCACCGCGGTCACCGGAACGGCCACCTCGCCGATCGCGGCTCGCAAGGACCGCTCTTCGCCGGAGGACCACCGCACGTCCGCCCCGGTGACGTCCGGATCGCCTGTGCCCTCCTCGCCCACCAACAGCAGGTGCCGGACCTGGTGGACCGAGGCCAAGTGGCGGACGACCATCGCCCCGCGCACCGTACCGGCGCCGGTCACCACGACGGTGCCCTTCGCGCCGGCCCAGGGCCGCCGCGGTCGATCGGCCACCGGCACCCGGACCAGCCTCGGCGCGTACGGCACACCGGACCGCAGCGCCGTCTCCGGCTCGTCCGCCCCGAGCGCCGACGTCAGCCCGGCCGGATCCAGCGCGCTGTCCGCATCCAGATCGGCGACGACCAGCCGGTTCGGGTACCGCGTCCGCAGAGCGAGCGCGGCGGCCCGGAGCGCGGCCTGGGCCGGATCCGGCGCGCTGTCCTCGGGGCGCGCCCGCACAGCGCCGCGGGTGAGGACGAGCAGACGGCCCCGGCCATGCTCCGGCCGGGCGAGCCGGTCGGCCAGCTGCTCGGCGAAGTGCCGGGCGCCGGTGCGGGCCGCCGTCACGGAATCCTGCCCGGTGTCCTCGGCCGGCAGGACCACGGTCACCTCCGCGGTGCCGTCGGCGTCGGCCAGGTCGGTGTGGTGGGTGGCGCCACCCGGCCAGGCGGCGGCCAGTGCGGCGGCCGCGGGGCCGACCATCGCCCAGGACGCGGCGCCGGCACCGGACACCGGAGCGGAAGTCCGCACCCAGTCGACCTCGAACAGGTCCTCGTGGTGACCGCTCGCGGCATACCGCAATACGGCGGGCTGCTCGGCGAGCCTGCGCCGCGTGATCTTGCCGGAGGCGGTACGCGGGATCGCGGCGACCTCGTAGACCTCCTCGGGCACCTTGAAGGCCGCCAGCCGCGCGCGGCACAGCTCGACCAGCGCCGGGACGTCCAGTTCGTCGGAGGCCGGGACGACGTAGGCGACCGGTACTTCTCCGAGGGTGTCGTGCGGCCTTCCGGTCACACCCGCGTCGGCCACACCCGGGGCCGCGCGCAGCACCGTCTCGACCTCCTCGGGGTGGAGGTTCTCGCCGCCCCTGATCACGAGGTCCGACATGCGGCCGCAGACGGTGAAGTAACCGTGCTCGTCGCGCCGGGCCAGGTCGCCGGTGCGGTACCAGCCGTCCCTCGTCGCCGCGGCTGTCTCCTCGGGCCGGCCGTGGTAGCCGAGCATGACGTTCGGGCCACTGACCCAGACCTCGCCCTCACACCCGGTGGGGACGTCCGTGCCGGTGTCGGGATCGACGAGACGGACCTCGACTCCGGGTACCGGCAGCCCGCAGGAACCGTCGACCCTCATGCCGTCGGGCGGGTTCATGGTGATCGCCCCGCACGTCTCCGTGCTGCCGTAGGCGTCCACCAGGGGCGTGCCGAAGCTCTCGCGGAACGCGCGGCACAGCCCGGAGTCGGCGACCGCGCCGCCCACCAGGCCGATCCGCAGGTCGGGCAGCGAGAACGGCTGCCGGCGGATCGCCTCGACCAGGTAGTGGTAGGTGGTGGGAACGCCGGCCAGGAAGGTCGACCGATGGGCGCGCAGGGCCGTCAGGACATCCTCCGCGGACGCGCCGTCCATGAGGTGGGCGCTCGCCCCGACCACGGTCACCGACAGCACGCACGCGATATGGGAGAGGCTGTGGAACAACGGCAGCGGCCACAGCACCCGGTCCTCCTCCGAGAGTCCCGGTATCGGGACGTAGGAAGAGGCGACGGACCAGAGGCAGTTGCGCTGGGTGGAGAGCACACCCTTCGGCTTTCCGGTCGTCCCCGAGGTGTAGAACATCCACGCCGGGTCATCCAGGCCGAGATCGTCCGGCGCGAGCGTCGCGGGTTCGGTGACCGCCAGTTCGTCGAAGGAACGGGTGCCCTCCGGCACCGGGTTCGCGCCCGTCACCAGCACCGTGACGCCGGATGCCGGCGCGGACAGGTGGAGGAACTCCGGCGCGTGCACGGCGTCGGTGACGACCACGGCGGCGCCGCTGTCCGCCAGCAGCCAGTCCAGCTCGGCCGCGGTGGAGGCCGGGTTGACCGGAACGCCCACGCCCCCGGCCCGGACGATGGCCAGGTAACTCTCCACCATGGAGACGCAGTTGCGCAGGCAGATCGCCACCCGATCGCCGCGCCGCACGCCGAGTCCGGACAGCTGGCCGGCCAGCCGACGAGTCCGCTCCTCCAACTGATCGTAGGTGACCGCCCGTTGGCCGTCCGAGAAGGCGACCTTGCCCGCGAAGCGGGCCGCGTTCCTCCTGAGGATGACGGGCAGGACTTCGATCAGGTCAGCACGCACGGGTCGCACGTCCTTTCGCGGAGCGGCTCGTCCGCCGGCGGCGCGGCGGCGCCACCGGCCTTCACGAGTTGTCGCGGCGCACGAAGGAGATGCGCAGGCGCGGCCCTTCGGCTCCATCCTCCTGGAGGCTAGGACGGCCCCCGCCACCGAACATCCCTCAGCCTGGTAGGAGATCGCCGGGCCCGAACCGCCCGCTACCAGGGCGAGGGATGTGCGCCGGATCCGGCGGTCTCTACGGTGGGCGGCGACGACGACCCAAGGAGCGGAATGTCCACGCGTGAACCCCCCCTCGCCTCACCGTGGATACGGCGGTACGCGCCCGCGCCCGAGGCGCCGGTCCGGCTGGTGTGCCTGCCGCACGCGGGCGGCTCGGCGACCTTCTACAGCGGTCTGGCCCGGAGGCTGGCCCCGGACATCGACGTCCTCGCCGTCCAGTATCCCGGACGCCTGGAGCGCCGGGCGGATCCCCCGATGAAGGACTTGGCCGCACTCGCCGAAGCGCTCGTCACCGAGCTGACACCCTGGACGGGCCGTACCTTCGCCCTCTTCGGGCACAGCCTGGGCGCGATGGTGGCCTTCGAGACGGGCCGCCGGCTGGAAGCCATGGGCCGTCCCCCGGTCGCCCTGTTCGTGTCGGGACGCGGTGCGCCGTCCCGACACAGGCGGGAGTTCGGCCCACGGCTGGACGATGCCACCCTGCTCCAGCAGATGCGCAGGCTGGGCGGCACAGACCCGCGCGTCCTCGCCGACGAGGAGCTGATGCGGCTCGCCCTGCCGGTCATGCGCGCGGACTACCAGATGGTGGAGGACTATCACTACGTGCCGGGCCCGCCCCTGGGATGCCCCGTGACCGCACTCAACGGCCTGACCGACCCCAAGGTCTCGCCCTCGGGCGTCGATGCCTGGCGCGACCACACGACGGCCTCATTCGACTCTCTCACCTTCCCTGGCGGCCACTTCTATCTCGTGGACCGGCACGAAGAGGTGACGACCGCGCTCACCGAGCGGCTGTCCCGGCTCACCGAGTCACTGAGGCCCTGACCCGACGCGAGAAGCCGGAGGGCGACGAGTCGGCCGCCGACAGGTTTCCGGAGTTCCGGCCGCACCGCGCGCAGGTGCGGCTCCTCGGCACGGACGACCAGGGCCTGTCCGGCGGATCAGGTCGGCTGCGACGTACGACGCTTCCTGCTGGATCACGACGACAAGTAAAGGTCGGTGCGTAGAGCATGGCCATCGATTGCGCCATAGGAATCCACGATCTGTCATTTGCAACAACCGAGTTCGTCCTGCCGCACACGGCACTCGCCGATCACAACGGCACCGAGATCGGCAAATACCATCTGGGCATCGGTCAGCAGTCGATGAGCGTGCCCGCCGCCGACGAGGACATCGTGACCATGGGCGCGGCCGCCGCCGCACCGATCATCGCCCGGCATGGCACCGATCGGATCCGTACGGTCGTGTTCGCGACGGAGTCGTCGATCGACCAGGCGAAGTCGGCCGGTGTGTACGTCCATTCGCTGCTCGGACTGCCCTCGGCCACCAGGGTCGTCGAACTGAAGCAAGCCTGCTACGGGGCGACGGCGGCCCTGCAGTTCGCCATCGGCCTCGTGCTGCGTGACCCCGTACAGCGGATCCTCGTGATCGCGAGCGACATCTCCAAGTACGACCTGGACAGCCCGGGCGAGCCGACCCAGGGCGCGGCGGCGGTGGCCATGCTGGTCGGCTCGGATCCGTCGCTGGTCCGCATCGAGGAACCGTCGGGTCTGTTCACCGCGGACGTCATGGACTTCTGGCGGCCGAACTACCGTGACGCCGCGCTGGTCGACGGGCAGGAGTCCATCACCGCATATCTGCAGGCGGTGGAAAGCACCTGGAAGGACTACACGGAGCAGGGCGGCCGTTCGCTCGACGAGTTCGCCGCGTTCTGCTATCACCAGCCGTTCACGAAGATGGCCTACAAGGCCCACCGTCACCTGCTGAACACCTGCGGGTACGACACCGACGAGACTCGGCTCAAGCGAGCCATCGGGCGAACCACGGCCTACAACAGCGTCATCGGCAACAGTTACACCGCGTCCGCGTACCTTGGCCTCGCCGCACTGCTCGACCAGACGGACGACCTGGCCGGCCGGTCCATCGGTTTTCTCAGCTACGGGTCCGGCAGTGTCGCCGAGTTCTTCGCCGGGACCACCGTCTCCGGCTACCGGGAGCACCTGCGGACCAGGGCGCACCACGAGGCGATAGACCGGCGCCGGCCGCTCGACTACGCCGCCTACCGCGAGCTGCACGGGCGGTCCTTCCCGGCCGACGGCGGCGACCACCCCACTCCGTCACAGACCACCGGGCCCTTCCGGCTGGCAGCACTCCGCGGCCACAAGCGCATCTACGAGAGGCGCTAGGAGGGTTGATCACGGCCGCCGGGGCCGCGCTCTCCGCACACCACGCTCGCTGCCGAGCCCGTTCGTCGTCACCCGCTGACCCCGGTCAAGGACGCCGGTCCCCAACTGGTCTCCAAGAATGGACAAGGGCCGGTTTCGGATACCTCCGAAACCGGCCCTCACCTGCGACTGTCTCCAGTCGGGACGACAGGATTTGAACCTGCGACCCCTTGACCCCCAGTCAAGTGCGCTACCAAGCTGCGCCACGTCCCGGTGCCCGTCTGACCTGGGGTTTCCCCTGGCCGAACGTGCAGAGAAACCATACCGCACTCGCGTCGGTGATCGCGCACCCCTTTCCCGCTCCTCACCCCCTGGGCGGATCGGGCAGCCCCAGCTCGGGGTACGCGTCGAGCAGCCCGGACGGCGCCGCCTGCCGCCAGGAGTCGGCGAGGATGTCCCGCAGTTCGCCCTCGTCCTCGATCGCGGCGAGGCGGGCGCGCACCCACGCGAACTGTGCCTCGTGGTCGGCGATCCAGAACTTCCCCGGCTCGGCCAGCACCAGCTCGTCGCGCTCCTCCTTGGGGCAGCGCACGGCGATGGACGTCTCGTCCTCGGGCAGCGTGGCGAACATCTTGCCCGCGACCCGGAACGTGGGCATGCTCCAGGCGATCTTCTCCGTGGTGTCCGGCAGGGACAGGGCGATACGGCGTACGTCTTCGGCGTCCGGCATGACAGGCACCGTAGCGGTCGGCACTGACAATCACCTGGTCAAAGTGGTCGGTCCGAGCCGCTTGTAGTACAGGGTCGTCGGCCGCAGCACCCCGGCGGGATCGGCCGCGTAGTCGGGGATGATGCCTGCCCGGGTCCAGCCGGCCGAGCCGTACAGACGCTCGGCGGGGCTGTCCGTCTCGGTGTCCAGGTGGAGCAGGGTGATACCGGCCGCGCGGGCGGCCTGCTCCGCGGTGTCGAGGAGCCGCCGCCCGAGGCCCTGACCGCGCGCGTCCCGGTGCACCATCAGCTTGACCAGCTCCGCGCGGTGGCGGGAGTTGGGTTTGTCGGGGAAGGCGAGGCTGACGGTGCCGACGACGCGGTGACCGTCGTACGCCGCCCACACCGCCAGGTGTCCCGCGGCCACCGCGGCCACACGCTCCTTCCACCAGGCGACGGCCGCCGCACGGTCCATCGGTGCGAGGAACCCGATGGAGGCGCCACCCTCCACGGTGCCGACCAGAAGGCCGGCCAACTCCTCCACGGAGGACGACAGTCGGGCCTCGTCCAGGCGGGTGACGATCACGGCAGGACCACCGCCAGCACATACCGCGCCGCGTCGGGGCCCGCGCACCGGAACCGTGTCGGTCCCCACACCCGCAGGCGCAGACAGTCCCCGGTGCCGAGGTGGTGGCCGACGTCCTGGGCGGTGACGTCGAGCGCGCCCTCCAGGACCCAGATGTGCTGCTCCAGGCCGGGTACGGGCGGCCGGTCGTAGGCGATGTCGGCACCGGCGGCGAGCCTCCCCTCGACGAGTTCGCCGCGCAGCCCTGGGTGCGGCGGCGACACGGACCGCCGTACGAACCCGGAGGCGCGGTCCTCCCACACCGGCTGCTCGGCGCCGCGCACCAGCGGTGGGGGCTCCGCCTCGGCCTCGACCTCACTGAGCAGCTGGGACATGGTCCGCCCGTACACCCCGCACAACCGGTTCAGGAGCGAGGCGGTGGGGCTGATCTCGGCCCGCTCGGCGCGGGAGAGTGTGGACCTGCTGACTCCGCTGCGCTCGGCCAACTCGCCCAGGGACCAGCCGTGTTCGGCACGCAGCTCGGCGAGCCGGACGCCCAGGCGGGTGTCGACGGGGTCGGGCTCGGGTTCATCGCGTCTCACATTCGGGAAGCTATCCCACATACGAGAAACCGCGCCAGTCCCTATGCCCCGGCAATGGCTCCGAGCGCGTCCAGCACCGGACGGATCAGGGGATGTTCCTCCGCTCCCCGCCGTACGGCCGCGAAGACCCTGCGCGTCGGGGCGACCCCGTCGACCGGCCGCACGACCACTCCGGTCAGGTCCATCCCGATCAGGGCCGAACGCGGCACCAACGCCACTCCCGCGTCCGCCGACGCCAATGCGACCACGGCGCGGAAGTCGTCCGAGGAGTGCTCCAGGCGCGGCTGGAATCCGGCGTTCTCACACGCCAGGACCACGACGTCGTGGCAGGGGTTGCCCGGGTAGGGGCCGATCCACGGGTCCTTGGCCAGCTCGGCCAGCGGCACCTCGCCCGCGTCGGCCAGCCGGTGGCTCACCGGCACGACCGCGTCGAAGGGCTCGGCGTACAGCGGCACGTGCGCCAGGCGGGGGTCGTCGGCGGGCGGCGCCCCGCGGTACTCCACCGCGACCGCCACGTCGACCTGCCGGTCCAGGACCATCGGGAGGCTGGCGTCGCCCTCGGCGTCCTGGACGCGGAGGTGGATGCCCGGGGCCGTCGAGGCGAGGCGGGCCACCGCGGGCGCCACGACCAGGGCGATCCCGGTCGCGAAGGAGGCGACGGTGACCGTGCCGGCCGCACCCGAGCTGTAGGCGGCCAGCTCGGCCTCCGCCCGCTCCAGCTGGGCCAGGACGGCGTTGGTGTGGCTGAGCAGGATCTCGCCGGCCGGAGTCAGCCGCACACCCTTCGCGCCGCGCTCGACGAGCCGGTGGCCGGTCTCCTGCTCCAGGGCCGTGAGCTGCTGAGAGACCGCGGAGGGGGTGAGATACAGCGCGGCGGCAGCCGCCGTGACCGTGCGGTGGTCGGCCACCGCACGGAGGATGTGGAGCCGCCGTGCTTCGATCATGGGATCGATTATCGCAATACGTCCGGACTACGGAGCGCCCGAGAAGCCGGTCAGCTCGGCCCTGGCCGCGACGAAGGCGTCGACCGCGCGGTTCACGTCCTCGGTGGAGTGGGCCGCCGAGAGTTGCACCCTGATGCGCGCCTGCCCCTGGGGAACCACCGGGTACGAGAAGCCGATCACGTACACGCCCCGCTCCAGGAGCAGCTCCGCGAGGCGCCCCGCCTTCGCGGCGTCCCCGATCATCACGGGCGCGATGGCGTGATCGCCGGGCAGGACGTCGAAGCCCTCCTCCGTCATCCGGCGCCGGAACAGCGCGGTGTTCTCCCGCAGCCGCACCCGCAGGTCGTCCGCCGACTCCAGCAGGTCGAGGACCTTCAGGGAGGCCGCGGCGATCACCGGGGCGAGCGTGTTGGAGAAGAGATACGGCCGTGAGCGCTGGCGCAGGAGCGCGACGATCTCGGCGCGGGCGGCCACGTATCCGCCGGAGGCACCGCCGAGCGCCTTGCCGAGCGTGCCCGTGATGATGTCGACACGGTCCATGACGCCGTGCAGTTCGGGGGTGCCGCGGCCACCGGGGCCCACGAAGCCGACGGCGTGCGAGTCGTCGACCATGACCATGGCGTCGTAGCGGTCGGCGAGGTCGCAGATGTCCTTCAAGGGCGCGAGGTAACCGTCCATGGAGAAGACGCCGTCGGTGACGACCAGCTTCCGGCGGGCCCCCGACGCCTCCTTCAACTGCCGCTCCAGATCAGCGAGATCACGGTTGGCGTAGCGGAAGCGGCGGGCCTTCGACAGCCGGATGCCGTCGATGATGGACGCGTGGTTCAGGGCGTCCGAGATCACCGCGTCCTCGGGGCCCAGCAGGGTCTCGAAGACACCGCCGTTGGCGTCGAAGCAGGAGGAGTACAGGATCGTGTCCTCCTGGCCGAGGAAGGCCGACAGCCGCGCCTCCAGCTCCTTGTGGACCTCCTGCGTACCGCAGATGAAGCGGACCGAGGCCATGCCGTAGCCCCAGCGGTCCAGGGCCTCGTGCGCGGCGGCGATCACCTCGGGGTGGTCGGCGAGGCCGAGGTAGTTATTGGCGCAGAAGTTGAGGACCTCGCCGGGGCGGCCGCCCGCGGAGACGTTCACGGCCCGGGACTGCGGGGTGTCGATCACGCGCTCGGGCTTGTGCAGTCCGGCGGCGCGGATCTCGTCGAGGGTGGCGCGCAGGTCGTCGCGCACGGAGTCGAACATCGTCAATCCCTAAGTCGGTTGGTCCGGTCGAGTCAGTTGGTCCAGTCGAGGATGACCTTGCCGCCGCGGCCGCTCGCCGCGTCGGCGAACGCCGCCTCGAAGTCGCGGTAGCCGTACCGGCCGGTGATCACGGGGGCGAGGTCGAGGCCGCCCTCCAGGAGGACCGACATCGCGTACCAGGTCTCGAACATCTCGCGCCCGTAGATGCCCTTGATGGTGATCATCGAGGTGACGATCCGGGCCCAGTCGACCGGGAACTCCGCGGCCGGCAGTCCCAGCATGGCGATCCGGCCGCCGTGCGTCATGTTGGCGATCATGTCGCGCAGGGCCTCCGGACGACCGGACATCTCCAGGCCGATGTCGAAGCCCTCACGCAGTCCCAACTCCCGCTGGCCGTCGGCGATCCGGGCCTGCGACACGTTCAGCGCGAGGCTCACCCCGATCTTGCGGGCCAGTTCCAGCCGCTCCTCGCTGACGTCGGTGACGACGACGTTGCGGGCACCCGCGTGCCGGGCCACCGCCGCCGCCATCAGCCCGATCGGCCCGGCACCGGTGATCAGCACGTCCTCGCCGACCAGCGGGAAGGACAGCGCGGTGTGCACGGCGTTGCCGAACGGGTCGAAGATCGCCGCCACATCGAGGTCCACGGGGACGCGGTGCACCCACACATTGGCCGCGGGCAGCACGACGTACTCCGCGAAGGCCCCGTCCCGGCCGACGCCGAGTCCGACCGTGGCCCGGCACAGGTGCCGTCGCCCGGCGAGGCAGTTGCGGCACTTGCCGCAGACGAGGTGCCCCTCACCGCTCACCCGGTCCCCGACCCGGATCTCCGGGACGTCGCGCCCGGTCTCCACGACCTCGCCGACGAACTCGTGTCCGAGCACGAGCGGGGTCCGGATCGCCTGCTGGGCCCAGCCGTCCCAGGACCGGATGTGCAGATCGGTGCCGCAGATGCCGGTGCGCAGCACCTTGATCAGTACGTCACCGGGGCCGACGGCCGGCTCCGGGACGTCCGCGAGCCACAGCCCGGGCTCGGCCTTCTCCTTGACCAGCGCCTTCACGGTACGGCTCCTGTGGGTGCGAGGGGTGGAAACGCCCAGCAATCTGCCGTACGGCACCGTCCCGGTCCATCGAGGATTTCTTAAGCGGTGCCACAGCTCCGCTTCACACCCGCTGCGGGCCCTGGTCGAGGCGGGAGACCTGGTAGTGGCTGATGTACCAGTCGTCCTCCACCCGGGTCACGAGCACCGCGAGCTTGACCGCGAGCGGCGGTCGGTCGGTGAACGTGAAGTCGACGTCCAGGTAGCCCATGACGAGGTCGTCGGCGGGGCGCCGCATCTCGAGGATGCGGTACTCCGCCTTCAGGCCGAGCGGCTGGGAGTCGTAGTACTCGGCGACACCCTGCCGTCCGACGCTGTAGGGGTGCAGTCCCTGGAACACCGCGTCCTCGGTGAAGAGGGCGGCCACGCGCTCCGGTAGGTGGGCGTCGACACCGGCCTTCCACCGGTCGAGGACGTCGTTCAGGATCGCCTTGTCGTCCGTCGAGCTGACCATGTCCACTCCTGGGTCGTTGAATTGACGGTGCGTCAGTGACCGGCGCTCATGCCGCCGTCGACGTGCAAGGTCTCGCCGGTGACGAACGGCGCCGCCTCCAGGAAGAGCACAGCGTCCACGATGTCGCTCATCTCGCCCATCCGTCCGACCGGGTGCAGGGCGGCGAGGAACTCGTGGGTCTCCTCCGCGTGCATGGGGGTCTTGATGGTGCCGGGCGACACGGCGTTGACGCGGATGCCACGGGTGGCGTACTCGATGGCGAGGGACTTGGTGGCGGACTGCACACCGCCCTTGGTCAACGAGGCCAGCACGGACGGGACCCTGGAGTCCGCGTTGTCGACCAGGCTGGTGGTGATGTTGACGATGTGGCCCCCGCCCTGAGCCAGCAGGTGCGGTACGGCCCGCTGGGTGAGGTGGAAGACGCCGGCGAGGTTGATGCCGGTCACGGTGGCGTAGTCCTCGGCGGTGTACTCGGTGAACGGCTTGGCGACGAAGACGCCCGCGTTGTTGACCACGGTGTCGATGCGGCCGAACCGCTCCACGGCGGCCTCGACGACGCGCCCCGCGGTGGCCGGGTCGGCGATGTCGCCCTGGACGGTGAGGACGTCCGCGTCGTCGACGGGTGCGATGGTGCGAGAGGTGGCGACGACTGCGTGGCCGAGCTTGCGGTAACCCTCGACGAGGGCCGCGCCGATGCCTTGCGAGGCGCCGGTGATGATCGCGACTTTCTGGCTCTGCGTGCTCATGGTGACCTTCTTCGAGTCGTGACCGGTACTAGCCGACCGGTCGACTATTTGGAAGGTAGGTCCGTCCACGAGGTGACGGAAGGATCGGCTTCCTCCGGTCTGGAAGGCACTGCCTCCCAGCGCAGGTCAGCCGGGAATCGCGTACGGATCGTCGGCGGGCAGCCAGGCGTCCGGGGCGTGGATGCCGAGGTCGCCGACACCCTCGCACAGCGCGTCGACGACGGCCAGGACACCGGCGCGCTCCTCCTTCTCGCGCCACACCAGGGACCAGGTCCAGTAGACCTTCGGTCCGGTGATCTCGCGGCGGACGAGGTCGGGCGGGAGCGGACTGGTCTGCCCCTTGGGCGAGTTGAGGACGGGGCGGGTGCAGCGGCGCACGTGGTCGAAGAACGCGGGGCCGGTGATCGCGCCGTCGGAGATGCGTACGGGACGGGCCCCGGTCGCCTGCGCGAGCTCTTCGGCGTACACGTTCCAGGCGGCCCAGGCGGTGAGATCGTCGTCGACGAGCACGTGGACGTCCCGGGCCGCCACGTCGGGAGCGTCGCTGCTGTCGCCGCCCCTGGCGACGGCGTAGAGCCGGTCGGCGCCGATCAGCCGGGCCCGCAGCCCTTGCCTGTCTGCTGCGGCTGCTGGCCGGCATGGCGAGCGCCCTGGTGTTCGTCGTCGCGGCCGGATCCCTCCTGCACCACCTGTGGGACCACCCGCCGCAGCTGGCCGGCTGGGCGTTCGGCGGGGTGGGCGGCGGCATCGCGCTGTCCGGCCTGCTGGTCCTGGTGCTGCGGTCCGTCGCCGACTGGCGCACCGCCTGGTGGGCCGCCGCGGTACTGGCCACGCTGCTCGCGGCCGCCTCGTGGAATCTACGGCCGCAGGAGTCGCCCGTCGGCGCCCCGGGCCGGAGCGGCGCGAGGCCCCGCACGCACCGCTGGTTCGCTGCGCTGTTCGTCAGCTACACGTTGGAGGGCGTCGGCTACATCGTCGCCGGGACCTTCCTGGTCGCCGCCATCGGACAGGAGTCGCCCGGCCGGGTGGGCAGCGGCGCCTGGGTGCTCGTGGGCCTGGCCGCCGTGCCCTCCTCGGCGCTGTGGGGCCGGCTGGGCCGCCGGTGGTCACGCCCCGGACTGCTGCTCACGGCGCTCGTGATCCAGGCGGCCGGCATCGCGCTGCCCGCCCTGGTCGGCGGTACGGCCGCGGCTCTCGGCTCGGCGGTGCTGTTCGGCGCCACGTTCCTCGGCGTCAGCTCGCTCGCCCTGGCCGTCGGAGCGCACCTGCGGTTCCCCCGCTCGGTCGCCCTGCTGACCGCCGGGTACTCGGTCGGACAGATCCTGGGCCCGCTGGTCGTCGCCCCGCTGCTCCACGACGGCTACCACCGGGCCCTCCTGCTCGCCGCCCTCGTGGTCCTGGTCGCGGCCGCTGCGGCCGCCATGCTGCGGATCGGTTTCCCGCACCACATGGTCGTAAGAGGACACGCAGCGCCCGAGCAGCAGCGAGAATCGACCGAGGACGCCGGCCCGCCGAGGCCGGCCCCTGAGCACTCACCGCCGCACCCGGCCAACTGACACGGAGCCGCTGATGACCACCGCACGGGACCTCGCGATCGTCGTCCTCGATGTGGCCGCCGACAAGCCGGTGGAGCAGGGAGATCTCTCGCTCGTTCTCGCGGGAGCCGAGGTGCTCGACCTCCTCGACGCCCGCGCCCTCGCCCTGGACGGCGACCGCATCCTGCCCCAGGCCCCGTCCCCCACGGGCGACCGTCTGCTGGACGAGGCCGCCGAGGCGCTCGTACGGCAGGAGCCGTACGAGTCGGTCGAGGACTGGCTGTGGCGCCGGGGCCGCGGGCTGTCCGCGGCCTACGTCGACGACCTGGAGCGGGCCGGGCTGACGGCCCGCTCACGGGGCCGCCGGATCCCGCTGCGGACCGGGCGGGCGGAACTGGTGGACTCGGCTGCCAGGCGGCAGGCCGAGGATCGCCGGACGGCGGGCGAACCCGTCCTCGCCGCTCTGGTGTCCGCCGCCGGCATCGGTGATGAACCGGCCGGGGAGCTCACCGACGAAGCGGCCACCGTGCTGGCCGCGGTCGGGGACGCGGTGATGGAACTGGAGGCCGTACGCCAGCGGAGGGTCATCGAGGACGCCGCGTTCGACAACGTCTGGCGCGGTTACTAGGAGCCCGCGGCCCCGAGCAGGGCTCGGCAGTTGTCCCACAGGGGGCTCAGGCGCTGGGGGCTGTTGTAGAGCTTGGCGAACATCACCTGGCCCTCCAGTTGGGCCACCACCGCCCGCGCCGCCTCCCGTGGATCCGAGACGGTGACGTCGCCGCGGTCCCGGGCCTCGGCAACGACCGCCTCGACCATGTCGACCTGCGCGTCGAAGATCTCCTGCAGCCGTCCGCGCACCGGCTCGGCGTGGTTGCTCAGCTCCAGAGTCAGGTTCCCGAACAGACAGCCCGAGACCGTGCCACAGCCCTCCTGGACGGCACGCTGACCGGCCTCGGTCTGCTCGAAGAGCCCGCGCAGCCGCTGCAGGGGGTCCACGTCCGTGCCCAACACGGTTTCCCACTCCCGCCGTTGGGCCGCCCAGTGCTCGTCGACGACGGCGAGCGCGAGGGCCTCCTTCGACTCGAAGAAGTAGTAGAAACTGCCCTTCGGCACCCCGGCCGCCTTGCAGATCTCGGCCACGCCCAGCGCCGAATAGCCGCGCCCCTCGATGAGCGAGCCCGCGGCACCGAGGATCTTCTGCCTGGCGTCACTGATACGTCCCACACTCCGAGTCTACGTGGGTAGTGGACCGGTCGGCTGGTGCTGTGACCGTCCCGCCCGTCACAGCACCGGGAGCCCGTCGGCCTCCCGTCGTTCCAGCCGCGCGACCAGTTCCGCCGCGGACGACTTGATGGTGTCCAGGCCGGACCTCCCCCAGGTCCGCGGCTGCACGTCCGCCGCGCACACCGTGCCGAGGACCATCCCCGTGGAGTCGATGAGCGGAGCGCCCAGATAGGAACGGATGCCGAACTCGTCGACCACCGGGTTGCCCGCGAACCGCGGGTAGTCACGGACGTCCTCCAGCACCAGCGCCTTGCGGCGGGCGACCACATGGGGGCAGAACCCATGGTCGCGCGCCATATAGCGGCCCACTTCCGGCTTGGCCTCCTCGCCGGCCGCCGGCGGCCGGGCCGCGGGAATTCTCAGACCGGCGAAGAACTGCCGGTTCTCGCCAAGGAAGTTGACCATCGCGTACGGCGCCCCCGTGCACTCGGCGAGCCGCTCGGCGAAGGCGTCGAGCACCGGCTCCGGATGCAGCCCGAGCCCGAGCAGGCGCAGCCGGCGCGTCCGGTCCGGGGCCTCCTTGTCCTCCGGTGTGAGCAGCAGTCGACCGGCCGGGCGCGGTGGGTCGTAGCTCATGGGCGGCCGTCGCTGTGGACGTCGGTCATATGCGGCTCCGTAGCGGTGTGTGCGGGGGTCACATGTGGGCGCCATGGCTCGGCGCGGGTGCCGGGCTGTGGGCGATGAGATGCCGTACGAGGGTGAGCAGGGTCTGCACGCCGGAACTGGAGATCCGGGCGTCGCAGCGCACGATCGGGATCTCCGGCGGGAGGTCGATGGCGGCACGGACCTCCTCGGGGTCGTAGCGGTACCCCCCGTCGAACTCGTTGATCGCGACGATGAATCCGAGGCCGCGCTGCTCGAAGAAGTCCACGGCCGCGAAGCAGTCCTCCAGTCTGCGGGTGTCGGCGAGGATCACCGCGCCCAGCGCGCCCTCGGAGAGTTCGTCCCACATGAACCAGAACCGCTCCTGGCCGGGCGTGCCGAACAGGTAGAGGACGTGTTCCGGGTCGAGGGTGATCCTTCCGAAGTCCATGGCCACCGTCGTCTCGACCTTGTTCTCGATGCCGTCGAGACTGTCGGTCGCGGCGCTGACCGTGGTGAGCAGTTCCTCCGTGCTGAGGGGAGCGATCTCGCTGACCGCGCCCACGAAGGTCGTCTTGCCTACCCCGAACCCTCCCGCCACCAGGATCTTCAGTGCGGTGGGAAAGGGGTCAGAGCTGTCGTCGTAGTCCATCGAGCACTGCCTCCAGAAGAGCCCGGTCAGTCGGGTTGTGGGTGAACTCGGGGGGCTTGGTGGTCAGCGCCCCGCAGTCGACGAGGTCGGACAGCAGCACCTTGGTGACCACCGCCGGCAGCTTGAGATGGGCGGCGACCTCGGCGACCGAGACGGGCGCGCGGCACAGGTCGAGCGCCTGCGCGTGCTCGGGGCCGAGGTAGCCGATGGGGGTGGCACCGGTGGCCATCACATGCGAAAGGAGATCGAACGCGATGGACGGCCGGGTGCGGCCGTTGCTGACCGTGAAGGGCCGCACCAGCCGCCCGGCCGCGTCGTCGAGCCAGGGCCCGTCGCCGGCCGCCGCCACGCTCAAGGCCTCATCGCCGGGGATTCGACGGCGTGCCGCCGGGGCGCGGTCACCAGGTAGGGGCGCACGCTCTTGACGAGCATCGCCATCTCGTAGCCGAGCACGGCGGCGTCGGCCTCGCGTCCCGCCAGGACGGCGAGACAGGTGCCGGAGCCGGCGGTGGTCACGAACAGCAGCGTCGAGTCGAGTTCGACGACGACCTGGCGGACGTCTCCGCCGTCACCGAAGCGGACGCCCGCGCTGCGGCCGAGGGAGTAGAGGCCGGAGGCCAGGGCCGCCATGTGGTCGGCGCTGTCCACGTCGAGGCCGTGGACCGACTTCACGAGCCCGTCGCAGGACAGCAGGACCGCGCTGCTGGTGTGCGGCACGCGCTGCACGAGGCCGCTCATCAGCCAGTCGAGATCGGATACATGGCCGGTCGGCGCTTCGCTCGCCATGGTGGATCGACTCCTTGAGGTACGAAGGTCTGCGGGAGCGCTGGGGGGTGGGGTGAACGCGGGGGTGGTCATCCGGCGGGTGCGCTCCCGTCGTGCCGGTGGGTGGTGGGGTCGGGATCGAGGCCGTGCGCCTCGGCTATGTGGGGCCGCTCCATGGGGGTTACCTCGAGGGGGGCGGCGTCGGTCGTGTGTGTGGCGTCCGTGTGGCTCGCATCCAAGTCGATGTCGCTGTCGATCGTGCTGTCGCTGGTGCTGTCGAAGTTGAAGGAGGCGGAAGGGTCGGGTGACGGAGCGGGGCGGGACATGGGCGCGGCGGACACCGCACTGGGGCGGCCCATGGTGTGTGCCGAGTCCATGTGGCCCGCCTCCATACGCGGCGACGTCAAGGGCAAGGGCGTGGTCGGTTCACCGCGCTCCGGCTCCACGTGTTGCTGGGCCTCGGCGAGGTTGATCCCACGTTGGAAGGCAGCCATCAGCCCCGGGTCGTGGCCGGCGATGTACTCGGCGTCCTGCCGTGGTGCCGGTCCGCCGCGCAGTTGGGGTGCGATGTGCTCCTGGGCGCGGCGGCGGGGCAGTTGGGGCTTGCCCATGGTGCCGCGCACGGTCCCGGTACGCGGGGTGGGCGGCGCGGCGATGTGCTCCGCGACCAGCCGCCGGTCGTCGGGCCTGATCCCGGGCACGGCCTCGGCGGGGGTGGGCCGCGCACCGCGGGCCCCACGCACGGGCAGCGGCCCGGGACGCCCGGAGCGCGCTCCCTCCGGCCCGCTCCCACGACCGGGTTGCCGATCGGCCACCGCTCCGTTGCCACGGGCCGGGGACCCGCCCCCGCCGGACACGGCCCCGCCCGCGCGATGCCCTTGCCCGCCGTCGCCCGGAACACCCCCGCCACCACTGGGTACAGCCGAGCCACCACTCAGAGAGGACCCACTGCCACGCACCAGGGAGTCGCCAACAGGCACTTGCCCACCGTCACCCGGGACTCGCGAGGCACCGTCCGAGAAGGCTCCGCCCCCACTCGCCAGGGCGTCGGCACCGGACGTTTGCCCACCGCCGACCGGAACCCCCGAGGCACCGTCCAGAAACGCTCCGGCGCCGCCCGTCAGGGCGTCGCCGCCGGGCACCTGTCCACCGCCGCCCGACAAGCGCCCGCCCTCATGCGGGACGCTTCCCCCGCTGCCCGGTGTCCCTGAGCCGTTCAAGAACGGCCCGCTGCCACTCGGCAGGGGATCGCTGCCGCCAGGCCCACGCACCCCACCGCTCGACACGGCCCCGCCGCGATCCGGCGCAGCCCCTTCGCCGACCGGTACGCCTCCGCCGCCACCTGGCGCGCGACCACTCCCGTTCAGTCCGGGCCCACGGCCGTTCCCCGCAGGCCCGACGCCCTGCGGAACCGCCACGCCGCTCTCCGCCGTCGGTGTCGCACCACCGTTGAGACCGGGACGCGGCTCCGCGGGCGCTCCCCGGTGCCGTGGCTCGTGCCCGGCGCGCGGATGACCCGGACCCAGCCGCGATACGACCGCCCCCGCACCCCCGCCCGTCCCCGCCGCTTCCGGCTGCTGCGCACCGATCGCCCCCGGCGCCGAACCCAGCAACGCCTGCGGCACGACGAGGACGGCCTGGACGCCGCCGTAGATATTGGTCTGGAGCCGGACATGGATCCCGTGCCGCTTCGCGAGCTGCGAGACGACGAACAGCCCGATGCGCCCGTCCGCCAGCAGGCTTGCGACATTGACCTGGTCCGGGTCCGCCAACAGGGCGTTCATCCGGTGCTGTTCGGCGACCGGCATGCCGAGCCCGCGGTCCTCCACCTCGACGGCGAGCCCAGAGGTCACGAGGTTGGCGCGCAGCAGCACTTGGGTGTGCGGCGCCGAGAACACCGTTGCGTTCTCGACCAGTTCGGCCAGCAGATGAATGACGTCGGCGACAACATGCCCGCGCAGTGTGCCGTCGATCGGCGGCACGAGTTTCACCCGCGAGTACTGCTCGACCTCGGCGATGGCGGAGCGCAGCACCTCGGTCATGGAGACGGGGTTGCTCCACTGCCGACGCGAGACGGCACCGCCGAGGACGGCGAGGTTCTCGGCGTGCCGGCGGATCCGGGTGGCCAGGTGATCGACGTGGAAGAGCCCCTTGAGCAGGTCGGGGTCCTCGATCTCGTTCTCCAGCTCGTCGAGGATCGAGATCTCGCGGTGCACCAGCGACTGAAGCCGCCGCGCGAGGTTGACGAAGACCTCCAGCTTCTGTTCGCTGCCGGCCTGGCTGGAGAGCTGGGCGGCCTGGACGACGGCGGTGACCGCGCCGTCGTGGGCGCGGTCCAGGTCGGCGGCGAGCAGTTCGAGGTCGTCGGCGTCGTCGGGCGGACCGTTGCGCGGGCTGAGGCCCGGCGGAATCTCGCCGCGCCGCAGCCCCTCGACCAGGGCCCGCAGGTCGGCTTCGCGGCGCGCGCTGCTGCGGCGCAACGCGCCGACGCGGTCGCCCACCGTCTTTGCGGCGCGGTCGGCCGCGACGGCGGCGATGAGGATACCCGCGAGGGCCACCGAGACCGTGCCGGCCAGGACAGCCCACAGGATGAGGTTGGGATGCGCCCCGGTGGAACGGACGGTGAACAGGACGGCCGCGCAGCCGCTGAGGGCGACCGCGATCGGCGGGAGCACGGCAAGCCGCAGCAGTTGTGGCCGTATGTGCGTCTCAGGCAGCGAGGGGGTGGGGCGGGTGACCGGCCGCCCGTGCCGCCCGCTCTCGCGGCGGTCTGCGCGTGCGGCAGGTGCACGGAGGTGAGACATCGGTGTCCTTGTACTGGTCCGTCGGTCCTGTTGGCCGGAGGGATCCGGGCCGGCCGGCCCGGATCGGCGGCCTGCGGCGCGTGCCCCCGCGGGCGTCGGGACGGGTCGCCGGGCGGCTTGCGCGGCATGGTCGTCGGTCACCGGCGCGTCGCCTCCCTCCTCCCCGCACCTCGGCTGAGCGCCGTGGGCATGCGTCATGGCGTACCGGTCGAGAGAACCGAAGACTGCAACCCCTCGCTGCCCGGTGGACACTCACAGTAGTCGCCAAAGCATCATGTGCGAGCGGCACTTGACAAACTGCCCCGGGGAGCATCCCGCTCTGGTATGAGGTTTCGCACGGCAGACCGACAAGCAGATCGGCCGGGCACTCTCGAACGAGTGAATACCGATCAGCCCTGGTCAGAACCGTTCACACATGACCGGCGAGGACTCCAGCCGTAGGCGCGCCTCGGTCGTCACCCCGGCCCGTTCCTCGGGCACGACGACCCCACCGACACCCTCCCGGACCCTTGGCCCAAACCTTCCGGACCGTCACTGACTGTGTCGGTCTGCCGCACCACCGGGCCGCTTCATTCCCCGAGCCACGGCGCGGGCACTCCCCGCGCTGGGCGTTGGTCCTGCCGAGGGTGTTCGGCGCCGACTACCCCGGAGTGACAGGCGGACGGGGTGCTCAGTCCGCTCACTCCGACTTCGGGGCCGGCTGACCCGACCCGTGCCGGCCGCAAGCACGCGCGACTCCAGTTACCGCGTTCTCGCCGGGTCCGCCGAGGCAGGCCGGCACCCTGCCACCCCGACACAGGACCTCGGCGCCGAGGTCCGGGCCGTACTGCGTGCACCGCCAGAGATGTTCATCGCACCGCGCCGCGCCGCGAAGTCGGGGACACCTGCCCGGACCACCGTTGCGACACCAGGGTCAGCGGCACCCACCCACGCGGGCAGACAAGACCCGCACCGGCTTCCGCCCCGCCCCAACCTCACATCACCGCTCAGCCACCGGCTCCCGCTCCGGCTCCCGCTTCCCCAAAGCCGCAGGCAGCTCGGCCCACCCCCCGGCCGGCGCCCTTGCCACCCGCCGCCACCAAGGGTCGGCCACCGGTACCGCCCCCGGCTCGAACGGCTCCCCCGGCCGAGGCGTGGCCATGGCGACCCCGGCCTTGTGGGACAGCAGCATGGTCCGCTCCGCCGGCTCCGCCCAGGGATGCGTCGCGAGGTTGAACGTGCCCCAGTGGATCGGCAGCAGCACCCCTTCCGCCGCGTCCCCGCCCTGCAGATCCACATGGGACCGCACCGCCTCGTCGGGTGTCATGTGGATGTCCGGCCAGAACTCCGAGTAGGCGCCGAGCTGGATCATCGTGGCGTCGAAGGGCCCGAAGGCCGCGCCGATGTCCTTGAATCCGTCGAAGTACCCGGTGTCACCGCTGTGGTAGACCCGGTGCTCCCCACTGGAGACGACCCAGGACGCCCACAGCGTGTGCTGGGTGTTGCGCAGTCCCCGTCCACAGAAGTGCCGGGCCGGGGTGGCCGTCAGCGTCAGTCCGGCGACCTGGGTCGACTCGTGCCAGTCCAGCTCACGCAGCCGGTCCGCGGACACTCCCCAGTGCTCGAGGTGGGCCCCCACCCCGAGCGGCACGGCGAAGACGGTGTCCGTACCGGCCAGTTGCTTGATCGTGGGCATGTCCAGGTGGTCGTAGTGGTCGTGGGAGATGACGACCACGTCGACCGGCCCGAGCGCGGCCAGCGGCAGCGGCACGGGGTGGAGCCGCTTGGGCCCGGCGAAGGGGAGCGGGGAGCAGCGCTCACCCCACACGGGGTCGAACAGCACCCGCCGCCCGTCGATCTCGGCGAGCACGCTGGAGTGCCCCATCCAGGTGAGCCGCAGCCCGGTGGCCGGGGGCTTGGAGAGGTCGGCGAGCGTCGTGGCGTGTACCGGGATCCGGCCTTCGGGAGCCCGCTGCCGGCGGCCCTCGCTGTCGAAGAAGACCTTGGCGAGGTCGATCGCCGAACCGTCGGGACGGGTCCGGGCCGTACCGCCGGGGTTCTGGAAGACACCGTTCACGAAGTGGGGGGATCTGCGGATGCGCGCCATGCGCTCACCGCTCGGGTCCGCGCCGAAGGCCGCGGGCTGCAGCGCGCGGAGCCCGGAGCTCAGGGGACGGAAGCCGGTCACGGTACCTCCATGTGGAGTCGCTGAGGCACCCATTATGGTCCGCCCCTCTGACAGCGCCGGGGTCTGCCCGGTCACATGGACAAGGACGCCGCGGAAGCGGATCACGTTGACAGGGCGTACCCGGATGCCAATACTGACTGCCCGTTCAGTAGCCGTTCGCCCACCCCGGAGCCCGCGTGACCACCCCCTTGCTGTCGCTCACCTGGACCGACCACGTCACCGGCCGCCAGGGCTTCCTGGTCGTCGACCGGCTGGTGCGGGGTGTCGCCAGCGGCGGCCTGCGGATGCGCCCGGGCTGCACGCTGGACGAGGTCACCGGGCTCGCCCGCGGCATGACCATGAAGGAGGCCCTGCACTACGACCCCGCGGCCCGGTACGTCCCGTTGGGCGGGGCGAAGGGCGGCATCGACTGCGACCCCCGGGACCCGGAGGCGTACGGCCTGCTCGTGCGCTACCTGCGCGCCATGCGGCCGTACGTCGAAAGCTGCTGGACGACCGGTGAGGACCTCGGTCTCAGCCAGGACCTGGTGGACCGGGCGGCCGTGGAGGCCGGTCTGGTCTCCTCGATCCAGGCGGTCTATCCGCTGCTCGACGACGAGGCCGTGGCCCGGCGGCGGCTCGCGGACGCGTTCGCCGCGGAGGTGGACGGCATCGGGCTCGACGAGCTGGCGGGCGGCTGCGGGGTGGCCGAGTCGGCGTTCGCGGCCCTGGACGCGGCCGGAGTTCCGTACGCGGGCACGCGCGTGTCCGTGCAGGGGCTTGGCACCATGGGCGGGGCCACGGCCCGCTTCCTCACGCGCGCGGGGCTGACGGTCGTGGCCGTCGCCGACATCAAGGGCACGATCTTCAACGCGGCAGGGCTCGACGTCGAGGCGCTGCTGGCCGCCCGGGACGCCTACGGCACCGTGGACCGCTCCGCCCTGCGCCCCGCCGACCGCGAACTGCCCGGTGAGGCCTGGCTGTCGCTCGACGCCGAGGTACTCGTGCCTGCGGCCGTCTCGTACGCGATCGACACCGGGAACCAGGAACGGATCCGGGCGCGTTGGATCGTCGAGGCGGCCAACATGCCCGTCCTGCCCGCGGCGGAGGCTCTGCTGGCCGCGCGCGGGGTGACCGTACTGCCGGACGTCGTGGTCAACTCCGGGACGAACGCCTGGTGGTGGTGGACCCTGTTCGGCGACATCGGCGCGGATCCGGACGAGGCCTTCGCGCACATTGGACGTTCCATGCGCGCCCTGGTCGGGCAGTTGCTGGCGCGCGCCGAGGCGGACGGCACCTCACCGCGCGCCGCCGCGCACGCACTGGTCGCGGACCGGCTGCCGGTGATCGCGGAGCGGTTCGGCTGGTACCGCTGACCTGGCCCGACGCGCGAGGACCCGCAGGGGGACGGCTAGGGTGATCCCGTGGCGAGAGTGCGGTTGACAGTGGCGGAGCGGCGCGAGGAGCTGCTGCGGGCCGCCATCGAGCAGATCGAGACGCGGGGCGTCGCGGCCGTCAGGATCGCCGACGTGGCCTCGGCGCTCGGGGTGAGCAACGCCCTGGTGCTCTATCACTTCTCCACGAAGGAGAAGCTGGTCGCCGCCGCCTTCACCTACGCCGCCGAGGACGACCTGGCCCATCTGCGCAAGCTCCTCGGCCGCCGCACGAGCGCCCTGCGCCGGCTCCGGTCGGCCGTGCGCTGGTACGCCCCGACAGGCCAGGCCAAGGGCTGGCGGCTGTGGATCGAGGGCTGGGCGGTGGCCCTGCGTGAGCCGGCGCTCCAGGAGGTCATTCGTGACCTGGACAGACGCTGGAAGGCGGCGCTCACGGAGGTGATCGCCGAGGGCGTGGCCGCGGGCGAGTTCTCCTGCCCGGACCCGGAAGCCACCGCCCTGCGCCTCACCGCCCTCCTGGACGGCCTGGCCGTCCAACTGACGTCCTACGCGGGCGCGGTGGCCAGGTCCCGGGCCCAGGAGTGGGTGGACGAGGCCCTGGCACGGGAACTCGGCCTGGACGGCACGAGGTCCGAGTAGCTGCGACACGCGGGCCGGGTCGCCCGGGCGGAGGGCCTCACGGCGGCCGCCGGGCGAGATCCGTCCCGCCCGGCACCGGCCTCGCACACGACTCAGGCCACCGGAGCGATCCGGCTCTTGATGTCGTCCGGCGACAGCACGCCCTTGGCCGTCACGTGGTCCCCGGAGGACTCGCCGCGCAGCCGACGCCCGATCCACGGCACCAGAAACTCCCGGGCCCAGTGCACATCGTCCCGCCGCACGTCCAGCGGCCCGCGCGGGGGAAGCGGCGGCCAGGGCTGGTCGGGATCCGCCGGCACCTCCAGTCCCAGCACCTGTCCCGCACGGAGCGCCACACGCGTGTGCCCCTCAGGGGAGAGATGCAGCCGGTCGCCGTCCCAGGCCCGCCGGTCCTGGATGGTCTTCAGGGACCACAGGTCGAGCACCGGGCACCCGTACCGGTCGGCGACGGCCCGCACATGTCCGTTGTACGTGGCGATCTTGCCGCGCAGATGCTTGAGCACGGGCACACCACGGGTGTCGAAGCCGGTCGTCACCATGACGGTGCCGCACGCCTGCGTGAGCCGGGCCACGGCCCGCTCGAAGCGTTCGGCGACCTCGTCGGGGTCGGTACCGGGCCGGAGGATGTCGTTGCCGCCGGCGCAGAACGACACCAGGTCCGGTGCCAGTTCGACGGCCTGCGGAAGCTGGTCCTCGACGATCTGGTCGAGGAGCTTCCCGCGTACGGCGAGATTGCTGTACCTGAAATCGCCCTCGGGCCGCCGGTCCGCGAGAAGCACCGCGAACCGGTCGGCCCAGCCGACGAACGCCCCGTCGGGGCCGAGGTCGCCGACGCCCTCGGTGAAGCTGTCCCCCACCGCCACGTACGACCCGATCACTGAGCTGCTGTCGTTCTTCGAATCGTCTGCCACAGCCGTTCATGATTCACCTTCGAATGTGACCTACGCGACCGTAAGAAGAGCTTGACGGGCGGTGAGATAAGCCACTCCTAAAGTGTTGGCCAAACCAGGAATAGGCCCATCATCAGGAATGTTGACGTTGCGACCGCCACAAGAACGCAACGAAGTGATCATGAGGAAACACCGGAGGCCGGACCCGGGGATCGGGGTCCGGCCTCCGGTGGCACAGGAGGATCGTCAGCCGACGGCGACACCCTTCGAGCGGAGGTAGGCGACGGGGTCCACGTCGGAGCCGTAGTCCGGCGTCGTGCGGATCTCGAAGTGCAGGTGCGGGCCGGTGACGTTGCCGGTCGCGCCGGAGAGGCCGATCTGCTGGCCCTCGGTCACGGTCTGGCCGGCCGAGACGGAGAGCTGGGACAGGTGGGCGTACTGCGCGTAGTAGCCGTCGTTCAGCTTGATGACGACCTGGTTGCCGTAGGCGCCGCCCCAACCCGCGGAGACGACCGTGCCCGCGGCCACGGCCTTGAGCGAGGTGCCGGTCGGGACGACGAAGTCGACGCCGGTGTGGTAGCCGCTGGACCACATGCTGCCCGCCACGCGGTAGCCGGTGCCGATCGTGGCGCCGGTGACCGGAAGGGTGTAGCCGCTGGAGCTGGTGGTGGCGGCGCTCTGGGTGGCGGCCGTCGAGTTCGAGGAGGACTTCTTCGACTCGGCCTTCTCGGTCTTCGCCGAGGACGAAGCAGAGGACTCGGTCTTCGTCGTGCTCGTCCTGGCCTTCTTGCCGATCGAGAGCTTCAGACCGGGATGGATCAGCGACGGGTCGTCTCCGATCGCCGAACGGTTGTCGGCGTACAGCTTCTTCCAACCACCGCTGACGTTCTGCTCATCAGCGATCTTCGAAAGATAGTCGCCGACGCGCACCGAATAGGTGCGCACTGTCGAGGTCTTCTTCGCGGCCGTCTTTTCGGCGGACTTCTGCGCGACCGGAAGCGACTGAACGGCCTTTTCCGACACGGACTGGGGAGTGGCGGCGTGCGCGCCGGTGGCCCCCATGAGCGGGAGGGCGAGCGCGGCGCCCCCGGTTCCGGCGACGGCTATCGAACGGGTGAAGCGCTGGGACTTCGGACGGCGGTGCTTACCCTTCGCGGGCATGACGAATTCCTCTCCGGCGCCTGCGAGGTGAGCTGTCGGGTGCGGGCTGGAGATGCCCGGACGCGCCTGGACGCGCCTTAACCCCAAGCCGTTCCGGAGACCGGAACAGGCGGTTTTACCTGTGGGTCCCCCGCTCCTGCCTTGCACGGGTGGGTGAGTGTGGGGAATCCGCTCGGCGGCAGGATTGGGCGTCCGACCGGATCGGGGGTGAACGTAAGCGAGCAAGACGCAAAGGGACAAGTGAAGGGTTCCCTTTGCCTGCGTTCCCATTGATCCCGTATGAGAATTACCGGTCACCCTGCGTGAATCGGACGCCCTTCTCCCGACCCGAATCCCCTTGGAAAACCTGCGAATTACGTGAACATGACGGGCGACACACCGTCACGGATATGACGCTGCTCACGTCACGAATTCACAGGAACCCTCAAACCGAAAGGAGTTGGGAGAGAACCTGCCAATTCGGGCACAAGCCCTAGATGCGACGCAGTCGGATAACCGTCGCATCGAGGTCGCCGCGCAAACCGGTACGAAGTCCGTGATGAAGCAATACGGCACCTCGGTGCACTTCGCCCGTTTCGAGGCATTCGTACGACACTGTCGGGTCGAGCCCGCGCAGCCGCAGCGAGGGGACGGGCTCGCCGTACTTCTGCGCCTGCAGCCAGGCGAGGACGACGGTCTCGTCCCCGAGGAGGTACTGCACCGCGCTCAGCCCGCCCTGCGGAGGCCGAAGCCGGTACAGGTCGCCGCGCTGCACCACAGGCCGGATCTCCTTGTAGAGACCCACCCACCGAGCGGCTTCGGCGAGCTCCTCCTCGGTCCACTCCGCGAGGTCCCCGCCGACCCCCAGCACCCCGGCCATCGCGCTGACGAACCGGAATCGCAGCGAGCTCACCCGGTCGTTGAGCTGGGTGTTGGGACTGTCGGTCACCCACGCGGCCATCACACGCGCGGGATGGATCTGGCTGAAGCCGTGCTGGATGGCGAGCCGGTCGAGCGGGTCGGTGTTGTCCGAGGTCCACACCTGGTCGGTGCGGCTGAGCACCCCGAGGTCGATCCGGCCGCCGCCCCCCGAGCACGACTCGAAGGCCACGCCCGGGTGGGCCTCCCGCAACCGGTCCAAGAGGGTGTAGAAGCCGCGTACATGGTCCACCCACAGGCGCTGCGGGTAGGACTCACCGGGCCAGCCCGTGTCCGTGAAGCAGCGGTTGAAGTCCCACTTCACATAGTCGATCGGGGCCGAGGAGAGGAGAGCGTCGAGCTGCTCCCACAGGTACTCCTGGACGTCCTCGCGCGCGAGGTTCAGTACGAGCTGGTTGCGGAACTCCGTCCGCTTCCGTCCCGTCTGGTACTGCACCCAGTCCGGGTGGGCGCGGTACAGCTCGCTGTCAGGATTGATCATCTCCGGCTCGACCCAGATGCCGAACTGCATGCCGAGGGTGCGCACGTAGTCGGCGAGCGGCTTGAGGCCGGCGGGGAAGCGGTCGGGGTTGGGCGTCCAGTCGCCGAGCCCGGCCCGGTCGCTGGTGCGGGCACCGAACCAGCCGTCGTCGACCACGAACAGCTCGACGCCCATCGCCGCGGCCCGCCGGGCCAGGGTGCGCTGCTGCTCCTCGGAGATGTCGAAGTTCGTGGCCTCCCAGGAGTTGAACAGCACGGGCCGGTCCTGGTCCGCGTGCGGGATGACGTGGGCCCGCTGGTAGGCGTGCCAGGTGCGGCTCGCGCCGCCGAAGCCGCCGTCGCTCCAGAGTCCGGCGAAGACGGGTGTCGTGAAGGACTCCCCGGCCGCCAGCCGGAACAGACCCGAGTCGTCGTATCCGGCGCCGCCGGTGATCTGTACGCGCGCGTCGGGCAGTTGCGCCACGGCGATCCGCCAGGACCCCGACCAGCCGAGGGCGACGCCGTAGACCTCGCCGTGCTCCTCGGTGGCGTCGGTGTCGAGGGCGACCCACGGCAGGTGCTGGTGCCCGGTGTGGCCGCGGCGGCTGCCGATGACCTTCTCGCCGTAGGTGAGGGGGGACCGGGTGAGCAGGGACTCGGCGGCCCAGCGGCCGTGCAGCTGGGACAGCCGCCAGCCGTCCTCGCGGTCGGGCAGGGTCCAGGTGGCGGAGTCGGCGCGCAGCAGCTCGACCGGGTCCTGCCCCTGGTTGTCCAGGGTCACCCAGCGCTCCAGGACGTCGTCGCGCATCCGGTAGTGCAGCGTGATGGCCAGCCCGCCGTCGCGGAACCGCAGCCGCAGCTCGTCGCCCTCGGTGTCGTACGCCTCGAAGCTCCACTCGGTGCCGCGCCGCTCGTCGGTGCGCACGGACAGGGCGGGGCGGGTGAAGCGGGGGCCGCCCTCGACGGGGTACTCCTCGCGTCCGTCGAGCGGGGACTCGAAGGGCCAGTACTCGGGCAGCGGACGGACGGCGAGGGCCTCGGCGTCAGCCAGGGTGATCCTCGGACCCCAGTGCAGGTGCAGCAGTTCGTCCTCGGCGGTGAGGTGCAGGGCGTAACTGCTGGCCGGCCCGGACAGAATCCACGTACGGCCGTTCTCGGCGATCTCCAGCATGGCGCTTCCTCACAGGATCGAACAGGTGCCAACAGGTGCACTCAGGCCCCAACATCATCAGCGGGCACCGGCCCTGGTGGCAACGGCTGTGGACAAGTCGTTGCCGGCCCTGTGGACAACTCATTGCCCCAGGAATCATGTCGTATCGTCGAGAGCGTGCCTCCGCCGGCGAGCCGCGCCGACGGAACCTGGCTGGGAGGACCCCCCGTGACGCAGCAGATCCCGTCGACCGAACCCGAGCTGGCAGGTGTGCGCAACTTCCGCGACGTGGGCGGGCTGCCGACGGCGGACGGGCGGCGGGTGCGGTACGGAGTGCTGTTCCGCAGCGGCCACCTCGCGCACGCGACGGAGGACGACGCGGCCTTCCTGTCCTCGCTCGGCCTGCACACGATCTTCGACTTCCGCAACACGGCGGACCAGAAGCTGGAGGGCCCCGACGTCGAGCTGCCGGGCGTCACCAATGTGAACCTGCCGCTGAGCGACCCGGCGGAGGGCACCTGGTTCTGGAAGATGGTCCGCGACGGCGACATAGAGCAGCTGCGCGAGCTCCTCGGTGACGGCAAGGCGGCGGAGCGCATGACCAACTCCTACCGCACGATGATCAAGGAGCGCACCGCCCAGCACTCCCAGGTGCTGCACTCCCTCGCCGAGGACAGCGTGCCCGCTCTCATGCACTGCGCTGCCGGCAAGGACCGCGCGGGTCTGGCCGTCGCCGTGACCCTGCTCGCCCTGGGCGTGGAGCGTGAGGCGATCATCGCCGACTACCTGGAGTCGAACGCCAAGCACCGCCGCTACAAGGTGCGGCGCACCAGCACCTCCGCCGACGCCTACTCCCCCGAGGTCATGGAGCTGCTCAGCCCCCTGTTCGAGGCCCGCGCCGAGTATCTGACGGCGGCTTTCGCGACCATCGAGGAGACGTGGGGCAGTGTCGAGGCGTATCTGGAAGAGGGCCTCGGCCTGACCCCCGAGATCCGTGAGCGGCTGCGGGAGCGGCTGCTCGACTGAGGCGTACGGCGGCTACTGCCCGGCTCCCACCTCGAAGAGGAAGTAGATGAAGGCCGCGAAGACGTGGCCGACCGCGAGGTAGATGATCAGGCGCACCCACAGGGCGCGGGGGAACTTCTCTTCCATGTCGCTCATGGCGTGTCTCCAGGGGTGGGGCCCAGGCACAGCGTGGCCGTGGGACTCTGCAGCAGGGTGTGGACGAACAGGAGCTCGACGCCGTCGGGGTCCAGGGCGGCGATGCGGTGCGGGGTCAGCGAGTCGAAGTGCGCGCTGTCGCCAGGGCCGAGCTGGTGCGTGGTGTCCCCGAGGCGGAGCCTGAGCCGCCCCTTGAGGACATACAGCCATTCCTCGCCGGGATGCACGCGCACGATGTCGCCCTGGGAGCCGTGCGGCACCTGCACGCGCAGGGCCTGCATTCCACGGCCGGCCGCACCCGCCTGGACGTAGGTCCAGCCGCCCGCCTCGGTGGGTTCCATGTCGGCGGCGCGGACCACCGCGTCACGATCGGCGGCCGTCTCACCGAGAAGTTCCGAGACCGTCGTACCGTAGATACGGGCCAGCGCGAGCAGCATTGGCAGCGAGGGCTGGCGCTGTCCGGTCTCCAGCCGGGAGAGATGGGCGGGAGACAGCCCCGCGGCACCGGCCGCCGCCTCCAGGGTGAGTGAGGCGCGACGGCGCAGCGCGCGAAGCTGGGGAGCCACCGAGGGCAGCTCCGTGAAGGCTTCCGGGGAGGTCATACCTCCATTGAGCCGGAGACTTGCCTCTGCGGCAAATTTCTTGCCTCAGAGGCAAAAGCCTCTCGGGTGGAGCCGTTACCGGTTGGCCACCGCCTGCTTCACCAGCGTCTTTCCGAAGTCCCACATCAGTCCGCCACCGCTGTGCGCGTCGTCCATGACGTCGGTGAAGGCGTCCACGAACCGGTCCACCTCCCTCTCCCCGACGACGAGCGGCGGAATGAGCTTGATGACCTCCAGGTGGTCGCCGGAGACCTGGGTGAGGATCCGGTGCCGCTGCAGGAGGGGGACGACGACCATCTGCGCGAACAGGCCCTTGCGCGCGGCCTGGAGCATGGTCCAGCGGCTGCGCAGCTTCAGCGACTTCGGTCTGCCGAACTCGATGCCGATCATCAGGCCCCGGCCTCGCACGTCGGCGAGCAGCTCGTACTTGTCCACCAGGGCCGCGAGCCGGGACCTGAGCAGGTCACCGGTGGCGCGGGCGTTCGCGACGATCTGCTCGTTCTCCATGACCGACAGGACGGCGAGCCCGGCCGCCATCGCCTGCGCGTTGGATCCGAAGCTCGCCGAGTGCACCAGCACCCGGTCCATCGACGAGTAGACCTTCTTGAAGATCCAGTCCTTGCCGAGGGTGGCGCCGACCGGGACATAGCCACCGGAGAGCGCCTTGGCCACGCACACCAGGTCGGGCTCGACCCCGTCCTCGTGCTGGTACGCGTAGAAGTCCCCGGTCCGGCCGAGCCCTGTCTGCACCTCGTCGGCGATGAGCAGCGCCTTGTGCCGGCGCAGCAGCTCCTGCGCGGCGCGCAGATAGCCGGGCGGCGCCTCGTGCACTCCCTTGCCCTGGATCGGCTCGACGACCAGGGCGGCGACGTCGCCCTTCTGCAACTCCCTTGCCAGGACGTCCAGATCGCCGAGGGGTACGGCGGTGTCGGGCAGCAGGGGTGCGAATCCGTCCCGGAAACCGGACTCACCGTTGACGGACAGGGAGCCGGTGGTCAGCCCGTGGAAGGCGTGGTCGCAGTAAAGGACCCGCGGCTTCCCGGTGGCGTACCGGGCGAACTTGAGCGCGGTCTCCACCGCCTCGGTGCCGCTGTTGCCGAAGAACACCCGGTCCAGGTGCGGGGTGTACGTGAGCAGCTTCTCCGCCAGCAGCCCCGGCAGCGGCTGGCAGTCGAAGCGGGTGAGGTCGGCGAGAGAGGCGTCGAGGACGTCATGCAGTGCCTTGCGGACGACGGGGTGGTGGCGCCCCAGGCCCATCACCCCGAACCCGGCGAGCATGTCCAGGTAGTCGTTGCCGTCCGCGTCCCAGAAGTAGGCGCCCTCGCCGCGCTCGTAGACCTTGTCGAAGCCGATGGTGTGCAGCATGCGCGGGAGCTGGTGGTTCAGGTACCTGGTATGCAGCTCGTAGCGTTCGGCTCCGCGCTCGGCCAGGAGTCTGCCGAGGTCGAACTCCGTGCTCATTCAGCTTTCTCCTTGACGTCGGCCTGTGCCTTCAGGGCCAGGCTCGCGCTGATCCGTCCCGCCACCTCGACCGGCGTCAGGCCGATGTCGGCGAGTACCTCGCCCCGTTTGGCGTGCGCGAGGAACTGTTCCGGGATCCCGAACCGCCGTACGGGCACGTCGACGTCGGCGTCACCGAGCGCCAAAGCCACCGCTGCGCCCACTCCGGAGGCCCGGCTGTTGTCCTCGACCACGGCCACCAGCCGGTGCTCCGCCGCGAGGCCCGGCAGTGCCGGGTCGACAGGCTTGACCCAACGCGGGTCCACGACCGTGCAGTTGACGCCCCGCGCTGCCAGCAGCTCGGCGGCCTGGAGGCAGACGGGCGCCATGACGCCGACGGCGACGAGAAGCACCTCGGGCCGCTCCCCGCGGTGCAGCACGTCCATGCCGCCCACGTGGTCCACAGCCGGGACCACCGGCCCCACCGACTCCTTCGGGAACCGCACCAGGGTCGGCGCGTCGTCCACGGCGACCGCCTCCCGCAGTTGCGCCCGCAGTTGGTCGGCGTCGCGGGGCGCGGCGATCCTCAGTCCGGGCACGACCTGGAGGATCGACATGTCCCACATGCCGTTGTGCGAGGCCCCGTCCACCCCCGTGACCCCGGCCCGGTCGAGGACGAACGTGACCCCGCACCGGTGCAGGGCGACGTCCATCAGGAGCTGGTCGAAGGCCCGGTTCAGGAAGGTGGCGTACACGGCGACGACCGGGTGCAGGCCCCCCGTCGCGAGACCGGCCGCGGAGACCGCCGCGTGCTGCTCGGCGATGCCGACGTCCCACACCCGGTCCGGGAAACGCACCGCGAACTTGCCCAGCCCCACCGGATGCAGCATGGCCGCCGTGATCGCCACGACGTCCTCGCGCTCCTCCCCTATCGCCACGATCTCGTCGCCGAACACCGAGGTCCAGGAAGGCCCGTTGGACGGGGCGAGCGGCTCGCAGGTGAGGGGGTCCATCACACCGACGGTGTGGAAGTGGTCCTCCTCGTGGGCGAGGGCGGGCTCGTATCCGCGCCCCTTCTCGGTGAGGCAGTGGATCAGCACCGGACCGTGGAAGCGCTTGGCACGCCGCAGAGCGGACTCGACGGCCCCGATGTCGTGTCCGTCGATGGGACCGACGTACTTCAGCCCGAGGTCCTCGAACATGCCCTGGGGCGCGAAGGCGTCCTTGAAGCCCTTCTTCGCGCCGTGCAGGGACTCGTAGACGGTGTTGCCGACCAGGGGGGTCTTCAGGAGCACGTCCTTCCCCCAGGCCAGCACCTTCTCGTAGCCGTCGGTCGTGCGCAGGGTGGCCAGGTGGTTGGCGAGGCCGCCGATGGTCGGCGAGTACGACCGCTCGTTGTCGTTGACGACGATGATCAGCGGCCGGTCCTTGGCGGCCGCGATGTTGTTCAGCGCCTCCCAGGCCATGCCGCCGGTCAGGGCGCCGTCGCCGATGACCGCGACGACATGTCCCTTCTCGCCCTGCACCTGGCGGGCCTTGGCGAGTCCGTCGGCCCAGCCGAGCGCGGTGGAGGCGTGGCTGTTCTCGACGATGTCGTGCTCGGACTCCTCGCGCGAGGGGTAGCCGGACAGGCCGCCCTTGCCGCGCAGCTTGGAGAAGTCCTGACGCCCCGTCAGGATCTTGTGCACATAGCTTTGATGGCCGGTGTCCCACACGATGCGGTCGACCGGCGACTCGAAGACCCGGTGGAGCGCGATGGTCAGTTCCACCACCCCCAGGTTGGGCCCGAGGTGTCCGCCGGTCCTGGCGACCGCGTGCACCAGGAACTCCCTGATTTCTTCGGCCAGTTCGCCGAGATCCGATTCGGACAGCGCCTTCAGGTCGCGTGGTCCCCGGATGTTCTCCAGAATGGTCACGCTCGGGCCCCCTTCGGTCCGTGCTGTTCAACTCACGGTGACGGCCGGCTCCCCCGACGCGACGCCGTCCTGTTCCATCTGTTCGGCGATCTTCATCGCCTCCTCGATGAGGGTCTCCACGATCTTCGACTCCGGGACGGTCTTGACGACCTCGCCCTTCACGAAGATCTGCCCCTTGCCGTTGCCGGAGGCGACCCCCAGGTCCGCCTCCCGCGCCTCACCGGGACCGTTGACCACACACCCCATCACCGCGACCCGCAAAGGCACTTCCATGCCTTCCAGGCCCGCCGTGACCTCGTCGGCCAGCTTGTACACGTCCACCTGCGCGCGCCCGCAGGACGGGCACGAGACGATCTCCAGGCGCCGCTGCCTGAGCCCGAGCGACTCCAGAATCTGGATACCGACCTTGACCTCCTCGGCGGGCGGCGCGGACAGGGACACCCGGATGGTGTCGCCGATCCCCCTGGACAGCAGCGCCCCGAAGGCCACCGCCGACTTGATCGTCCCCTGGAAGGCTGGACCGGCCTCCGTGACCCCCAGGTGCAGCGGGTAGTCGCACTGCTCGGCGAGCTGCTGGTAGGCGGCCACCATCACCACGGGGTCGTTGTGCTTGACGGAGATCTTGATGTCCCTAAAGCCGTGCTCCTCGAACAGCGACGCCTCCCACAACGCCGATTCGACCAGCGCCTCCGGAGTCGCCTTCCCGTACTTCTGGAGCAGCCGCCGGTCCAGCGACCCGGCGTTGACCCCGATCCGGATCGGCGTGCCATGGTCCTTCGCGGTCCGCGCGATCTCCTTGACCTTGTCGTCGAACTGCTTGATGTTGCCGGGATTGACGCGTACGGCCGCGCAGCCTGCCTCGATCGCCGCGAACACGTACTTGGGCTGGAAGTGGATGTCCGCGATCACCGGGATCTGCGACTTGCGCGCGATGGTCGCGAGAGCGTCCGCGTCGTCCTGCGTGGGGCAGGCGACGCGGACGATCTGGCAGCCGGACGCGGTGAGTTCGGCGATCTGCTGGAGGGTGGCGCCGATGTCGGACGTACGGGTCGTCGTCATCGACTGCACCGACACCGCGGCCTCGCCCCCGACCGCCACCGGCCCGACCATGATCTGCCGCGACAGGCGCCGCTCGGCGATCGGCCGGACCGGTACCTCGGGGACGCCCAAGGGAATGGCGGTCATGGCGCTACTCGCGGTTTCCGGAGACCGTCTCGCGCATGGCGCGCAGCGATTCCTTGAGCGAGCCCATGGTGGCGAGGACGGCGGTCGGCTCGTAGCCGCAGTGCGCCATGCAGTTGGCGCAGCGCGGGTCCTTGCCGCGGCCGTACTTGTCCCAGTCGGTCTCCTCGATGAGTTCGCGGTACGTCGGCACGTATCCGTCGCTCATCAGGTAGCAGGGCCGCTGCCAGCCGAACAGGGAGTAGTTCGGGATGGCCCAGGCCGTGCACGGGAAGTCGACCTTGCCCTCCAGGAAGTCCAGGAAGAGCGGGGAATGGTTGAGCCGCCACTTCTTGCGGTTGCCGCCCGCGAAGGCCTTCTTGAACAGCTCGCGGGTCTGCTCCACGCCCAGGAAGTGCTCCTGGTCGGGCGCCTTCTCGTAGGCGTAGGCGGGCGAGATCATCATCTCGTCGACCTTGAGGTCGTCGTTGAGGAAGTTGAGCACCTCGATGATGGTCTGTGGGGTGTCGGTGTTGAAGAAGGTCGAGTTGGTGGTGACCCGGAAGCCGCGCTTCTTGGCCTCCTTGATCGCCTCCACCGCCTCGTCGAACACACCCTCCTTGGCAACCGACTCGTCGTGGCGCTCGCGCAGCCCGTCGATGTGCACCGCGAAGGCGAAGTACGGGGAGGGCGTGAACTTGTCCATCTTCTTGCGCAGCAGCATGGCGTTGGTGCAGAGGAAGACGTACTTCTTCTTCGCCACCAACTGCCGCACGATCTCGTCGATCTGAGGATGCATCAGCGGCTCACCGCCGGCGATGGACACCATCGGCGCACCGGATTCCAGCACCGCCCCGACGGCCTGCGCCACCGGCATGCGCTGCTTCAGCACACCCGCCGGATGCTGGATCTTGCCGCAGCCCTCGCACTTCAGGTTGCATGCGAAGAGAGGTTCCAGCTCCACGATCAGCGGGAACTTCTCCCGCTTACGGAGCTTTTGTTCGGCCAAGTATGTAGCGACCTTGATGGACTGGCGCAGCGGCATGGCCATCTGGCTCACCTCCTGGGGAGCAGCAAGGAACGGTGCCATTCGTAAAAAGCGGGAAGGACGGAACGAAGAACGCGGAAGGCTGATATTCCACCGCGTACCGTGCCGATCCGGACGAGTTCATGTTGTGGAGCGTCCACGACCACCCGGACGGCCGCAACCGGGCGCTCGCCCGTGCGCACGGCGCTCAGGAGCGTGGCCGCGGACTCCATGTCGACCGCGATCGCACCGGTCGCGAGCAGCTGCGACCGCTCGTGACCACGGACGATGTGATCGGATCCGGTGAGGGGTCCGGTGTGCACGGTACGTCCCGGCAGGACCCGTACGAGCTCCTTGACGAGCAGGTCGGTCTCCAGACACGGAACGGTTCCGTCCGGATCCCGGGTCTCCTCGGCGACGACCAGGTCGCCGGGGTGCATCCCGGGGGCAAGGCCGGCACAGAACCCGGTGGCCAGTACGGCGGCCCCGGCGAGGGCGGGGTCGGCCAGGCGCCGGGTGACGGAGCGCTGTGCCGCCTTGGGGCCCATGCCCGTCCGGAGCAGGGTGACCGGCCCGCCGGCCCCGCCGCGGTCGCCGGTGCGCAGGGCGAGGTGCTCGATGCCGAGGGCGCAGGCGATCAGCAGCGGGGTGGTGGCGGGCTGGGTGGTCATCAGCGGGCCTCGGTCCGGGAGAACGGTTCTCCGTGGACGTAACGGCCCAGGGCGGTGAGCGGGAAGACCTGCCGGTAGAGGTGGTAGTTGATGGAGAAGTCCCAGGGGAAGCCGGTGCCGGTGAAGTAGGGCTCGTCCCAGGAGCCGTCCTCGCGCTGGGTGCTCGCGAGCCACTCGATGCCGCGCTCGACGGCCTTGGAGTCCCGCTCCCCCGCGGCCAGCAGCGCCATCAGGGCCCAGGCCGTCTGCGAGGCGGTGGAGGCGCCGCGGCCGCTCCACTCCTTGACGTACTTGTAGGAGCGCAGGTCCTCGCCCCAGCCGCCGTCGTCGTTCTGCACCTTCTCCAGCCAGGCCACCGCCCGCCGGATCGCCGGGTGCGAGACGGGCAGTCCGGCCGCCGTCAGCGCGGGCACCACCGACCCGGTGCCGTAGATGTAGTTGACGCCCCAGCGCCCGAACCACGAGCCGTCCGGCTCCTGTTCGGCGAGCAGCCACTCGATGCCGCGCCGGGTGCGCGGGTCGTGGGAGAGGCCCTCGATCGCGAGCATCTCCACCACGTGGGCGGTGACGTCGGCGGACGGCGGGTCGATGACCTCGCCGAAGTCGCAGAACGGCAGCCGGTTGGGGAAGGGGCTGGTGTTGTCGACGTCGAAGGCGCCCCAGGCCCCGTTCTTCGACTGCATCCCGAGGTTCCAGCGCACCCCGCGCCCGATGGCCTTCTCCACCCGCTCGGGGTCGTGGTGTCTGACCCGGCGCAGGGCGAGGACGACCTCGGCGGTGTCGTCGATGTCCGGGTAGTTGTCGTTGTGGAACTCGAAGGCCCAGCCTCCCGGGGGGAGTTGGGGTCGCTTGACCGACCAGTCGCCGGGCCGCACGATCTCCTCGCCGAGCATCCAGTCGGCGGCCCTGACAAGCTGCGGGTGGTCGGCGGGCACGCCCGCGTCGACGAGCGCGATGGTGGCGAGGCAGGTGTCCCAGACCGGCGACTGGCAGGCCTCGATCATCCGGGACCCGTCCTCGCGCCAGATGGCGAACCGGTCCAGGGACTCCAGCCCCGCCCGCATGACCGGGTGTTCGAGGTCGTAGCCGAGCAGGTGCAGGGCGATCACCGAGTAGACGGCCGGGGGCTGGATGCCGCCCCAGCAGCCGTCGTTCTCCTGCCGCTCGATGATCCAGCGGGCCGCGCTGTTCATGGCGGCTCTGCGGAGTCTGCGCGGGGCGACCTTGCGCAGTTGGTGCAGCGCCTTGTCCAGACGCTGGAAGGCGCCGTCCCAACTGGCCACCGGGGCGAGTGGCTTGGCCGGGTTCGGGTCGGCCGGGTCGATGTGCAGTTCGTCGAGCGGGAAGGGCGCGGGCCGGACCGGGCGCTTCGCGGAGACGATCGTCAGCGGGACGATGGTCTGGCGGGCCCAGCAGCCGAAGTCGTAGATGTTGAGGGGGAACCACTTGGGGAAGTAGATGAGTTCCGGCGGGAGTTCGGGCAGGTCCTCCCACTTCCACCAGCCGAACAGGGCGAGCCAGATCCGGGTGAACACCCGGGCCGCGGCGATACCGCCCTGGGCGCGGATCCAGGCGGATGCCTTCGCCATGTGCGGTGCGTCCGGGGCGTCACCGTCCATGCGGAGGGCCACGTACGCCTCGATGGTGGTGGACAGTTCGCCGGGCCCGCCGTAGAAGCTGGCCCAGGTGCCGTCCTCGCGCTGCTCGCCGCGGATGAACTTGGCGGCGGCGCGGGTGGTCGACTCGTCGCGGATACCCAGGAACTGACGGAGCAGCAGGTCCTCGGCGTCCATCGTGACGTTGGTCTCGAGGTCGCCCTTCCACCAGCCCTCGGCGTCCTGCCGGGCGAGCAGGTGGTCGGTGGCGCGCTGGACGGCACGCACGGCGGCTTCTTGTATCCCGGCCGCGACGGGAATGTCGAGGTGGGTTTCGCTGGCCGCGGCAGCGCGGGGCTGCAGGGCCCCGGTGCTTCCGTCGGTCGTCGCTGTCATGGCTTCCCCTTCGTGCAGTGTGCAATGTGGTGCTCTGCTGTGGGTCCGCCGTCGGCCGGTGCCTGTCCTTTCCTCGCAGCACCGGCCGGCGACTACGCGAGGGCTATTCGACCGATAGTGATCATCTCTTTCGTACGACGACGAAGTCGGCGAGCGCCGTGAACCGGTCCCGGACGCGGTCCGGCATGTCGACGGCGTTCAGGGCTTCGATGGCGATGGTGTGCTGACGTCGGGCCTCCGCGGCCGTCCACTCGCGGCCGCCCGCCTCCTCGATGAGGGCGGCGCGGGCCGCGAACTCCTCCTCGGAGAAGTTCTCGAAGTCGCTGCTCTTGGCGTCGGCGGCGAGGATCTCGCCGAGCCGCTCGGAGGCGGAACCGCCCGCCGCGAGCGCTGCCACGACCGGCAGTGACTTCTTGCGCTGGCGCAGGTCGCTCCAGGTCTGCTTGCCGGTGGAGACCGGGTCGCCCCAGATGCCGAGGAGGTCGTCGACGGCCTGGAAGGCGAGGCCGAGGTGGTAGCCGTACTTCTCCAGGGTGTCGGCGGTGCGGTCGTCCGCGCCGCCGAGCACGGCGCCGATGGAGCTGGCGCAGGCCAGCAGGGCGCCCGTCTTGTTGCCCTCCATCTCCAGGCACTCCTCGACGCTGACCCGGTCGCGGTGCTCGTAGGAGATGTCCTGGGCCTGGCCGTCGATCAGGGCGCGGGTGGCGGTGGTCAGACGGCGGGTGGCGCGGCCCGCCTCGACGGTGCCGAGCTCCAGCAGAACCTCGTTGGCCAGGGCGAACAGGGCGTCGCCGACCAGGATGGCCTGGGCGGGGCCGTGCACCTTCCAGACGGTGTCGCGGTGGCGGCGCTGCTCGTCGCCGTCCATCAGGTCGTCGTGCAGCAGGGAGAAGTTGTGGACCAGTTCGACGGCGACCGCGCCGGGGATGCCGGTCTCCGGCGGGGCGCCGGTGACCTCGGCGGAGAGGACGGCGAGGGCGGGGCGCACGGCTTTGCCGCCGTCGCCGTCCGCGGGGTTGCCCTGGGCGTCGATCCAGCCGAAGTGGTAGGCGGAAACGGTGTCCATCGGGGATGCGAGGCGGTCGACGGCCGCCTTCAGCACCGGAGTGGCCAGGGTCCGGCCGCGCTCCAGGAGCGCGGTCACGTCCACCGCGTTCCTCGCAGCGGCCGTCTCGGCCGGGGGCACAGTGGGCACAGTCTCTCCTCTTGTTGCGGTACCGGAGGTGCTGGGGCCGGATACGCCGTGCTGGTCGAGCATCACGCGGCCTCCTCGAACTCGAAGAGACGGGCGGGGCGGGGCCGGCCCAGGGCGGCGAGGGCGGCGTCCGCCGCACTCACACCACTGCGGACCGCACTCTCCATGGTCGCGGGCCACCCTGTGGCGGTCCACGCGCCGGCCAGGTAGAGGCCGGGGGCTTTCGTACGGGCGCCGGGCCGCAGCCGTCCGACGCCGGGGGCCGGGGCGAACGTCGCCGTGCGCTCCCTGGTCACGAAGAAGTCCTTCACCTCGGCGCCACGCGCGAGCGGCAGCAGCCGCTCCAGCTCGGGCAGATACCGCTCGCGCAGTACGGCCACCGGCTCGTCGATCTCGTCGTGCGCGGCCGACTGGGACAGGGCGAGGTACTGGCCCTCGCGCAGCCCGGAGGCGTCGGTGCGGTCGAAGACCCACTGCACCGGGGTGCCGAGGGCCGCGAAGAACGGCTTGTCGAGGACCTTGCGGTCGTAGACGACATGGACGTTGAGGATCGGCGCGGTGCCGATCTCGCGAAGATTTTCCGGGGCGTCGAGCGCACCCTCCGGCAGCAGGTCACACGCCTCGCCCTGGGCGACGGCGAGCACGACCGCGTCGGCCCGGATCGTCTCCCCGGGAACCTGAACGCTCCAAGTGCCGTTCTCGTCAGTAGAGATGGAGGTGACGCGTGTACGGACCTCGGTACGCACGCCCGCGGAGTCGAGCGCCTTGCGGGCGAGCCGGTCGTGCAGTTCACCCAGCGGGACGTGCGCCCAGCCGATGTCGGCCGCGCCCGGGTCGGACAGCAGACCGGTCTTGAACACCATCGCGGCGAGCCCCAGCGAGGCGTCGCCCGCGACCGCGTTGAGGGTGGCGACCCCGACCAGGTCCCACAGGGCCTCGACGGCACGCGCCGACTGACCGTGTGCGGTCAGCCAGCTGCCGAAGTCCTGTGCGTCCAGGCTCGGATCGGTGAGGTCGAGCCCCTTGAGCGCGAGCGCGGCCCGCCCCACCCTGGCCCGCTCGGCGAGCGAGAGATGCGGATAGGTCGCGAGGCTGCGTCCCAGATGCAGGGGCACCGGCAGCGCGTCGCGCCGCAGTCTGCCGAGCCGTCGGCCCGCGGGCCGGGCCACGTCGAGTACGGGCACGTCGAGACGATCCTGCAGCGGCGCCAGCGCCGTCCCCTCGATGCGGTCGAGGAACCAGCGGTAGGCGGTGCAGCAGCGCAGGTAGACATGCTGTCCGTTGTCGACGGTCAGTTCGCCACGCTGGAAGGAGAAGGCGAGTCCGCCCAGGCGTGGCCGGCCTTCGAGCAGGGTGACGCGCACTCCGGCGTCGGCGAGCGCGAGCGCGGCGGTGATACCGGCGAGCCCACCGCCGATCACGACGGCATCCCGTCCGGACCGCTGTCCGTCGGTCATCGCACATCCTCTCCTGCCCGGACGCCGTGGTGCTTGAACGGTGCACGGCCGGCCGTTGCAGTCAGGGACGCCGTCCTCGAGCGGAGGGTTGCGTGCCGTTTTTCTCCGGCGGCATCACCTTGGACCGAATTGTCCACCTCACCCATCAGGCCCGCCTCCTGACCGTCCGCCGCGTCACATGCCGGGCGTCCAGGCCGGACAGGCCGCGGACGGCGACGTACGCCTTCTCGCGTCCGGGCAGTGAGACCCGGCCGCGCAGCACCGCCTCGGGGTCGCGCTCGATGCGGTCGAGCAGTCGGCGGTAGATGCCGGCCATGGCGGCGACACAGGCACCGCTGCGCCGGTCGAGCATGGGCAGCAGTCGGTAGCCCTCGGCGAAAAGGGCGCGGGCCCGTCGCACTTCGAAGTGGACGAGGCCCGCGAAGTCGGCGCCCTCCGGTGGTTTCGGCCCCTTGAAGCCGGCCGAGCAGCCGAACTTCGCGAGGTCGTCGGCGGGCAGATAGGCGCGCCCGCCCTCGGCGTCCTCACGGACGTCTCTGAGAATGTTGGTGAGCTGGAGCGCGAGACCGAGCGTGTCGGCATACTCCGGCGCGCGCTCGGCGGCACGCGCCCCGGGTTCGGTGCCGAACACACCGAGCGAGAGCCGGCCGATGGCGCCGGCCACACAGCGGCAGTACACCTTCAGGTCGTCCCAGGTCTCGTAGGTCTCGCCGCGTACGTCCATCAGGACGCCGTCGATCAGTTCGTCCAGGCCGCCCAGCGGGATCGGGAAGGTCTCGGCGGCGTGGGCGAGGGCGACGGCCACCGGATCGGTGTCGTCCTCGCCGACCGAGCCCTCACGCACCCGGGTCAGCATCGCCCGGGTGTCCTCGAGTCTCGCGGCCTTGACCCCGTCCGCCAGGGCGCCGTCACCGATGTCGTCGACGCGCCGCGAGAACGCGTAGAGCGCCGACATCGCACGCCGCTTGGACGTCGGCAGCAGCCTGATGCCGTACGCGAAGTTACGGGCCTGCTGTCCGGTCACGGTCTCGCAGTAGCTGTAGGCGGCGAGTACCGGTGCGGACACGTGCGAAGGTGACTCCACGGTCCGGATCACCCCTCTCCTCGCAGAGCGACGCCCACCTCGCGCAGCAGTTGGAGCTTGCCGGGCTTGGGCGGGCCGGGAAGTACGTCGTGCTGGGCGGCGGCGATCGCGCGGAGCGCCGCCCTTCCCCCCGCCACGAACCCTGCGAGCAGCAGCTTCAGTCTGCCGTGGACGCTACCCACCAGGGGGGCGCCTTCATTCAGGAGTTCACGGGCGCGTTGTGCCTCGTATGCAACCAGAGCGCGCACCGATGCGCCCGCGGTTTTCGTGGCGAGGTCCGTCTCCTGGACGTGAAAGCGCTTCATGTCCGTGGCGGGCAGATAGATCCGGTCGCGGCCGAGGTCCTCGGCGACGTCCTGGAGGTGTTCGACGATCTGAAGGGCCGTGCAGATCGCGTCCGAGAGACGGATCCGCTCGGGGGTCGAGGTGCCGGTGACGGCGAGCACGAGACGGCCGACGGGGTTGGCGGACAGCTCGCAGTAGGCGAGCAGGTCGTCGTAGGTCTCGTAGCGGGTGACGAGCTGGTCCTGGCGGTTGGCGGCGATCAGGCCGAGGAAGGGCTCGGGAGTGAGGGTACGGCGGCGGACCGTGGGCTGGAGGCGGCGCAGCAACGGGTGGCGGGGGGCTCCGGAGAAGACGCGGTGCAGGTCGGCCTCGAAGGCGTCCAGCAGGACCAGCCGGTCCCCGGCCTCCGCGGCGGACACGCCGAGCAGGGCGGCGTCGGCGCCGCCGGGGGCCAGGTCGCCGTCACCGATGTCGTCGACGAGGCGCGCGAAGCCGTAGACCGCCATGAGGTCGGTGCGCCACTCCTTGGGCAGGAAGAACGGAGCCACGGGGAAGTTCTCCGCCGCGGCCTTGTCGAGCGTTCCGCGCTCCGTCGCTCCGGGGCGCGTCGTGCCGGTCTCCGTCATCGCTGCCTGCCCGCGGCGGGGACGGCACGTGCTGCGTTGAGCTGGGGAGTTTCCGTAGCCATCGCCGTCACATCTCCCGTTCTACACCGCCGACCCAAGGCACACTATTTCGGACACGCCGCCCGGCGGTCCGCGCGACGTCCCCTGTGATCGGGTGTCGCGCATTATCGCCCCACTTGCCGCGATTGGGCACCGGTACAGCTTACGTTGTACAACGCGGCAAGGATCGTCGGGGTGTCCTGCACATCACAACAACACACCGATTGGTCTCAAGATTCCTAAGGGGCGCCGAAGTTGACGCTTCCTTTGCAGACGTGTGGCCCCGCCGAAACAGTTCCGGCGGGGCCAGGTCGAGCGGAGCGGTCATTTTCGTCCGCGGCGGGGTGGACTACTTGCCCGTGAACTTCTCGTACTCCTTGATGACCTCGTCGGTCGGGCCGTCCATGCGCAGTTCCCCGCGTTCCAGCCACAGGACGCGGTTGCAGGTGTCACGGATCGACTTGTTGTTGTGACTGACGAGAAACACCGTGCCGGCCTCCTTGCGCAGTTCCCGGATGCGTTCCTCGGAACGCTTCTGGAACTTGCGGTCACCGGTGGCCAGGGCCTCGTCGATCATGAGGACGTCGTGGTCCTTGGCCGCGGCGATGGAGAAGCGCAGACGGGCCGCCATGCCGGACGAATAGGTGCGCATCGGAAGGGTGATGAAGTCGCCCTTCTCGTTGATCCCGGAGAAGTCGACGATCTCCTGGTAGCGCTCCTTGACCTGCTCCCGGGTCATCCCCATGGCGAGGCCGCCCAGAATGACGTTGCGCTCGCCCGTCAGGTCGTTCATCAGGGCCGCGTTGACGCCGAGCAGGGACGGCTGGCCGTGGGTGTAGACGCGGCCGCTCTCGGCGGGCAGCAGGCCGGCGATGGCGCGCAGCAGCGTCGACTTGCCGGAGCCGTTGGAACCGATCAGGCCGATCGCCTCGCCCTTGTAGGCGACGAAGGAGACGCCCTTGACGGCGTGCACCTTGCGCACGCCCCGCTCCTCACCGCGCTTGAGGATGCGGCTCAGCGCGGCGGTCGCGCTGCCCTTGCCGGCCTTGGCGCCGTTGACGCGGTAGACGATGTGCAGCTCGTCCGCGATGACGGTGGGGGTGTGCTCGCCCCTGGTGTCCTCAGCCACGGCCGTACCTTTCCTCCGCCTTCCAGAAGTACACGAAGCCGCCGAGCGCGAAGAGCGCCGCCCAGCCGCCCGCGGCCGCCCAGACGTGGTCGGGCAGGTTCTCGGCGCCGTACTCGTCGATCAGGGCGAAGCGCATCAGGTCCATGTAGATGGCCGCCGGGTTCCACTGGAGCACCGTGGCGACCCACTGCGGCTTGTCGGCCAGCATGATCGGGATGGAGAACATCACGCCGGACGCGTACATCCAGGTACGCATCACGAACGGCATGAGCTGCGCCAGGTCGGGGGTCTTGGCCCCCGCGCGGGCCATGATCAGCGCCAGGCCGCTGTTGAAGAGGAACTGGAGGATCAGCACCGGCACGATGAGCGCCCAGGACAGATCCGGGTAGTGGCCGAAGCCGATCGCCACGGCGAACAGCACGACCATCGAGAACAGCAGCTGCTGGAGCTGCTGGAGCGCGAAGGAGATCGGCAGGGACGCCCGCGGGAAGTGCAGTGCGCGGACCAGGCCGAGGTTGCCGGAGATGGCGCGGACGCCCGCCATGACGGAGCTCTGCGTGAAGGTGAACACGAAGACACCCGTGACCAGGAACGGGATGTAGACATCCTTCGGCATGCCCCGGCTGGCGTTCAGGATGACGCCGAAGATGAAGAAGTACACGGCCGCGTTCAGCAGCGGCGTCGCCACTTGCCACAGCTGGCCGAGCTTGGCCTGGCTGTACTGGGCGGTCAGCTTCGCCCGCGAGAACGCGAGGATGAAGTGGCGCCGGTCCCAGAGCTGGCGGACGTACTCGACGAGTGAGGGCCTGGCGCCGCTCACGGTCAGGCCGTACCGGTCGGCGAGCTGTGCCGCCGTGAGGCCCTCGTCGGGCGACGCGGGCGCGCTCACCGCGACCGTGCCGTCGTGCGTTGTCTCACTCACTGATGGATAGCTTTCCTCTTCGGGATGCGCGCCTGTGCGGACAGGGCGGGAGCGCGGGCCGCGGTGCGGCCCTGCCGCTCTCGGGAACGAGCTTGTCAGATGACCGGGGGCCGGCCCAGTCGGGTCAGTCGCCAGACGGTACGCCACTTCATCGGCCTGCGCGGTCCGCACGGAGTGCTCCAGCCCTCCCGGAAGCCGCCGAACCAGGCCTTCAGAGCGGGCCGTGAGGGGCGGCGCACCAGGGTGAGCAGCATCCAGACACCGAGGTAGACCGGGACGAGCAGCGCGGGCAGGTTGCGGCGGGCGAGCCAGACGCGGTTGCGGGCGACCATGCGGTGGTAGACCGCGTGCCGCGAGGGCGCGGTCGTCGGGTGGTACAGCACCATGTCGGACCGGTAGTCGATCATCCAGCCCGCGTCGAGGGCCCGCCAGGCAAGGTCGGTTTCCTCGTGGGCGTAGAAGAACTCGTCCGGAAGGCCGCCGACTTCGGCGAAGACCTGGGTGCGTACGGCGTTGGCGCCACCGAGGAAGGTGGTCACCCGGGAGGAGCGCATCGGGTCGGCGGCCCGCAGCCGGGGGACGTGCCGGCGCTGGGTGACCCCGGTGTCGGGGTCGGCGATGCGGAAGCTGACGATGCCGAGCCTGGGGTCCTTGGTGAACGCCTCGCGGCACAGCTCGGCGGTGTCGTGGTTCGGGAGGAGACCGTCGTCGTCCAGGAAAAGCAATATGTCGACGTCGCGGCCGCTGGGGCCGAAGGCCTCGATGCCGACGTTGCGGCCGCCGGGGATGCCGAGGTTCTCGGGCAGTTCGATGGTCCGCACGCCGGCGGGGACGTCCGGGACGGGCGAGCCGTTGCCGACGACGACCACCTCGACCGGGTCGCCGTCCTGCTTGGCGACCGAGTCGAGCAGGGCACGCAGCTCCTCGGGGCGGTTGCCCATGGTGATGATGACCGCGCCGACCTTCATGCCCGTACTCACTTCAGCCTGCTGGAGGCGAGGATCGACACGAGGTGCAGCAGCGTCTGGAGCAGCGCGATGCCGGCCATCACGGCGACGCCGAGCCGGGAGAAGAACAGGTCGCCGCGCATCTGGTCCACGATCGCGAGGACCAGGATCAGCAGGGACGCCTCGATGCCGAGGATCAGCCGGTGGAACTTGAACGCGGCGGCGGCCCGGCGGGCCAGCGCCATGCCGGAGGAGCGCATCTCGGCGGCCGCCTCCTGGACCGGCGGCTTCCCGGTCTGGTGGCGAGCGACACCGACCAGGTCGGTCTCGGCCTTGATCAGGATCGCGCCGAGGGCGGCCAGCGTGCCGAGGAAGGCCCACAGCCAGTCGATACGGCCGCTGCCGAACAGGTCGGCGGCGCGCAGACCGAAGCCGACGAGCACGGCCGCGTCGGTCAGGTACGCGCCCACGCGGTCCAGGTACACGCCGTTGAGCGAGTACTGCTTCTTCCAGCGCGCGATCTCGCCGTCGACGCAGTCGAGCAGCAGATACATCTGGACGCACACCACGCCGAGCACGGCTCCCGGGATCCCCGGCACCAGGAGGGCCGGGGCCGCGAGGACACCGAAGACGGTCATCAGGTACGTGAGCTGGTTGGGCGTGACCCTGGTGTTCACCAGGTAGCGGTCCACCCGCAGGGACACCTCACGCATGTAGAGGCGTCCCATCCAGTGCTCACCGCTGCGCCGGTCCTTGACCCCTGCGGGGTGGACGACCGGACGGAGTTCAGCTACCGATGGCCTTGACATAGTCGGTGTAGATGTCCTTGATCTGGTCGGTCTTGAGGTCGAGGTGTTCGAGGATGGTGTAGCGGCCGGGGCGGGTCTGCGGGGCGAACTCCACGGCGCGCACGAACTCCGCGGGCGTGAAGCCGATCTCCTCCGGCAGTACCGGAAGTCCGTGCCGGCGCAGGACCTCGGCCATGTACGCCGATTCCTCGTGGGCTCCGCGCAGGTACATCGCGAAGGCCGCGCCCAGGCCGCACTGCTCGCCATGGGCGGCGGCGCGCTTGGGGTAGAGCAGGTCGAACGCGTGGTTGATCTCGTGGCACGAGCCGGACGCGGGCCGTGAGTCGCCCGAGATCGACATCGCGACACCGGTGAGGACGAGTGCCTCGGCGAGCACCTGGAGGAAGTTGTTGTCGCCGACCCCGCCGGGATGCCGGAGCACTGCCTCGCCGGCCTGGCGGGCCATGGCGGCCGCGAGTCCGTCGATCTTCTCGCCCTTGACGCGGCTCGCGAGCTCCCAGTCGGCGATCGCGTTGATGTTGGAGATCGCGTCGCCGATACCCGCGCGCACGAAGCGCACCGGGGCCTCGCGGATGACGTCCAGGTCGATGACGGCCGCTATCGGGTTGGGCACACCGTAGGAGCCGCGGCCCGCGTCGTTGTCGAGGGTCGCGACGGGCGAGCACAGGCCGTCGTGCGCGAGGTTCGTCGGTACGGCGACCAGGGGCAGGCCGACGCGTGCCGCGGCGAACTTGGCGCAGTCGATGATCTTGCCGCCGCCGAGTCCGACGACCGCGTCGTAGTGGCCGGCCTTCATCTCGCCGGCCAGCCGGATCGCGTCGTCGAGGGTGCCGCCGCCGACCTCGTACCAGGTGGCGCCGGGCAGGGCGGGCGCGAGCCGTTCCTTCAGCTTGGCGCCGGAGCCGTTGCTGACGGCGACGGCCAGCTTGCCGGAGTGCGAGATGCGTTCGTCGGCGAGCACACCGGCCAGGTCGTCGAGGGCACCCGGGCGGATGTCCACGACGACCGGTGAGGGGATCAGCCTGGTCAATAGCGGCACGCGATCTCCCGTCCACGGGCGAGGTCGTCGTGGTTGTCGATCTCCACCCACGGGACGTCGCCGATCGGCGCGACGTCGATACGGAAGCCGCGGTTCACGAGCTCCTGGTAACCGTGCTCGTAGAACTGCTGCGGGTCGGTCTCCCAGACGGTCTTCAGGGCGTCGGCCAGTTCGGGGGCGGCGGCGCCCTCGATGAGGGTGACACCGATGTACTCGCCGGTGGCCTCGGCCGGGTCCATCAGCTTGGTGATCTTCGTCATGCCCTTCTCGGCGTCGACGACGACCTTCATCTCCTCGTCCGCGAGGGACTTCACGGTGTCCAGGGCGAGGATGATCCGCTTGCCCTCGCCGCGGGCGGCGAGCAGCGTCTTCTCGACGGAGACCGGGTGCACGGTGTCGCCGTTGGCGAGGATCACGCCGTCCTTGAGGGCGTCACGGCCGCACCACAGGGAGTAGGCGTTGTTCCACTCCTCGGCCTTGTCGTTGTCGATGAGGGTGAGGTTGAGGCCGTACTTCTGCTCCAGGGCCGCCTTGCGCTCGTACACGGCTTCCTTGCGGTAGCCGACGATGACCGCGACCTCGGTCAGACCGATCTCGGCGAAGTTGCCGAGGGTCAGGTCGAGAACTGTGACCTCATCGGGGCCGCCCTCTATGCCCGCGGGCCCCACCGGCACCAGAGCCTTGGGAAGGCTGTCGGTGTAGGGGCGCAGACGGCGTCCGGCGCCGGCCGCCAGCACGAGGCCGATCATGCGGGTTCTCCTTCATCGTGTACGGCGGGCGCCCCTGCGGACACCCAGAAGCGGATGCTCTCGACGAGCACCAGCAGGGCCACGGCCACGGCCAGGACCGTGAGCGCGAGCGTGAACTGCGAGGCGGTGAGCGCCGCGGCCAGAACGACGACGAGGAGTGTCCGCCCCTCCTGCCCCCCGACGGCACGCACCAGCCAGGCCGGGGGCGCTCCGGCGTTGCCGCGGATGCGGTACACCGTGTCGTAGTGATGGTAGGCGACGGCGGCCACCAGGCCGAAAGCCGCAGGAAGGGCCCCGTTCACGTCCGCTTCGGCCGCGAGCAGCAGGACGATGCCGTACTCCGCGGCGCGGAAGAAGGGCGGGACCAGCCAGTCGAGGGCGCCCTTGAGGGGGCGGGCGACGGCCAGGGCCGAGGTGACCGCGTAGATCACGGCTCCGACCACTGTCAGCGGTCCGCCGAAGCCGGGCTGCCAGGCGAGACCGACGAGGACGAGACCGCCGAGCAGGGCCAGAGCAGGAGCGGCGAAACCGGGCAGGCGGCGCGCGGGAGCCTTGAGGAGCCCCGCGATGCCCTGCGCGAGCGGGCCCGAGTCCGTGAGGTCTGCCAGCGCCTGCGCCGCCCGGTCCGTCCGCCGCGCCTTGCGGGTCAGCGACCGCAGTACCCGGCCCGCCGTCGTGTACGTCGCCGCGAGGGCGCACCCGACGAGAAGGGCGTAGAAGGTGATCCGTGGAGTCGTGACCGCCGTGAGCACCGCGATCATCGCCCAGCGCTCCCCGATGGGCAGGACGATCATCCGCCGGACCCACACCGTCCAGCCGACACTGTCGAGCTTGTCCGAAAGGGCCGCCGTGGGGCTGGTGTTGGCGGTCGCGTCGTGGTTCGCCTCGTTGAAGGAGAAGTCGACGACGTGCCGGCAGGTCTGCAGGATCATCGCGCCGAGCGCCAGGGCCCACACGTCATCACCGCCACGGGCCGCGCCCAGGGCGAGGCCGGCGTAGTAGGCGTACTCCTTGGCGCGGTCGAAGGTGGCGTCGAGCCAGGCGCCGAGGGTGGAGTACTGCAGGGAGTAACGGGCGAGCTGGCCGTCGGTGCAGTCCAGGACGAAGGACGCGATGAGCAGGACGCCCGCGGCGACGAAGCCGCCCCGGGTGCCGGTGGCCGCGCAGGCCGCCGCGACGAGGGCGGTGATCAGGGAGGCCGTGGTGACCTGGTTCGGGGTCAGGCCGCGACGGGCGCACCAGCGGGCGACGTAACGGGAGTAGGGGCTGATGAAGTGGGTGGTGAAGAACCCGTCGCGGGACTTCACGGCGGACTTCAGGCGAACGGCCTCGTCGTCGACGTCCGCGACGGCCTGCCGTGCCTCGTTACGGGCCTGCGGGTCGGCGGGGACGGTGGCGACCAGGCTGCCGAGCTCGGGGCGGTACACCTCGGCGCCGTCGTCGGCCAGCGCGGTGACGATGCGGTCGGGAAGGCTGTCCACGGCGACTGCCGTGCCGCCGCCCGCGGAATTCTCGCGGGCCACGGCGCGGGTGAGGGTCACGCGGCCGTCGGGCTGTGCGGTGACGGCGCCGGGCAGCTCGGCGAGGGGGAAGCGGGGGTCGGTGAGGCCCAGGCGCAGCGCGTGTACATGGCCGACGAACCGGGCGTCGACGAGGGCGACGCGCTGGTCGCAGGGCACTTCGGCGATCAGTCGCTCGGCGTCGGCGGCGTCCGCGGCGACCTGCACGTCGAAGCCGAGGGACCGCAGATCACCCTCGATCGACGATCCGGGGACCGGCTGACCGGTGAGGATGGCGGTCGACAACCGAACTCACTCCCTGGGTGCCGACGCGCGGGCGCCGGTCATGTGCACGATGGGGGCGCCCCTTGGCTGGACCAGGCGGGCGGCATGTCGGCAGAGGCTATCGGATGCCAAGAAGGCCGCGTTCACCGCCCGTTCACGGGCCGATCAACACCGTCTCCCCCGGCCTTTGCCGCGATCATCATCGGTGATGTGGGCCCCCGCCCACAAACCACGCTCCACAGAGCGGACATCCAGGACATCGCGTGGGTCCGGGTGCCTCGGCATAGGGTGGGCGACCATGACGTGGCTGATCACCGGCGGTGCCGGGTACATAGGGGCGCATGTGGCGAGGGCCATGACGGGGGCCGGGGAGCGGGTGCTCGTCCTGGACGACCTGTCGGCGGGGGTACCCGCGCGGCTGCCCGCTGACGTGCCGCTGGTGCGGGGCACCTCGCTGGACGGCGGCCTGCTGAAGCGGGTGCTGGCCGAGCACGCGGTGACGGGTGTGGTGCATCTCGCGGCGCGCAAGCAGGTCGCCGAGTCGGTGGCGCAGCCGACCCGCTACTACCAGGAGAACGTCGGCGGTCTCGCGACCCTCCTGGAGGCGGTCGCGGAGGCCGGCGTCGAGCGCTTCCTCTTCTCCTCCTCGGCGGCCGTCTACGGCAATCCCGCGGCGGAACTGATCACGGAGGAGACGCCGTGCGCCCCCGTGAACCCCTACGGCGAGACGAAGCTCGCCGGGGAGTGGCTGGTGCGGGCGGCCGGGCAGGCACACGGGATCACCACGGTCTGCCTGCGCTATTTCAACGTCGCCGGGGCCGCGGCGCCGGAGCTCGCGGACACCGGTGTCTTCAACATCGTGCCCATGGTCTTCGACCGCCTCACCCGCGACGAGGCCCCGCGGATCTTCGGCGACGACTATCCGACGCCGGACGGCACCTGCGTCCGTGACTACATCCATGTGTCCGACCTCGCCGAGGCGCATCTCGCGGCGGCCCGGCGACTGTCGGAAGGCGGACAGAGCGGTGACCTGACGGTCAACATCGGTCGCGGCGAGGGCGTCTCCGTACGCGAGATGGTCACGGTGATCGGCGAGGTGACCGGTGACCGGCGGCCCGCGGTCGTGGAGCCCCGGCGCCCCGGGGACGCGCCCGTGTCGGTGGCCTCGGCCGCGCTGGCCGCCGAGACGCTCGGGTGGAGCGCGCGGCGAGGGGTGCGCGAGATGATCGAGTCCGCCTGGCGCGGATGGCTGCTGCACCACCCATGAGGCTGTCCTGACCTGCGGTTCGTTTCCGCAGGTCAGGACATATGACAACGGTGTTCAGTGCCGCGTTGCCGGATACCCCCCGCCCGTAGTTCACTGTGATCCCGGACGGGTGTTCCGGATCGACGCGCAGGAGGCGGCTTCCATGGGGGCAGGGCACGATCACGGGCACGCGCACTCGCATGCGCCGACCGGCGGTACGGCGACCGCGGCGTACGTCGGCAGGTTGCGGGTGGCGCTGTCGATCACGCTCACCGTCATGGTGGTCGAGATCGTCGGCGGCTTCGTCGCGGACTCCCTCGCCCTGGTCGCGGACGCGGCGCACATGGCGACGGACGCGCTGGGTCTCGGCATGGCCCTCCTCGCGATCCACTTCGCGAACCGTCCGGCGACCGGCAACCGCACCTTCGGGTACGCCCGCGCCGAGATCCTCGCCGCCCTCGCGAACTGTCTGCTGCTGCTCGGGGTCGGCGGCTACGTCCTGTACGAGGCGATCCAGCGGTTCGTCACGCCGGCCGACACCGAGGGCGGGCTGACCATCGTGTTCGGTGCGATCGGTCTGGTCGCGAACATGATCTCGCTGACCCTGCTGATGCGCGGTCAGAAGGAGAGCCTGAACGTCCGCGGGGCGTTCCTGGAGGTCGCGGCGGACGCGCTGGGCTCGCTCGCGGTGCTGATCGCGGCGACGGTGATCCTGACCACGGGCTGGCAGGCCGCCGACCCGATCGCCTCGCTCGTCATCGGCCTGATGATCGTGCCGCGCACCGTCAAGCTGCTGCGCGAGACCCTCGACGTCCTGCTGGAGTCGGCGCCCAAGGACGTCGACATGTCGGAGGTGCGGATGCACATCCTGGCCCTGGACGGCGTGGAGGACGTCCACGACCTGCACGCCTGGACGATCACCTCGGGGATGCCGGTGCTGTCCGCGCACGTGGTGGTGCGCTCCGACGTGCTCAGCGCGATCGGCCACGAGAAGATGCTGCACGAGCTCCAGAACTGTCTCGGCGACCACTTCGACGTGGAGCACTGCACCTTCCAGCTGGAGCCGAGCGGGCACGCGGAACACGAGGCACGGCTGTGCCACTGACGGGTGTGGCAGTGACACACGTGTACGGTGCATGAAACGCCCGTTCTGACGGAATGCAGCGATCCGGCGCACCTTTGCGTCCTCCACCGCACAGCACCGCCCCGAGCGGTTCCCCGCCCGCCGCGCCGGGCACGATCAACTGCCGGGAGTGCCCGCTCCGTGCGGCACACTTGGGGCGCGAAGACCGATGTGAAGGATGGGTATGCCGACCACACCTGCCACCACGACGCACACTCCGTCGAACGGCGCCGCGAACGCGATCCTGTTGGAACTGGTCGACGAGCACGGTGTGACGATCGGCACCGCGGAGAAGCTCGCTGCCCACCAGCCCCCGGGACAACTGCACCGCGCCTTCTCGGTGTTCCTCTTCGACGAGCGCGGCCGGCTGCTCCTCCAGCAGCGCGCGCTGGGCAAGTACCACTCCCCCGGCGTGTGGTCCAACACCTGCTGCGGCCACCCCTACCCGGGCGAGGCGCCCTTCGCGGCGGCGGCCCGGCGGACGCACGAGGAGCTGGGGGTCTCCCCGTCGCTGCTCGCCGAGGCGGGCACGGTGCGCTACAACCACCCGGACCCGGACTCGGGCCTGGTCGAGCAGGAGTACAACCACCTCTTCGTCGGCATGGTGCAGTCCTCGCTCGCCCCGGACCCGGAGGAGGTCGCCACGACCGCCTTCGTGACCCCGGACGAGCTGGCGGAGCGGCACGCGAAGGATGTTTTCTCGGCGTGGTTCATGACGGTGCTGGACGCGGCCCGTCCCGCGGTCAGGGAGCTGACGGGCCCGTCCGCCGGCTGGTGAGCGACTCTCGGGCGCTCAGGGCACGCGCACGGCCATGAGCGGCAGGGCGGCCCAGATCACCTTGCCGCCACTGGCCGTGTGCTCGACGTCGCAGACCCCGCCCGCCTCCCGGGTGATCTCGCGGACCAGGAGCAGTCCCCGGCCTCCCTCGCCGCTGTGGTCGGTCTCCAGGGCGGTCGGCCGGTAGGGGTGGTTGTCCTCCACGGACACCCGCACCCACTCCGCGCCGACGGCCACCTCCACGGCGAGCATCGGCGAGAGCAGGGCCGCGTGCCGCACGGCGTTCGTGACGAGCTCGGACACGATCAGCAGGAGGCCCTGGACGAGATCGTCCGAGACGGGCACGCCCTGGCGGTACAGCAGGTCCCGCACGGCGTGTCGCGCCTGTGGGACCGACGCGTCGACGGCGGGGGCGGTGAACCGCCACACGCCCTCGTACGGCAGCGGGTCCGGTGCGCCCGGGTCGAGGGAGCCCGGTCCGAGGGGATCCGGGCCGGGGGGATCCTGTTCGAGAGGGTCCGGTTCGAGGGGGTCTTCTCCGCTGTCCGTTGGGCGAGGGCCGGACCCACGCCCATGGTCGTCCATTCTTCGGTCGCCACCCTTGCGCTCGATTGTCACCACACGTCGAGTGTTGGCAGCATGTCACCCCGGCCCGCCGTACTGAACAGAAGTCAGCGCATATCGAGTGGCTCTGACCGTTTCCGCACGGAACTATTCAAGATGTGTGGGTTTCGCGGCCGCCTCCTGCCGCTCGGTGACCATGCCGACGACCTTGCGTCCGCCGAAGCCGGTGGCGACGAGGCCGAGGCCGTCGAAGAGCAGGGCGAGCGAGAAGAAGCAACCGATCACGTACTTGCTGCTGCTCGGCCAGGACGCCAGCACCAGGATGCCGAGCAGCAGGTCGAAGGCGCCCTGCACGAGCGTCCAGCCGAACTGCGGTCCGCGCACCACCAGGCTGCCGGCCAGCCGGAACACCCCGCCGGTCAGGAAGAGCAGCGCGGCGAACATGGTCAGTGCCGCTGCCGCCGCCTCCGGTCGCCCGATGACGACCACGCCGGCCGCGATGTTCAGGGCGGCGACCACGGCACCGAGCCAGAAGAAGTTGGAGTCCCGGGCCTGGACCGCGTGCAGGAGTCCGACCACGCCGCCGATCAGCAGGAGCCAGCCGAAAAGGATCATCGAGGTGAGCGTGGCCACCCCGGTGTAGATCAGCCCGACGAGTCCGGCGATCACCAGGATCACGCCCAGCACCGCCAGCCAGCCGAAACCGCGGCTGAGCTTGGCCGCTTCGGGGTTCTCCGCCTTGTGCACTGTCATGCGGGCCCTCCTCGCGCTGCGGGCCCCTTCTTGATCGTACGGTCGGGGCGTGGGGCTAGCATCCGACACATGGAGCTCCCGGAGCCGCAGCTGCTGCACACCGTCACCGACTCGGTCGCTACCGTCGTAGTGCACCATCCGGCCAAGCGCAATGCCATGACGGCCGCGATGTGGCGGGCGCTGCCGCCGCTCCTTGACACGCTGGCCGCCGATCCGGACGTCAGGTCGCTCGTGCTGACCGGTCAGGGCGGGACGTTCTGTGCGGGCGCGGACATCTCCACGCTGCGTGAATCGCCCGAGGAGGCGCAGGGGCTGGCGGTGCGTGCCGAGGAGGCCCTCGCCGCGTTTCCGAAGCCGACGCTGGCGGTGGTCCGGGGGCACTGTGTGGGCGGCGGTTCGCAGCTCGCAGCGGCGTGCGATCTCCGGTTCGCCGAGGAGGGCGCGCTGTTCGGGGTGACACCGTCGAAGCTCGGGATCGTGTATCCGGCGTCCTCCACCCGGCGACTGGTGTCGCTGGTCGGTCCCGCCACCGCCAAGTACCTGTTGTTCTCCGGTGAGTTGATCGACACGGAGCGGGCGCTGCGCACGGGCCTGGTCGACGAGGTGCTGCCGACGGGTGAACTGGCCAAGCGGGTCGGGGAGTTCACCCGGACCCTGGCGTCCCGTTCGCAGCTCGCGCAGGCCGCGGCGAAGGAGTTCACGAACGGCCGTACGGACCGGGACGCGTACTGGAGCCGTGAGGCGCGGGGCAGCGGCGACACCGCGGAGGGGGTCGCCGCGTTCCTCGAGCGCAGGACACCGCGCTTCACCTGGACTACGTCAGGATGAAGCGGCTCTTGGAGCGGAACTCCTCGACGAGGTGCGCGGGCGCCTTCTGGGGCGAACCGGCGTCGTAGGGCGGTTGCGGGTCGTACTCGGTCAACAGCTGTACCGCCTGGGCGTGTTCGTCGCCCGCGATCCTGCCGAGCAGCGTGAGTCCCATGTCGATGCCGGCGGAGACACCCGCCCCGGTGACGTACTTCCCGTCGAACACGACCCGCTCCCCCGTGGGTTCGACGCCGAACTGCTCCAGGAAGTCCAGGGCCAGCCAGTGGGAGGTCGCGCGGCGGCCCCGGAGCAGACCCGCGGCCGCCAGCAGCAGGGAGCCGGTGCACACGGACGTGGTCCAGGTGCTGGTGGCGTCGGCGGCACGCAGCCAGTCGAGCAGCACCGTGTTCTCCATCTGCGGGGTCTGCCCGGGACCGCCCGGCACGATCACGATGTCGGGGCTCGGCACCTCGGCGAGCGTCCGGTCGGCGGTGAGGGCGAGCCTGCCGGTGTCGGTGCGCACGGGGCCGGTCTCCTCGGCGACGAACACGACCTCGGAGTCGGGCAGGCGCCCGAGGGTCTCGTACGGTCCAACGGCGTCCAGGGCGGTGAAGCGGTCGTAGAGGACGATGGCGATCTGCACAGGGAGTCCTTTCAGCGGGCCGGGGTCGGATGGAAGCGGCGGCGGTACTCGGAGGGGGCCGTGCCGAGGGCCTTGACGAAGGCGCGGCGCATGCCCTCGGGGGTGCCGTAGCCGCTGGCGCGGGAGATCTCCTCGATGCCGTCGGACGTGTCCTCCAGGAGGCGGCGGGCGTGTTCCAGCCGGACCCGGTCGACGTACCGGCCCGGTGTCATGCCGGTCTCGGTCTGGAAGGCGCGGGCGAAGTGGCGGGGCGAGAGGCGGGCCCGGGCGGCGAGGGTCTGAACGCTCAGGTCGTCGGCGGGGTGCTCGGTGATCCACTGCTGGACCTCCCGCAAGGGCTCGCGCTGGGCGGTCTGGGCGGCGAGCTGGGCGCTGAACTGGGCCTGGTTGCCGGGCCGGCGCAGGAAGACGACCAGGTGGCGGGCGATGACGAGGGCGGCGTCCCGGCCCAGGTCCTCCTCGACCAGGGCGAGCGCGAGGTCGATCCCCGAGGTGACGCCGGCGGACGTCGACACGTGTCCGTCGCGCACATAGATCGGGGCGGGGTCCACCTCCACGGCCGGGTGGTCGCGGGCGAGCTTGTCGCAGTACGCCCAGTGGGTGGTGACGCGGCGGCCATCCAGGAGCCCCGCCTCGGCGAGCCGGATGGCGCCGGTGCACACCGAGACCAGGCGGTCGGCCCGCGGCCCGTGCTCGCGCAGCCAGTCGGCGAGGCGGGCGTCGGGGCGCCGGGTGCCCCGACCGCCGGGCACGAGGAGGGTGTGCGGGGCATCCGCCCGCGCGAGGGCCTCGTCCGGTACGACGGTCAGGCCGCTGGAGGTGCGTACGGGAGCGCCGTCGAGCGAGGCCGTACGGATGCGGTAGGTGCCCGGGGTGAGCTGTTCGGCCCCGGCGAAGACCTCAAGCGGGCCCGTGACGTCGAGGCTCTGGACGCCGTCGAAGAGGACGAAGAGAACGGTTCGCTGGGCCATGCCGTTGATTCTTGGGGCGGGGCGCGATGGCGGCAATGACGAGTTCCCCACCTTTTCTGCCATGCCCGGCACACCCGTCGAACGGATACCAAGCGGTCGGTAACCTGCTGGCCATGACTACTGCCGCCCTGGAACCACGTGCCGGACGCCGCTGTCACAACCCGCTCAACTCCCTGCACGCGGCGCACTACTTCTCTCCCGACCTGGACAAGGAGCTGGCCGCGATCGGCGTCACCCATCCGAGGGCCGTCAACTTCGCGGTGCGGGCCGCCGCGCTGGGTCCGGTCGGCCCGGGGGCGGTCACGGCGGCGTTCTACAACTACAAGCACGAGCTGGTCGCCGAGCACGTGCCCGCCGTGTGGCGGACCGCCACGCCCGAACAGGTCCTGGCGGCACGCGCGCGTGCCGTCGACTCGACCCTGCGCCGCCTGCTCGGCGACGAGACCGTGGCGTCGGAGGGGATGGCCGAGGCCGCGCGGCTCGCGCTGCGGGCCACGGAAGCCTGTTCGCGCGCCGCCCGCCCGCTGTACTCCGCGCACGCCGACCTGCCGGTGCCCCAGGAGCCCCACCTTGCGTTCTGGCACGCCGCGACGCTGCTGCGCGAGCACCGGGGCGACGGACATCTCGCCGCCCTGATGTCCGCGGAGCTGGACGGTCTGGAGGCCCTGGTGACCCACACCGCGACGGGCCGGGGCATGACACCGTCATGGGTGTTCACCACCCGCGGGTGGACCCGCCAGGAGTGGGACGCGGCCGCCGGCCGGCTCCGGGAGCGCGGACTGCTGGACGCCGACGGTGAGCTGACCGAGCGGGGTGTCGCCCTGCGGGAGGAGATCGAGGCGGAGACGGACCGCCTGGACCGGGCCCCGTACGAGCACCTCGGGGCCGACGGCGTACGACGGCTGACAGAGCTCGCGGTGGGGTTCGCGCGGGCCGCCATGGCGGCCGGGGCCTATCCCGCGGACCTGATCGGCAAGCGCTGACATTTCGGGTCACCAAGATTGCCCGGCCGTCTCGGAGGTACCCGTTCCCTTCCCGGTCGTCCTGGCCGGGAGAGGAAAGGGGATCCACATGTTCCGCGCGATCGCAGACGTCCTGCGACAGATCGGTGGCGCCGTCGCCACCGTGGTGACCCTGCCCTTCCGGGCAGTGGCCCGGCTCTTCGGCGGTGCGTCCGGCTCCACGAGGAGCCGCAGGGCCTGACGACCACGGCCTGATGACCGCGCCCTGATCCCGACTGTCGGTGCCACCTGCCACAATTGCCGCGCAACCTCAGTGAGAAGGCGGTACGGGATCGTGACGACACCCGGGTCCAGCGGGTCCACCAGCGCAGGGTCGATCGAAAGCAGGATCGCCGAGGAACTCGGCGTACGGGAGCGGCAGGTGAAGGCTGCCGTGGAGCTGCTGGACGGCGGTTCCACGGTTCCCTTCATCGCCCGCTACCGCAAGGAAGCGACCGAGATGCTCGACGACGCGCAGCTGCGCACGCTCGAGGAGCGGTTGCGGTATCTGCGGGAGCTGGAGGAGCGGCGGACGGCGATCCTCGACTCGGTGCGCGAGCAGGGCAAGCTCACCGAGGAGCTCGAGGCGCGGATCCGCGGCGCGGAGACCAAGGCGCGCCTGGAGGACATCTACCTGCCGTTCAAGCCGAAGCGGCGCACCAAGGCACAGATCGCCCGCGAGGCAGGTCTGGAGCCGCTCGCCGAGGGCCTGCTCGGGGACCCGGGTGTCGCGCCGCTCGCCGCGGCCGCCGCCTTCGTCGACGCCGACAAGGGTGTACCCGACGCGCAGGCCGCCCTGGACGGCGCCCGGGCGATCCTGACCGAGCGCTTCTCGGAGGACGCCGACCTGATCGGCGAGCTGCGCGAGCGCATGTGGGTGCGCGGGCGGCTGGTCGCCAAGGTGCGCGACGGCAAGGAGGAGGCGGGCGCCAAGTTCGCCGACTACTTCGACTTCGCCGAGCCCTTCACGAATCTGCCCTCGCACCGCATCCTGGCGATGCTGCGCGGCGAGAAGGAGGAGGTCCTCGACCTCGTCCTGGAACCCGAGGAGCCGTCCGAGCAGCCCGGTCCTTCCTCCTACGAGGGGATCGTGGCCGCGAAGTTCGGCATCGCCGACCGCGGCCGCCCCGGCGACAAGTGGCTGACGGACACGGTTCGCTGGGCCTGGCGGACCCGCATCCTCGTGCACCTCGGCATCGACCTCAGGCTGCGGCTGCGGACGGCCGCCGAGGACGAGGCGGTCAACGTGTTCGCGGCCAACCTCCGCGACCTGCTGCTCGCCGCCCCGGCCGGCACACGCGCGACGCTGGGCCTGGACCCCGGGTTCCGTACGGGCGTGAAGGTCGCCGTGGTCGATGCGACCGGCAAGGTCGTCGCCACCGACGTCATCCACCCGCACGTCCCCGCCAACCGGTGGGACGAGGCGATCGCCAAGCTGGCCCGGCTGTCCAAGGAGCACGCGGTCGAGCTGATCGCGATCGGCAACGGCACGGCGTCCCGCGAGACCGACAAGCTCGCCGGTGAACTCATCACCAAGCACCCGGAGCTGAAGCTCACCAAGGTGATGGTGTCCGAGGCGGGCGCCTCCGTGTACTCGGCCTCCGCGTTCGCCTCGCAGGAACTGCCGGACATGGACGTGTCACTGCGCGGCGCGGTGTCCATCGCGCGCCGGCTCCAGGACCCGCTGGCCGAGCTCGTGAAGATCGACCCGAAGTCGATCGGCGTCGGCCAGTACCAGCACGACCTGTCCGAGGTGAAGCTGTCGCGCTCCCTGGACGCGGTGGTGGAGGACTGCGTGAACGGCGTCGGCGTCGACGTCAACACGGCGTCCGCTCCGCTGCTCGCCCGGGTCTCCGGGATCACCTCCGGGCTGGCCGAGAACATCGTGTCCCACCGGGACGCCAACGGCCCCTTCAAGGCCCGCACCGAACTGAAGAAGGTGGCCCGCCTGGGCCCCAAGGCGTACGAGCAGTGCGCGGGCTTCCTGCGGATCCGTGACGGCCACGACCCGCTGGACTCCTCCAGCGTGCACCCCGAGGCGTATCCGGTGGTGCGGCGGATGGTGAAGACCGCGGGGCAGGACGTCGCCTCCCTCATCGGCAACACGGGGACGCTGCGTTCGCTTCGGCCGCAGGACTTCGTGGACGAGACCTTCGGTCTGCCCACGGTGACGGACATCCTCAAGGAGCTGGAGAAGCCGGGGCGCGACCCTCGGCCCGCCTTCAAGACGGCGACCTTCAAGGAGGGCGTCGAGAAGATCTCCGACCTCGTCTCCGGGATGGTGCTGGAGGGGGTCGTGACGAACGTGGCGGCGTTCGGGGCGTTCATCGACGTCGGCGTCCACCAGGACGGTCTGGCGCATGTTTCCGCGCTGTCGAAAACGTTCGTCAAGGATCCGCGCGATGTGGTGAAGCCCGGCGACATCGTCAAGGTGAAGGTGCTGGAGGTCGATATTCCGCGGAAGCGGATCTCGTTGACGCTGCGGCTCGATGACGAAGCGGCGGCGAAGCCTTCCGGTGGGGAGCGTCGTCAGCCGCAGCGGGGTGGGCGGCCGCCTCAGCAGCGGCAGCAACGGCAGGCGGCGCCTGCTCCGGCCAACGGTGCGATGGCTGATGCTCTGCGTAAGGCGGGGCTGCTCGATTCCAAGAAAAAGGGGCGGTAGCGGGTTGTGGGGAGCTGCGGGCCCGCTCTGGCTGGTCGCGCAGTTCCCCGCGCCCCTAGGGAGTTTCCGTCACCTTGCCTGATTCGATCTCCAAGCGGCGGGTCACCCTCACGGCGTCCAGCATTCGGCGGTCATGGGTGACCAGCAAAAGAGTGCCTTCGTAGGCGTCGAGGGCGGACTCCAGCTGTTCGATGGCCGGCAGGTCCAGGTGGTTGGTCGGTTCGTCCAGGACCAGGAGGTTGACTCCCCTGCCCTGCAGCAGCGCCAGGGCCGCCCTCGTCCGCTCCCCCGGTGACAGCGTCGCCGCCGAGCGCGTGACGTGGTCGGACTTGAGGCCGAACTTGGCCAGGAGGGTGCGGACCTCCGCCGGTTCCGTGTCGGGGACCGCCGCGCAGAAGGCGTCCAGCAGGGACTCCTCGCCGTGGAAGAGCTGGCGGGCCTGGTCGACCTCGCCGATCAGGACGCCGGAGCCCAGGGAGGACTGGCCGGAGGTCAGCGGCACCCGGCCCAGCAGGGCGCCGAGCAGGGTGGACTTTCCCGCTCCGTTCGCGCCCGTGACCGCCACCCGGTCCGCCCAGTCGATCTGGAGGGACACCGGGCCGAGGACGAAGTCGCCGTGGCGTACCTCGGCGTCCCGCAGGGTGGCGACGACCGCGCCCGAGCGGGGGGCCGAGGCGATCTCCATGCGCAGTTCCCACTCCTTGCGCGGCTCCTCGACGACGTCGAGGCGTTCGATCATGCGCTGGGTCTGGCGGGCCTTGGCGGCCTGCTTCTCGCTGGCCTCGCTGCGGAACTTGCGGCCGATCTTGTCGTTGTCGTTGCTCGCCTTGCGGCGCGCGTTCTTCACGCCCTTGTCCATCCACGAGCGCTGCATCTGCGCCCGGTCCTGGAGGACGGACCGCTTGTCGGCGTACTCCTCGTAGTCGTCCCGGGCGTGCCGGCGGGCCACCTCGCGCTCCTCCAGGTAGGCCTCGTAACCGCCGCCGTAGAGGGTGATCCGCTGTTGGGCCAGGTCGAGTTCGAGGACCTTGGTGACCGTGCGGGTGAGGAACTCGCGGTCGTGGCTGACCACCACCGTGCCGGCGCGCAGGCCCTTCACGAACCGCTCCAGGCGCTCCAGGCCGTCCAGGTCGAGGTCGTTGGTCGGCTCGTCGAGGAGGAAGACGTCGTAGCGGGAGAGCAGCAGGGAGGCGAGGCCCGCGCGGGCCGCCTGGCCGCCCGACAGGGAGGTCATCGGGAGGTCCAGGTCGACCGCGAGTCCCAGGGAGTCGGTGACCTCCTCGGCGCGTTCGTCGAGGTCGGCGCCGCCGAGGTCGAGCCAGCGCTCCAGGCTGGTGGCGTACGCGTCGTCGGCGCCCGGGGCCCCGTCGACCAGGGCCTGGGTCGCCTCGTCCATCACCCGCTGGGCCTCGGCGACTCCGGTGCGGCGGGCGAGGAACGCGCGCACGGTCTCCCCCGGGCGCCGCTCCGGCTCCTGCGGGAGGTGCCCGACGGTGGCCGTCGGCGGGGAGAGCCTGAGCTCCCCCTCCTCCGGCGCGAGCAGTCCCGCGAGCATCCTGAGCAGCGTGGACTTGCCCGCGCCGTTGGCCCCGACCAGGCCGATCACATCTCCGGGCGCGACGACGAGGTCGAGCCCGCTGAACAGGGAACGGTCGCCGTGGCCGGCGGCGAGGTTCTTGGCGACGAGGGTGGCAGTCATCAGACCGTCGATCCTAACGGCGGTGGCGGTTGCCCGGCGCCCGGTTTCTCAGCGGGCCATCGCCTCCACCAGGACACTTCCCGAGGTCCGCGCCACCACGAACGATTCTCCCTTCACCGCCTTGGCGTCCAGGGCGATCCGGTGCCGGCCCGCTTCCAGGACGCCGTCGAAGACCTCCTGGGCGTGGGTGCGGTAGAGGCGGTCGAGGCGGTACGCCGTCAGGCGCACCCGGCACGGTGAGGTGACCTCGACACCCGCCTCGCCTGCGGCGGCGACCAGCCGGGTCAGCCGGCGCTGTTCGACGGGGCTGCGGTCAAGGGCGTGCTCTACCTGGGCCACGAGCAGCGGGACGATCGGGGCGAGACCCTCGACGTAGGCGACGTCGACGCCGGCGCGTTCGAAGGAGCGGCGTACGGCGGCACGTTCCTCCTCGGTGACCGCGCGGCCGAAGGCGACGGCGCCGTAGCCCCGCAGTTCGTCGGGGTGGACGGCTCCCACCTCGTGGGTGATGTCGGCGCCGATGCCGATGGTGCGCAGGGCGGCGGCGAGTTTGGCGAGGACGGCGACGCGGGCGCCGATGAGCAGGACCCGGCGTCGGGCTCCCTCCGAGCCGTTGCCGCCCCGGAGCAGGGAGTCGAGCGCCGCACGGTACTCGGCGCCCCGGAAACGGAACGGTCCGATGCCGTGGTAGCCGCTGAGCCGGAGGTCCACGCCCTCGGTGCTCTGCCAGGCGAAGTCCTTCCAGATGACATCGTCGCCGTCCCGCTCGATGACGGCGGTGACGGCTCCGCAGGCGAGGTCCTCGCACTCGGGGCAGCCGTAGATGACGTGACGACCGCTCGGAAGCGGGGCGTCCGTCTCGCCCAGGAGGCTGCGGACCTGGGCGGTGAAGATCGCGGGTGGCACGTCGGAGGCGAGAGGGGAGACGGCGTCGAGGTCGGAGAGCTGGAAGAGGAGGGGGCGGCCGTCGACGATGAAGTCCACGAAGTCCCGGTGTACCTGGAAGTCACCGTTGGCGAGGACTCCACCGGCACGCATCGCCGGTGCCAGGCCGAAGGTCGCGTAGGCGGCAGACATGGTGTGAGTATTCCCGGCTTTGGGCCGGTCTGAGCACGGCATGGGTCATTCCGCTCACGCCGGGCGGCGCGGTCGTCCGACGTGCACCTCTGCGGGTACGGGGAGTTGGCGGCGCGGCCCGGCGTCAGCGGCGTACGCATGGTCGAAGGAGGACCGGTCGGAGAGGGTGTGACCGCCTCCTCGGTGTGCGCCGGATCAGCTGTGGTCGTGGCCCAGCGGGTCGCCCTCCGTCTCGGTGCCGGGGCCCGGGCCGATCTGGATCCCGAAGTCGCCGTCGTACTTCCGGTGGCCCTCGATCACGGCGAGTTCGACGGCCTCGGAGCCCATCTCGCCGCGCACGATGAGCGGGTCCCGGCGCAGGTCGCGCATGAGGGCGACGCACATGCCGATCATCACCAGCACGAAGGGCGCGGCGGCCAGGATGGTGAGGTTCTGCAGGCCGGTGAGCGCGTCGCCCTGGCCGCTGCCGACGAGCAGCATGATGGCGGCGACCGCTCCGGTGACCACACCCCAGAACACGACGACGAACCGGCCGGGTTCGAGGGCGCCCCGCTGGGAGAGCGTGCCCATCACGATGGACGCGGCGTCGGCGCCCGACACGAAGAAGATACCGACCAGGATCATCACGAGCAGGCTCGTCGCGGTGGCGAGGGGGAACTCCTGGAGCACGCCGAAGAGTTGGCCCTCCGGAGTCGACTCGCCGCGGAGCGCGCCGCCCTCCTTCAGCTTCATGGCCGTACCGCCGAAAATCGCGAACCAGACGAGGGTGACCGTGCTGGGCACGAGGATGACGCCGCCGACGAACTGCCGGATGGTGCGGCCGCGGCTGATGCGGGCGATGAACATGCCGACGAAGGGCGTCCAGGAGATCCACCAGGCCCAGTAGAAGACGGTCCAGCTGCCGAGCCAGTCCGCGACGCCCTTGCCGCCGCTCGCCTCGGTGCGTCCGGCGAGCTGGGGCAGGTCGCCGAGGTAGGAGAAGACCGAGGTGGGCAGCAGGTCGAGCACGATGATGGTGGGGCCCGCGATGAACACGAACACGGCGAGGATCAGGGCCAGCACCATGTTGGTGTTGGACAGCCACTGGATGCCCCGCTCGACGCCGGAGACGGCCGAGAGCACGAAGGCCAGGGTCAGCACGGCGATGATCGTGACGAGCAGACCGGTGCTGACGTCGTGCATCCAGTCGAGTTCCCGGAAACCGGAGCCGATCTGGAGGGCGCCGAGGCCCAGGGAGGCCGCGGAGCCGAAAACGGTGGCGATGATCGCGAGGATGTCGATCACCCGGCCGACGGTGCCGTTGGCGTGCCTCTCCCCGATGAGCGGGGTGAACACGGCGCTGATGGTCTGCCGCCGGCGCTTGCGGAAGGTGCTGTAGGCGATGCCGAGGCCGACCACCGCGTAGATCGCCCAGGGGTGCAGGGTCCAGTGGAAGAGGGTGGTGGCCATCGCCGTCTCCATGCGTTCACCGGAGTTGGCGGGGGTCGTGCCCGGGGGCGGGGTCGTGTAGTGCGAGAGGGGCTCGCTGACGCCGTAGAACATCAGGCCGATGCCCATGCCGGCGCTGAACATCATCGCGACCCAGGACACCGTCTTGAACTCGGGCTCCTCGCCCTCGGCGCCCAGGTGGATGCGGCCGTAGCGGCTCATCGCGAGCCACAGGGCGAACACCACGAAGCACGAGGCGGCCAGCATGAAGGCCCAACCGCCGTTGTGGATCAGCCCTTTGAGCATGGTGGTGGAGACGTCCTCCAGGGAGTCCGTCGCGGCCCAGCCCCAGATCACGAAGGCCAGGGTGATGACGGCGGTGACACCGAACACCACCCGGTCGGTCTCGTGGCCGAGGATGCCCGCGGCACCTTCCCGGCCACCTCTCTTCTTCAGGTCTTCAGTCATCTGCGGCACCTTCCCCTGGGGCGGTGGATACGCCGGTTTTCACACAGTTCCCCAGGACCTACCACAGGTGCCGCAGATCTCGACCGATTCAGCAGCCGGTGCCGGGCCCCCCGGCGGTGACGGCTCCGGTCACTGTCCCGCCTCCGGGAGACGCTGGGTGGTGCGCGGGGCGCGGACACCGTCGAGGGCTCGCGCCGCATCCGGTACGACCGTCTCGGCGCCCTTCGTCGCGTGCGCGAAGGCGGCGGCGCCGCCGACCAGCGGGACGCGGGCCGAGGTGCGGGTCAGGTCGATCGTGAGGGTGGGCTTGGTGGACGGCGGGTCGATGAGGTCCTTGTCGGTGCCCGCGACGATCAGGGCGAGGCGGTGGCCCGCCGGGACGACGTGGTCCGTGGCGCCGAGGTCGAGGGTGATGGTGTACGCCCTGCCCGGGGTGAGCGGGACGCCCTTGCGGTCCGAGGCGTGGTTGCCCAGGTCGGCCCAACCGCGGCTGACCACCGTGTAGTCGACCGCCGTGGTCTTCGCCCGGGTCTCCTTGAAGCAGGCACTGTCGCCGGCCGTGCTCACGCCCCAGCAGGTGCGGTCGGTGAGGGTGGTGATGCCCTCACCGCCGGCCGCGTAGTCACGGATGGTGTCGGGGCCGAGGTCCACGAGCACGGCGGAGAGATGGGCCGTTGAGGTGGTCGGGGTCGCCGTGACCGTGACCTTGGAGGGGCCGGACAGACGGAGGTCCTTGGTGAGGGTGCCCGTCGTGAAGCCCGCCTTGTCGGGGGTGGAGGTGTCGATCCGGGCGGCCCAGTCGGTCTCGCTGAGCGCCGGGTCGTCGGTGACGGTCTCGGTGCCCTTGGCCCTGGTCAGGCCGAGGGTGCCGACACCCGGCTCGGTGCCCTGGGCGGGGCGCAGAGTGGTCGCCGAAGTGCCGCGCGGGGGCCAGGACTTGGAGGTGACCCACTGGTCGGGGTGGCGTTCGATGTCGGCCATGGGCTCGCGGTCGATGCCGTTGTCGTAGCCGAGGAGTTCGTGGTCGAACCAGCGGTGCAGGGTGTCGACCCACTCCGCGCGCCGGAAGTCGAAGGGGTCGACGTGGCCGGTCTGGGAGAGCCAGATCTTGCGCTCGACGCCGTTCTTCGCGAGGGCGTTCCACCACGGACCGACGTGCTGGAGACGGACGTTGAGGTCCTGCATGCCGTGGACGAGGAAGACGCTGGCCTTGACCTTGCGCGCGTCCTTCACGTAGTCGCGCTCGGTCCACAGCGGGGTCCAGTCGCCGGTGCGGGGTGCCTGGTCGACGAGTTTCTGCTGGACGGCGGCGCACTTGGCGCGGGCGTCGGGGCTGTCGACGTAGTCGGAGAGCCAGTCGGGCCCGGAGTCGTAGAGCGGGGCGCCCTGGGAGAAGTAGTAGTCGTACCAGGTGGAGATGGCGCTGATCGGGACGATGGTCTTCAGTCCCTTGACGCCGGTGGCGGCGACGCCGTTGGCGATGGTGCCGTCCCAGCTCTTGCCGATCATGCCGGTCCTGCCGTTGGTCCAGGTGGCCCTGGCCTTCGCTGTGCCCGTGCGGCTGGTGTACGCGGTGGCCCGGCCGTTGAGCCAGTCGACCACCGCCTTGGCGGACTGGATGTCGGAGCGGCCGCCGACGTCCACGCAGCCGTCGGAGCGGTTGGTGCCGGCGAGGTCGACCCCGACGAAGGCGTAGCCGCGGGGCACGAAGTAGTTGTCGTAGAACAGCGGCATCCGGACGACGTTCCCCTGGGCGTCGTACGTCTTCAGCTGGCTCTCGTTGCCGCGTCCGCAGCAGGAGTAGTACGGACTGGCGTCCATGATGACCGGGACCTTGCGGCCCCGCTGGGCGGGTTCGCGGGGCCGGACGATGTCGACGGCGACACGGTCGGTCTTTCCGTCACCGTCGCCGTCGAGCCGGGTGTCCACCCAGACGGCCTCGCGGACGGCGTTCTCGTACGAGTAGATCGGCTGGCTCTCGCGCGGGGCCGTGCGGGTCTGTGCCTGTGCGGTCGCGGGCGCGAGGAAGGTCGCCAGCAGGGCGGCGGTGGCCGCGGCGGCTGTCGCGAGCGGTCTCCAGGTCGTGAAGCGCGTGCGTATCGACATGGGCGGACGGTACTGCGGTCAACTCCCGCACAAAAGAGGGCCCATTGAGTCCATGACGGCCGAATGGCGATCGTGTGACAGGAGGGACCGTGGACACTTCCGGCTCACAGGTGGTGAATAGGCTGCGAACAGACTTCATCTCCCCACGACTTGGAGCTTTCGTGCACCGCAGACTCATCGCACCGGGCGCATTCGCGGCGGCCTCCCTGATGCTGGCGATCCCGGCGTCGGCGGCGGGCTTCTCCCCCGGCGCTCCGGGCATCGGCGACCCCTACTACCCGGACTACGGCAACGGCGGATACGACGTCTCCCACTACGACCTGCGGCTGAAGTACCAGCCGGCGACGGACGAGTTGGAGGGCACGGCCACCCTTCTGGCGCGCACCACGCAGGACCTGTCCCGCTTCGATCTGGACTTTCTCCTCGACGTGAGCGAGGTGCGGGTCAACGGCGCCAGGGCGTCGTTCACCACCTCCGGTGAGCACGAGCTGGAGATCACGCCGAAGTCGCCGCTGGCCAAGGGAACGTCCGTGACGGTGGTGGTCCGCTACAGCGGGGTGCCGTCGTCGAAGCAGGCGTACGGCTTCACGAGCTGGCACCGCACTCCGGACGGCGGGGTCGGGGCGAACGAGCCCGAGGCGGCCTGGTGGTGGTTCCCCAGCAACGACCACCCGCTCGACAAGGCCACCTACGACGTGTCGGTCCTCGTGCCGGACGGCAGCCAGGCCATCTCCAACGGCACGCTCCAGTCGACGAGTTCACGCCTCGGCTGGACCCGCTGGAACTGGCGCTCCGACAAGCCGCAGGCCACGTATCTCGCGACACTCGCCGTCGGGAAGTTCGACCTCACCACCGGGACGACAGACGGTGGCCTTCCGGTCGTCAACGCCTACAGCAAGGACCTCGGGGCCAACTACGGCGCGGCGCGGGCCAGTGTCGAGCGGACCGGGGAGATCGCCGACTGGCTGAGCGGGTACTTCGGGCCCTACCCCTTCGACGCGCTCGGCGGCTATGTGCCGAACACGAACACCGGGTACGCGCTGGAGACACAGACCCGGCCCTTCTACAGCCCGCGCCAGTTCGCGAACGGGTCCAACACCTCCGTGGTCGTGCACGAGTTGGCCCACCAGTGGTACGGCGACCTGGTGTCGGTGCACGGCTGGAAGGACATCTGGATCAACGAGGGCTTCGCGCGGTACGCGCAGTGGCTGTGGTCCGAGCACGAGGACGAGGGGACCGCGCAGGAACTCGCCGACTACGTGTACGCCTCGCACCCGGCCGACGACGTGTTCTGGACGGTGAAGCCGGGTGACCCCGGGCCGGAGAACCAGTTCGACATCGCGGTCTACGACCGGGGCGCGCTGGCCCTGCAGGCGCTGCGGAACGAGATCGGCGACGACGCGTTCTTCGCGGTGCTGAAGGGCTGGCCGCAGAAGTACGCGTACGGCAACGCCTCCGTCGCCGAGTTCCAGAAGTACGCCGAGGAGGTGTCGGGGCAGTCGCTGGCCGCGCTGTTCGACACGTGGCTGTTCCAGCCGTCGAAGCCGGGGGCGCCCGCGGCGCGGGGTGCGTCGATCGCGAGGACCGCGCAGGCTCCGGTGCAGCCCAAGTCGTGGAAGCAGATCGCGGCGACGAACGACGTGCACACCGACTAGGGGTTGAGGGCGGCCCGTCCTTCGACTCGCGTCGAGGTGTGGGCCGCTCCGACGCACTCCTCACCCGGTCCGGATGAGGAGTGCGCCCCGGGTGATCGCGTCTGTCTCGGTCGACGGCACCGTGCAGGCGTGGGCGCCGGCCACCGCGCCGTACAGGGCGCACCGGTGCGGGGGCTCGCCGGTCAGGCGGCCGAAGAGGAAGGTAGCGGCGACGACCACCTCGGCACGGCCGCGCCCGGCGATGTCGCGCAGGGTGTGCTCGGGGTCGGGGAGGGCGGCCGCGGACAGGAAGACCCCGTCGGCAGCGAGGGCCCATGACACCACCGTAGAGGGCACCACCCGGTGCCCCGTCAGTCCGTGAGGTCGGTCAGCTCGCGGTCCGATGTCTGCTCGACCCTGCGGCGGATGCCGAACCAGCCGCCCACCAGGAGTACCGCGATCAGCGGGATGAGCAGGAGCGTCCTGCGGCCGACCTCGGGGTCGTTCCACATCATGCCCAGGCAGGCCAGCAGGAAGGCGATCGTGGTGATCTCGGTGGCCGGGCTGAACGGGAGCCGGAAGGAGGGGCGAGTGAGCAGGCCCGTCCGGGCGCGGCGGACGAAGACGAGGTGGCAGACCATGATGATCACCCAGGTGCTGATGACGCCGAGGGAGGCGACGTTCAGCACGATCTCGAAGGCCTGGCTCGGCATCAGGTAGTTCAGGCCCACGCCGAGGACGCAGACCGCGCAGGTGAGCAGGATGCCGCCGTAGGGGACCTGGCTGCGGTTCATGCGGGCCGTGAACTTCGGGGCCGAACCCGCCGTCGCCATCGAGCGCAGGATGCGGCCCGTGGAGTACAGGCCCGAGTTCAGCGAGGACATCGCCGCCGTCAGGACCACCAGGTTCATCACGTCACCGGCCGCCGGAACCCCGATCTTCGACAGGACGGTGACGAAGGGGCTCTCGTCGGCCGAGTAGAGCGAGGCCGGCAGGAGCAGGGCCAGCAGGACGACCGAGCCGACGTAGAACAGGGCCACCCGCCACATGATCGAGTTCACCGCGCGCGGGACGACCTTCTCCGGCTCCGCCGTCTCCCCCGCCGCGACACCGACCAGCTCCAGCGCGGCGTACGCGAAGATCACGCCCTGCATGACGAGGACGACCGGCATCACGCCGTGCGGGAAGGCGCCGCCGTTGTCGGTGATCACGCTCGTGCCGGGTGTCCCGCCGCCCACCTCGTGCTGGGTGACCAGCAGGAAGATGCCGATCAGCATGAAGCCGACGAGGGTGGCGACCTTGATGATGGCGAACCAGAACTCCATCTCGCCGAAGATCTTCACCGAGATCAGGTTCACGGTCAGCACCACCGCGAGGGCGATGAGCGCCAGCGTCCACTGCGGGATGTCGGTGAACAGGCTCCAGTAGTGCGTGTAGAGCGCGATCGCGGTGATGTCGGCGATGCCGGTCGTCGACCAGTTCAGGAAGTACATCCAGCCGGCGACGTAGGCGCCCTTCTCGCCGAGGAACTCGCGCGCGTACGACACGAAGGAGCCCGAGGACGGGCGGTAGAGGACCAGCTCGCCCAGGGCGCGGACGACGAAGAAGGCGAAGATGCCACAGACCAGGTAGGCCAGCGCCAGCGCCGGGCCCGCGGTGTGCAGTCGTCCGCCGGCGCCCAGGAAGAGGCCGGTGCCGATCGCGCCGCCGATGGCGATCATGTTGACGTGGCGGGCCTTGAGGTCCTTGCTGTAGCCGGCGTCGCCCGCGTCGGCGGGCGCCTGGGCCACGTCGGTGCGGGAGGCGGCCTGTGCCGATTGCACGGCGTCCTTGCTCACAGGTGGTTCCACTCTCTGGTGCGCCCCGGCAGGTCTCGCCCGGGTCTCCGGACGTGCGTCGGCCCCTGCCTCCTGGCACAAGGCACCGGCCGAGGGCTCGCCTTCCCTCGAAACGCCCCCGCACGCGGTGGCGGACATCACAGAGGGAGGCACCTCACCTGATCGGAGAGGAGCTGCCGACCGGGTGTCACAGCAGTGGTGAGACAGCGATACTGCTGCACATGACGACCGCCCCCTCCCCCGATGCCGATGCCGATGCCGAGGAGCCGGCCCTCACCGTCGACGAGCTGGCCGCGCGGGCGGGGGTCACGGTCCGCACGGTCCGCTTCTACGGCACCCGAGGACTGCTGCCGCCGCCGGTGATCGGTCCGCGCCGGGTCGGTCACTACGGCCGCGAGCACCTCGCGCGCCTCGCGCTGATCGAGGAGCTGCAGCACCAGGGGATGACGCTGGCGGCGATCGAGCGGTACCTGCAGCAGCTCCCGGCCGACCTGAGCGCCCATGACCTCGCGATCCACCGGGCGGTCGTGGCCTCCTGGGCCCCGGACGTGGTGGAGCGGGTGACGCGCGAGGAACTCCGGCGGCGGGCGGGGCGGGCGCTGAGCGACGACGACCTGGAGCGGCTCGCCGCGATGGACGTCGTACGGCGGGACGGCGACGGCTACCGCGTCGACCTCGGTCTGCTCCGGCTCGGCGTCGGACTGCTCGACGTCCCGCTGTCCCATGAGGCGATCCTCGCCTCGCGGAAGGTGCTCATCGAGCACTCCCGGGCCGCCGCCCACGAGTTGTCGCAGCTGTTCCGGGGCGAGGTGGCACAGCGGGACGCGCAGGACGTGAGGTCGCTGTCCGCGCACATGGAACCCCTGGTCGTGCAGGCCCTGTTGACGACGTTCCAGCGGTCCCTGAAGGAGGAGCTGCGCCAGTGGACGTCAGAGGTGGGCGGGGCGTCCTGACAAGGTGAGGGAGCCCCGCATGCCGGGCGAGCCGACATCGCTCGCCCGGCGTGCGCGGCGTCCGTCTCACTCGTCCGCGAAACGGCCCCCGTTCTCCGCCTTCTCGACCAGCAGCGCCGGAGGCGTGAAGCGCTCGCCGTACCGGTCCGCCAGTTCACGCGCGCGTGCCACGAAGCCCGGCAGGCCGCCCTCGTAGCCGTTGATGTACTGGAGGACGCCGCCCGTCCAGCCGGGGAAGCCGATGCCGAAGACGGAGCCGATGTTGGCGTCGGCGACGGAGGTCAGGACTCCCTCCTCCAGGAGCTTGACCGTGTCCAGGGCCTCGGAGAAGAGCATGCGTTCCTGCATGTCCTTGAAAGGCACCGTCTCGGAGGGGGTCTCCGATCCCGCACGCGTGAAGTGTTCACGCAGGCCCGGCCACAGGGAGGTGCGCCTGCCGTCGTCGCCGTAGTCGTAGAAGCCCCCGCCTCCGCTGCGGCCGGTGCGGCCGAACTCGTCGACCATGCGGTCGATGACCGCCTCGGCGGGGTGGGGGGTCCAGGTGCCGCCCGACTCCTCGACCGCCTGCCTGGTCTCCTTGCGGATCTTGCGCGGGAGCGTCAGCGTCAGTTCGTCCATCAGCGACAGGACCTTCGCCGGGTAGCCCGCCTGCGCCGCCGCCTGTTCGATCGACGCGGGCTCGATGCCCTCGCCGACCATCGCCACGCCCTCGTTGAGGAAGTGGCCGATCACACGGGAGGTGAAGAAGCCGCGGGAGTCGTTGACGACGATCGGGGTCTTCCTGATCTGCCGCACCAGGTCGAAGGCGCGCGCCAGGGCTTCCTCGCCGGTGCGCTCGCCCTTGATGATCTCGACCAGCGGCATCTTGTCGACCGGTGAGAAGAAGTGCAGGCCGATGAAGTCGTTCTGGCGTTCCACGCCCTCGGCCAGCGCGGTGATCGGCAGGGTCGAGGTGTTGGAGCAGAGCAGCGCGTCGGGCTCGACGATGTGCTGGATCTCCTGGAAGACCTTGTGCTTCAGCGCCGTGTCCTCGAACACCGCCTCGATGACCGCGTCGCAGCCGGCCAGGTCCTGCGGGTCCGCCGTCGGCGTGATGCGGGCCAGGAGCGCGTCCGCCTTCTCCTGCGTCGTACGGCCGCGGGAGACCGCCTTCGCGCAGAGCTTCTCCGAGTAGGCCTTGCCCTTGGCCGCCGCCTGCGGGGACACGTCCTTGAGGACCACGTCGATGCCCGCTCGGGCGCACGAGTACGCGATGCCCGCGCCCATCATCCCGGCGCCGAGCACGGCCACCTTGCGGACCTGGCGGGGTGAAACGCCCTTGGGGCGGTTGGCGCCGGAGTTCACCGCCTGGAGGTCGAAGAAGAACGCCTGGATCATGTTCTTCGAGGTCTGGCCGGCGGCCAGCTCGACGAAGTAGCGCGCCTCGATGACCTGCGCGGTCTCGAAGTCGACCTGGGCGCCTTCCACCGCGGCCGCGAGGATGCTGCGCGGGGCCGGGTAGGGCGCGCCGTTGGTCTGCTTGCGCAGGCTCGCCGGGAAGGCGGGCAGGTTCGCCGCGAACTTCGGGTGGGCGGGGGTGCCGCCGGGGATGCGGTAGCCCGGCCTGTCCCAGGGCTGCTGGGACTCGGGGTTGGCCTCGATGAACGCGCGGGCCTTGGCGAGGAGCTCGTCCTGTGTGGTGGCCACGTCGTCGACCAGGCCGTTCTGCAGGGCGCGCTGCGGGGCGTACTGGGTGCCCTGGAGCAGGACCTTCAGGAGGGCGTCGGCGATGCCCAGGAGGCGTACTGTGCGGACGACTCCGCCGCCGCCGGGGAGGAGGCCGAGCGTGACCTCGGGGCAGCCGATCTTGGAGCCGGGGGCGTCGAGGGCGATCCGGTGGTGGCAGGCCAGGGCGATCTCGTAACCGCCGCCCAGGGCCGCGCCGTTGATCGCGGCGACGACCGGCTTGCCGAGGGTCTCGATCCGGCGCAGGTTGCGCTTGATGGCGAGGCCGCCGTCGAAGAGGTCCTGCGCGGTCTCAGGTGTGACCCGGATGAGGTCGCGCAGGTCGCCGCCCGCGAAGAAGGTCTTCTTGGCGGAGGTGATGATGACCCCGCGGATGGTGTCCTTCTCGGCCTCCAGGCGGTCGGTGATCACCGCGAGCGAGTCGCGGAACGCCTGGTTCATGGTGTTGGCGGACTGGTTCGGGTCGTCGAGGACGAGGGTGACGACGCCCGTGCGGTCCTGTTCCCAGCGGATGGTCGTGGGCTGAGTGCTCATGTGGAAGTGCTCCGTGTGATCCGTCGTATCCGTGGGAGGGGGTCAGATGCGCTCGACGATCGTGGCGATGCCCATGCCGCCGCCCACACAGAGCGTCGCGAGGCCGTACCGCTTGTCCTGGCGCTCCAGTTCGTCGATCAGGCTGCCCAGGATCATGGCGCCGGTGGCGCCGAGCGGGTGACCGAGCGCGATCGCGCCGCCGTTGACGTTGACCTTGTCCAGCGACAGGCCCATGTCCCGCACGAAGCGCAGGACGACCGCCGCGAAGGCCTCGTTGATCTCGACGAGGTCGATGTCGTCGATGCTCAGCCCGGCCTTGGCGAGCGCCTTGCGGGTGGCGGGCGCGGGGCCGGTGAGCATGATGGTGGGCTCGGAGCCGGAGACCGCGGCGGAGACGATCCGCGCGCGCGGGCTGAGGCCGTAGCGCTCGCCGACCTCCTGGGAGCCGATCGCGACCAGCGAGGCGCCGTCCACGATGCCGGAGGAGTTGCCCGCGTGGTGGACGTGGTCGATCTTCTCGACCCAGTGGTACTTCTGCAGGGCCACGGCGTCGAAGCCGCCCAGGTCGCCGATGTCCGCGAAGGACGGCTTGAGCCCCGCGAGGGAGTCGGCGGTGGTGCCGGGGCGCAGGTGCTCGTCGTGGTCGAGAACGGTCAGGCCCGCGCGGTCCCTCACGGGGACGACGGAGCGGTCGAAGCGGCCCTCCTTCCAGGCCGTCGCGGCACGCTCCTGACTCAGAGCGGCGTATTCGTCGACGTCACGCCGGGAGAATCCCTCGATCGTGGCGATCAGGTCGGCGCCGATGCCCTGCGGCACGAAGTTGACGGCGAGGTTGGTCATCGGGTCGTTGAACCAGGCGCCGCCGTCGGAGGCCATCGGCACCCGGGACATCGACTCGACACCGCCCGCCAGGATCAGGTCCTCCCAGCCCGAACGCACCTTGGCGGCGGCCAGGTTGACGGCCTCCAGGCCCGAGGCACAGAAGCGGTTCTCCTGCACGCCCGCGACCGTGTCCGGGAGGCCCGCGGCGATCGCGGCGGTGCGGGCGATGTCGGAGCCCTGGTCGCCGACCGGGCTGACGACGCCGAGCACGATGTCGTCGACCGCCGCCGGGTCCAGGTCCGGGAAGCGGGCGCGGATCTCGTGGATGAGTCCGACGACCAGGTCGATGGGCTTGGTGCCGTGCAGGGCGCCGTTCGCCTTGCCGCGGCCGCGCGGGGTGCGGATCGCGTCGTACACGTACGCTTCGGTGCTCACGAGGAAGCCTTTCAATGAGGGTCAGCTCAGCAGGGAACGGCCGATGATCTCCTTCATGATCTCGGTCGTGCCGCCGTAGATGGTCTGGATCCGGCCGTCGGTGAAGGCCCGCGCGACCGGGTACTCGCTCATGTAGCCGTATCCGCCGTGCAGTTGCAGGCAGCGGTCCGCGACCCGCTTCTGGAGCTCGGTCGCCCACCACTTGGCCATGGAGGCATGGACGGCGTCCAGTCCCCCGTCGCAGTGGTCCTCGACGCAGCGGTCGACGAACGTCCGCGTGACGGCGCACTCCGTGGCCATCTCGGCTATCTCGAACCGGATGTGCTGCTTGGTGGCGAGCGGCCGCCCGAAGGCCTCGCGCTCCTTGACGTACTCGGTGGTGATCTCCAGGAGGTGCTCGGCGGCGGCGATCGCGGCGACGGCGATACTCAGGCGCTCCTGCGCGAGGTTGGTCATCAGGTGCCCGAAGGCGCCGTCGCGCTCGCCGAGGAGGTTCTCCTTGGGCACGCGTACGTCGTGGAAGAACAGCTCGGCCGTGTCCTGGGCCTTCTGGCCGATCTTGTCGAGGTTGCGGCCGCGCTCGAAGCCGTCCATGCCGCGCTCGACGACCAGCAGCGACAGTCCGCGGGCCCCGCCCTCGGGGGTGGTCTTCGCGACGACGATCACCAGGTCGGCGATGATCCCGTTGGAGATGAAGGTCTTGGAGCCGTTCAGCACCCAGTGGTCGCCGCGGTCCTGCGCGTGTGTGCGGATGCCCTGGAGGTCGGAGCCCGCGCCGGGCTCGGTCATGGCGATGGCGGTGACGAGCGAGCCGTCGCAGAAGCCGGGCAGCCAGCGGCGCTTCTGCTCCTCGGTGGCGAGGCCGGTGAGGTAGGGCCCGATGACGTCGTTGTGCAGGCCCAGGGCGAGCCCGGGAGTGCCCGCGCGCGTGAACTCCTCGGCCAGGACGGTGGCGTAGCGGAAGTCGGTGGTGCCGCCGCCCCCGAACTCCTCGGGCACGGCGAGTCCGAGCAGGCCCCGCTTGCCGGCCGCCCCCCAGGCCTCGCGGGAGACGATGCCGTCCTTCTCCCACTGCGCGTAGTGCGGCAGGACCTCCCTGGCCAGGAAGGCGCGCACGGTCGCGCGGAACGCGTCGTGCTCGGGCGCGAAGAGCTGCCGCTTCATTCAGGGCCTTTCAGAAGATCCGGTACGTCCCAGTCGCGTGCCACGTCCGCCGAGTGGGCGCCGGCCCGGGCGGGCCCGGTGCGGACGGCCGTGGGGGTCGCGGAGAAGCGGGGCGCGGGGGCGGGCTGGGTGATGCCGCCGTGGTCGGTGAAGGTGCCGCGGGCGGCGAGGTGCGGGTGGTGCGGGGCCTCGCGCAGCGACAGCACGGGCGCCACGCACGCGTCGGTGCCCTCGAAGACGGCCGTCCACTCGTCTCTCGTACGGGACGTGAAGCGGGCGGTGACCGCCTCGCGCAGGTCGCCCCAGCGGGTCCAGTCCTTGCGGGCGTCCGCGAAGTCCGGCAGGCCGAGCAGGTCGAGGAACAGGTCGTAGAACTGCGGCTCCAGCGCGCCCACCGCCATGTACTTGCCGTCGGCGGTCTCGTAGGTGCCGTAGTACGGGCAGCCGCCGTCGAGGAGGTTGGCGCCGCGCCGGTCCTGCCAGCCGCCGGCCGCGGCCATGCCGTGGAGCATCGCGGAGAGGTGGGAGGTGCCGTCGACGATGGCGGTGTCCACGACCTGGCCGGTGCCGGTCGCGCGCGCGTGGTGCAGGGCGGCGAGGACACCGACGACGAGGTAGAGGGAGCCGCCCGCGTAGTCGCCGAGGAGGTTGGCGGGGACGGCCGGGGGGCGATCCGGTTCGCCGATCAGGCCGAGGGTGCCGGTGAGGGCGATGTAGGCGATGTCGTGCCCGGCGCGCTGGGCCAGCGGCCCCTCCTGGCCCCAGCCCGTCATGCGGCCGTAGACGAGGGCGGGGTTGCGCGCGTGACAGTCCTCGGGGCCGACGCCGAGGCGTTCCGCGACGCCGGGGCGGTTGCCCTCGATGAGGATGTCGGCGCGGGCGGCGAGGTCGAGGACGCGGGCGGGGCCGTCCGGGGACTTCAGGTCGACCACCACGGAACGCTTGTTGCGGTTGGTGACGTCGTACTCCTGCCTGATCGCCAGGCCGACTCCGCCGGGTCGGTCGACGCGCACGACGTCGGCGCCCAGGTCGGCCAGGAGCATCGCGGCGAACGGGCCCGGCCCGATCCCGGCCAGCTCGACGACGCGCACGCCGGTGAGCGGCCCCTGTCCTGGCGTCGTCGCCATCCGGCCCCCAGAAGTCCCACGGGTACGACACAACCGATGTAACACCAGCGATGCTAAGAACGTGTTCCACCGAGCACAAGTCCTGAGCGAGCAAGCGCTTAGCCAATTGTCGGGGGTCAGCGTCCGTCCAGCTCGGCTGTCAGCCGCTTCGGCGCGATCGCGCGGTAGCTCTCCTCCACCCAGTCGCACAGCAGCTCCGCGGCCGGGACGCCCTTGCCCTCCAGCGGGACGCGCACCCAGCCGGCCCTGCCCAGGCCGTACCCGGACGGCGCCGCGCCGGGACAGGCCAGCGCGTGCGCGTGGACGGCCTCGTCGGTGAGCTTCACCGTCATGCCCGGCGGGTGGCTGCCGTCGTCGACGCCGAGGAAGACGAACACCTTCCCCTTGACCTTCGCCACGGACTCACCCCACGGGAACTCCTCGACGGCTCCCGGCAGCCCGAGGACGAATTCACGCACTTTCTCCCTCTTCCTCAGGGCGTTTTCGGGCACGGTCACCTTCCACCTCCGGGCTCGTCGTCGGGCTCCCCACTCCTCACGCTAGCCTCGGCCACCGACAACGGCGCGTGGTGCGGACCGAGGAGTGTCATGAGCAGGCTGAACGGAACGGACCGTCCGTACGACATCGTGCTCTTCGGAGCCACCGGCTTCGTCGGCACACTGACCGCGGAGTATCTCGCCGCGCACGCCCCCGAGGGGTTGCGCTGGGCCGTCGCGGGCCGCAGCGAGCGAAAGTTGGAACGGCTGCGCGAACGGCTGACGGGCGGCGAGAGCGTCGGAGTGCTGCGCGCCGACGTGGCCGAGCCGGGCTCGGTGCGCGAACTCGCCGCGCACGCGCGCGTGGTGGCCACGACCGTGGGGCCGTACGTGAACTACGGCGAGGACCTCGTCGCGGCCTGCGCGGACACCGGCGCCGACTACCTGGATCTGACCGGCGAGCCGGAGTTCGTGGACCTGACGTACGTCCGGCACGACGCACGCGCGCGGGAGACCGGCGCGCGCCTTGTGCACGCCTGCGGGTTCGACTCGATCCCGCACGACCTGGGTGCCTACTTCACCGTCCAGCAGTTGCCCGAGGGCGTGCCGCTGACGGTCGACGGGTTCGTCACCGCCGACGCCACCTTCTCGGGCGGTACGTTCGCGTCCGCGCTGAACCAGTTCTCGCGGCTGCGGCCGATGCTGGCCGCCGAGCGGGACCGGCGGCGACACGAGCCGCGCCTGGTGGGCCGGCGTGCCGCCGCGCCGACGGGCGCGCCCCGGTTCGCCAAGGAGATCGGCGCGTGGGCGCTGCCGCTGCCGACGATCGACCCGCAGATCGTGCGCCGGTCGGCGAAGGCGCTCGATCGTTACGGCCCCGACTTCCGCTACCGCCACTACGCGGCCGTACGGCGTCTGCCGGTCGCGCTGGGCAGTGTGGCGGCGATGGGCGCGCTCGTCACGGCGGCCCAACTGCCGCCCGCGCGGCACTGGTTGTCCGACCGCCTCAAGCCGGGGGACGGGCCGAGCGCGGAGAAGCGCGCGAAGAGCTGGTTCTCGGTGCGCTTCGTCGGCGAGGGCGGTGGCCGGCGGGTGTTCACGGAGGTCGCGGGCGGCGATCCGGGGTACGACGAGACGGCGAAGATGTTCGCCGAGTCGGCCCTGTCCCTGGCCCTCGACGACCTTCGGGAGACGTCCGGCCAGGTCACCACGGCGGTCGCGATGGGTGACGCCCTGATCGAGCGGCTGCGACGGGCCGGGATCACCTTCCGGGTGGCCTCGAGCCGGTGAGCGCGGACCGTGCACTCGGGCCTGGCATACCGGTGAACCGGGCCTAGAAGGACCAGCCCGCCACCGTGTAGATCATCCCCACGATCCAGCCGAGCCCGGCGAGCACGCCGAGGACCAGCGCGGCGGTCACGGCGCGCTCGACGGGCCGGTTCGGGTCGGCGAGGGGCTTGGCAGAACGGTGGGTCACGCGGTGCGTCGTCATGCGGGACAGCCTGCCGAGCACACCGGGGCACCCACATCCGTACAGATACTCAGACGACGTACTCAGTCCCCCCTCAGGCCCCCTGCCGGGACGTCGCCTCGCGCAGCGCCCGACGGCACAGTGCGTCCGCCCTGCGCGTCGTCTCCGGCAGGCGATACGCCGGCGTGAGCGCGAGGGTGTGGGCGCAGGCGTTGCCCAGGCTCACGCGGTGGCCGACCGAGACGAAGACCGGTTTCACCGCCTCGCGCGTGCGCAGGGCCCGGCCGACCTCCTCCGAGCCCGCCAGCAGCGGCGTCCACGCGCCGCGCCGGGCGCCGGGATCGTCGTACGTGAAGGTGAACGGGTTCTTGGCGACCCCGATCGTCGGCAGGCCGGTGAGGACGCCGAGGTGGCTCGCGAGGCCGAAGCGGCGGGGGTGGGCGAGGCCGTAGCCGTCGCAGACGACCAGACCGGGCGGGCACGGCAGGGCGTCGAGGGCGGCGAGGACCGTGGGGATCTCCCGGAAGGCGAGCAGGCCCGGGACGTACGGGAAGGAGATCCGGCCCACCGCGGTCGCCTCGGCCACGACCTCCGAAGTGGCCGCGTCCAGCACCACGGCCGCCGCCGCGACGACGTCCCGTTCGTCGTCGTAGGCCACGTCGACCCCGGTGACATGACCGGTGCCCGGCGGCGGGCCCGTCTCGTCGAGGACCGTGCTCGCCCTCAACTCGTCCTGGACCGCGCGGGCCTGCTCCTCGGTCGCGGGCCAACCCGCGGGAATGTCCACTGTCGTCATGGTGGGGACGAGCGTACGGCGGGGCGGCGTAGGCTCGCGATCATGTTCGTACTGGAACTCACCTACACCGCCGCGCTCGATGCCGTGGACGCCGTACTGCCGGCGCATGTCGCCTGGCTGGACGAGCAGTACGAGAAGGGCGTCTTCCTGGCGTCCGGGCCCAAGAACCCCCGCGACGGCGGGGTGATCGTCGCCGTCGCGGAGGACCGTGCGCGGATCGAGGAGATCGCCGCGGGCGACCCGTTCGTCGCGGCCGGGGTGTGCGCTTACCGCGTCACCGAGTTCGCCGCGACGAAGACGGCCCCGGCGCTGGAGCCGTACCGGGAGACGCCCGGCTGACGGTCAGCCCTTGTTGCCGAGGGCGCGCTGGAGCTGGCTCTTGTTCATGTCCGAACGGCCTTTGACGCCCTTGCGCTTGGCCTCCTCGTAGAGCTGGTCGTACGTCGGACCCTGGGAGCCCTTGCCGGACCGCTGGCCGCCCCGCTTGCCGGACGACATGTCCTGGGTCGAGGTGCGGCTGGCGGTCTTGGACTCGCCGGAGCGGGCGCGCTCCTTGTTGACCGTCCGCGCCGCGATCTCCTTGGCCCGTCCGGTGCTCTCGCCCCGGTCCTGGGCGCTCTCCTTGATGTGCTCGTACTGGCGTTCGCGCTTCGAGTTGGAGCCGGCTGGCATGGGGGATCACTCCTTTCGCCGTCGGCGACCGGGTACCCACATTCCGCCACTCATTTCTCCAGACGAGCCACTCGCCCCTTCTCCCCGGCCGCCCAGCAGCCGCCGTCGGCCGTGCAGTCCACGGTGTCGTACGAGCCGGTGTCCACGGTCCGCCAGGTCCGGCCGCCGTCCCCGGTGAGGTCCGTGCCGGTGGGGCCGACCGCGAGGGCTGCCGTGCGGCTGTGCGGGAGCCAGGCCACTCCGGAGCGGTAGGCGGTCACCGGGGCCGCGGCGGGCCGCCAGGTCGCGCCGCCGTCGTCGGTGCGGGCGGCGGCCTGGGGAGAGCTCTGGTCGGCCCGGTAGTCGCCGCCGACCGCGAGTCCGTGGGCGCGGTCGCGGAAGGCGAGCGCGAAGACGCCCTTGGCCGGGTCGCCCGCCGGGATCGGCGTGTCGGACGCCGTCCAGGTCAGCCCCCGGTCGGCGGAGTGCAGCACACGCGCGCGTGCGGCGCCGCCGGTGGCCAGCCAGACGTCCCGGGGCCCGGAACTGACCAGGCACTGGCCGCTCGCCGCGAAGCCCGCCTCGCCGTCGAGTGCGGCCGGCATGCCCTTGTCCGGCAGCACCTTCCAGGAGCGGCCGCCGTCGGAGGTCGACAGCACACGGAACTTCCCGTCCACCGGGTCGCTCATGGCCAGGCCGTGGCGGCGGTCGAAGAAGGTGAGGCAGTCGTAGAAGGCCTTGGCGTCGGTGTTGCGGAAGGACTCGGTCCAGGTCGCGCCGCCGTCCTCGGTGCGGTAGAGGCGGGACGCCTCGCCCTCCCCGATGGCCAGCACCACCGCCCGGTGCGCGTCGAAGGCCTCGATGTCGCGGAACTGGAGCTCGGCGGCACCGGGCGGTGAGACGTTTCGCCAGCTTGCCCCGCCGTCCGTGGTGCGCAGCACGGTGCCCTGGGTGCCGGCCAGCCAGGCGGCGTTGCGGCTGACCGCCGACAGCCCGCGGAACCGCACCTCGGGGGTGCCGCTGTCCTTGAGCGCCCAGTGCGGTGTACGGCCGTCCGGGTCGTGCGCCTCGGCCGGTACGGCGGTCAGGGCGGCCAGCGCCGCCGCCGAGACCGCGCCCGCGGTGATGGTCCGGAACACCGGACCCGTTCGTCTCTTGCCTCGCGTGTTCCCCAAGCGCCTCATGGCGGGCGAAGCTAGCCCACGCTCCCGGTGCCGTCCAGATGCCCTCGGCCGCCCGCCGAGCGGTGCGCGGGGTGTCACAAGTGACTCTCGGGGCACGGGAGAAGGACCGGATCCCACCGGGGCATGAAGACGGTGACAGAGGTCACTCGACTTTCGTGTACACGGATTGGCTCATTCCGACGTCTCTTCCAGTGCCCGTCCCACCCCGGAAGCCCAACCAGCCGTCACAAGGGAGCAAGGCGTTGTCCACCGTCATCGAGCAGCCCGTAGAGGCCCGTCTCGTCGCCGCGGCACCGCGGATGCCGAGCATTCCCGCCACCCTGCACTACGACCGCTGTGATCCGTTCGCCGTCCGTATGACCTTCCCCGCCCCGGCCACCCTGGAGGGCGTCGAGGTCTGCTGGACCTTCAGCCGCGAACTGCTCACCACCGGCCTGCACGAGCCCGAGGGCCACGGCGACGTCCGGGTGCGGCCGTACGGCTACGACCGCACCGTTCTCGAGTTCCACGCCCCCGAGGGCACCGCCGTCGTGCATGTGCGCACGGGAGAGCTGCGCCGGTTCCTGGAGGCCACGAACGACCTCGTGCCGACCGGTCTGGAGCACCTCCAACTCGACCTCGACCACGACCTGGCCGAGCTGATGCGCGACGCGCACTGACGCGGTCGCCATGGCGGGCGTTGCGCTCGCCGTGGTCGAGCCCGCCGGCCGGCACGTCGTACGTCCCCGCCCCCAGCAGCTCCCGCGCGGCGCGGCGGACCAGAGCGTGCGCGGCCCGAGTGAGGCCGGATCGGCGACGGACGGGGCGCCGGGTCCGGCCATGACGTTCAGCGGACGGTCGGTCCCGTCGACGAGGAGCTCGACGGTCCCCGGGTCGACGGTTCCGGCGCCGGGCAGGGACGAGTCGATACGGGCGTTGACGAGCAACATGCCCTCCATGTCGGCCACCGCCCGGGCCGCAGCGGTTCACCCCCGCAGGACGAGCGGGGTGTCGGGGACGTGCAGGGAACGGAAGGCGAGGGCGCGCTCGCGGAGCGTGTCCTGGTTCGTCATGCGCCTGGCCCGACCGGCTTCGCCCGCGACAGCGCCGGCAGGCTCCGCCGTCGACGTTCAGGCGCGCGCCGTCACCGAGGCCGCCGCCCCGCGCACCCCGTGGACCAGCTCCCGCAGCACTGGAGCGACCTGCCCGCTGCGCTCGATCAGCTCCTCGACCCGTGTCTCGGGGCGTTCCCCGCGGGGCAGCAGGGTGCGCAGCCCGGCCGCGGCGGCGAGCGCGACGAGGGCCGCGTCCCGGTCGGAGACGTCCACGCCCGGCACCGGTCCCCGCAGGACCTGCCGGGCCTCCTCCTGGAGCGCCTCCACGACCACCGGGCGGGCCAGGTCGTACTCCACCGTGGGGAACAGCCAGAGGGCCCGCCTCTTCCGGGCGCGCAGTTGTCCGCCCGCGGTGAGCTGTTCCCGTACGGCGTCCAGGGTGATCCGGGTGTGCGGTGTCACCCAGCCCCGCCACCGGTGCGGCCGGGATTCGCGGACCAGTTCGAGCAGCCCGTCCAGCACGGGGTCCCCGGTCTCGGCGTCCATGTCGACGGGGGTGGCGATGCCGTCCTCGTCGAGGAGCAGACCGCGCCGGGCCAGCTCGGTCAGGGCCCCGGCCCGCACCAGCTGGGGCACCTGGCCAACGCCGGCGGTCTCGGCCTTCGAGGTGTCCCATGCCAGCAGATAGAGGTGGGCCGGCAGAGAGAGCGAGCCGTCGGGCACGGGGCCTCCTAAGGCGCATTAACTCGTTGACAGCCCTAGGGCCGCCTCGTACGGTGTAGAACGCTTCTGTTGCCGTCGATCGGAGAAGGACGTTGCTCGTCTGAGGTCCTGAGACACCGTGTCACACACCTGAGGTGTGTGCGCCGCGTGCGACCTCGGCATACGAGCCGTTCCGACGAGCAGGACCTGGTCCGTGCCCTCCGGTTTTCCGTCGTCTCCCGTGGTCGCGGGTGTCTCGATACGCGTTTGCCCCTTCTCGCTTCGAGCAACCGCGGAGACTTGTATGTCTGCTTCCATCACCTGCACCTCGCTCACCTTCTCCTGGCCCGACGGCACCCCTGTCCTCGACGGCCTCGACATCGCCTTCGGCCCCGGCCGGACGGGCCTCGTCGGCGTCAACGGTTCGGGAAAATCAACCCTGTTGAAGCTGATCGCCGGTGAACTCACCCCGGCCGACGGCGCCGTGCGCGTCGCGGGCGAGGTCGGATACCTCCCGCAGAACGTCACCCTCGACACCGGCCTGAAGGTCGACGAGGCGCTCGGCATCTCCGCTCAGCGCGCCGCCCTGCACGCCATCGAGGCGGGTGACGTGGCGGAGGAGCACTTCGAGACGGTCGGCGACGACTGGGACGTGGAGGAGCGGGCCCTGGCCACCCTCGGTGAACTCGGGCTCGGGCACGTCGGGTTGGACCGCGGGATCGGCGAGGTCTCGGGCGGCGAGTCGGTGCTGCTGCGGCTGGCGGCACTGCTGTTGCGCCGCCCGGACGTCCTGCTCCTCGACGAGCCCACCAACAACCTCGACCTGTACGCCCGCAGGCGGCTGTACACGGCCGTCGCCTCCTGGCCCGGGGTCATGGTCGTGGTCAGCCACGACCGCGAACTCCTCGACCTGGTCGACCAGATCGCCGATCTGCGCGCGGGCGAGGTCACCTGGTACGGCGGCAACTTCTCCGCCTACGAGGAGGCCCTCGCCGTCGAACAGGAGGCGGCCGAGCGGATGGTGCGGGTCGCCGAGTCCGACTTCCGCAAGCAGAAGCGCGAACTGGCGGACGCGCAGGTCAAGTTGGCCCGGCGCAAGCGATACGGCCAGAAGATGTTCGAGCAGAAGCGAGAGCCGAAGATCGTCATGGGGGCGCGCAAACGCTCGGCGCAGGAGTCCGCGGGCAAACACCGCATCATGCACGAGGAGAAGCTCGCCGGGGCCAAGGACCGGCTCGACGAGGCGGTGGAGGCCGTACGGGACGACGACGAGATCCGCGTCGACCTGCCGTACACGGCCGTGCCGCCGAGCCGTACGGTCCTGACCCTCATGGACCTGGAACTGGCCTACGGCGCACGGGTCAAGGGCGGTTTCGATGTGCGAGGCCCCGAGCGGGTCGCGCTGATCGGGCGCAACGGCGCGGGCAAGACGACGCTGCTGCGGACGATCGCCGGGGAGCTGTCGGCGGTGTCGGGAGAGGCGACGGCGCATGTGCCGCTGCGGTTCCTGCCCCAGCGCCTCGACGTCCTCGACGGTGAGCTGTCGGTCGCAGAGAACGTGGCCCGGTTCGCGCCGGGCGCCACCAACAACCGGGTGCGGGCCCGTCTCGCCCGCTTCCTGTTCCGGGGCGCCCGGGCCGACCAGCAGGCGTCGACGCTGTCCGGCGGCGAACGCTTCCGGGCGACGCTGGCCGCGCTGATGCTGGCGGAGCCCGCACCCCAGCTGCTCATGCTCGACGAGCCGACGAACAACCTCGACATGGCGAGCGTGCGACAGCTGACCTCGGCCCTGGAGTCGTACGAGGGCGCGCTGATCGTGGCCAGTCACGACCCGCCGTTCCTGGAGTCGATCGGTGTCACGCGCTGGCTGATGCTGGACGGAGAGCTGCGGGAGGTCACTCCGGAGACCCTGGAGCTCCCGGGGTAGCGTCCGCGGCGGCGGCGGGATCACCTCAGGCACTCCACGTCGTGCGCGTGCGGTGCGGCGGCGCTCTGAGCCGTGGAGCGTCTGCCGTGCGCGTCTCAGGAGGGGCACAGCCTGGGCACGGGGGTTTTGTCGACACGGACCGGCGCTGCATGATGGCTGACCGGCGCCCGTCACGGGAGCCGTCCCTGTCCCGCCGATACGGAGTTCCCTCGTGCCCAGCAAGAAGGCCCTCGTCCGCCGCCCCAGCCCCCGCCTCGCCGAAGGTCTGGTGACGCACGTCGAGCGGGAGAAGGTCGATGTCGAGCTCGCGCTCGAACAGTGGGAGGCGTACGTCGAGGCGCTGCGCGCGCACGGCTGGGAGACCGTCGAGGTGGACCCGGAGGACGACTGCCCGGACTCGGTGTTCGTCGAGGACACCGTGGTCATGTACAAGAACGTCGCGCTGATCGCGCGCTCCGGCGCCGAGTCCCGGCGCGAGGAGACCATCGGCGTCGAGGAGGCCGTGGCGCGTCTGGGCTGCTCGGTGAACTGGGTCTGGGAGCCGGGCACCCTGGACGGCGGCGACGTGCTGAAGATCGGCGACACGATCTACGTCGGCCGGGGCGGGCGCACCAACGCGGCCGGCGTCCAGCAACTGCGGGCCGCCTTCGAACCGCTCGGGGCGCAGGTCGTCGCCGTACCGGTGAGCAAGGTACTGCACCTGAAGTCGGCGGTCACCGCGCTGCCCGACGGGACCGTCATCGGGCACATCCCCAAGGTGGACCGGCCCGCGCTCTTCCCGCGCTTCCTGTCCGTGCCGGAGGAGGCCGGCGCCCACGTCGTCCTGCTCGGCGGCCCCAAGCTGCTCATGGCCGCGAGCGCGCCCAAGACCGCGGAGCTGCTCACCGACCTCGGATTCGAACCGGTGGTGGTGGACATCAGCGAGTTCGAGAAGCTCGAAGGCTGTGTGACGTGCCTCTCAGTACGGCTGCGGGACCTGTACGCCTGACCGGGCGGGCCCGTCATTCCAGCGGCCCCGACCTGCGGTTCCGGGACCGCGTGTCATGTCCGGGGAACACGGCTGATCAGGGATCTTTTACGGCGTTCTTAACCTACGGTCTCGTAACCTACGGTTTCGTAGCCTACGATTCCGTAAGTTATCGGCACCGCTCGCCGACCCCCTCACATGTTTGCCGCGTCCCCCTGGAGTACCTGTGACGATCACTTCCCCTCACCTCGGCAGCCCGTCCTCGGCCTGGACCGACGCCCGTCTGCTGTACGCGTTGGAGGAAGTCGTCGAGAACGAACTCAACCGGCACCTGAAGGTCACCAAGGACTGGATGCCGCACGAGTACGTGCCGTGGAGCGACGGCCGCAACTTCCCCGGTTTCTTCGAGGACGGCGAGGCCTGGGAGAAGGGGCAGTCCAAGGTCACCGAGATCGGCCGGATCGCCCTGGTCGTGAACCTCCTCACCGAGGACAACCTCCCCAGCTACCACCACGAGATCGCCTCGCTGTTCGGCCGTGACGGTGCCTGGGGCACCTGGGTGCACCGGTGGACCGCCGAGGAGGGCCGGCACGGCATCGTGATGCGGGACTACCTGCTCGCCTCCCGCGCGGTGGACCCGGACCAGCTGGAGCGGTTCCGGATGGCCCACATGAGCGAGGGCTTCGAGTCGGACAACCGCCACTCGATGCTGCACTCGGTGGCCTACGTCTCCTTCCAGGAGCTCGCGACCCGCGTCTCGCACCGCAACACCGGCCACCAGTCCGGGGACCCGGTCTGCGACCGCATGCTGGCGCGCATCGCCACCGACGAGAACCTGCACATGGTCTTCTACCGGAACCTGCTGAAGGCGGCCTTCGAGCTCGCGCCCGACCTCACCATGATGGCCGTGCGCGACGTCATCGTGAACTTCCGGATGCCCGGCCACGGCATGCCCGGCTTCGAGCGGGCCGCCGCGCAGATGGCGATCGGCGAGATCTACAACATGCGCATCCACCACGACGACGTCATCCAGCCGGTCCTGCGCTTCCTGAAGGTCCTCGAGATCGACGGTCTCGGCCCCGAGGGCCTCAAGGCCCAGGAGGAACTCGGCCTGTACATGAGCGGTCTGGACTCCGAGGCGTCGAAGTTCGACGAGAAGCTGGCGGCGCGCAAGGCGCGGATGGCGGCCCGCGCGGCAGGGGCCTGACGCCGGTCCGGTCGGCCGCCGAATCGCCGGTGTGGGCCGCATGCCGAATATCCGGTGCGGGCCGCCCGTCGGCCGGGGCGTCATGCGGCCATGCGTGACAACAGCATGGACCAGCGGGCCGTCGGCTTCCTGCTGGGCCTGATCGACGCCGACTCCGCCGCACGAATACGGCGGCGGGTCGGCGCGCCGCCGCCGGGCGCGAACGCACACCGGGTTGCCCACGCCGTCCTCAAGCGGACCCCGGTCCCGTCCTCCGTGCTGGTGTGGATCCTGGAGGAGGACGACCCGAAGCTCACCACGGCCGTCTACGGGCACGCTTCGGCCGACCCGACGATGCGGCGGGCGGTGCTGCGGGGCGTGCCGTTCGGTCCGGGCCGCACGGGCCCCTGCCCGTGGACCGCGTCCTGCTCAAGCACGCGGACGAGCCCGGCGGGAAACGGCTGGTCACCAGCAGTTCCGCGCCGTCCCGGAGCATCATCAGGGCCAGCTGGAAGCCGATCTTCACGCGGCCGCCGGTGAGCAGCGCGCGGCGCCCCTCGAGGTCGGTGGTCAGGGCCCGGCGGGCCGTGTTGTCGGCGGCACAGCGCGGGCAGAGGCGGTGGCAGAAGGCGTCCACCTGTCGATAGGACGACTTGCAGACAGAGCAATTGCGGGGCTTGCGGTAGACGCCCGCCTCGCCGGACGCCGTCAGGGGCGCGTCCTCGCGCCGGTCGTGGGCGCCGGTCGCGGTGGCCGCCATCGCCCCCGCGTCGGCGGCCACCGTCTCGGCACCCCGTGCCTTGCGCCGCCGCAGCCGCCCGTCCCGGGCGAAGGACGCGGCGACCTGCTCGGCGCGCAACCGCACGGGGTCGTCGACGGGCAGCTCGCGCAGCCTGCCGACCATGCGGTGGAAGGCGGCCAGCTCGCCCTCGTCGATCGTGTCCCCCATGCGTCCCCGCCCCGTTCGTGCCCTGTCGCGGGCCGGGTCGGATTCAAACCGACGTTCCCTTCATGCGGTGAAGGTGCGCCTGCCTCTGCGCTACCGAGCCCTTGCCATGGGCCCCGGCCGGATTCGAACCGGCGTATCCGCCCTGAGAAGGCGGCGAGTCTGCCTCTGCTCCACAGGGCCCGCGGACGCAGCCCGGGGATCGGATTCGAACCGATGTATGTCGCCTTGGCAAGGCGGTGCGCCTGCCCCTGCGCTGCGCCCGGGTGCGCTCCGGGATCCTAACCGCACTGCCGGCCCGTCGGCTCACGGTTTTCCAGCCGCCTGATGGCCAGCCGTTCCTTCTCGGAGAGGCCGCCCCAGACGCCGAAGCGTTCGTCGTTGGCCAGGGCGTACTCGAGACAGGCCGGGCGCATCTCGCACATGCCGCAGATGCGCTTCGCCTCTCGCACCGAGCTGCCCGGCTCGGGAAAGAAGAAGTCCGCCCCGGTCTGCGCGCACAACGCCTGCGCCTGCCAGGCGGGGTCGGTCGGGGTGATGGTGTCGATGTGCATGGCCGAGATCGTGCCGGGCAACGAAAAACGTTCGATCAACGCGGGATCAACGATGGCGTTCATGCCCCCGGCCACCTTGATGGTCCTCCGCCCGGTGCGGGGGTGCACGGCGGCGCGCGGAAAGGGTTCGACTGCCGACCGGCCCGCATCGGCGTACCGGCGGCGATTGTCAGTGGACGGTGCAAGACTCGGCGGTACAGGCAGCGGGACCCCTCAGAGGAGGGCAGAGATGCTCACGACCCGTTACGTCACCGGCGCTCCCAACTGGCTCGACCTCGGCACCCCCGACATCGACGGCGCCACCACCTTCTACGGCGGCCTGTTCGGCTGGGAGTTCCAGCCGGGTCCGCCCGAAGCCGGCGGTTACGGCTTCTTCCAGCTCGCCGGCAAGACCGCCGCAGGCGGTATGCAGACCACACCGGAACAGGGGCCGCCGTCCTGGACCGTCTACTTCCAGACCCCGGACGCGGACGCCACCGCGAAGGCGGCCGAGGAGGCGCACGGCTCGGTGCTGATGCAGCCCATGGACGTGATGGACCAGGGCCGCATGGCGATCCTCGCCGACAAGGCGGGCGTGCCCTTCGGCATCTGGCAGCCCGGGCGGAACAAGGGGCTCGACGTCACCCAGGAGCCGGGCTCGCTGTGCTGGGTCGAGCTGTACACGGCCGACCTGCCGATGGCCGCCTACTTCTACCGCGCGGCGCTCGGCCTGGAGACCTACGGGGTCGAATTCCCCGGCGGCACGTACACCACCGTGCTGCCGGACGGGCAGAGCGAGGACGGCATGTTCGGCGGCATCGTCCCGCTCGCCGACGACCCGCTGGAGGCGCGGGACGGGGCGTACTGGATGCCGTACTTCGAGGTCACGGACACGGACGAGACGGTGGCCAAGGCACAGCAGCTGGGCGGCAGCGTCCGGCTGCCCGCCACGGACGTGCCCGGCGTCGGCCGGGTGGCCAAGCTGGCCGACCCGTACGGCGCCCGCTTCGCGGTGATCAAGAGCGCGCCGCAGCAGAGGCCATAGGGGGCGGCAGGGTTCACGCCGAGGCGCGCCGTACCAGCGTGGTGGGCAGCACGACACCAGCTGGTGCGGCCCCCGCAGCCCCGGGGTCGAGACCTCCCAGGAGCAGGCGGGCCATCAGCCGGCCCATCTCCTCGATGTCCTGACGGACCGTCGTCAGCGGCGGATCGGTCTGCTCGGCGACCGGCAGCATGTCGTCGAAGCCGATCACCGCCACGTCCTCGGGCACCCGGCGTCCGCGCTCGCGCAGCACGCGCAGGGCGCCGGACGCGGTGAGGTCGTTGGCGGCGAAGACCGCGTCCACGTCCTCGAACGTGTCGAGGAGCGTCCGCATCGCCCGCTCCCCGCCGGCCGGCGTGAAGTCCCCGGGCACGACGAGCCGCGGGTCGGCGTCGCCCATGACGTCCCTGTAGCCGTCGAGCCGGTCGGCCGCGGAGGTCTGGTCGAGGGGGCCGGTGATGTGGGCGACGCGGGTGCGCCCCAGCCCTGTGAGATGCCGTACGGCCTCGCGGGCACCGCCCCGGTTGTCGCTGTCGACGTACACGACCTCCGTCGTCCCGTCGCTCCAGCCGGGCCGTCCGCCGAACACCGTGGGGACCCCGGCCCGTTGGATCAGTCCGGGCAGCGGGTCGTCCAGGTGCAGGGAGAAGACGAGCGCGCCGTCGACGTGTCCTCCGGCGAGGTAGCGTCCGACGCGGGCGTGGTCGTCCCGGCCCTCGGTGAGCAGCAGCACCAGTTGATTGTCGTGGGCGGTCAACTCCTTGCTGATTCCGCGGAGTTGCAGTGCGAAGAAGGGGTCGGCGAAGACCCGGGTCTCCGGCTCGGCCACGACCACGGCGACGGCGTCGTGGCGTCGGGTGACGAGACTGCGGGCGGCCTGGTTGGGCACGTAACCGAGCTCTTCGACGGCCCTGCGCACCCGCTCGACGAGCGGTTCCCTGACCCCGTCCCCGCCGTTCACCACCCGCGACACGGTGGCCCGCGACACCCCGGCCCGGGCCGCCACGGCCTCCAGCGTGGGGCGCGGCGCTGTCTCGGTCACTTCGGGGCTCCTCGTCGGCGGGTGCGGATCAGGATAGCCCCGGACGAGGTCACCGGTGAGAGCGCTCTCGAGGTGGGCGGGAGGGACGTGCCGCGCAGGTATCACGACCGGCACCTCGCCCATGGCACGGTCGGCAGGTACGCCCGGGCGCACTGGCTGCGCACCGACCGGGCTCCGGGCGGGCGGCGGGCGGATCCGTCGGCCGCCGACCGGTCCCTGCCGGCCATCTCGTGACCGGGTTCAGGCCAGCAGATCCACCCGTCGTCCGAGTCCCTCCCGCTCGGCCCGCTCGTACGCCGTCCAGGCCAGGGCGAGGTCCTGCCAGGGCAGGCCCACGGGTGCGTAGACCGTGCGGTCCGTGTCGTTCGTGCGGCCGGGGTGTTCCGAGCGCAAGAGCTCGCCGAGGGTGGCATCGGCCGGCGGCAACACGCCTACGCGTGAGGCCAGTTCACGGTCGTCGACGACCAGCAGCGCCGCGTCCAGGAGATCCGCCGCCAGTTCCGCCTTGCCCGGCTCGTCCACGCCCAGGCTCGTGAAGTGCTGGCCCGGCCTGGTGTCCCGCAGGTGCAGCAGCGGCTGCCTCGACCAGGTGGCCGACAGGACGAGGTCGGCTGCCATGGCCACCTCCGCGGCGGAGGACAGCACACGGCCACCGTGCCGCGCGGCGAACTCCGCGGCGCGGTCGGCGGACGTGTCCTGGACGACCAGGGCGCTGCGGGGCCGTAGCGCCGCAAGCCCCCGCACCATCAACTCGGCCTGCGCTCCCGCCCCGACCACTCCGACCACATCTCCCGGGCCGGCGAGCAGATCGGTGCCCAGGGCGGCCGCGAGCCCCGCCCGCCACGCCGTGACCGTCGCGGAGTCGAGCAGCGCCAGCAGCTCGCCGTCGGTGCCGCTGTGCAGGCAGATCACCCCGCGCAGGGCGGGCCGGGCGGCGGGGAACTTGGCGTTGACCTTCACCGTGTAGGCAGGGACGCCGGGGAGCAGGCCCGGGATCAGAGCGGTGGCCGTACCGGGGAACGGGAGGTCCGTGCGCACCCGTTGTCCCGCGATCGACTCGCTGTCCGCGGTGCGAAAGCCGTCCCGCAGTGCGTCGAGGCAGGCCTCCGGCTCCAGCACCGCCTCCAGATCACCACGTGTGAGAAGAAGAGTCACCCGTCCATGATCCGTCAGTGCGCGTGCCCGGCCTGGTGCTCCATGTGCTCGTGCGGCTCGTACCCCGGAATCGTCCCGTCCGTCTTCTTCACCAGGAACAGCCCGACCATCCCCATGTCGGAGTGGCTCTGCACATGGCAGTGGTACATCCACGCGCCCGCCCCGACCCCCTCCCCCGCGATCACCTGGAAGCCGAAGGAGTCCGCCGGGCCCACGATCTTGTTGTCGATGACCTGGCTCGGGTCGTCGGGTCCGGTGAGCATGCCCGTGCGGTTGTCCGCCCAACGGTGACCGTGCAGGTGGAAGGTGTGGTAGTACTCGCCGTGCGTGATCATCACGAACTCGACCCGATCACCCACCGTGGCCTCGAAGTTGGGCCCCGAGTGCGCCGGCTTGTTGTTGATGAGCATGTCGTTGAAGACGATCGTGTGGGTCGCGTCCGGGAGGACATCGCCCTTGCGACGGACGATCACCGGTCCGTAGAGGCCCTTGCGGATACCGCCCGTGCCGTGCTCCGTGCCGACCACGTGGTCGTGGTAGTGCCAGTAGCCCGCGCTGCCCGGCCGCCAGGTGCCGTCGCCGCGGCGGCCCGGCAGATGCGTGCGCCAGGTGTAGGTGCGGGTGCCGCCCGGCTCGACGTCGCTGTTGTTCAACTTCGTGCCGTCGCTGGAGATCTCGTAGTCCAGACCGTGGACGTGCAGGCTCGCCCTGACGTCCATGGTGTTCTCGAACTCGATGTGCAGGGTGTCGCCCTCGTTGAGCTCGATCAGCGGGCCGGGGATCGTCGCCTTCCCCTTCTCGAGGCCGTAGCCCATCTGCCCGTCGGCGAGCTTCTCGGCGTACAGCTTGATGCGCTTGACCTCACCGCCGCCCGGGGCCGCCTTGGCCGGACCTGTGTCGCTCCGGGCCTCCGGCGCCAGGGACAACGATGTCGCCACGGCCGCACCACCGAGCAGCACCCGCCGGTTGAAGCCACGTCTGTCCAGTGCACCCACGCAGAACTCCCCACCGTGATACGGATTTTGCGGAGACGTACCTGTGATGAACCTGTGAGACGGTACCGGCCCCCGAGTCGTTTATCCACACTCAGGACAAAGTTCGTGCGATCCCGGTCATAGGTATTGGCGAGCGGCGCAAAGGGGTCTAGCTTCCATGGCGCTGTTGCTGTGACCGAGGAGGTGCCCATGCACTTACGAGGGTTGAGCGCGAGAAGCGGAGGAAGCGCGAGGAGACGGGTCTGGACGGCCACCGTGACCGCGGGGGTCGTCGCCGCCGGGCTGATGTCCGGACCGGCCGCGCGGGCGCTGCCGGTTCCCGATCCGTCCGCGACAACGATGTCTGTCAAGTCGCCGCCGGGCGGCGCCGATGTACGGGTGCTGGTTTTCTACGGGTCCGCGGCGGCCGGGGACGAGTCACCGGTCGTCAATGCCGGGATCGCCGCCGTCGAGCAGATCGGGCGGTCCGGTCCGGTGAACCAGCGGTTCGAGACCGAGGCCACGGACGACGCCAGAGTCTTCACCGACGAGAGGGCGCTGGGGAGTTACCACGCGATCGTCTTCCTGACCGGCGGCGGGGACGTCCTCGACCCCGAGCAGGAGGCCGGTCTGGAGGCCTACATGGAGGCGGGCGGCGGTTTCGTCGGCATCCATGACGCGGCCCGCGCCGAGCCGTACTCCGACTGGTTCACGGGGCTGGTGGGTGCCCGTCCGGCCGCCTCCAGTCCAACGACCGTACAGCGGGCAACCGTTGAGGTCGGCGACCGGCAGCATCCGGCGACCAGGGAGCTGCCGGTGCAGTGGAAGCGCCCCGACCAGTGGTTCAACTGGACGAAGAACCCGTCCGGTGACGTGCACACCGTGGCGCGGGTGCGCGAGTCGACGTACCAGCCCGGCGCGAGCGCCAACGGCTGGGACCATCCGGTGAGCTGGTGCCGGGACTACGACGGCGGCCGGTCCTTCTACACCGGTATGGGCGGCACGGTGTCCTCGTACGACGAGACCGACTTCCGGACCCATCTGCGCGGGGCACTCCTGTGGACCTCGCGGCTCGTGCAGGCCGACTGCAAGGCGACCATCAACGGCAACTACAAGGCCGAACGCCTCACCCAGCCCAACCAGGCGGGGCAGAACGACCAGATCGGCGAACCGCACGGGCTGGTCACCGCCCCCGACGGGCGGGTCCTGTACATCGGGCGGGGCGGCGCCGACTCCTCCCAGCCCGTGATCACCGACTGGAACAACCCGGACGTCGGCAAGGGCAAGGGTCAGATCCACGTCTACGATCCCGCGACCAAGAAGGTCACCCTGGCCGGCGAGTTGACCGTCTTCGGCAACAAGGGCGGCGGCGACGAGCTGGTGAAGGTCGAGGAGGGACTGCTCGGCATCGAGCTCGACCCGCGCTTCGAGCAGAACGGCTGGGTGTATCTGCACTACACCCCGCACTCCCGGCTCGACCGCGACACCCGGATCGCCGAGCGTCGGGTCTCCCGCTTCACCCTCGACCTCGCCACGAACAAGCTGGACCTGAACAGCGAGAAGGTCCTGCTCAAGTGGCCGGTCCAGGTGCACAGTTGCTGCCACGCGGGTGGCGGGATGTCCTGGGACTCCAAGGGCAACCTGTACATCGCGACCGGTGACAACAACTCCAGTGGCTTCAGCGGCGGTTACTCGGGCAACAACCCGCAGCCGAACTACAAGGGCGTCTCCTTCGCGGACGCGCGCCGCACCGCCGGCAACACCAACAACCTCAACGGCAAGATCCTGCGCATTCACCCGGAGCCCGACGGGACGTACACGCTGCCCGAGGGGAACCTCTTCACGGGCAAGGAGACCGCCGAGGGCGGCGGCAAGACCCGCGGCGAGATCTATGTGATGGGTGTCAGGAACCCGGCCCGCATCTTCGTCGACAAGAAGACCGACATCCTGTACGCCGGATGGGTCGGCCCGGACGCGAGCGAGCCCTCGACCACCTGGGGCCCGGCCAAGTACGACACCTTCGCCGTCATCACCAAGGCGAGCAACCGGGGCTGGCCGTACTGCATGGGCAACAAGCAGCCCTACCGGGACCGCAACCTGCCGAACCCCGACCAGCCGCTGGGCTGGTACGACTGCGACCACCCGAAGAACGAGTCGCCCAACAACGACGGTCTGGTCAATCTCCCGCCGGTCACCGGCAACAACATCTGGTACTCCCCGCAGGGCGGCGCCCCGGACTACCCGCGGGACGCGAACGGCATCCCCTCCTACAAGCAGGAGGACGCCACTTATCTGCTGCCGTGGCTCAAGGGCGGCGGCCAGGCCGCGATGAACGGGCCGGTCTACCGCTACGACGCCGCCTCGGCCACCAGCACCGTCAAGTGGCCCGCCTACTGGGACGGCAAGTGGTTCGTCGGTGACTTCTACGACGCCGACCAGCCGCGCAACGCGGTCATCACCGACCCGAAGACCCACGGGGAGGGCGGACTGCCCGTCCATGCGGAGTCGCTCAAGAAGATCGTGCCGATCGGCAACGACGGCATCAAGAACCTCATGGACTGGAAGTTCGGCCCGGACGGCGCGCTGTACGTCCTCGACTACGGGCGCGGGTTCTTCACCTCGGACGCCAAGTCGGCCCTGTGGCGCGTCACCTACACGGGCGGCGGTCCGACGCCGGCCGCCGGACAACTGGTGAGAGGAGGGCAGTGATGCGCCCCCGAGGAGCTCTGGCCGTCCTGGTGGCCGCCCTGCTCATGGTGCTCGGCCTCCAGTCGACGTCCCAGGCACAGCCCGACACGATCCCGGCGGCGGCCCAGCAACTCACCTGGACCGCCGGCGACGACATCACCAAGTACACCTCAGCCCCGACGACCGCCGTCGCCGGCACGGCCACGATCGTCTTCGAGAACAGCGCGGCCACCGGCAACACCACCGGTATGCCGCACACGTTGACCTTCGTGACCAGTGACCCCGAGTTCAACAACGACGTGCAGCTCAACATCCTCGCCAACCCCAACGACGGCATGGGCGGCCGCCACACCGCCGAGGTCACGCTCACGCCGGGCCGGTACTTCTACCACTGCACGATCCCGGGCCACGGCCAGATGCAGGGCATCCTCGTGGTGACCGAGGGCACCGGCGAGGACACCACGGCGCCGACGGCGCAGGCGCAGGTGACGGGCACGCAGAACGCGCAGGGCCAGTACGTCGGCTCCGCGAGCGTGGCCCTCACGGCGACCGACGAGGCCGGCGGCTCCGGCGTCGACCGGATCGAGTACGCGATCGGGGGCACGGGCGCATGGCAGCCGTACACGGCCCCGGTCGTCGTCGACCAGGTGGGCAGCCACAAGGTCCGCTTCCGGGCCGTCGACAAGGCGGGCAACGTCTCCGCCGAGAAGAGTGTCGACTTCACCGTCGTCCCGCCGCCCTCCGACGACACCGCCCCGCCGGACACCTCGGCGACGGTGAGCGGCGAGCAGAACCCGGACGGCACGTACATCGACATGGCGACGGTGACCGTGTCGGCCTCCGACACCGGATCCGGCGTCAACACCATCGAGTACGCGGTGAACGACGGGAGTTGGCAGCCGTACACCATGCCCGTGATGGTGCACCAGGTCGGCAGCCACACCGTGCGTTACCGGGCGACCGACAAGGCGGGCAACGTGGCCGCCGAGAAGAGCGTCCGGTTCACGGTGGTCGCGGCGGCCCCGCAGGACACCACCCCGCCGGTGACCGGAGTGACCGTGGACGGCACCCGGAACTCGGATGGGGCCTACGTGGGCAATGCCAAGGTGACCGTGAGCGCCGCGGACGCGGGCGGTTCGGGTGTCGCGGGCGTCGAGTACTCGATCGACGCCGGGCCCTACCTGGCGTACACCGCTCCGGTGGTCGTCGACCGGGCGGGCACCCACACCCTGGCGTACCGGGCGACCGACAAGGCGGGCAACACCTCGGCCGCGCGCACGGTGACCTTCACGGTGGTCGCCGGTCAGGTCCCGGCGCCCAACTGCGCGGAATTCGACGAGCGGTTGACGGTGATCGTCGGCACGGTCGACTCCGGGGTCCCGAACCGGATCACCAACAGCCGGTGCCGCATCAACGAGTTGATCGAGGACGAGAAGGAGTGGACGTCCCACGCGCTGTTCCTCAAGCACGTGAAGACGGTCCTGGACAAGCTCTTCCGGGACGGGGTCGTCGACGAGCGCGAGTACGACGCGATCGACGCGGCGGCCCGTGAGTCCGGGATCGGCAAGCCCGGGCAGACCGAGGGGTACCGCACGATCCTCGACGGCAGCGCGGCCTCCTTCGCCAAGTGGCAGCAGGTGGGCGGCGGTTCGTTCGCGCCGAACGGCGACGGGTCCATCACGTCCGGCACCACGAAGGACGGCCTCGGCATGCTCTGGTTCCCCGAGCGCAAGTACGGGGACTTCTCGCTCAAGCTCCAGTGGCGAGACGACGCCCCGGGCACCGGGAACGCCAACTCCGGTGTGTTCGTGCGGTTCCCGTGGGTCCACGACCACCCGGAGGAGTCCCGCCCCGAGTGGGTCGCCATCAAGTACGGCCACGAGGTGCAGGTGCTCGACCGGCCGGACGGCGACATGTACAAGACGGGGTCGGTCTACGGCTTCGACCGGGTGGGGCTCGCCGGTGCCGGCGTCACCCAGAAGGGCACGTGGAACGACTACGAGATCCGGGTGGTCGACCAGCACTACTCGGTCTACCGCAACGGCGTGCTGATCAACGAGTTCGACAACATCGGCGGCCAGGACTTCTACCCGGCCCGCTCGGACGACCCGGGCACGGACGGGCGGCGGTTCTCCTCCGGCTACATCGGGCTCCAGGTGCACAGCACGACGGACGTCGTCTCGTACCGGGACATCAGGATCAAGGAGCTGTAGGAGGCGCCTTCCTCGACGTGTCCCGGCTCGGCTGTACCCGCTTGGGCTCCCCCGGCATCTTCGGATACTCGGGCGGGTACGGCAGATCACCGAGCCCGTGGTCGTGCTCGTCACGGCGGGCCAGGTCCAGCAGGGCGTCCAACGAGAAGGCGTGATCGTCCATGTCCGCGTGCACATCGCCGAGTTCGGCGAAGCGCGCGGGCATGGTCGCGATGTCGAAGTCCTGGGGGTGCGCCTGGCCGACCTCCTCCCAGCGCAGGGGTGCGGAGACGGGGGCGTGCGGGCGGGGCCGTACCGAATAGGCGGAGGCGATCGTACGGTCGCGGGCCGTCTGGTTGTAGTCGATGAAGATGCGCTCGCCCCGCTCCTCCTTCCACCACTTGATGGTCACGTGGTCCGGCATCCGGCGCTCCATCTCCCGCCCGACCGCGATCGCGGCCCGCCGCACCTGGGTGAAGGTCCAGCGCGGTTCGATCGGCACGAACACGTGCAGACCGCGACCGCCGGAAGTCTTGGGCCAGCCGCGCAGACCCCCGAACTCCTCCAGCACCGACCGCAGTTCATGCGCCGCGCGCACGGCGTCGTCGTAGTCCGTGCCGGGTTGCGGGTCGAGGTCGATGCGGAGTTCGTCGGGGCGGTCGACGTCGTTGCGGCGGACCGGCCAGGGGTGGAAGGTGAGGGTGCCGTACTGGGCGGCCCACAGGACGGCGGCCTCCTCGGTGGGGCACATCTCGTCGGCGCTGCGGCCGCTGGGGAAGGTGATGTGGGCGGTCGGGATCCAGTCGGGCATGTTCTTGGGCGCCCGCTTCTGGAAGAAGTTCTCGCCGGTCACGCCGTCCGGGTAGCGCTCCAGGGTGGTGGGCCGGTTGCGCAGGGCGCGCAGGATGCCGGGGGCGACGGCCTGGTAGTAGCGGGCGAGGTCCAGCTTGGTGAACCCGCGCTCCGGGAAGAAGATCTTGTCCGGGCTGGACAGCCGTACGGTCCGGCCGCCCGCCTCCAGTTCCACCGCGTCACCCATGCGAGCCACGGTAAGCGAGCCCGGCATATCAGGCATTTCGGGGCATGCACGTGCAGAATCGGACCATGGATCTGCCCGTGATGCCCCCCGTGAAGCCCATGCTCGCCAAGTCGGTGGCGAAGATCCCGCCGGACATGCACTACGAGGCGAAGTGGGACGGGTTCCGGGCGATCGTCTTCAGGGACAGGGCGGAGGTCGAGCTGGGCAGCCGTACCGGCAAGACGCTGACCAGGTACTTTCCCGAGCTGGTGGAGGCACTCGCGGCGCGGCTGCCCGAGCGGTGCGTGATGGACGGCGAGATCGTGATCGCGCGGGACGGCCGACTGGACTTCGACGCGCTCACCGAGCGGATCCACCCGGCGGCCTCCCGGGTGCGCACGCTGGCCGAGCGGACGCCGGCCTCCTTCGTGGCCTTCGACCTGCTGGCACTCCAGGACGAATCACTGCTGAACGTCCCGCTGACCGACCGCAGGAAGCTGCTCACGGCGGCTCTGTCCGGGGTCACGGCCCCGGTGCACCTCGCACCGGCGACCACGGACATCGAGGTGGCCCGGCAGTGGTTCGAGGAGTACGAGGGCGCGGGCCTGGACGGTGTCATCGCCAAGCCGCTCACCCTGCGCTATCTCCAGGACGAGCGCGCCATGTTCAAGATCAAGCACGAGCGCACGGCGGACGTGGTGGTGGCGGGCTACCGGCTGCACAAGAGCGGCCCTGTCGTGGGCTCCCTGCTGCTGGGGCTCCACGACGACCGGGGCGTCCTCCAGCATGTCGGCGTGTCCGCGGCCTTCCCCATGAAGCGGCGCGCCGAGCTGATCGACGAACTGGAGCCGCTCCGGATGGAGGACGCCTCCGGACACCCGTGGGCGGCCTGGGCCGAGGAGGCCGCGCACGAGAGCGCCCGGCTGCCCGGGGCGCCGAGCCGCTGGTCGGGCAAGAAGGACCTGTCCTGGGTGCCGCTCAGACCCGAGCGGGTGGCGGAGGTGGCGTACGACCACATGGAGAACGGCGCACGATTCCGCCACACCGCCCGCTTCCGCCGCTGGCGACCCGACCGGACCCCGCAGAGCTGCACCTACGCGCAACTGGAGGAACCGGTGCGCTACGACCTCGACGAAATCCTGGGCTGAGCCGTGAGGTCAGGGGCGCATCAGCACGCGAACGAAGGACGTCTCCGGACACCCCTGGGCGGGAAAGAGGCACCTCTCCTGGGCGCCGCTCAGACCCGAGCGGGTGGCGGAGGTGGCGTACCACCACATGGAGAACGGCCCACGATTCCGCCACACCGCCCGCTTCCGCCGCCGGCGCCGCGACGTCAGGGCCGCATCAGTACCTTGACCGCGCCCTCCTGCTTCTTCTGGAACATCTCGTAGGCGTGCGGGGCGTCCGACAGGGGCACGTGATGGGTCGCGAAGTCGTCGACGCCGAGCGGGTCCTCGTCCGTGAGGTAGGGGATGATCTCGTCGGCCCAGCGGCGCACATTGGCCTGGCCCATCCGGATCTGGATCTGCTTGTCGAACATCGTGAGCATGGGCAGCGGGTCGGCCATGCCGCCGTAGACGCCGGTGAGGGAGAGTGTGCCGCCGCGGCGCACCAGTTCGATGGCGGTGTGCAGGGCGGCGAGCCGGTCGACGCTGAAGCGTTCGGCGAACGGCCCGCCGATCTTCCTGGGCAGGAGGGCCGAGGCGTTCTGGGCGAGGCGGGCGACCGCGCTGCCGTGGGCCTCGGTGCCGACGGCGTCGATCACGGCGTCCGGTCCGCGTCCGTCGGTCTCGTCGCGGATCGCCTGGACCAGTTCCTTCTCGCTGTCGAAGCTCCTGAGGTCGTACGTCTCCACGCCCCGCGTGCGGGCCCGGCGCAGCCGCTCGGACACGAGGTCCACGCCGAAGACGCGCCCGGCGCCGCGCACCTGCGCGACGCGGCAGGCCATGTCACCGATGGGCCCGAGTCCGAGCACGGCCACGCTGCCGCCCTCGGGGACGTCCGCGTAGGCAACGGCCTGCCAGGCGGTGGGCAGCACGTCGGAGAGGTAGACGAAACGGTCGTCCGGCGGGCCCTCGGGGACCTTGATGGGTCCGAACTGGGCCTGCGGGACGCGCAGGTACTCGGCCTGGGCGCCCGGTACGGCGCCGTACAGGCGGGTGTAGCCGAACAGCGCGGCTCCCATGCCCTCGCTGGTGACCTGGGTGGTCTCGCACTGGGTCGGCAGCCCGGTCATGCACATCCAGCACTTGCCGCAGGCGATCTGGAAGGGCACGACGACCCGGTCGCCCACCGAGAGGTCGGGCACCCCGGCGCCGACCTCCTCGACGATGCCCATGGGTTCATGGCCGAGGATGTCGCCCGGCGTCATGAACGGGGTGAGCACCTCGTAGAGATGCAGGTCGGAGCCGCACAGCCCGGACGAGGTGATCCTGATGATCGCGTCCGTCGGTTCCTTGATCTTCGGATCGGGCACTTCCTCCACCCGTACGTCCCGCTTGCCCTGCCAGGTCACAGCCTTCATCGCCCGGCTCTCCCTCCGTCACGTCGTGTGTCGGTCCTGGGGTAAGGCGCCCCGGGTACCCGGGCGGACTCCTGTCGAACCGCGATCCAGGGCCGATCGGCCTAGTCGACGCGACGAATCAGAAACGGACGGGTATGGCCATCAATGAACTTATAAGCGCACAATCAAAGACACGAGACGGGCGGGCACTGTGGGCATGGTGGGCATGGTGGGTAGGGAGCAAGGGGCGCGCACGCGGCGCGCCCGTACGGCGGCGGCGGCGCTGCTGACCGTCACGGGCCTCTTCGTCGCGGGCTGTACGGGACACGGCACACCACGGGTCCCGGCCGACGACGGACGCGGACAGTTCCGCACGGATCAACCGAGCACGTCACCACCGAACACAGCGGAACCGAGCAAGAAGGCCCACGGTCCCTCCGTGCTCGCCGTGAAGATCGACAACGTGCGGGAGGCGCGCCCGCAGACCGGCATCGACTCCGCCGACGTCGTCTACGCCGAGCAGGTCGAGGGCGGCCTCAGCCGCCTCATGGCGGTGTACGCGACGAAACTGCCGAAGGCCGTCGGCCCCGTGCGCAGCGCCCGCGAGTCGGACCTGGAGCTGCTGCGGCAGTTCGACGACCCGACGCTCGCCTTCTCCGGCGCCCAGAGCAAACTGATGCCCCTGATCAACGGGGCGCCGCTGGTCGCCCGGACCCCCGAGAAGGCAACCGGCGCCTACTTCCGCGGCGCCGACAAGGTCTCCCCGCACAACCTCTTCCTGCGCCCCAAGAGCCTGGTGCCCGCCACGCCGGGCGCCGCCGCACTGACGACCGGCTTCCACTACGGCCCCGCGCCCGCCGGCGGCACCAAGGACACCTCGGAGACGGTCCGCTTCCCGGCCGCCCGCTTCTCCTTCACCTGGTCACAGAGCCGGGAGCGCTGGCTGGTCTCGATGGACGGCGCCCCGGACATCACGGCCGACGGGAAGCGGCTGGCCCCGGCCACGGTCGTCGTGCAGTACGTGAAGGTCCGCAAGTCCGCCTTCCACGACTTCCTCGGCAACTACACGCCCTACACGGTGACCGTGGGCTCCGGCAAGGCGAAGGTGCTGCGCGACGGCCGCGCCTACGACGTGAACTGGAAGCGGGCGAAGGCCACGGACGGTACGGAGTTCACCACGAAGGACGGCTCCGCGGTGAACTTCGCCGAGGGCCAGGTGTGGGTCGTCTTCGCGAAGGCGTCCTGATCAGCGCTGGGTGAGAAGGGGTTCCGCGGGATTGCGGAGCCCCTCCGCCGCGTCCGCGACCCGGCGGATCAGCTCAAAGAAGCGACCCTGTTCCTCGGCGGAGAGCGGGGCCAGGAAGACCTGGTTCATCCGGGCGGTGCGCACGGTCAGCTTGCGGTGGGTGCGCACCCCGTCCTCGGTCAGGCGCAGCAGGAAGCGGCGGCCGTCCTGGGGGTCGCGCACCTTGTCGAGCAGTCCGCGCCGGCCGAGCCGGCTGATCACCTCGGCGATGGTGGACCGGTCGAGCCCCACCCGCTCCCCCACCGTGCGCTGGTCGAGCCCCGGCTCGGCGACGAGCGCGTTCAGGACCGCGAACTGGGGCGAGGTGATCTCCTCGGAGACCATCGTGTTCCACAGCAGGTAGTGCGCCTGCTGGAGCCGCCGGGCGAGGTGCCCGGGGTGGGTGGTGAGATCCACCGCGGCCATGTGCGCTCCCGAGTCAGGTTGGTGGGCGTTTTGGTCGGTGCACTGAAGAGTAGTGAGCCTTGACGCCAGGCTGCCACAGTGGCAGCTTAAGAGAAACCTCGCTGAAATACTCAGTGCACTGAGCAGTTGGAGAGATGAGGCTACGCGGATGGACAAGGTGGTCGCCACAGCCGCCGAGGCGGTGGCGGATGTGCCGGAGGGCGCGTCGCTCGCGGTCGGCGGTTTCGGGCTGAGCGGTGTTCCGAACGTACTCATCCAGGCCCTGTACGAGCAGGGCACCGGCTCGCTGTCGGTGGTCTCCAACAACTGCGGGGCGATGGAGTCGGGCCTCGCGGTCCTGCTCGCCGCCGGACGGATCGCCCGCGTGACCGGCTCCTACATCGGCGCCAACAAGGAGTTCGCCCGCCAGTACCTGGCCGGTGAACTGGAGGTCGAGATGATCCCGCAGGGCACGCTCGCCGAGCGGCTGCGGGCGGGCGGCGCCGGGATCCCGGCGTTCTTCACGCCGGCCGGTGTGGGCACCCAGGTCGCCGACGGCGGCCTGCCCTGGCGCTACGACGGCTCCGGCGGCGTCGCGGTGGCCTCCCCGCCGAAGGAGGTCCGCGAGTTCGACGGCACCGAGTACGTCCTGGAGCGCGGCATCCGGACCGACTTCGCCCTGGTGAGGGCGGCTCGCGGGGACCGGCACGGCAACCTGGTCTTCAACAAATCCACCCGGAACTTCAACCCCCTCGCGGCCATGGCGGGCAGGGTCACGATCGCCGAGGTGGAGGAACTGGTGGAGCCCGGCGAGATCGATCCGGACGCAGTGCACCTGCCGGGCATCTTCGTGCAGCGGGTGATCGCGCTGACGCCGGAGCAGGCGGCGGACAAGCGGATCGAGCAGCGGACGGTTTCCACGCCTGCGGCACGAGGGACGGTGAGCGGCTGATGGCCTGGACACGGGAACAGATGGCCGCGCGGGCCGCACGCGAGCTCCAGGACGGTCAGTACGTCAACCTCGGCATCGGCCTGCCGACGCTGATCCCGAACTACCTCCCCGAGGACGTCGAGGTGATCCTCGAATCCGAGAACGGCATCCTGGGCACCGGCCCCTATCCCACCGAGGACCAGGTCGATCCCGATCTGATCAACGCGGGCAAGGAGACCGTCACCGTGCTGCCGGGGGCGTCCTTCTTCGACTCGGCGCTGTCCTTCGGGATGATCCGGGGCGGGCACATCGACGTGGCCGTACTGGGCGCCATGCAGGTGTCCGAGACCGGCGACCTGGCCAACTGGGCCATCCCCGGCAAGCTGATCACCGGGATCGGCGGGGCGATGGACCTGGTCCACGGCGCCCGCACGGTCATCGTGGTGATGACGCACACCGCCAAGGACGGCTCGCCCAAGATCCTCACCGAGTGCGCGCTGCCGCTGACCGGCAAGGCGTGTGTGAACCGGATCATCACCGACCTCGGCGTCCTGGACGTCACCGGGGACGGCCTGGTGCTGGTCGAGACGGCGCCCGGGGTGGGCGTCGAGGAGATCACCGCCAAGACCGACGCCGAGCTGAGTGTCGCGGAGGGCCTCAAGTGAAGAACGTCTACATCGTCGACGCGGTCCGTACTCCGGTCGGCCGCTACAACGGAGCTCTCTCCTCGGTACGCCCGGACGACCTGGGCGCACACGCGATCCGTGAACTGCTCGGCCGTACGCCCGACCTGGACCCGGCCCGGATCGAGGACGTGTACTTCGGCAACGCCAACGGCGCGGGCGAGGAGAACCGCAACGTCGGCCGTATGTCCGCGCTGCTGGCGGGCCTGCCGACCAGTGTGCCCGGCGTGACCGTCAACCGCCTGTGCGCCTCGGGCCTCGAAGCCGTGATCCAGGCGGCCCGGGCCATCGCTCTCGGGGACGCCTCCATCGCCGTGGCCGGTGGCGTGGAGTCGATGACCCGGGCGCCGTACGTGCTGCCCAAGTCCGACAAGCCGTTCCCGGCCGGGCACACCGAGCTGTACTCGACCACGCTGGGCTGGCGCATGGTCAACCCGAGGATGGAGCCGCAGTGGACGATCCCGCTGGGCGAGTCGGCCGAGCTCATCGCCGACAAGCACAAGATCGGCCGCGAGCAGCAGGACGAGTTCGCGCTGGCCTCGCACCAGAAGGCGGCCGCGGCCCAGGCGGCAGGGTTGTTCGACGCCGAGCTCGCGCCGGTGTCGATCCCGCGGCGCAAGGGTGAGCCGGTCGTCTTCGGTGCCGACGAGTGCGTACGGCCGGACGCGTCGCTGGAGGCGATGGCGAAGCTCAAGCCGTCGTTCCGCGAGGACGGGGGCACGGTCACCGCGGGCAACGCGTCTCCGCTCAACGACGGGGCCGCCGCTCTGCTGCTCGTCGACGACGAAGGCCTTGCCGCGACCGGTCGCGAGCCGCTGGCCCGGATCTCCGCGACCGGGGTCGACGCGCTCGACCCGCACTACTTCGGGCTCGCCCCCGTCGAGGCGGTCAACCGGGCACTTGCCAAGGCGGGCAAGGGATTTGACGACCTGTCAGTACTGGAGCTGAACGAGGCCTTCGCGGCCCAGGTGCTGGGCTGCGTCGCCGAGTGGCCCGAGTTCGACCCGGCGATCCTCAACCCGCAGGGCGGGGCGATCGCGCTGGGCCATCCGCTGGGTGCATCCGGCGCGCGTCTGGCCGGCACGGTCGCCCATCAACTCGCCCGCCGGGGCAGCGGAGTCGGCGTCGCCACCCTGTGCATCGGCGTCGGCCAGGGTCTCGCTCTCGTCCTCGAACGTTAACGGAACGCAGGAATCGCCATGACTCTCACCCAGCACGACATCGACCGGGAAATCGCCGCCGAGCACGCCGCCTACGAGAAACGGCTCGCCGACGGCGCTCCCGTCGAACACCAGCCGCGCCGCGACTACGCGCCCTACCGCTCCTCGGTGCTGCGGCACCCGAAACAGCAGCCGATCGGCATCGACGTGTCCCAGGACCCGGAGCTGGTGGAGCTGCACTCGCCCGCCTTCGGGGAGCGGGACATCACCGAGGTCGACAACGACCTGACCCGGCAGCACACCGGGGAGCCGATCGGCGAGCGGATCACCGTCGAGGGCCGGCTCCTCGACCGCGACGGCCGTCCGCTGCGCGGTCAGCTGGTCGAGATCTGGCAGGCGAACTCGGCCGGCCGCTACGCCCACCAGCGCGAGCAGCACGACGCCCCGCTGGACCCGAACTTCACGGGCGTCGGCCGCACGCTGACCGACGACAGCGGCTGCTACCGCTTCACCACCGTCCAGCCGGGCCCCTACCCGTGGCGCCAGCACGTCAACGCCTGGCGGCCGGCCCACATCCACTTCTCGATCTTCGGCACGGCGTTCACCCAGCGGCTCGTGACGCAGATGTACTTCCCCAGCGACCCGCTGTTCCCGTACGACCCGATCATTCAGTCCGTGACGGACGACGCGGCCCGTCAGCGGCTCGTGGCCACCTACGACCACAGCCTGTCGGTGCCGGAGTTCTCGATGGGCTACCACTGGGACATCGTGCTCGACGGACCGCAGGCCACCTGGATCGAAGAAGGACGCTGACCCAGCCATGACGAAGATCGACACCAGTCGTCCGGAGACCGTGCTGCCGACCCCGTCGCACACGGTCGGCCCCTTCTACGGCCATGCCCTGCCCTTCCCCGGCGGCGGCGACATCGCGCCCGTCGGCCACCCGGACACCATCACCCTCCAGGGCTACATCACCGACGGCGAGGGCAACCCGCTGCCGGACGCCTTCGTGGAGCTGTGGGGCGCCGACCCGGACGGCAACATCCCGCAGGCCGACGGTTCCATCCGGCGCGACCCCGCGAGCGGCGGCTACCTGGGCCGCAACGGCGTGGAGTTCACCGGCTGGGGCCGCATCCAGACCGACGCCAACGGCCACTGGACCGCGCGGACACTGCGGCCGGGCGCGCGCGGGCGGAGCGCCCCGTACATCAGCGTATGCGTCTTCGCGCGCGGGCTGCTGGTGCACCTGTACACCCGGATCTACCTGCCGGACGACGCAACGGTCCTCGCCGCCGACCCGCTGCTGGCCCGGGTCCCGGCCGAGCGGCGCGACACGCTGATCGCACGCCGGCAGGGTGATGGCACCTACCGTTTCGACATCCGCCTTCAGGGCGAAGGCGAGACGGTCTTCCTGGAGTACCAGTGACTTCTCCCGATCCCGACACCGGCCTGCTCGCCCCCGGATGGGCAGGCTCCCCCGCCGCCGCCGCGACCGCCGACGGCGCCTACCTCCAGGCGCTGCTCGACGCGGAGGCCGCACTGACCCGGGTACAGGCCCGGCTGGGTCTCGCCCCGGACGGGGCGGCCGACGCGGTGACCGAGGCGGCCCACGCGGACCGCTTCGACGTACGGTCCCTCGCCGGGCGTGCGCGCGGCGGCGGCAACCCGGTCATCCCCCTGGTCGCCGACCTCACCGAGGCGGTCGGCGAGGAGTACGGCCCGTATGTGCACCGAGGCGCGACCAGCCAGGACATCCTGGACACCGCGGCGATGCTGGTGGCGGCGCGCACGCTCGACCTCGTGCTGGCGGACCTCCACCGCGCCCAGCAGGCCCTGGCCCGGTTGGCCGCGGAGCACCGGGACACCGCGTTGGCGGGGCGAACGCTCACCCAGCACGCCGTACCGACGACGTTCGGGCTGAAGGCGGCCGGGTGGCGGTCCCTGGTGCTGGACGCGCGGGACCGGGTCGCGGCCGTACGGGACTCCCTCCCCGCCCAACTCGGCGGCGCCGCCGGGACCTCGGCGGCCTTCACGGCGTACGGCAGCGAGGACACCCAGGCGCTTACGGCGGCCTTCGCCGCGGAGCTGGGACTCCGGACGCCGCTGCTTCCCTGGCACACCCTCCGTACCCCGGTCGCCGACCTCACCGGATGTCTCGCCTTCACCGCCGGCGCGCTGGGCAAGATCGCCGCGGATGTCCTCGTGCTCGGCCGTACCGAGATCGCCGAGCTCGCGGAAGGCAGCGGAGGCGGCTCCTCGGCCATGCCGCACAAGGCGAATCCCGTACGGTCCACGCTGATCGCCGCCGCCGCCCGGCGCGCGCCGCAGCTCGCCGCCACGCTGTACGGCTCCCTCGCCGCCGAGGACGAGCGGCCGGCCGGTGCCTGGCACGCCGAGTGGGAGCCGCTCAGGGACCTGCTGCGGCTGGTCGGCGGAGCCGCCCGGGACACCGCCGAACTGACCGAGGGGCTGCGGGTCCACCCGGACACCATGCGCGAACACCTCGACCTCACCCACGGGTTGATCGTCTCCGAGCGGCTCTCCGCCGAGCTGGCGTCCGTGCTGGGCCGCGCCCGCGCCAAGGCCCTGCTCACGCAGCTCGCCGAGCGGACCTATGCCGAAGGCGTGTCGCTGGGGGAACTCCTCGCCCAGGAGCCCGAGTTGAAGGACGTCGACCTCGACGAGCTCACCGACCCCACCCGCTACACCGGCTCCGCCGGTGCCCTCACCGATCGTGCTCTGGAGCGACGTTGACCGAGAAACTCCTCAACCACCGCGCCGAGGGCCCCGCTTCCGCTCCCCCGCTGCTGCTCGGGCCCTCGCTCGGGACCTCGTACGCCCTGTGGGACAAGGTGGCGCCCGAGCTGTCCATCAGCCACCGGGTGGTCCGCTGGGACCTGCCCGGACACGGCGGTTCGGCGGCCGGTCTGATCGGTGCCGGTGCCACCGTGGGTGACCTCGCCGACCTGGTACTGGCGCTCGCCGACTCGCTCGGCGTGGAGCGGTTCGCGTATGCCGGGGTGTCGCTGGGCGGCGCGGTCGGTCTGCACCTGGCCGTGCACCACCCGGAACGTGTCCGGTCGCTGGCCGTGATCTGTTCGAGTGCCCACTTCAACGGGCCGGGCCCCTGGGAGGAGCGGGCCGAGCGGGTCCGCCGGGAGGGGCTGGAGTGGCTGCTGGAGAGCGCGAACTCCCGTTGGTTCGCGGGCGACTTCACCGTGCCGGAGCTCGTGCGGGACCACGCCGAGGCCGATCCTTCCGCGTACGCCGCCTGCTGTGACGCCCTGGGCTCCTTCGACCTGCGCGACCGGCTCGCCCAGATCTCCGCGCCGACCCTGCTGATCGCCGGCCGCCAGGACCCGGCTACCCCGCCGCCCCATCTGCGGGAGATCGCCGACGCGGTGCCGCGCGCCACGCTCGTCGAACTCCCGGGGGCCTCGCATCTGGCACCGGCGCAGTGCCCGGAAGCCGTCCTCACCGCGCTGCGCGCACACCTCGACGGGGGTGCCAAGCGGGGCATGGAGGTGCGGCGCGAGGTGCTCGGGGACGCGCACGTGGACCGGGCGCAGACCCGGCAGACGCCGTTCACCGCCCGCTTCCAGGACTTCATCTCCCGCTACGCGTGGGGCGAGATCTGGACCGACCCCACGCTCAGCCGCCGCGAGCGCAGCATGATCACGCTGACGGCGCTGGTCGCGCACGGCCACTACGACGAGCTGGCCATGCATGTGCGGGCGGCGCGGCGCAACGGCCTCACGCCGGAGGAGATCGGGGCCGTACTGCTCCAGACGGCCGTCTACTGCGGGGTGCCGGCGGCGAACTCGGCGTTCGCCACGGCGCAGCGGGTGCTGGCGGAGGAGACGGAAGGGTGACCCCGGCAGGGACAGGCGCCGGCTGCGCGGATGTGCCTACGGTAGGGGCATGTCGACCATTCTGATCACCGGTGCCACCTCCGGTCTCGGCCGCTACGTCGCCTTCGAACTGGTCCGCTCCGGTCACACCGTCCTCGCGCACGGCCGGGACCCGGGCCGTACCGGGACCCTGGTGGAGGAGCTGCGCTCCGAGGGGGCGGCCGAGGGCTTCGTGGCCGACCTCGCCTCCCTGGCCCAGGTGCGCGAGCTGGGCGCGCGGGTCGCCGAGGCCCACCCCGGGCTCGATGTCCTGATCAACAATGCGGGTGTGGGCGCGGGTTCGCCCGGCTCGGGGCGGGAGGTGAGCGCGGACGGGCATGAACTGCGGCTGGCGGTGAACTACTTGGCGCCGGTCGCGCTGACCAGAGCACTGTTGCCGACGCGGCCGGCGCGGATCGTCAACGTCGGGTCGGTCGGCCAGGAGCCGGTCGACTTCGACGACGTCGAGTTCACCCGCGGCTACAACGGCTTCACCGCGTACCGCCGCGCCAAGTTCGCCCTGGCGGCCCACACCTTCGCCCTGGCCGAGGAGTTGGCGGGAACGGAGGTCGCGGTCAACGTCCTGCACCCGGCGACCTTCATGGACACGGCCATGGTCCGCGAGGGCGGGGTGGCTCCGTGGTCGACGGTGGCGGACGGGGCTCCGGGTGTGCTGGCCCTGGCCACCCAGGACCTGGGCACGGGCGGCTTCTTCGACGGGACGAATCCGGCGCGGGCACACGAGGGGACGTACGACAGGGAGGTGCAGAAGCGCCTGTCGGCCGTCACCGACCGGCTACTGGTGTCCTGAGGAGGCGAAAACGCCGGTCCCCGCAGTCCCCGACCCGTCTCCAGCACCTCCCTGGCCTGCGCCGCCAACCCGTCCGCCCCGCATGAACGCGCCAGCGCCAGGCCCCGGTTGAGCTCCGCCACGGACCGTGCCGCGATCCCGTACTCCACCCGCGCCGCCGCATGCTCGTACTGACAGGGCGACGCCTCCAGGTAGGCGACCGCCTGCGCGGCGAGCCGTACCGCCCGCTGCCCGGTCTCCAGCGCGGCAGCGCACCTGAGCGCCTCGCCGATCGCCGTGTCCGTGCCGAGCCGCTCGGCATGCCGGCGCACCTCCGTGGCCAACTGGGCGGCCCGCACCGGGTCCTCGACGGCGAGAGCACGCGCGAGATCGACGGCCCACGGCACCAGCACTGGATTGTGGTGTCCCCGGACCGCCGCCGCCTTCTCCGCGGCCTCCAGTTCGTTGATCCCGTCCTTGGTCCTGCCGACGGCCAGCAGCAGCCGCCCCCGCACGGACCGCGGATCGGGCAGCACGATCGTGGACGGATACGGCGGCGCGAACCCGTACTGCTCGGCGATCGCCCACGCCTCCTCGACATGCCCGCGCGCGAGCAGCGTGTCGACGAGGTTGCAGGTCGCCGACCAGTACAGGGGCAGTCCTCGCCCCACTCGCTCGGCGAGCCGCAGAGACTCGCGCAGGGAGGTCTCCGCCTCCCGGAGCCGCCCGCGCCGCCGGTGGCCCAGGCCGACGTAGGCATGGGCGAGCGCCAGGTGGCCGCCGCTCCAGCCGGCCGACTCGTAGGTGCGCAGGGCGTCGGTGTACAGGGCCTCGGCACGGTCGAGCCGGTCCGTGAAGGCGTAGGCGCTGGCCAGCATCAGCGGAAGTTCGAGGCCCCACTCGGTGTCAGTCCAGCCGAGTCCGGGCGCGAGGCGGCCGTTGACCAGGGCGCGGTCGCACACTTCGGCGATCTCCTCGGCGCTCTCGCCGTGGGCCATCGCGTCGAATCCGCGCAGGATGAGCAGAGCCCGCTCGGAGTTGTCCCGGCCGGTGCAGGTGGCGGCCAGCGCGGCGAGGCGCTCGGAGCGCGCCGGGGAGGTGGCCTCGCCCGGGTAGAGGCCTTCCCAGGTGTACTGCACGGCCTGGAGGCGCAGTCGGGCAGTGCCTTCGTCGTGCCGGGCGGCCTCCGCCTCGACCGTGCGGACCGCCTCCTCCAGTTGGTTGTTGTGCATGAGTGCCTGGGACAGGCGGACGACGGCGTCCACTCGCGCGGAGCCCTCCAGGCCCGGCATGGCGAGCGCGGTCTGGAGGTGGCCGATGGTCTTGGCGGGGGCGGTCAGGAGGGTGGCGCAGCCGAGTTCGAAGAGCACGCGTGCGTGGACCTCGGGCGGCGGGGGTTCCAGCAGCGCGCGCTCCAGGCAGCGGCGGGCGGCGTCGGGGGCGCCGACGAGGAGGTGTTCGCGGGCGGCCTCGCGCAGCTGCTCGACGAGTTCCTCGTCGTCGTCCGGGTGGACCTGGAGCAGGTGCCGGGAGGCGGCCGCGGCGCCGAGCCCGGAGTCGGTGACCAGTTGGGCGGCGATGCCGTGCATGGCCTTGCGCAGGGCGTCGGGGATGGACTCGTAGACGGCGGTGGCGATCAGCGGGTGCACGAACTCCAGCTCGTCGTCCTCCGCGCCGGAATCGGTCAGGATGCGGGCGTTGCGCAGGAGTTCGGCGCAGAGCGCGGCCTGGTCCGGCTTGAGGGTGGCGAGCCTGGCCACCAGGCCGACGGAGATGTCGGTGCCGAGGATCGCGGCCGCCCAGGCGAACCGGGTGGCGTCGATGCCGAGTTCCTCCAGGCGGGCGACGAGTCCGCCGCCGCGGGCGGAGCGGTTCAGTTCGCGCAGTTCGTTCGCCGAGCCCTCGCTGGGCTCGATGTCGCTGTCCCGGACCTTGGCGAGGAGCTCGACGGTCTCGTACGGGTTGCCGCCGGTGACGGCCCACACCTCGCGGCAGAACGGGGAGTCGGCGTGTTCGCCCAGGGTGGCGCGGGTGAGCCCCGCGGTGGCCTCCGGGGTGAGGGCGCTCAGGCTGGTGACGGGGCGGCCCGCGGCGCCGGCCACGGTCTCCAGGAGGCGGGCGCGCTCGCCGTCGGCCTCACCGGGGCGACGGGCCACCACGACCAGGACGGACAGGTCGTCCAGGCGCTCGGCGAAGGCGGCGAGCCAGCGCAGGGTCTCCTGGTCGGCCCAGTGGGCGTCGTCGACCATCAGCACGAGCGGCCAGTCCCGGCGGGCCAGCCGGCGCACCGCGGCGACCAGTCCGTCGCACACGCCCTGCGGGTCGGCCTGGCGCTCCCCCGGGTCCGCGATGCCGAGGGCGGGGCCTGCGATGTCGTACCAGTCGCCGAGGTACTCGCGGGCCTCCTCCGGCATCAGCGACAGGAGGGCGGGCTGCAGCAGTTGTCGTACGACGTTGAAGGGGACCGACCTGAGGGTCTCGCCGCCGCGGGCCGACCAGACCGTGCAGCCGCGGGCCTCGGCGATGCGGCGGGTCTCGGCGAGCAGGGCGGTCTTGCCGAAGCCCGCCTCGCCGCGGATCACCAGCACGCTGCCCGAGGACGCGCGGTCCGCGCACAGGGAGTCAATAACCCTTTCGACGGCGGCGAGTTCCTCGTCACGCTCCCACAGCGAGGCCGGGGCGGCCGCAATGGGCCGTACCTCCGTCATCCCGCTACCTCCCCAAGTCGCCCGAACGACGTGCAGATCTCGAGCGTAGCCGTCCGGGTGCGGAAGCGGAGGACGGTCGGGGTACCTGTTGCCTTGACGGGTGACCTGCGGTACGGGCAGGCGACGCGCCCTGCCCGCGACCTGCCGCCGACGCACCTGACCGGCAGTCAGCCGTGCGCCACCGCACACGCCGCCGGCGAACTGTGCTTCGTCCGCGCCGAGTTGATCACCTCGCACGGCAGCGGCGGGCGCGGGACACCGAGGCCCGGGATCGTGCTCGCCCCGAAGGCCGCGCGCAAACCGCGCGCACCGAGGCGGACACCTTTGTCGAACTCGGGTTGGCCGAACTGCGGGAGGCCACCCATCGCCGTCGGCCTCCACGACCAGGACGTCGCCGACGAGGGCCGCCACCTCGTCCTGCGCGACCGCCTCGACCTCGACATCCCGCAGAGCACCCCGCAGCCCATCGGCAAGCGCCCCACCCGCTCCACCTGAGACCTCTGCGACAGGCGCCGGCCGGGCTCGACAGGCTGTCGGCGGGCGTCGTCGCCACCCTTCCGCACGGCGCGCACGGTCGCCCACGCGCTGACCACGCAACAGCCTTCCCGGCAGCGGACCGGCGAGCACACGTGCCCGGCACACGCGCCCGCGCACGCGCCGCCCCGGGCGTTCCCGTGCGGGTCGTCCGGAATCGGCCGGTGCCCTCTCATCCCTCTTTCACCGAGTGCTCATACGGTGGGGGCATGACGCAGGAGACTCCCCCCGGGTGGTACCCCGATCCCGGGCAGACAAGTGACGGTCCCGCCGCCGAGCGCTGGTGGGACGGCAAGGCGTGGACGGAGCGGACCCGGCCCGCCGGCTCGGCCGCCGCATGGGGTCCCCCGGAACAGGTCGCGAGCCCCGGGGACGCCGGGCAGTACCCGGCCTTTCCGCCGTATCCCGCGCAGCCGCCGGCCGGATCGCGGCGCGGCCGCATGGGCATAGCCGTGGCGGTGGCGGTCGTGGTCCTGGCGAGCATAGGCGTGGGTGTCTACGCACTGGCCGACAGCGGCAACGACAACGGTGACTCCGCCACCTCGCAGGGGCCGGGAGGCCAGGGCGGCCCGGGCGGCACGGGGGGCCAGGGCGGGCCCTTCGGCGGCAACGGAGGGTCCGGCGGCTCCGGCGGCAGTGGGGGTTCCGGGGGCGCGTCGCCCTCCCCGCAGGGGTCCGAGGCACCGAAGATCGAGAGCGGTTCGGTGACCGACTCGATCGACGGGATCAGCCTGCCCATCCCGGACGACTGGTACGGCCAGGAGATCCAGGTCGGCGCGTCCGTGACCTCGAACGCCTCCTACGCCTGCCCCGGCGACACCTCCGAGAAGTGCACGAAGGGCGGTGCCTACTCGGCGCCCGCGCTGGCCCTGCGCACCAAGGGCAGTACGCCCGAGGCGGTCGCCAAGGCCGACATCGAGGCGAACGCCAAGCAGTCCTACGGCGGCAAGACCTACGGTTCGATCACCTCGCACGACGTCCTCGCCTCCAAGGCGGTGACCGTGGCCGGACAGAAGGGCTATCTGGTCCGCTGGAAGGCGGTCACCAGCAAGGGCTCCGACGGCTATGTCGAGTCGCTGGCCTTCCCGTCCCCCGCGAACCCGCAGCAGATCGTCGTGGTGCGCTTCGGTGTCGACGTCGAGGAGGGCCAGAGCGTGATCGACGACATCACCAAGGGGATCAAGGTGTCGACGGGCGGCGGCAGCGGCCAGGGCGTCTGACGCCGGCCCCGCACACCCGGTCGGCCGGGAGGGGCGCCTCTCCGCTCGAGAGGAACCCCACCCGGCCGGGGGGTGCGCGCCGCCCCCGTCCCCACGGTGCGGCGCGAGCAGGTCACCGTCCGGTCATCCCGTGGACGGCGGCCTGGGTCTCAGCTCAGCCCGAGTGCCGGAAGCAGAGCGGCTTCCACGAAGCGGACCAGGTAGTCCGGGTCGGCGTACTCACCGTCGATGACGGGCCGGGCCCGGATGACGCCGAACATCTGGGCCGGGATGTACTCCAGCGCCGGGTGTCCGCCGGCGATCTCTCCCCGGTCGACCCCACGCTGGAGGATGTGCCTCAGCGCGGCGATCTCCGGGTCGATCAGCGCCTCACGCAGGGCCTGCGCGAGCTCCGCGTCCTGGGTGACGGCGTGGCCGAGGGCCTGGTGCAGCTTGGTGTCCTGCATCGACCACCGGCCCGCGGCCCGGGCGGCCTCGCGCAGGTCGTCGGCGAGCGAACCGGTGTCGATCCCGTCGAACTTCGACCTGCGGCGGGAGCGCAGGGCGGCCACCACGAACTGCGGCTTGGTCTTCCACTGCCGGTAGAGGGTGGACTTGCTGCAGCGGGTGCTGGCGGCCACGCCCTCCATGGTCACAGCGTCGTATCCGCATTCGCGGACCTGTTCGAGCACGGCGTCGAAGAACTCCTGCTCACGCTCGGGCGTGATCTTGGAGCGGCGCGAGGCGGCGACCGTCTCCGGTCCGTCCGCGGCCTGCGACGTCATCAGCTCTCCCCTTCACTCGCTCCGCCGGCCGGCCTGCTGCACGGCCGTCGCGTTTCATTCCCGGATTCCAGTGTGTCGTATGTCAATCGAAACGCCAGTGTACCGGTACCCGACCGTATCGGTACACTGGCGTATCGGTACGGTGTCGTACCGATGAGTTTTTGGAATCGGAACGGGTCACCACCTTGTTCGGATTCCCCACCTGCACCACCGCCAGCGAAAGGGCCGGGGGAATGAACGCCCGCACCGAGCCTTCAGAAGCGGAGCCGGGCGCCACAGCGCGGCCGCCGCTCGTCCGTGAGCTCCTGCTCGTCGTAGGACTCTTCCTCGTCTACAAGTTCGGCCGGCAACTGGTCACGGGCCACACCCCCGAGGCCTTCCGCAACGCCGGCCGGGTGTGGGACTGGGAGCGGGCCCTGCACCTGCCCTCGGAGGGCTCGGTGCAGTCGCTGCTGCTGCACGGCGACACCCTCGCGCACCTCGCGAACACCTACTACGCGACCGTTCACTTCCCGGCCACGGTCGCCTTCCTGGTCTGGCTGTACCTGAAGCGCCCCGCCCACTACGTCTGGGCCCGCCGCGTCCTGGCCGCCCTCACCGGCGCCGCCCTGGTACTGCACCTCGTCTTCCCGCTGGCCCCGCCCCGGATGCTCGCGGCGGCCGGCCTGGTCGACACCGCGAAGGTCTACGGCCCCTCGGTGTACGGCCCGCCGCAGACCGACACCCTCTCCAACCAGTTCGCCGCGATGCCCTCGCTGCACTTCGGGTGGGCGCTGATGGTGGCGATCGGCCTGATCGTGGCGACCCGCTCGCGCCTGCGCCTGCTGTGGCTGCTGCATCCGCTGGTGACCCTGCTGGTGATCGTCGGGACGGCGAACCACTACTGGATGGACGCGATCGTGGCCACGGCCCTGCTCGGCATCGCCCTGGCGGTCATCCAGGTGCCGCAGCGCACGGCCACGACCGCGGGCCGGGCGCAGGAGAAGCTCACCCCGGCCGAACCCGAGAGCAACGTTCTGGTCGGAGCGGGCCGATGAACGCCACCCTGCTCGCCCTGGCCCTCTCCCTGCTCTCCTCCGTCGCCTACGCGGCCGCCGCCGTCGCCCAGGAGCGCCTCGCCTCCCGCGACCCCGGCCCCGGTGTGCTGCGGATGCTGAGTTCGGGCGCATGGTGGGGATCGGTCGCGCTCAACGCGGCGGCCGCACTGCTGCACGTCGTCGCCCTCAAGTACGGCCCCCTGACCGTGGTCCAGCCGCTCGGCGCCCTCACCCTGGTCGCCGCGGTGCCGCTGGGCGCGCGGATCGCGGGGCGCCGGGTCAGCGCGACGGAGTGGCGGGGCACCGCGTACACGCTGGCCGGTCTCGCCGCGATCCTCGTGGTGGCGTCCGGATCCACGCCCGGGAGGGTGCTGAGCACCTCCGAGGCGGTGGCCGTGGCCGCCGTTACGGCGGCGCTGATCGGTCTCCTGGCCCGTCCGGGCACCCGGCCCGGCATACGGCACGCCTCGGCGTCCGGGGTCGCCTCGGGCGTGGCCTCCGCGCTCACCCAGACCGTGACGGTGGCCGCGACGGACCGTTCCGAGTCGCTCCTCAGCGTCCAGGTGATCGGCGTGGCCCTGCTCGTGGCGGCCTTCGCCGCGGGCGGACTCCTGCTCTCCCAGACCGCCTACCGTGACGGACTGGGCGCCCCGCTGGCGGTGGTGACCCTGGCCAACCCGTTGGCCGCCGCGGTGATCGGCCTGTCCCTGCTGGGCGAGGGCCTGCGGGGCGGCGCGGCGGGCATGCTGCTCGCGCTGGCGGGAGCGGGCCTGGCGGCCTGGGGTGTGGTGCTGCTGACCCGCAAGCCCCCGGTGCCGGCGGACGACGACCACCCGGTGGCGGCCGTGCTGGCCCTGGAGCCGTCGACGGCGTCCGTGGAACCGTCCCTGCGGGACATGACTGTGCCCCGGCAACAGGAGCCGGGGCACCTCACACCGCTCTAGACAGGCTCAGCCGAACCCGCGCGCGTCCTGCTTCAGCGCCGTGTCCACGGTCAACGCGGTGGCGACGACCAGGCTCAACAGCGGCTCGGGCAGCTGGTAGTGGATCTGCAGCACGTAGTTGTCCGCGGTCGTGAACATCGTCTTGGCGAGCCCCTCCCACGTCTTCGTGATGCGGGCCACCTCGTTCTCCGTGTGGTCGACGATCGCGAAGTTCCAGGCCCGCCAGTTCTCCGCCTTGATCGCGCCGACCTGCTGCCCGTTCACCATCAGCGCGAAGTTGATCTTCCCGATCATGTTCTGCTGGACGATCTCACCGACCGGCGAACCGTCCGGACGCTCCACGATCACCCGCGACTTGAAGATCTTCCCCGGCCGGGTCAGCAGCATGAGCGGCTGCCCGTGGGCGTCGCGGATCTCCAGCTTGATCTTCATGAACTGATCGATGCTGTAGAAGAACCGCACGATCTTCCGGAAGGCGCTCTGCCCGACCTGGGTGACGGAGCCGAGCTGGTTGCCGTTCTGATCCATGACCTTGTACTCGTTGGTCAGCTCGATCAGCTTGGCCTTCTGGTTGACCACGAGCACCGGCTCGGTGAACAGCGTGCCGCCGCCCGCCCCGCCCCCGCTGACCCCGGCCTGCTGCTGCACCTGACGCTGCACGCGCTGGTCGGGACCGGCCGACTGCTGAGGCATCTGCGGTGCCTGCTGGACCGGCGGGGCGGGTGGGGCCTGCACGACCTGAGCGGTACCCTGGCCCGCCCCCTGCTGGTCCTGGTGGGTGTGCTGGGTCCACTGCGCGCCGTCCCAGTACCGGAGCGTCTGGGCCGCCCCGTGCGGATCGGGGTACCAGCCTGTAGGTGTGTTCGAATGCGTGGTCACCGGGGCACACTACCCCGGGACCACAGCGATCCGGCCAGGTGAACGACAGCTCCGGCCGCGGCTTTACCTGGTGATGACGGCCGGATCACTCACTCCTGTACGCCCGTTCTCGACATGTCCGGCGAATCGCCTCAGGAACGCCGGGTCGGCGTCGGAGGTGACCGTGAGGTCGTACCAGCGACGGCTCCTGGCGAGACGGAAGGTGTGCCGGGCGGTGGCGCCGGCCCGCACGGTGAAGGTCCTCGCGGGGGCGCCGTAGCCGCTCACGACCTTCAGACGGGCCGTGCCGGAGCCCTTGTTGGAGAAGGTCAGCTCGACGTCGTCGCCGGTGTGACGGGCGGTGACCTCGGGACCGGCGTTCTTGTTCGGCCCCTTGAAGACGCGCAGGAAACCGGCCGGGCCGTGCACGGTCAGGTCGTACGACCCCTTGGAGTACGCGGAGTTCCAGGTGTCCGAGACGGTCTTTCCGGCCTCCGTGGTGTAACTCCAGGGTCCGTCGGTGCGGTTGCCGGAGGTCACCAGGAACGCGGCACCGGCCTTGGCGCCGGAGGCGAAGGTGAGCGTGAACCTGCCGGTCCTCGCGTCGACCGAACCGTCCACGTGCGGGGCGTACTTGAGGGGGCGGGCGGGGCGCAGGCCGCGCTCCTGCTTCGGAACGGCGCCGACAGCGGGCGGAACGGGCACGTAGTCGGGGTGGCGCTCGCGGTCCGGCGGCTCGTAGCCGTCGGTGTCCGGGAGGGCGACCGGCCTGGTGTCCTTGCGGGAGAAGTCGAAGGCGGCGGTCAGGTCGCCGCAGACCGTGCGCCGCCAGGGCGAGATGTTGGGCTCGTGGACGCCGAAGCGGGTCTCCAGGAAGCGGATGATCGAGGTGTGGTCGAGCGTCTCGGAGCAGACGTAACCGCCTTTGCTCCAGGGGGAGACGACGAGCATGGGCACGCGCTGGCCGAGGCCGTAGGGGCCGGCCGGGTGGCCGGTGTCGCCCTTGTACAGGTCGAGGGCGGGGTCGACCGTGGACTTGCCCTGCGCCGCGGAACCCGCGGGGAAGGCGGGGACCACGTGGTCGAAGAAGCCGTCGTTCTCGTCGTAGGTGATGAACAGGGCCGTCTTCGCCCACACCTTCGGGTCGGAGGTGAGCGCGTCCAGGACCTGGGCGATGTACCAGGCGCCGTAGTTCGCGGGCCAGTTGGGGTGCTCGGTGAAGGCCTCGGGGGCGACGATCCAGGAGACCTGGGGCAGCTTTCCGCCCTTCACGTCGGCCTTCAGCCGGTCGAAGTAGCCCTCGCCCTTGGTGTAGTCGGTGCCGGTGCGGGCCTTGTCGTACAGCGGGTCGCCGGGCTTGGCGTTCCGGTACTGGTTGAAGTAGAGGAGCGAGTTGTCGCCGTAGTTGCCCCGGTAGGCGTCCGGGATCCAGCCCCAGGAGCCGTTCGCGTCGAGGCCGTCGCCGACGTCCTGGTAGATCTTCCAGGAGACGCCGGCCTTCTCCAGGCGCTCGGGGTAGGTGGTCCAGCCGTAGCCGACCTCGTCGTTGCCGAGGACCGGGCCGCCGCCCTGGCCGTCGTTGCCCGTGTAACCCGTCCACATGTAGTAGCGGTTCGGGTCGGTGGAGCCGATGAACGAGCAGTGGTAGGCGTCGCAGACGGTGAAGGAGTCGGCGAGGGCGTAGTGGAAGGGGATGTCCTCGCGGGTCAGGTACGCCATGGTCGTGGACCCCTTGTTCGGGACCCATTTGTCGTACTTACCCCCGTTGAAGGCGGCGTGTCCGTCGTTCCAGCCGTGCGGGAGGTCCTGGATGAACTGCAGGCCCAGATCGTCGGCTTGGGGGCGGAACGGCAGGATCTCCTTGCCGTTGGCGTCCGTCTGGTGCCAGACCGACTTGCCGTTCTCCAGCGTCACCGGGCGCGGGTCGCCGAAGCCGCGAACTCCCCTGAGCGAGCCGAAGTAATGGTCGAAGGACCGGTTCTCCTGCATCAGGACGACGACGTGCTCGACGTCCTCGATCGTGCCCGTGCGGTGGTGGGCCGGAAGGGCGGCGGCGCGCTGGATGCTGTTCGACAGGGCGGTGAAGGCGGTGGTGGCGCCCGCGAGTTGCAGGAATCTGCGCCGGTTGACGTCGGACATGAGTGAGGGACCTCTCAATCCTGCGCATCGATGGCCCGAAGGTGACGGAAGGTGCGCGCAGCGAGTGTTCCAAGTGCACCAAACGTCAGGGAAGGGTCCGGTGTCGCTGATGTGAAAGTCGCGGGTACGGGAGGTGTGCCGGACCTCGATCGGGGGATGGTCGCGATCATGACAGAGACGCCACTTCCGGACGCGCCGCCCACGAAACGGCCCGTACGCCAGCTGCTCGCCGCCTCCGTGGGCAATGCGGTCGAGTGGTACGACTGGTACGCCTACACGTTCCTGGCGACCTATATCGCCGCCGCGGTCTTCCCCAAGGGCGCGGACAACTCGCTGGTGCCGCTCCTTTCGACGTTCGCGGTGTTCGCAGTGGGGTTCTTCATGCGGCCGGTCGGCGGCCTGCTGATGGGGGCGATCGCGGACCGGCACGGGCGGCGGGCCGCGCTGACGGTCACGATCCTGCTGATGGGCGGCAGCAGTCTGCTGGTCGGGCTGACACCCACGTACGCGGCGGTCGGCGTCCTCGCTCCGGTCGTGCTGGTGCTCGCGCGACTGCTCCAAGGGCTGTCCGTGGGCGGTGAGTTCGCGGCTTCGACGACCTTCCTCGTCGAGTCGGCGGCGCCCGGCCGGCGCGGGCTGTTCTCCAGCTTCCAGTACGTGTCGACCACGGCGGGGCAGCTCCTCGCGTCCGGGATCGCCACGCTGCTGGTGGACACGGTGAGCGAGGGCCGGATGGACGCCTGGGGGTGGCGGGTGCCGTTCGTGCTCGGGGCCGTGCTGTCCCTGGTCGGGTTCTGGATCCGGCAGGGTGCCCAGGAGACACGCAGCGAGGAGCAGCGGCGGGCGCCACGTCCCGGGCTGCTGGACGGGCTGCGGCGCCATCCGCGCGAGTCCCTGCTGATCTGCGGGATCACGATGGGCGGCACCATCGCGTACTACACGTGGACCTCGTACCTGCCGACGTACGCCGAACTCAACGCCGGTGTCGACACGTCGGACGCCTTGCTCGCGGGAACGATCTCGCTCGCCTTCTTCGGAGTGCTCCAGCCGTTGGGCGGGCTGCTGTCGGACCGCTTCGGGCGGCGGCCGCTGCTGCTCTTCTTCGGGGTGGGTTTCGCGCTGCTGAGCGTGCCGCTGCTGCACGCGCTGCGGGACTCGTTCGTGGTGCTGCTGCTCGTGCAGTGCGCGGGGATGGTGTTGCTGACCGGGTTCACATCGATCAGTGCGGCGGTGAACGCGGAGGTGTTCCCTGCGCGGGTGCGGGCGGCCGGGATCGGGTTCCCGTACTCCCTGACGGTGGCGTTGTTCGGCGGGACGGCACCGTATGTGGGCACGCTGTTCAAGGAGTTGGGGCACACGGGACTGTTCCCGTGGTATGTGGCCGTCCTGTGCCTCGGCTCGTCACTGGTCTATCTGCGCCTCCCGGAGACCGCCCACACTGAACTGCGCCGCTAGCACCCGCTTCGCCACCGCTGTGCCAGCCCTCAGCGCGGCCACGGGATCGGCGGCCTCGTCCAGTTCGATCAGGACCGTGTCCGCGCCGGGCGTCCCGGACATGGCGTCCGCCCAGCCCGCCCAGTCGACGATTCCCGTGCCCAACTCCGTCATGTACGGCTGCTGCTGGGAGTACACCGTGTCGTCGATCGTGAGGTGGACGTCGATCGGGCCGACCGCGTCCTTCCAGTGGGCCAGCGCGGTGCGCGGGGCGTGGCGGCGGGCCACCGCGACGGGGTCGCCGCCACCCAGGGCGATGTGGCAGGAGTCGGGGCACAGCCACACGTAGCGCGGGTCGGTCAGGGCCATGAACAGGTCGATGTCCCGCTCGTACCAGAGGGTGCTGTGGGACTCGGTGTGGAAGGCCAGCCGCACCCCGTACCGGGACACCGCCTCGCCCACCGCGTGTGCGATGTCGGCCATGCGGGTCATGTAGGCGGCGTCGACGAAGAAGGGCGGTCGGGTGCCGTACGTCGTCCTCATCGGCAGTCCGGTGACGAGGATTTCGGCGCCCACCTCGGCGAGGAAGGCGGCGCGGCGCTCGGCGTCGGCGACGATCGCGGGCAGGTCGCCCTGTCGCCAGTCGGGGGCGTCGCTGTCGGCGACGAAGGCGCTGACCACGGCCAGGCCCCGCGCGGACAGTTCACGGCGGAACGCCTCCGCGCTGCCGAAGGCGCGCAGGGCCGAGTCCGCGTCCCCGGGCGCGAACGTCAGCTCGATGCCGGTCACTTCGGTCTCGGCGAGGGTGTGCATGACCCGCTGCCAGAAGCGGTCCGGGTGATCCGCGGCCCAGGAGCGGACCGCGGCGGCGGAGTCGAGGTCCCAGAATCCGGGGTGGTAGAAGGTGATGACGTCGGTCGCGTAGCGAGGGCTCATTCCGTTCCCCCGCGCGCGTTGTAGACGACGACCTCGTCCGACTCGTCAATGGCCTTGCGGTAGTTGCGGAACACCGCGAGCGCCTCGTCCCGCAGGACGTCGCCCACGACCTCGATGCCCCGGGTCTCGAACTGCTCGGCCCAGTCCGCGCCGAGCGGGCCCTCGTCGAACGTGGTGATCTCCTCCAGCTCCGGGCCCTGACCGGCGACCACCAGGCCGCGTACCCCGGACCACATCGTGGCGCCGTAACACTGCACGCAGGGGCGCCAGTTGACGACCAGTTCGTGCGAGGGCAGGCCCTCGCCGCCGAGGTCCCAGCTGCCGGTCGCCATCTGCGCGAGGCCGAGCGCGACGACCTCGGCGTGCGCGCTGGAGACTCCGCTGGACAGGACGACGTTCACGCCGACGGAGACGATCCGGCCGGAGTCGCGCTCGGCGACCAGTGCCGCGAACGGGCCGCCGTTGCCCTCGCGCCAGTTGCGGTCGGCGAGGCGGTGCACGAGACGCATCCGGTCCTCGCGCAAGGGGACGGTGGCGGGGACGTCGGTGAGCTCGTCGTCGATCCAGGCGGGCAGGGCCACGCGGTATTCCTTGGCGATGTCGATCACTGTGCTGTTCCTCTCGGATGGTTCAGGTGCGTGCGGTGACGGCACGGGCGGCCCGTACCGCGGTGACGGCGCCGGTCAGGGTGACGTTGGCGGCCATCGCCGTGGGGACGACTCCGTTGCCCGCCAGAAACAGGTTGTCGAAGCCCCACACCCGGCCGTCCGGGTCGCACACGCTGGTGCCGTCGTCGGTGACGCCTGCCCGGACCGTGCCGGTGAGATGCAGCGACGAGCCCGGCGGAAGCACCGTGGACTCGGTCGCCGGATCGAAGGGGCCGAACTCCTCGGCCACGGAACGCACTTCGTCCAGCGCCCGCCGGATCAGCGCGCGGTCGGTCTCGGAGTAGTCGAACTCGACGCGGATGCGGGGCAGCCCGGCGAGGTCGGTCTCGCTCGCCGAGAACACCAGCCGGTTCTGGGGGCGCGACTCGACGGGGACATACAGCGACAGGCCGACGGAGTGCGCGAGGGGCCGGCCGGTCTCGTCGACGTAGGTACGGTTCATGATCTGGCCGTGGAAGGGCTGGGCGGGTCCGTTGCGCGGCAGCCACAGCGAGTCCGTGCTGAACTCGCCGGGGCGCGGCAGGGGCAGCGCGTCGGGGTCGAGGCCGAACCGGTCGAGGTCGAGCAGGACGCGGGCGGTGACGAAGGCGTGCTCGTTGAGGTGACGGCCGAGGGCCTCGGGGCGGATGCCGGAGGCGTACAGGAGTTGCGGGGTGCGCAGGGCGTCGGCGCACACCACCACGGTGTCGGCGCGGAGTTCGGTCTCGGTGCCGTCTGCGACGCGGCGCAGCCGGGCCCCGGTGACCCGGCCGGCGTCCCGGAGGAGGGCGGTCACGAGTGTGCCGGTGAGCAGGGTGAAGGCCGGATCGCCGCCCTGCGCGAGTGCGGGGAGGATCGTCCCGGGTGCCGTGCGGGGCATGGGGCCCGAGGGTGTGGGGGTGACGGCCATGGGCATGGGCTGCGGGGCCCGGTCGGCGGGCCCGACACCGCCGTAGCGTCGGCGCAGGACGTCGAGGACGAGTTCGCCGACCTTGGTCGGGCCGATCGCCGCGGGGGTGACGGCGAGCAGGCGGCATGCGGTGGCGAGGTCGGCCGCCCAGGCGTCGGGGGCACCGAAGTCGAAGACCTCGTCCCCGGCGGGCCATGGGGTCGCGGCGGTCCAGTGGACGCCCATGCCGCCCGTGTTCCAGGCGAGCGCGGCCTGCGGCATCGCCTCGGCGTCCTGACCGAAGGCGAGCGCGTGGAACATGCCGGGGGTGAGATCGGGGAGGCTGCCCGCGACCTCTCGGACCACCTCCGCTCCCGTGTACATGCCCTGGATGCCGGTGGCGACCCTTTCGTTGTAGCGGGACCACAGGTCGGGGTCGTCGAGGTCGTGCAGATGCCGTCCCGGCGTGCCGCCGATCGGGGTGCCGCCGTCGGCCATGGTGATGTGCAGGGCGGGATCGCTCTCGCGCAGGAGACGGGCCACGAGGGCTCCCATGATGCCGCTGCCCACGACGAGGACGTCGGTACGGGGGGTGTGGGTCAACTGGAGCTCCGGGTAAGTGGGTTGTGGGGGTCAGTCGACCGGGGCGAGCGGTCCGAAGAGTTCGGTGTCCATGCGGTCCAGGGCGAGTTTCACCGCGCCGATGAGCGGGGCGTCGTGGCCGAGCGCGGTGGCGCGCAGTTCGACCGCGGGGGCGCGGGCGGCCCGCAGCGCTGCCCGCACCCGGGGCAACAGGACGTCGGCCGCGTCCTCCAGGCCGCCGCCGAGGACGATCAGCGAAGGGGCGACCGTCCAGGACAGGGTGGTGAGGATCGACGCGATGTTCTCCACGAACTCGTCGACCTCGGCGAGTGCGGCGGCGTCGCCCTTGCGGGCCGCCTCGAACCGGGCCAGGGCGAGGGCGCGTCCTGCGGGCAGCGGTGAGGTGAGGGCGGCGACGGGCCGGTTCTCGACCGACCCGGCGGGCATCGAGGGGGCCTCGACGATCTCGCCCGCGGCACCGTCGAGTCCGCGGTGCACGGCCCCCCGGATGAGAATGCCGAGGCCGGTCCGGTTGCCGAGCATCGCCCAGACGACGTTGTCGTGATCGGCGGCCACTCCCCGCCAACGCTCCGCCAGCGCACCGAGGTTGGTGTCGTTGTCGGCGAACCAGGGCACCGGGACGCGACGGCCGAGTTCCTCGGGCAGGTGCACGCCCTCCCAGCGCGTGGTGTGCACCAGGCGCCGTACGACTCCGTCGTCGTCGATGGCACCGCCGCCCGCGATGGCCCCGGCGCGCAGCCGGTCCACCGAGCCGCCGGCGTCGTCGAGGGCGCGGAGGACCAGTTCAGCGGCGTCGTCGAGGGTGGTGTGCGGGTCCTTGTAGGCGCGCAGCGGCCGGTGTGCCCGGCCGAGGATGTGGCCGCGGACATCGGCGACGACGGCGGAGGCGTCGACGGTCGTGACCCGTACCGCCGCCAACAGGGCGTGTTCGGCACGCAGTTCGTAGCGACGGGCCGGGCGTCCGGCGCAGCCGCTGTGCGGTGTCCGGTCGAGTTCGGCGACCCAGCCCGCCTCGACGAGCGAGTCCAGGATCAGCTCGATCGTGCGGCGGGACAGGCCGGTCTGCGCGGCGAGTTCGGTGAGCTTGCGCGGCCCGGCCGATACCGCCAACGCCCGTAGGATCACCGAGGTGTTGACCCGCCGTACGGCGCTCTGGTTCATTCCCGCCGTCAGCACGTGTCGCCTCCGGTCACCGGGTCGTACAGGCCCCGGGTGTCGGCCACGAGCGGTCGGCCGTACTCACGGGCCGGGTCGCCGAGCCGTCCGGTCGCCCTCCCCCAGGCCGGGGTCTCGCCGCGGACGAAGGTGGCGAGGTCGGCGTGCATCCGGGCGGCCAGTTCAGCGGGCGGGTTCGGGCCGAGCGCCTCGGGGACGCCGGGCGCGTCGAGCACATCGAAGAAGAAGGGGAGGTCGACGCAGTGGACGGCGCCGCCGAGGGTCGGGGAGGGCCATTCGAAGGAGTACAGCCAGGTACCGGCGGGTGCCTCGCGGCGGGCGGCCGCCGTGCGGGGGCACGCGGAGCGGAACAGGGTGTCCGTGATCCGGGTGCCGGCCGCGCGTGACCCGCGCCCCCCGTCGCCGTCGAACTCGTCGCCCGTGGCGCCGAGCAGCAGCGGGACGTCCTGTCCGTGCCCGGCCAGCCCCTCGGCGAGCGGCAGCGGCAGGAGGTCGTCGCCGACGACCGGGCCGAGCAGGAGTTGGTCGTCGTCCCTGCGCAGGTCGAGCACGCCCCGCTGGAGCGACTCAGTTGTGCACAGGGCGAATCCGGCCCGGGTGGGCGGCACGCCCAGGTGCTCGCCGAGCCGTGCGAGGAGGTCGCGGGTCCGGGTCGCCTCCACCTCGAACAGGCCGCCGGACAGACTGGCCGCCCGCTGGAACCGGCCGCGTCCGGCGGGTGACGACAGCAGTGCGAGCACCATCGCTCCCCCGGCCGACTGGCCCGCGACGGTGATCCGGTCCGGGTCGCCCCCGAACGCGGCGATGTTCTCCCGCACCCAGTCGAGCGCGAGGAGCACGTCCCGCAGCCCGAGGTTGGTGGGGACACCGTCCAGTACGGCGAATCCGTCGACGCCGAGCCGGTAGCCGACGGTGACGGTGACGACTCCGTCGCGGGCGAAGGCGCGGCCGTCGTACCAGGGGCCGGCCGGGCTGCCCGCGAGGAAGCCGCCGCCGTGGATCCACACGAGCACCGGGCAGCCGTCCGCGTCAGGGGTCGTGACGGAGACGTTCAGTATGTCGTCGCCCGGCACCGTCGGTTCCGGGATGGTGGTGGTGGCGAACAGCGGCACGCGCTGCGCGGTGGCGCCGGGGCGGGAGGCGTCGTACGGCTCCGTGAAGGGCCCGCGTGGGAACGGCGCGGCGAACCTCCGTGGGCCGGTGGGTGCTTCGGCGTACGGGATGCCCGAGAAGCGCCGCACGCCCCGGTGTCGGCGGCCGACGACCGTGCCCGCCGGGGTCCGGACGGTGACCGGCGTGCTCATCGCAGCCCCGTTCCCGCGATGCCCTGCACGAAGTACCGCTGCAGGAAGAGGAAGAGCACGAGGACCGGCAGCATCACGACGATCGCTCCGGCGAGCAGCAGGCCGTAGTCGGTGACGTGGGCGGCGGCCTGGCTGGTGGCGGCGAGGCCGACCGGGAGGGTGTAGGTGGACATGCTCTGGGCGACCACCAGCGGCCAGATGAAGTTGTTCCAGGAGTTGAGGAACGACATGATCGTGATGGTGGCGACGGCGGGACCGGCCAGCGGCAGGAAGATCCTGAAGAAGATCCGGAACTCGCCCGCGCCGTCGATGCGGGCCGCTTCGAGGAGTTCGTCGGGGACCGACAGGGCGTACTGGCGCACGATGAACACCGACAGCGGAAGTGCCGCGCCGGGCAGGGCGATTCCGGTGAGGGTGTCCGCGAGGCCCAGGTCCACGGTGATCACGAACTGGGTGACGAACACCGCGGTGAACGGCACCATCATCGCCGCCATGACCGCGCCGAACGCAAGCCGCCGACCCGCGAAGTCGAGTTTGGCGAGGGCGTATCCGGCGGCCGACGCGGCCACGATGTTCCCGGCCACCACGATCAGCGCGACGACCACGCTGTTGACCAGGAACCGGCCGAAGCCCTGGGTCTCGAACAGCCGGGTGAAGTTGCCGAAGGTGAGGTGGTGCGGGAACAGGGCCCCGGGGTCGGAGCGGATCTCGTCCAGGCTGCGCAGCGAGCCGCTCACGCCCCAGGCGAAGGGCAGCGTGGTGAGCAGGGCGCACAGCACGAGGGCGGCGTACAGCGCGGGGCGGGCGGCACGGTTCATGTGCGGGACCTCAGCAGCCGGAACTGGACGACGCTCACCACGGTCACCAGCGCGAGCGTCACGAAGGACGCCGCCGAGGACATCCCGAACTCGCCCGCCCCGAACTGGCGGTAGGTGTACAGCGCGACCGACTCGGTGGAGCCGAGCGGGCCGCCGCCGGTGAGGAGGTAGGGCTCGTCGAAGACCTGGAGGTAGAAGACGGTCAGCAGGACGGAGACCATGAGCGTGGTGGGCAGCAGCAACGGCAGGGTGATGTGCCGGAGTTGGCGCCACCGGCCGGCCCCGTCCAGGGCGGCGGCCTCGTACACGTCCCGCGGGACGGCCTGGAGACCGGCGAGGAACAGCACCATCGCGATGCCGAAGTTGCGCCAGACGCCGAGGAGGATGACCACCGGCATGGCCAGGTGGGGGTCGTCCAGCCAGTTCGGTCCGGCGAATCCGACCGCGCCGAGCAGCTTGTTCACGGTGCCGTCGATGTGGAAGGCGTACTGCCAGATCAGCGCGACGGCGACGACGTTGGTGACGACGGGCGCGAAGAACACGGTGCGCAGGACACCGCGCAGCCGGCTGATGCCGGAGTTCAGCGCGAGGGCCAGGGCGAAGCCGATGCCCATCGTCAGGGGTACGCCCACGCCCACGAAGAGGGCGGTGTTGAGGATGTCCCGTACGAAGGTGTCGTCCTGGAACAGCCTCAGGTAGTTGTCGATTCCGGTGAAGTCGACGGCGAACGGGGTGCGCAGGTCGGCGCCGCGGATGTCGGTGAGGCTCAGGGCGAGCGCGGCGACCGTGGGGATCGCCGTATAGACCAGGAAGACGAGGCCGAAGGGGGCGAGGAAGAGCCAGGCGACGGCGGTGCGGCGGGCGCGGGACGTCCTGTGTGCCGCGGGCTTCGGTACGGCCGTCGCCTTCTGGGCGGCCGGTGCGAGCGTCGTGGTCATCACTGCGTGCCCGTGCCGACGCTCTCGGCGTAGGCCTGGATGTTCGCGGCCGCCTTCGCCGCGGTCTGCTTGCCCTTGGCGACTGCCTCCACCTCCTTGCCCAGCCGGGTCGCGACCTGCTGCCACGTGCTGACCTGCGGGAAGGCGCGGGTGTTCTTGAGCTGGGTGAAGAAGGCGGCCAGCAGCGGCTGGCCCTTGATCGCCGGGTCGTCCCAGGCGGAGATGACGGCCGGCAGAGAGCCGTACGCCTTGTACTGCGCGACCTGTGTGCTGGGCTCGGCCAGATGCCGGACGAGTTTCCAGGCGGCGTCCGTGTTGCCGCTGTCGGCGAGGACGCCCCAGGTGCCGCCCGCGGAGAAGGAGACGCCGCTCGACGCACCGGCGGGCAGCGGAGCGGTGGCGACATGGGAGGCCGTCCAGCCGCTCTTCTTGGCGGCGGTGTCGAGCTGGCCGATGACCCAGGGCCCGGTGATCATGCTCGCCGTCTTGCCGGAGACGAAGTACGGCTGCGCGTCGAGGAAGGTCGGCCCGCCGGTGTCGGCGGTCCCGGCGGTGAAGAAGGACGCGTTGTAGTCGAGGGCGTCGACCATCTGGGGCGTGTTCAGGTTCCACTTGCCGGCGGAGGTGACGAGGGAGCCTCCGGCCTGCCAGGCGTACATGGCGACGTCCTGGCCGTTGAAGATGTCCCACCCGATGTCGGCCCCGAGCGCGTCGGAAGCTCCGGCGCCCTGGAGGGCCTTGAGGAAGGGCTCCATGCCGGCCCAGGTGGTCGGCGCCTGAACGCCCGCCTTCTTGGCCAGATCCGATCGGTACACGAGCGCGTACGTGTACGCGTACCAGGGCACCGTGTAGGCCACGTCGTCCACCACTCCGGCGTCCCAGAGGCTCTTGAAGAAGCCGCCCGGATCCACCAGGCCGTCCGGCACCGGATGCAGGGTCGACGGGTTGAGGAACTGCGCCTGCGACTCGGGGAAGAACTGGGCGATGTCGGGTCCCTTGCCCGCCGCGATCGCCGCCTGGAGCTTGGTGTAGTACTCCGCGTTCGGGATCAGCGTGGTCTTCACGACCAGGTCGGGGTTGGCGGCCTTGAACGGCTTGACGACCGTGCCGAGCACGTCGGCGTCGCCCTGGGCGGCCCAGACGTTCACGGTGCCGGTGGCCGGGGACGCGTCGACCTTCTTTGCGGCGGAAGCGGCGGGCGCGTCGTTGTCGCGCCCGCAGCCGGCCAGGGGAAGCGCGGCGCCGAGCGCCAGTCCGGCGGTCAGCCGCAGGGCGGTGCGACGGGAGAGGTTGGGCACGGGGACTCCTGTGACACGAGATTCCTCACGAGTACTGAGGGCGGTGGCGTGATGTGTCCCGACGCTATGAACCGCGTGTTTCGGCCACGTGGCGGTCCTCGCCCCGAATAATTTCGGAACTTGTAGCGAAATCGGCGTGACGAGGGCCCGGTGCGCAGGAGACGCGCACCGGGCCCTCGCCTCGCGGGGTGTCCCCTTACCTGTGACCGCCGCTCGTGAACTTCTCGAAGGCGTGGCTGAAGGCCCAGGTGTCCTGGGTGATGCCGGAGCAGGAGTCGGAGCCGCCGGTGCCCGGGCAGCCGCCGTTGTCACGCTGGAGCGCCCAGAAGGAGAGCGTGTTGATCTGCTTGGCCTCGGCCCACTTCTCCACCGCGACCGCGTCCTCGACGGTGAAGGTCTCCTCGGGGCCGTAGTCGTCGATGCCGGGCATCTCGATGATGCCGATCATGCTCCACAGCTTCGCGGAGCTCTTGTGCGGGTGGAGCGCGGCGAGCTGGCCGTGCAGACCCTCGGCGGCCGTCCGGGTGTCGGCGGCCATGTCGTGCGTGGCGCCGTCGTAGTAGTCGAAGGTCATGAGGTTGACGACGTCCACACGCGCGCCGTTGTCGACGGCGTTCCGGAGCACGGCGAGGCCGTTGGCCTCGAGGCCTTTCGTGGAGGTCGGGAGGGTGTAGGAGAACCGCACGGTGCGGCCCGTGCGCTCGGCCCAGCGCTGGACCTGGGCGATCGCCTTGTTGCGGCGGTCGATCCCGGCGGCGTTGTTGATCGAGTCGCCCTCGACGTCGAGGTCGATGCGGCTGATGCCGTACGTCGTCACGAGGCTCTCGAACACCCCGGCGACGGCGTCGACACTGGCGCAGCTGTCGGCCAGTTCGGTGCCGGTGGTGTCCGCGGACCAGCCGCCGAAGGAGGGGATGACATCGCCGCCGCGTGCCTGGATGGCGGCGATGTCACGGCCGAAGGACGCCTTGGCGATCGGCTGGTCCGTCCGGCCGTTCCAGTAGGCGGTGCACGAACCCGCCGTGGCCGTCTGGAGGAAAGCCAGCGTGAGGTACTTGTTGCCGGAGGCGGCGGCGAGCGCGGCCGGGCTCTCGCCGGTCCACGACTCGACGTAGGGGGCGGCCACATGGGCCGGCAGGGGCTTGCCGAAGGCCGCGGGCGAGGACGCCGGCGAAGGCGAGAGCGGCGCCGCGAGCGCGCCCCCTCCCCCGAGTCCGACGAGCCCTGCGGACAGCGCGCTGACGCTCAGACAGGACAGCAACGCACGAAGGTGACCAGGTCGTCTCACTGACGCTCCCAGGGGGAATGGGCATGCGGGGACAGCGGAATGGCCGAACCGCGGGAAGAGGAACCGTGCCCATGATTGGACTAGACCACATAACTGTCAAGGTTCTTTACAGTTAGCTTGCCGAGTCCGTTCCGGGCGCGGTGCCCGGCCTTCCTCCTCCGTCCCTCGGGGCCCGAACCCCCGGAAGCGGTCGTCACTCCCCTTCGCAGACGCCCTCGACCGCGAACTTCTGGTACAGGTGCGGGTAGGCGACGGTGCCGTCGGGGTAGTTCGCGAGGTGCGAGGCGAACTCCGGTGTGCCGAGCGCTGCGCGGAGGTGCCCGGTGGATTTCCAGACCGCGACGTTGGTGAACAGCCGGCTGCCGCCGATGCCCCGGTACAGCTGCACCGAGAGCAGGTTCCCCGACCTCTTCATGTAGTCCGCGTCGTCCGCCCAGGCGGCCAGCACCTCGTCCTCCTTGCCTTCCGGGGCGACGAACGTGTTGATGATGGTGACCGGACCGGTCTCCTCCTTCTGCTGGTCGCGGAAGTGGGTGGACGCGTCGAGGTGGCCGAAGGTGAGCATGGTTCCTCCAAGAACTCTCGTGTGGTGATCAGGCGTTGTGCTTGTCGAGGAAGTCGGTGACGAGCTGCAGCCACTCGTCGGTCCGCTCCAGCATCGGCAGATGACCGGTGGCGATTTCCGCGAGCTGGGCACCGGGGATGGCCTCGACGAGGTGGCGGTGCAGGGCGGTGGAGACGAGGCGGTCGTCGGTGGTCGAGACGACCAGGGTGGGGACGGTGATGCCGGCGAGGTCGTCCCGGACGTCGACCTGGCCGACTAGGTCGGTCTGCTCGGAGCTGCCGTCGGCCGAACCGGCGGCGACGTAGCCGAGGGTCTGCTGGAGGTGCTCGGCCGGCATCGACTCCAGCGCCTGGGTACCGAGGGCCATCAGGAGCTGAAATTCGGCGAGCAGCTCACGGTCGCCGGAGGCGGCGATCTTGCTCCAGACCGAGGAGGCGAGCGCGAGCCGGTTGTCGCGGTGCGGGAAGGCGGCGGTCAGGACGAGTGCGCTGACGCGCTCGGGGTGGCGGGTGGCGGCGCGCACGGCGACCGGACCGCCGAGGGAGTAGCCGGACACGGCGAAGCGGTCGAGACCCTCCGCGTCGGCGGCGGCGACGAGTTGGCCGGCGAGGTCGTCGACGGACAGCGCGGTGGTGGAGCGGGGGGTGTCGCCGCTGCCGGGGTAGTCGACGCCAACGACGGTGTGGCGGGAGGCGAGGGCTTCCAGGACGGGGCCGTAGGTGCCGGCCAGGCTGCTGCCGGCGCCGTGGGCGAGGAGCAGGCCGGGGCCGGAGCCGAGGCGAGTGCGGGCGAAAGTGGGTGCGCTCAGGGTGCGAGGTGACATGGCCGTCTGCCTTTCGAATGCGCCGACACACTGGAATCATCCAGTGCGTGTGATTACTCCCTAAGGTCTATCACACAGTGCGTATGATTCGGGCCTGTGACGTCAATCACACGCACCGTATGATGTGCCGGTAGGGTGGCCGCATGAAGCAGCCCCTTCACCGCCGTCAGCCGACCCCGGGCAACCCGCGCGTGCAGCGCACCCGCAACCGTGTACTGGCCGTCGCGCGGGAACTGCTGCCTCAGGTCGGACCGGCCGGGCTGACCTACGCCCTGCTGGCCGAGCGGTCGGACGTCACCCGCCAGACGCTCTACCGGCACTGGCCCACCCGAGCCGCGCTGCTCTTCGACCTCGTCCTCGAAGGCCCCGATCTCGGCACCTATCCCGAACCGGGCAGCGACGTGCGCGAGGTGGCCACCGCCTGGCTGAAGAGCCTGCGCGCCGGCGTCAGCGTGCCGTCCGTGCGCACCGCCGCCCTGGCGGTCACCGCCCAGGCCGACCACGACCCCGACAGCGCCCGGGCGCTCGTCCGCATCGGCGAAGACCGCCACGCGGGTTTCAACAAGCTGCTGGAGCCTGCGGGCGTCCAGATCAGCGAGGACGAGTTCACTCTGCTGTACGGGCCCCTTCTCGCCCGGCTCTTCCTCGACCGCGGCCAGGTCACCGACGCCTTCATCGACGCCGTCGTGACCCAGTGGCTCACCACGCTGCGGCCCGCCGACGCACCGCAGGACTCCCGGTAGCGGTCACTGCCTTCATAGAAGCTTCATGCGCTGAGCGGTACGTGCTTGATGAGGCGGCTGTTGCCTGGCGGTCATGCACGCACTCGGTGCCGCCGCACACGGTCCGCTCCGCAGGCGACGGCCGGCCGACGGGGACACGTCGGCTCCCACGCCCGGGCGCGGGATCGCTGTCGGCGGCAATTGGCCCTGCCCAGGCGCGACTTACCCGCGGCAGCGGCCTCCGCAGTGACGCACGCACATACGACCCGACGCGCACAGCGTGAAGAGGAGACCTGGACATGAACCTGCGACGGAACATCTCGCGTCGAAGGATGATCGAAGGGGCATCGGCGGCGGCACTTGTCACGGCGGCCGCGGCGACGATGCCTGCCGCCATGGCCAGTCCGGAGGCGACGGCGTCCGGGCCGGGGCTGCCGAAGGGCAACTGGCGTATCGACACCCACGCGCACTACAGCCCCGACGTGTACAACGACTACCTGAAGCGCTACGGCCTGCTCGGGGCCATCACCGGGGCGTACGGTCCGTGGTCGGTCGAGCGGCACCTGGCCTTCATGGACCAGTACCGGATCCAGGCCAGTGTCCTGTCGTTCGGCGACCTCCAGGTCACCGTCGGCCCGGTCGACGACCGGCGCGCCACCGCCCGCGCGGTCAACGACTACGCCCGCGACCTCGTGCAGGCCCGCGGCGACCGCTTCGGGATCTTCGCGGTCACCCCGATGCCCGACATCGAGGGCTCGGTGGCCGAGGTGGACCGCGCGCTCGGCGAACTGGATCTCGACGGCATCTGCCTGCTCACCAACTACCAGGGCACCTACCTGGGCGATCCCTCCTTCGCGCCGCTGTA
>NZ_JBIWLX010000010.1:0-397954 GCF_044766405.1 Streptomyces sp. NPDC102270 | reverse complement strand
CCTGCGCAACCCACCCCCCCACCCCGCCTTGGGCGCCGCCCCGCCCCCCCCCAAAACCCCCCCCCCCCCCCCCCCCCCCGCGGGCCCCCGCGCCCGGGGGGGGCCCCCCCCCCCCCCCCCCGCCGATCACGTTCTCGCGGTGCACGGGATCAGTGACCCACCGTTTCGCGCCCACTTCGACCAGGTGCTGCCCGAACTGCTGCGCATCACCGGCGGGCGCACGGTGCCGGCGTACAACGAGGACCTTCACAGCACCATCATCACCACGGCTGCCGACCTGGGCCGGAGCGTGGAAGCCTCGTCGACGCCGACGCGGTCTCTGCCGCACCTGCTTGCCGGGGACGAACTGGCCGCCGCCCGCAGGATCAAGCTCGACGTGGGGCAACAGCCGGGCTTCGGCTCGGGGATGACCTGCTGGCGGCGTCTCTCCATGGCAGCCCTATGAGCTCCCGTCGGCGAGGCCGGTGCGGTGGGCGAGGACCACCAGTTGCACACGGTCGCGGGCCCCGAGTTTGGTCAGGAGGTGTCCCACGTGGGTCTTGGCCGTTCCATGGGTGATGTGCAGGTGCTGGGCGATCTCGGAGTTGGACAGGCCCTTGGCGACCAGGACAAGGACTTCGCGTTCACGTTTGGTGATGCCTGTCGGCATCGTGGGCGCGGGGGCGGACCGGGCGGCGAACTCCTTGATCAGCCGCCTGGTGATGCCTGGGGCGAGCAGTGCGTCCCCGGCGGCGACCACGCGGATGGCGGCGAGCAGATCCGCCGGCGGGGCGTCCTTGAGCAGGAAGCCGCTGGCTCCGGCGCGCAGCGCACCGTAGACATATTCGTCCAGGTCGAAGGTGGTGAGCATGAGCACCCGTACGGTGCCCGTACCCGCGCCGGTGATGAGCCGGCTGGCCTCGATGCCGTCCATGTCGGGCATCCGGACGTCCATGAGGACGACGTCGGGGTGTGTGTCGAGGGCGAGGGCGACGGCTTCGGTCCCGGTGGCCGCCTCGCCGACCACTGCCAGGTCCGGTGCGGTGCCGATGATGCCGCACAAGCCGGCGCGTATCAGGGCCTGGTCGTCCGCCACGACGACGCGGACCGTCATGCGCGGCTTCCCGTGGAGTCCCGGGCGGTGAGCGGCAGGTGGACGCATACCTGGAAACCGCCCCCGGGCAGCGGCCCGGCCCGGAAGTCGCCCCCGCACATGGCGGCCCGTTCCCGCATGCCGATGAGGCCATGTCCTGGTCCCATGTGGCTCGGGTGGCCCTGCCCCTGGTCGGTGATCTCGATGAGCAGTTCGTCCGGCCCGTAGCCGATGCGGACGCCTGCGCGGGAGGTGTCGGCGTGCTTCACCGCGTTGGTGAGGGCCTCCTGGACGATTCGGTACGCCGATGTGTCGATTCCGGCGGGCAGGGCGCGCCGGCTGCCGGTGATCACCAGCTCGACCTGTACGCCCGCTTCGGCCGTCGACGCCAGCAACCGGTCCAGGTCGGCCAGCCCGGGGGCCGGGGCGAGCGCGGGAGCGGTGTCCTCCGTACGCAGCACGCCGAGCAGCCGTCGTATCTCGGTGGTTGTCTCGCGGCCTGTGGTCTCGATGACGTCGAGCGCGGCGCGGGCCCGGTCGGGCCTGTCGTCGATCACCAGGTGGCCGTAGCTCGCCTGGACGGTGATCACGCTCATGCCGTGGGCCACCACATCGTGCAGCTCCCGGGCGATCCGCAACCGCTCCTGGGCGATGGTCTGGGCGAGCAGTTCCCGCGCGTACCCGCGCCGTTGCCGCACCGCGTAGCCGGTCGTCCAAGCGGTGACGAAGACCAGACCGAAGGGGACGATCCCGCCGCGGTGCGTGAAGTCCGGCAGCGCGGTGGCCACCGCACCGGAGAGGGAGAGCACGAGCACGATTGCCGCCGTACGGATGCGGTAACGGGTGGCCACGAGGTACAGCGCCCATGCCATCGGCCCCAACGCCAGGAATCCGAGCGTCCCGCCCGGCGGGACTTCGGCCGGCGGGGTCAGCCACAGGGCCGTAAGTGCCGCGCCGAAGGCGGCGAGCGGACAGTGCCGGCCGACTGCCCATGCCGCGGTGAGCAGTACGGCCGCGGCGGCTGCCGCCACGAGCCGAAGGCCGGTGCCGTGGGCGGGCAGAGCCCAGGCCGCCAGGCCGTACGCGATGGAAGCCGTGAGCTCCAGCGCGAGCCGGTGCCTGGGCCGTAGCCGTGCCGGCAGCGGGGGGCTCGGATCAGGACGCATGGCCCGAGCGTAGAGGCGCGGGGAGGGCGGGGCATCGGCCCTGCGGCGTATGCCTCCAGGCAGATGCGCCGGGCACCGCCTGCCCGTCACCTTGAGAGCCCCTGACGACCGGAGAAGACTTGTGACCAACGATTCCCTCACGGCAGCGGCGTCTGCTGTCGGCCTCAGCAAGATCTACGGCGAGGGCGGGACCCGCGTCACCGCCCTGGACAACCTCGGAGTCGCATTCCTGCGGGCGCAGTTCACCGCCATCATGGGTCCGTCCGGCTCCGGCAAGTCGACACTGATGCACTGCATGGCCGGCCTGGAACCGGTCACCGCGGGCTCTGCCCGGATCGGCGACACCGAACTGGGCGGCCTGGACGACAAGCGGCTCACCGCGATGCGCCGGGACCGGATCGGTTTCGTCTTCCAGTCGTTCAACCTGCTGGCGACGCTCACCGCGCTGGAGAACATCACTCTGCCCATGGCCATCGCCGGACGAAAGCCCGACCAGGAGTGGCTGGACCGGGTGGTGGCGGCCGTCGGCCTGGCCGACCGACTCGGCCACCGACCGTCCCAGCTCTCGGGCGGCCAGCAGCAGCGGGTGGCATGTGCCCGTGCTCTGGCCTCCAAACCGGAGATCATTTTCGCTGACGAGCCCACCGGCAACCTGGACTCGCGATCCGGCGCGCAGATCCTCGCCTTCCTCCGCGACTGCGTGCGCGACCTCGGACAGACCGTGGTGATGGTCACCCACGACCCGATCGCCGCCTCGTACGCGGACCGCGTGGTGTTCCTCTCGGACGGCCGCATCGTCGACGACCTGCGGGCCCCGACCGCGGACAGCGTCCTGGACCGCATGCGTCGTCTTGACGCCGTGGCCCCCACCAACTGAAGAAGGGCCGACCACCATGTATCGCACCGCACTGCGCAATGTGCGCGCCCACAAAGGCCGTCTGCTGATGACGATGCTGGCTGTGCTCCTCGGCACCGCCTTCGTCGCCGGAACCCTGATCTTCTCCGATTCCATCGGACAGTCCGTCAAGGACAGCCTCACCGACAGCCACTCACGGATCTCGGCCCAGGTCACCGACACCGCCGTGAACCCGGACACGGACTCGGGGGCCCGACAGCACGCCGGCGCCCGGAGCCCGTTGACCGAGTCCACGGTGCGCAGGATCGCCGCTCTGCCGGGAACGCGCTCGGCACGCGGCACCGTCACCGGCTTCGCCGGGCTCTCCGACCCGCACGGCAACCTCATCGGCAGCCGCGGCAACACCCAGGGCGCCAACTGGGTTCCCTCCGCCGACGGACAGGACCCCGAGTACCCGATGGCACAGGGCACCGGACCGACCTCGGCAGGCATGATCGCCATCGACCGCAGGACCGCGAGCGACAACGACTTCAAGGTCGGCGACACCGTGCGGGCGGCCGTCAACGGGCCCGTGCTCAAAATGACGGTCACCGGCATCTTCACCACCGACGATCCGCAGGTCAGGGCAGGCGGCTCACTCGTTCTGTTCGACACCGCCACCGCGCAGCGCCTCTACCTCGAACCGGGCCAGTACGACAGCATCCAGGTCGTCGCGACGCCCGGCACCAGCCAGGACGAGCTGCGCGGTGAAATCCTGCCGGTCGTCCCGCACAGCGGGAACATCACGGTGAAGACCGGCGCCCAGCTCAACGCGGACATGGCCGCACAGGCGCGGAGCGGCATGTCCGGGATGAGGAACGTACTGCTGGCCTTCGCCGGGATCGCCCTGTTCGTCGGCGTCTTCCTCATCGCCAACACCTTCACCATGCTGATCGCACAGCGCACCCGCGAGGTGGCTCTGCTGCGGGCCATCGGAGCCAGCCGCCGCCAGATCACCAACTCGGTGCTGCTGGAAGCCCTGCTCGTAGGTGTCGGCGCCTCGGTGGCCGGCCTGGTCACGGGCATCGGGATCGGTGCCGCACTCCAGGGCTTCATGGGCTCCATGGGCAGCCATGTCTCCACCAGCACGCTGGTCGTCTCGCCCACCACCGTTCTCCTCACGCTGCTCACCGGGACCATGGCCACCGGTCTCGCGACGCTGCTGCCCGCTTGGCGTGCCTCGCGGGTGGCTCCGGTCGCCGCGATGCGCAGCAACGACACCCCGGCCACCCACAAAAGCCTCGTCGTTCGCAACACCATCGGCGTCGCCCTGACGGGGGCCGGCCTGACACTGGTCCTCTGGGGGGCCGTCAAGGGCGGCTCGGCCGGTAACCTGCTGGTCGCGGGCGGTGCGGTGAGCACGCTGGTCGGAGTGTTCGTTCTCACCCCCGCGCTGGCCCGGCCGGCGATCGCACTGGCGGGCCCGCTCTGCACCTGGCTGTTCGGGGTCTCCGGCACACTGGCTCGGCAGAACGCGGTGCGCAACCCGCGGCGTACCGCCGCGACCGCCTCGGCACTCACCGTAGGTATCACCTTGATCAGCGCGTTGACGGTCCTCGGCGCCTCCGTCACCCACGCCATCGACAGGCAGGTCACCCGGAACATGAGGGCCGACTACGCGGTCAGCGCCCTGCTCAGTCTGCCGGTCGCTCCGACGCTGCTGCCCGCGATCGCCAGGACCCCGGGCGTGGCCGCGTACAGCGCGCTGGACGACCAGCGCCTGCGTACCGGCGGCAAGGACCTTCCCGTCACCGGCGTCGACGCGAAGAGCTTCGACCAGTTGATCGTCCCGGACATGGTCAGCGGTTCCACCACGGCCCTGCGGCGGGGGCAGATCCTGGTCGACCAGAACCACGTGGTCAACGACGGCTGGAGCGTGGGCAGTACGGTCCCGGTGACCTATCCGGACGGCAGCGGCGGCCGGCTGACGGTCGGCGGGGTGTACCAGAACAGCGAGGTACTGGGGTCGGTGCTGATGAGCCGGTCGGTGCTGAGCCCGCACACCACCGCGCCGTTCTACAGCACGGTCCTGGTCAAAGGGGTCACCGGGGCCACAGCGTCACTGCAGCAGGCGCTCAAGGATTCCACCGGCGACAACCCGCTCATCAACGTCCGCACCAGACAGCAGATGCGGGACCACTTCAGTGCGCAGATCAACCTGCTGCTGGACGCCATGTACGCACTGCTCGCCATGTCCGTGATCATCGCGGCCCTGGGCGTCGTCAACACCCTCGCCATGGCCGTACTGGAGCGCAAGCGCGAGATAGGCACGCTCAGAGCGGTCGGACTGCCCCGCAGTGCGGTGAGGCGCATGGTCCGCCTGGAGTCTGTCCTGATCGCGTCCTTCGGCGCGGCACTGGGCATCGCCATCGGCAGCTTCCTGGCCGGGGCCGGCGTCCGGCTGCTGAGCAGTGCGATGACCGGACTCACGACCGTCTTCCCGTACGCGCAGCTCGCCGCGTACGTTGCCGGTGCGGCCCTGGTGGGTCTGCTGGCGGCGCTGTGGCCGGCCCGACGGGCCGCGAGGCTGAACGTGCTGGACAGCATCAGAACGGACTGACGCACAAGGGCGGCCTGGCCCCAAAGGCCGATACAGCCAACCCCCTCTACATACCCTCGACGCCATCCACGACCCGCTGAACTGCTGGACCGGCACCAGCACCACCAGCCACCGCCCCCGCCCACACCACCAGCCCGGACCCAAGAGCCAGAACAACCTTGCGGAGTCCTACTTGGCGATGCCTGATCCGGCCGTCGAACCTACGGTGGTGATATGGCGGTGATCAACGGTTGGGGACGGGGAGGGCGAGCCCGGATCCGCACGGTGGATGCGTTGGGCTCAGCTGTGCTGTTCGTGCTGTCGGTCGTGGCCGCCTCAATCCAACCGCACCAGCACCAGTTCTTGTTGCGGTGGCCCGTCGTGGCGATGGCAGCCGTCGGCTGCTCCGCGTTGGTGTGGCGGCGCCGCCACCCGTTCGGCGTACTGGCTCTCACCCTTGGCTGCGGGGTGGTCATCCAGCTGCTCGGGGTTCGAGACAGCCCGTTGGTGACAAGCCCCGTTCTGGTGTCTGTCTACAACGTGGCCGTACGGACCAACCGGCGCACCGCCTGGACCGTGGCAGCCGTCTCGGCTGCCGTCCTGGTCAGCGCCGCCGTGGTGTGCGCGCCGGCGTCATGGCTGGAGCCCGACAAGGCCGCGATGCTGGCTTGGACCTCTCTGCCGGCCGCCGTCGGGGACGGAGTGCGCTCACGCCGCTCCTATGTGGCGGCCGTGGAGGAACGGGCTGAGCGCGCGGAGCGCACCCGTGAGAAGGAAGCACAGCGGCGTGTGGCGGCCGAACGGGTCCGCATCGCACGTGACCTGCACGACGTCGTCGCGCACCACATCGCCTTGATCAACGCTCAGGCAGGCGTCGCCGCCCATCTGGTGGAGCAGCGCCCGGATCAGATCCTCACCGCTCTGGAGAAGATCCGGGACACCAGCCGCACCGCACTGGACGAACTGCGGGTGACCGTGGGCCTGCTGCGGCAGTCCGACGACCCGGTCGCGCCTCGTGACCCGATGCCGGGCCTTGCGCAGGTACCGGCCCTGCTGGCGTCGTTCGAACGCGCCGGGCTGGCCGTGAGCCACGCCCTGCGCGGCACCGCCGAACCTCTGGAGCCGGCGGTCGACCTGGCTGCATACCGCATCGTGCAGGAGTCCCTGACCAATGTGCGCAAGCACGCCGGAGCTGACCATGCCCGGTTGTTCCTGCACTACCAGCGGGAACGGCTGACCATCACCGTGGAGGATGACGGGTCCGCCGGACCGCATCAACCGTCCCCGGGGGCCGGGCACGGGCTGATCGGGATGCGGGAGCGGGCCGCCACGATCGGAGGCAGGCTGTATGCGGGGCCGCGCGCCGAGGGCGGTTTCATCGTGACCGCCGAACTGCCGCTGCACGCCGGCTGCTCCAGCCCGGAGCGGGATCGGAGAAATGGGCATGACGATTCGCGTGCTGCTTGCCGATGACCAGGCCCTGTTGCGGGGCACCTTCAGCATGTTGTTCGACGCCACGGATGACATGGAGACCGTGGCCGAGGCGTCCACCGGGCGCGAGGCAGTCGAACTGGCCGCCGCCCAGCGCCCGGACGTGGTCCTGATGGACATCCGCATGCCGGAGATGGACGGCATCGAGGCGACACGCCTCATCAGTGAATCCGAGGACCTCGCAGGCGTGAGGGTGCTCGTCCTGACCACCTTCGAGGATGACGAGAACGTCGCCGAGGCCCTGCGTGCCGGTGCGAGCGGCTTTCTCGGCAAGGGGGCGCGGCCCCAGGAGCTTCTCGATGCCGTCCGCACGGTCGCAGACGGCGAGGCGCTGCTGTCCCCGTCGGCGACGCGGGCGTTGATCACTCGATTCCTGGCCCAGCCGGAGCCTTGCCCAGCGGCCGTACATGACCGCCTGGAGTGCTTGACACCGCGGGAACGCGACGTCACGACCCTGGTGGCACTGGGCCTGACCAACGACGAGATCGCCCATCGCCTGTTCGTCAGCCCGCTGACCGCCAAAACTCACGTCAACCGGGCCATGACCAAGCTGGCAGTGCGTGACCGCGCCCAGCTCGTGGTCATCGCCTACCAGTGCGGGCTGGTCAGCCCGGCGTCCGAACCAAGGCACCCGCACGGGCCCGCGTAAGTGCGGTGCTGCCGCTGTCCGCCCCGGCAGTAGGCCGGCGGTACATATACCGCGACCGTGGTAGCCGGAAATCGCTGCACCAGGACGACGCGCGGGTGGCTGTTCCTGGGCGAAGGTGAGACCTGGAACGGAGGTTTCGCCATGATCGAAGCCCACTGCCTGATCGAGAAGTCCGGCGAGAAGACGGCCATCGAGGAATGCCGCACGGTCTGTGAACCACTGGCCGGACACGCGCTCAAGACCCTCGCACCCGAGGAGGCGAGCACCATGCGGGCTCACCCGGCAACCAGCGACACCTGCCAGGACAGACACGACAGCCGCACTTCGGTACCCGCGCACCTCTCCCTCCTGCGCGACGCCCTGGCATGCGGCGAAAACCGACACACACAGGCGTGCGCGGCCACCCGGGACGAATGCCGCCACGCCTCGCCTCCTCGGCCCAGGCCATACCGTTCGGCCGTGACCATGCAGATCACGCTGTCCCAATGGGTCAGCAGGACCGCGTCGTGCACCAGGTGAGCAGACCGCGCCGCCCGGCTGTCGCCGACGCGCTCCGGGAGCACGGCCCGACGGAACGACTCCCGGCGGTGTTCTGCCCGGCGGGGCAGGCTGCCGGGGTGGACCGAGGCGGCGGCGGCCTGCGAGAGGCGGCGGCGCAGGCCGGCCATGGTGACGTCCAGAGTCTTCGTGGAGCCGAACCAGTTCTCGTCCCAGACCTCGGCCATCAGGGTCTCCCGGGAGATGGCCTCCCCCACGTGCCGGGCCAGGACCGCGAGCAGGTCGAACTCCTTGGGACGCAGCTCGATGCCCTGGTCGTGGAGCGTACAGCGGCGGGCCGCGACGTCGAGGACGAGGTCTGCCAGCCGGACGGGTTCCTGCGGCGGCGCGGCGACGACCCGGCGGCGCAGATGGGCGCGGAGTCTGGCGAGCAGCACGGTCAGGCTGAACGGCTTGACGAGGTAGTCATCGGCCCCCGCGTCCAGCCCGGCGATGACGTCGATGTCGTCCGTGCGGGCCGTCAGGATGACGATCAGCAGGTCCGGGTGCCGGGCGCGCGCGGCGCGCGCGACGTCCAGACCGTCTATGTCGGGCAGCCCCAGGTCGAGCAGCAGCACGTCGTACGGGGTGCGCGCGGCCTCGGCCAGCGCGGCGGAACCCGTCCGGCTCCAGGTGGGTGTGTAGCCGTTGCCGCGCAGGCCGGTCTCCAGATGGCGGCCGATGGTGTCGTCGTCCTCGACGACGAGGACGCGGTGGCGGCTACTGTCGGCGGTCGCGTGCGTGCGCATGCTGGACAGCGTAGGAGCGGGCGGGGCATTCGGCCCGCCCGCTCCCGGCTGCTCACAGGTCACGCAGTTCCTCCACGGCGGGCCGGCCGGCGCTGCGGATGCCGTTCAGCGCGGCGGCGAGTACGGCGACGACGGCCGCGCCCGCGGTCAGGGCCAGGTAACCGCCCGGCACCGACAGGCTCGCGGGCGGCGGATCGAAGACCCCCGTCAGGACCTTCACGAGCATCTCGGACAGGGCCCACCCGATGAGCGCGCCTCCGGCCAGCCCGCCGGCGGCCAGCAGCAGGGCCTCGGTGAGGACCATGCCGCGCAACTGGCCGCTCTTCGCACCGAGGACGGTGGCGATGGCGAAGGAGCGGCGGCGTTCGGCGAGTCCGAGGGCGAGAACGAGACCGCCGGCTCCGGCGGCCAGCAGGACGGCGAAGGCGAGTTCGACGCGGGTGAGGCCGGCCAGGTCGACGGAGGTGAGGCTGGTGCCGACGGTGCCGCGAGTCTGCGTCAGGTCGGTGACGGTGGCGCCGGTGCCCAGTCGGTGGCGCAGGTTGTCGGCGATCTGCTTCTGGTGGGAGCCACCGGTGTCGAGCAGGAAGGCGCCGACCGCGTCACTGCCGGTCGCCTTGGCCACGTAGGCGGCGTTGGCGACGAAGAAGCTGTCCTTCGGGGCGGTCGGGAACTCCTTGGCGATCCCGGCGTAGTGGAACGGCACTGTCCGCAGGGCCTTCGTACGGGCGTCCTGGATCCGGAGGTTGACCGTGTCGCCAGGAGAGAGCTGGAAGTCGTGCACAGTCTCCTCGCTGACCAGCAGGCTGTCGGGGCGCTGGGTGAGCCGCCGCATCAGCTGCCCGGCCGTGCCGCCCGAGAAGTAGGCGTCCTGGAGCGAGGTCGCCTTGGTGACGGTGGCGGGCCGGACACCGTAGAGGTCCTGGAGGTCGGAGCCGACGTAGGCGTAGCGGTGCTGGAGGGGCTCGACGTGCCGGACACCGGAGACCTTCAGATTGCCCGCCCCGCTCGGCGGCACGTGTGCGCCGGGTGGTTCGGTGACGGTGACGTCCGCGCCGTTGGTGAGGCGGGCGTCGACCTCCGACTGCTGCCGGTAGGTGGAGTTGAAGACCGCCGTGGAGATCGCGAATGACACGGCGAGGGCGAGCAGTACCACCGAGCGGGCCAGCGGACGCCGACGGCGGGAGAGCACGGCCGCCGTGGTCGTGGCGAGGCTCGTGGTCAGCGGACGGGCGAGGCGGGCCAGCGCCGGGCGTCCGCGGGCGAGAGCCAGCAGGGTCAGCCGCCACAGCAGCAGGGCCGCGCCCAGCCACAGCAGGGCCGGGCCGAGGAACGCCCAGTAGGAGACGGAGACGCTGGGCACACCCTCCGGAGCGAGGACGAGGGCGTACTGATTGCCGGAAGAGGCGCGGAAGACCAGCCATGAGCCGGCCAGCAGCACGAAGTCCAGGCCGTACCGCAGCCACCAGGGCGAACGGGACACGCCCGGTTCCCTCCTGGTGTCCGCGACGGTCACCGTGCGCAGATCCCGCAGGGCGGGCACGAGCACGGCGCCGGCGGCCACGGCCACGCCGAGGACGAAAGCGATGGCGTACCAGAGAACCCAGGTCCCCGCGCTCGCCCCGAAGGAGCTGGCGCCGAAGGCCAGGCGGCCGGTCAGCGCGGCGAGCCCGAGACCCGCGAGGCCGCCGGCGCCCCCGACCAGCACGGCCTCCAGGCCCGCGAGCGCGGTGATCTGACGGGGCCGCAGACCACGCAGCCGCAGCAGGCCCTGCTCCCGGCGGCGCCGTTCACCGCCGGCCGAGGCGACCGCCACGGTCAACGCGGCGGCCAGGACGGCACCGGGGACGCCGAGGAAGAGAAAGAGGATCTGGGCGTAGAGGGCGTCCTGGCGGGCGGAGTCGAGGGCGGCTCCGAGGTTGTTCCCGACGAGGGCGGTGCCGGCCGACTTGGCCTCCAGATTGTGTGCGGCGCCGGTCACCGAGGTGAAGGCGGCGGCCGGGTCGGCCGGCAGCTTCGCGTCACGGGCCACATGGATCTGCGTGGTGACGAAGGTGGCTCCCCGGGTGAGGGACGTGAACCGGGCGGTGGGCAGGAGGACGACGTTGTCCGGGGGAGCCGTGGGCTGGGACTGGGCGGGCGCGCCGACCTTCTGGAACAGCGAGTCGGCCTGGGGCAGGTCGACCACGCCGTCCACCCGCACCTGCCGAAGCCCGACGCCGGGCAGCCGCAGGCCGATGGTGTCGCCGGGGGCGGCGTGCAGGTTGGAGGCGGTCTGCTGGGCGAGGAGGACTCCGGTGCCGGAGCCTGAGAGCGTGCGCAACTCGTCGGGGAAGTGGCTGCGGTAGTCCGGTGGCAGGCCGAGCGCGAGACCTGGGCCGGTGGTCTGGGTGCTGCCCCCCACGGTGGCGGTGAAGCCGGTGGTGCGGGCGAAGCCGACGGGCAGGGCTGCCCGGGTGCCGGGAGCGGCCCGCACCAGCGACCGGACGGCGTTCGGGTCGGCGCCCGGCTGTACCTCGACCTGCCAGTCCACGGCGACGGAGCGGACCGCACGCTGGGTCATCGTCGCCTTGGACGCGGTGAGGAAGGAACCGAGCGCGGCGACCAGGGCGACGGCCAGGGCGATCCCGGCGACGGCGGCGAGGAGCCGTCCGATGCGGTGGCGGGCCAGTCCGCCCGCCCAGGCGGTGATCATGACAGGCTCCCTCGTGGGTCGGGCGCGTCCGCTGCTGCGGGTGCGAGCAGCCGACCGTCGCGCATGGCACGCCGTACGGTGAGACGGGCGGCGACGGCCGGGTCATGGGTGGTGACGACGAGGGCCGCGCCGGTCCGGTCGGCCGCAGCGAGGAGGGCGTCCAGGACGCGGGCGCCGGTGGTGTGGTCGAGGCGGCCGGTGGGCTCGTCGGCGAGGATCAGCCTTGGCGCCTGTGCCAGAACGCGGGCCACGGCCACTCGTTGGGCCTGACCGCCGGAGATCTCGTCGGGCAGCCGGTCGGCCAGCTCGGCCGCACCGACCACGCCGAGCGCCTCGGCGACCGGCCGGCTCGTCTCCGTCTCCGGCTGCCCGGCGAGGACGAGCGGCAACGCGGTGTTCTCCGTGACGTCCAGGGCGGGGATGAGGCTGTCGGCCTGGAAGACCAGGCCGATGTCCCGGGGCCCGTGGAGTCCGGGCCGGGTGATCGTGCCGCTGGTGGGGCGTTCGAGTCCGGCCAACAAATGGAGCAGGGACGACTTCCCCGACCCGGACGGTCCCACGACCGCCAGCCGGTCCCCGGAGCGGACATCCAGGTCGGCGCCGTGCACGGCCACCACGGCGTTGGTGCCCCGGCCGAAGGTGAGCGCGACGTCCCGGCAGGAGACGAGCAGGTCAGCGGAGGACATGGCCGCTCTCCTTCGCAGGGGTTGTTCCCTCATGAGCCCGCCCGTCGTCCAGTGCGATCACGCGGTCGGCGCCCAGCATCGCCTCCGCGCTGTGTGTCACGATCAGCACCGCGCAGCCGTCCGACGCCCGGTCCCGCAGCATCCGCAGCACCAACTGTTCGGTCCCGCCGTCGAGTTCGCCGGTCGGCTCGTCGGCCAGCAGCACGGCCGGGGAGTTGGCCAGCGCCACGGCCAGCCCCGCGCGCGCCAGCTCACCGCCCGACAACTGCCGCGGCAGCGCGCCCGCCCGCCGTCCGAGCCCTACCTGTTCCAGCAGTGCCTCGGCGCTCACGGCGGGACGGCCGCGCACCGCATGCTGGGCGAGCCGGATGTTGTCGCGTGCGGTCAGATGCGGCAGCAGGTTGCGGGACTGCAGGAGCACCCCCACGTGCCGGGCGCGCAGCCGGGCACGTTCGGTCTCGGGCCGGTGGCTGATCCGCACGCCCGCCACCCGGACCTCGCCGCCCGACGGCTCGTCGAGACCGGCCAGACATGCCAGAAGGGTCGACTTGCCCGACCCCGAGGGGCCGACGACGGCGACGGTCTCACCCCTCCGCACCCGCAGTGACACCCCGCGCAGGGCGAGCGTCTCCTCTTCGCCGGCCCGGTAGAAGCGGTACAGCTCCCGGGCGGCCAGCACTCCGTCGTCGAACGACGTCATGGTGGGCACCGCCCTCACCGCCACGCGAACGAGTCGCTGACGATCCGCCACGGGTCGACGTTGTCGGCGTTGACCGGACCGGAGAGTGTCAGATCCACCTCATGGCCCTGCCGGTGGAAGGCGTACCGCTCGAACGCGTCCCGCACCACCTTGCCGGTGACCGGGTCTTTCGCCGAGTCGCCCTGATAGGTGAGAAGGACGACGGGCCCCGCCTTCCGGGTCACCTGCGACACCTTGGGGGACGCGAACTGCGGCACTTGGCCGCGCAGTTGCGGGACCACGGTGTTCTTGACCGAGGTGACATTCGGGGCGGTGGGGGCGTTGGCCGTCGTCATCGTGATGCTGTTCAGCTTGTCCGTGAACACGGTCGCACCGCCCTTTTCGGTGCGGGCCCAGCCTTCCGGCACCTTCACCGTGAACCCGGTGAAACCGCTGGCGGGCCGGTAGGCCACGAACGCCTGGTTGTCGGGGATGTCCCCGGGCGGGTTCGACTCGGTGGGCGCGGGGGCGGGCTGTGACGCCGCCGCGGACGCCACCGTGGGACCCGAGCCGGACCGGGTCCCGGACGCCACCGTGGAACCCGACCCGGACCGGGCCCCGGACGAGGATCCGGAACACCCGGCGATCACCGCCGCGACCACCGTCACTGCGACGACGCCGGCGGAAGTACGTGCGTACGACATGCCCACTGCCCTCCCGGAGTACTTGCCGAGGAACTGCCTTACGGTCATGCCACCGACGCTACGGAGCCGTCGGTTAACGCCCCGCACACCGACGGTTAGACGACGGCAAAAGCGCGTGGCGGACCGCTTCCGGGCCTGTCGGGGTCCCGCAGATGGGGGCATGAGACAGCGCGTGGTGCGAGTCGCCCTCGCCGCCGCCCTGGTCGCCGTCGTCCTCCTCGCCGCCCCGCTGGCCCTGGCGATCAGGTCGTCCCTGTACGCCGACCAGCGCGACACCCTTACCCTGGAGTCGTGGCTCGCCCAGGACGACGCGCAGACACGGCCCGCCCTGAAGGAGGCTTTGGCCACCACACGCCGCCTGCACGGCACGGTGGAGGAAGTGCTGCGCCTGTCCCGCTCCCGCGGCCTGCCGCGCCGGCCCGCACCGGACGCCCCCGTGCCACGACTGCTGCACGAGACCGACGAGCGATGGCACGGACTGTTCGCCCCCGACGGCAGACGCCTGGAGTGCGGGACCCCTGAGGCATCGGACGACGTCCGGGTCCCCGGCGGGCGCCCCCGTCACCGAGATCCTCGGCGTCCTGCTGGACAACGCCCGGGTCCACGGGCATGGCACCGTACGCCTCACGGCCCGCGACCTCGGCGAAGCCGTCGCCTTCGACGTCACCGACGAGGGTGCCGTGGGCGGCGAGGCCGCCGGCTGTTCGACCGCGGCCGCACCGGCGCGGCACCGGGCTCCGGCATCGGCCTGTCCCTCGCCCGCGACCTGGCCGTCTCTCTGGGCGCAGACTCTCCCTGACCGGCCGCCGTCCCGCCACGTTCACTCTGCTCGTCCCCGTACGCCAGGAGGAGGCTCGCCCGGCGGGCGGCTGAGCGTCGTTCAGGGATTTGCCGGGGGAGCTGGATCGCGCCGGAGCCGGGTGACGATGCGGCTCGCGGCGGTCTTCTGCAGCAGCCCATAGGCGAGGACCGGGAGCAGCAGGTGCGGTTTGTCGGGCAGGGACGCGGTGATCAGGACCGCGCTCGCACTGCTGTTGTTCATGCCGCAGGCGAGTGTGAGCGACGAGGCGGTGCCCGCCTCCAGTCGCAGGACGCGGGCGGCGGCCCGGCCGAGGGCGAAGGAGAGCAGGCAGACCAGGGCGGCCACGGCCAGGGCGGCAACGAACAGCAGCGGGCGGGGCCGGGTCAGGACGGAGCCGAGGGCGCCGCTGGCGTTGACGTAGGTCAGCAGCAGTGAGCCGGTCAGGGCCAAGGGCGTCACCGTCAGCTGGAATCGGTGGAGCAGGCGGGCGGGCAGGAGGAGCGCGGCGAGCAGGCCGGCCGCACAGGGAAGGACCACGGCGGTGAGGGCGAATCCACCCCCGGCCAACTGGCCGGTGGCGGCGAGGGTGTCCGCGTAACCTCCGCTGAGCAGCGGCGACAGCGTCGCCAGCAGCAAGGGGGTGGTGAGCGGGCTGAGGAGGGTGGAGGCCAGGACGAGGCCCACCATCGTCGGCTGGTCGCCGTCGCCCTTGTCGGTCCACACGGTGGCCCCGGCGGCGACGGGCATCGCCACGACGAGGATCATCGCGGTGAGCAGTCCGCTGCCGCCGTCGGTGTCGGGGGTGCGCCGCAGCAGGAACGCGACGAGCGGCAGGACCGCCAGCGGGATCGCCAGGTGCAGCACGAGTCCGGCGAGCAGGGCCTTCGGGTGGCGCAGCAGTCGGCCCAGCGCGCGGACCGGCACCTGGAGCCCTGCCGAGAACAGGACCAGGGACAGAAGAAGCGGTGCGGTGTGCAGCGTCAGGTGCGTCAGCGGTAAGAGATGGGGATGACGCAGCCACAGGCCGGGTCCGGGCTGGAGCAGGGCGAGTACGTAGGCGAGGACCACGGCGCGGCCGAGCCGGTGCCGCAGCCAGGACGCGGCGCGGGAATGCATGGTCCCATCGTGATCGGGGCGGGCCCGGCGGGCCGGGATCGCCGCGCGGCAGTCAGGATGCGTTCAGGCAACCGCCGGCGCGGTAGGCCCTCATGATGTACGAACTCTCGGGGACACCTGCGGCCGAACGGCTCGGCCACCGTCTGCGCCGGAACAGGATTCCCGAAGTCCACGCCTACTTCCGCATCACAAACGACGGCTCACGGCTGGGCTGTTGCGATACCGTCGGCGCGCCCGACCCCGGGTGAAGGCGCGCAGGGAGAAGCCCTGGTGGTGGTGGCGACGGTGGCCGGGCGGGGGGAGAGCGGAACGGTCGGGACGGCCCGAACCGCGTGACTGGCCCGCTGTTGCCACAACGGCCTACCGGCCCCATTGGCGGTCGCCTGTAACGGCTGCCGATCGGCGACGGTGCGCTGTGGGCGGGTGGGCCCACCTGGCGAACCAGGTCCAATCACCTGCGTCCGGGGCGAAGGGCGAGCGTCATCGACCCGGGTCGGTGGCGTTCCCCAGAGGAGCCGTGGTGATCGTCATGGGGGTGCCCGTGACGGCGATGAGGTACATGTGCTCGTGGGGACTGGTGGGCAGGGCACGGCGGCCGCCCTTTGGCCGCACGACGTACGCGGCCGCGCTGTGCGGGGCGATGGTGGTCGGCCCCGCGGTGACGGTCCACCAGTTGGAGGCGCCGTGACCGAGGCGGCTGGCGAAGTGGGGGGTGAGGGCGGTGTCGGTGGTGTTGACCGCGCGAACCGTGACGGAGGTGATCGCGGGGTGGGCACTGCCGGTGAGGTGGGCGGTGAGGTTCATGTCGAGCGGAGGCGGGCTGGCGGCGGCGATGCCGGCGCACAGCAGGGCCGGCGAGAGGAGTGCCGCGACGACGGCGGTCCTGGCGGACCGGCCACGGAGCCGGCGGATGCGGGTGATGCGGGGCTCCCAGGCGGAGGCGAGGGACGAGGCGGGGACCGTCGCGGCGGCGGCCAGCCACAGCGGGGTCATCATCAGGTAGTAGCCGTCCTGGGAACGCGTGGCGAGGTAGAAAGCCAGCCAGGGCAGCACGGTCAGGGCCGCTCCCAGACGGCGGACGAAGAGCAGGGTGGCTGTGAGCAGGCCCGCGAGGAGGAGCACGCTCGCGTACGAGTAGTAGTCGAGGCGGCTGCTGCCGTCGGTGAAGTAGTAGGAGATGCCCATGAGGCCCTGGCCGTGCAGGATCGCCTTCTGGGTGAGGGGCAGCAACATGCCCTCCCACCAGGTGGAGAGGCTCTGGGCGGCGAAGTAGGCGTTGATGGCCGCCCACGTCAGGGCCGCGATGCCGGTGAAGCGGGCGAGCAGGGCGGTCGCGGGCCGGGCCCCGAGGTCGCCGCGCCGCACGGCGTACAGGCCGATCAGCAGGAAGGGGAGCAGGAACCAGGCCAGTTGCTGGGCGGCGCAGGCGGCGCCCAGGCACACCGCCCGCAGCACCCCGCCTCGCCCGAGGCGCCCGCCCGCGCCGGTGGCGGGCCAGCGGACCACCACGGGGACGAGCAGGGCCAGGGCCACGATGGCCGGGTAGCCGGAGCGGGCGTAGCCGGGGAGGATGCCGAAGCCGAGGCACACGGCGGTGGCCGCCGACCTCCAGGGCACCGGGAGCAGCAGCCACAGCGCGACCGCGCCGGCGATCAGAGCGCCGGTGGTGACCACGGTGGCGGCCGCCGTCGAATGCAGTACGGCGTGGACCGGCGCGGCGAGCAGAGCGGTCAGCGGCGGATAGCCGTACGTCAGGTCCGCTCCGCCGGACATCGTCTTGGTCACACCGGACTTCGCGGTGCCGAAGAGCCAGGGCCAGGGCTGTCCGTAGACCGGGTGGCCGTGCAGGATCTCGCTCGCGGCCTGCGCGGTGAACACGCCCTCGTCGGTGCCGCCGTGGTCCAGCCAGTAACCGCACACCACCAGGGCCACCGCGAGGACGAGGACCGCGGCGTCCACCCGGATCAGCGCCCGTCTGCCGCGCACGGCCAGAGCGAGCACCGCGCACACGAGGATTCCCGCGTAGCAGACGGAGATGACCCCAGCGACGGGCGGATGGATGAGCATCGCCTGGGTCCAGGCCGCGCGGGTCCCGATGAACAGGCTGATCGTGGCGATCAGCGTCATGCCCCGGTGCCACTGCTGCGGGGTGTCGTCGCTGTCGGTCATCTGCGGCCGGGCGATGGCGGACGGGGGCGCGTCGCGCTGCCGCACTTCGGCGTCGACGGTTTGGGAGCTCATGTCCACTTTCTCCATTCTGGTCACTACAACATGGAGAGCGGACATATGCGCGCTGGGTTCATCAATGGAAGGCAAAAGGGTCATAAGAAGGTGATCTGGTGTTCAGGTGCCCGTCGCTTCGGCCGGTACACGGCGGGCGGGGGCCCCTCCTGACCGAGCAGTGGCGACCCGTGGCCGGCCTCACCAGACACGGGAGACTCACCGGGTAGGACCCTTGTGAAGCCCGCCGGCCCCACGTCCATGACGCCCGCAACGTTGGACGGACCTGCCCAGAGGCTCTCGGCTTGGCGGTGCTCGCTTTGTACAGCATCCACGGCGGTCGTGACTGACCGTAGACGACCGCCATAGCCTCGTTGGCACGGACGAGTCTTCTGCCGGGTGCACGTGAACGTGAGCGACACCGCGCGAAGACCTTCTGCCTGTTCGGTCGCCCAGGGCATGGTCAAGACCTCGTTCTCCAGTGCGCGGGCGTTGCGCCGTTCGGCTCCGCGCCGGGAGAGCGCCCGCCGGGGGCTGCCTTTACAAGCTGTGGATCGCCGGGGCCGGTTCTCCGTCCGAGGCGGAGGAACGCCTGCGGCGCCGGAGGGCGGGCAGGGCCGGCGGGGTGAGGAAGCCCTCGGCGCGGGCGCTGGCCAGGCCGATGCGAGGAATGTCGCCGCTCTTGGCGAAGAGCAGGAAGCGAGGCTCCCACACGGGCCGGTACTTGGCGTTGGCGCGGTAGAGCGACTCGATCTGCCACCAGCGGGAGAAGAAGGTGAGCATCGAGCGCCACAGCCGCAGTACCGGGCCCGCGCCGAGGCGCGCGCCGCGTTCGAAGACCGAGCGGAACATGGCGAAATTCAGCGACACCCGCCGTATGCCCAACTCCTCTGCACACAGCAGCAGTTCAACGACCATGAACTCCATCAGGCCGTTCTCGCAGGCGCGTTCCCGGCGCATGAGGTCCAGGGAGAGGCCGTGCTCGCCCCAGGGGACGAAGCTGAGCAGGGCGCGCAGTTCACCCTCGGGGTCGCGGCATTCCAGCATCACGCAGCGGCCGTCACCGGGGTCGCCTAGCCGTCCCAGCGCCATGGAGAAGCCGCGTTCGGTCGGTCCGTCGCGCCAGTGGTCGGCCTTGTCGATCAGCAGCGCCATCTCGTCGTCCGCGATGTCCTCGTGGCGTCGGACGCTCACCGTGTATCCGGCCCGGCGCACCCGGTTGTGCGCCTGCCGTACGCCCCGCATGGCGCGTCCTTCGAGGGTGAAGTCGGCGATCTCCACGATGGCCTCGTCGCCCAGTTCGAGGGCGTCCAGCCCATGCCGTGCGTAGATGGTGCCGGCCTCCTCGCTCGCGCCCATCACCGCCGGGGTCCAGGCGTGCCGACGGGCCTCTGCCAGCCACGCGTCGATGGCGCCAGGCCATGCCTCGGGGTCGCCGACGGGGTCGCCGGAGGCCAGGCTGACGCCGCCGACCACCCGGTAGGTGACAGCCGCCTTGCCACTGGCGGAGAAGATGGCCGCCTTGTCGCGGCGCAGGGCGAAGTAGCCCAGGGAGTCCCGCTCACCGTGCCGGGCCAGCAGATCGCGCAGCCGCTGTTCCTCGTCCTCGCCGAGCAGGGCGCGACCGCGGGGGGCACGGAAGCAGGCGTACAGGACGAGCAGGAAGGTCGCGGCGATCAGGATGTTGATGAGGACGTCGACCCAGCGCGGCGCGTGCACGGCGTCTACCCGGTCGGCGAGCGGGCCGACGCTGATGCCGCGCAGCAGGGTGTAGGCGATCTCGTCGGTCAGCGTGGCGCCGGGCAGCTTGTTGTTGGCGGCGACCAGCAGCGTGCCGATCGTGCCGCTGACGAGGAGACCGCCCGCTCCCACGGCGAGGGCCAGCTTCGGGTTGGAGCGGTCCCCGACAGCGTTGAACTCCCCGCGCCCGAGGAGCAGCGCGGCCACGAACAGGCCGGTGAGCAGCAGGGAACCCCAGTTGGTGACGTGCTCGCGGTACGCCTCTTGAGTCATGGCCAGCGTGTAGAGCGCGAACAGCCCGCCGGCCAGCAGCAGGTTGAAGATCCACGCAGCCCGTTTGCGGCGCCGCATCACCATGGCGAGGAAGAGTGCCAATGCCGCCGAGACGAGCCCGGCGGTGGCCAGATAGGGGGTGAAGTACTCACCGACGTTGTGCTCTTTGACCTCGTCGCGGAACGACAGTGAGACAACCGCGGCAAGGTTGAGCACCGCGAGCATCCGCAGGTACCAGACCGTGGCCGAGGCCGCGCCCCTGCGCAGCCGCGTCCCGGGGCGCGGGGGCCCGGTCGGGGAGGGAACGCGGTCCTTGGGTTTGTGCTGTCGCAGGTTCGGGGGCGAGAGGTGTGCGGACACCGTGGGGATTCACCTCGGAGGGAGGCCGGGATCTCCGGCGTGGACGGGGACGGAAGAGAGGCCGTGTCGGCGGGTTCGCGTACGAGGGATCCGATGCATGAGCGGGGTTGTTCCTTCGGCGGCGCATCGTACGGGTTCCCACTCGCCGAGGTCGTAGGCGACGACTGGTACAGGCCTCGCTCGCCCGCTTCGACGAGGCTGCGGCAGCACCGGCGGACTGGTCGCGGACGGTGGAGCTGCGCAACGGAGTCACCGACTCGGCGTCGCGGGTGCCGTTCCGGCGGTGGGTCGAGGTGGACCGCCGCAGGGGGCCTGCACCGGTCGACAGGGAGACCGCCGCCGACGTCCTCCTGGACTTCGGCCGGCGCCAGGACCCTGTCGGCGGCCCACAGCATGCGGAGGAACTCGCTCTCCGGCTCACGCCGCGTTGCCACTTCTCCTGGCTTCGCGGACGCGCGGTCACGGCTGCATCGCACCACGGGCAGAGACGTCACCGCTCGGCTGAGGCTGAACACTGCGAGATTCACCCCGATACCCAGCCCACCGACACCGGTACGTACGCGGATCATCGGCCTCGGATCATTTCCAGCCTCGACCGAACCGCCCGGCTCGTTGGGCATCAAGTCCCGTTCAGACGTGTCTCGGTGCGATTTTCACAGCTCGGCAGCGCGTCCGCCCGTGTGAGGCGGTGATGTCGCGCCCGGGTGCCCGACTGATGTGGTCAAGTGGCATCACCGTCTTCCAGCCTCCCGTTCGCTCCCCCCGCAGGGCGGAGACCAGGTTCCGCCCTCAGGTGGCTCTCGACAAGAAAGCGACGGACCACTGGCCGGCATCGCCAGCGCTCCGCCGGGGCACGATCTCCACACCCTTCCACTCGAAGGCGGGGGTGCCCCTCGGACCGCACCTGTAGCGGCGGGGGCGACATCACCGTTCCGGCTGATCCCGTGTGCCCCAAGGCGTTTCAGCAGCCATGGCAGGTGACCGATGAAGGCAAGGTGCCGCCGGCCCTTCGGACCGGCCCGCAGTTCAGCACCTGGTCGAAGCGGGCGCGAAACACTGGGTCACTGATCGCGTGCACCGCGAGAGCGTGACCGGTGGCGGCCCCGGGGGAGCCGTCACCGATCAGGTCCGTCAGCGCATGTCGGTGAGGAGGGTGGTGAGTTCAGCTTCCTGCCGGGCCTGCGACATCGGAGGGTTCGGGTGATCGATGCCGAAGGTCTTCAGGACGCTGTCCATCTGGGCGTCGATGAACGTCCAGCCGGTGTTGTCCAGCGGCTGCAACGAGGCCTGGTCGGCATCCCAGAGATCACGCAGCGACTGGGCGGCGGCGTGGGCCCCGGTCGCGTTTCCCGACCGTGCGTCCTTGAGCGCGGTCGATGCCAGTGCCTTCAGAGCGTCGACCTTGGCCGGTGGGAACTTCTTCACGGCCTGGCCAGGGGCGAGCTGAACGGTGGAGGTGGCGTCGGTCTCCGGCGCCGGACCGACGTGCGGCTGGCTGTGCGCCCAGACCAGCAGGCCCGTGGTGGCAACGGCGAGGAGGCCGAAGCCCGCCAGCCCGATGCGCTCCCTGCGCAGGTCGGCGGTGGTCTGCGGATCGTGCGTCGCCTCGTAGGTCTCGATCACGTCGGAGCGTGTCACCGTCAGGTAGATGACAGTCGCCAGGATCAGACCGAGGAAGATCAGGCTGGTGGTGAAGGTGCCCAGCGCGAGGCCGGTCGGGTCGCCCGGGTTCTGCGCGACCTTCGGGGAAGCGAGCCAGTCGCCGATGTTGGCGCCCAGCGGGCGGGTGAGGATGTAGGCGAGCCAGAAGGACAGCACCGGGTTCGCGCCGTACTTCCACAGCAGCGTGATCGCCGCGATGAGGCCGAGCGGCAGCAGGACCGAGGCACCCGGGGTCCAGCCGGTGAGCTCGAGGGTCCAGTCGCCGGTCGCGGTGCCGAGCGCGAAGGTGACGAGAACGGCGAGCCAGTAGAACGACTCACGCGGCAGCGTCGTGACCGCGTGGATCGAGAGGGTGCGCTCGCGCAACCACCACACGCCGAAGACCACGGCGAGCAGGACCGAGAACACGGCGGAGCTGATCCATAGCGGCACGTTGAGCTGGTCGGTCAGGATGTCCGTGTACAGCGTGCCCGTGACACTGACAACCACCACGGTCAGCCAGTACGGGAACGGCACGTACCGCTTCAGCCGCAACTGGACGCCCAGAACCACCACGAACACGGCGGTGAAGATCCAGGCCGTGTTCACCAGGCCGACGCCCAGCTTCATGTTGATCCAGTCAGCGAAACTCTCACCGACGGTCGTGCAAAGGATCTTGATCACCCAGAACCAGACGGTGACCTCGGGAACCTTGTTCAGCATCAGCCGCCCTCTGCGGCGCGTGCTGGCCTCGCTTGTCGTTGTCATGCGACAAGGTTGGCTCGACCAACCTGCACACAACCTGACTACGCGATCGCCTCTGGCGTGGGAAAGGTCACCTCGACACGACCGTGACCAGCCGCGATCGCACGGACTGCCACCCCGGCGGACGCGGCGAGACGCCTCACCACGGCCAGCCCCAACCCGTGCCCGTCGCCGCTGGTCACACCCGCTTCGAAGACCCGATCAACCTCCGCCGGATCGAACCCCGGGCCGTCGTCGAGAACATCGATCACGACCCCCTGGGGCTGGATGCGCGCCGTGACCCAAACGCGCGAACTCGCATGGCGCAGGCCGTTCTCCAGCAGGGGTGACAACACAGCCACGACGACTTCCGTTGCCAGGGCGACATCGACGTTGGTCGGGATGGCGAGTTCGATGGAGCGACCGGCGATCGCCTGTCGCGCCGCCGCCCTGAGATCGCAGCGGGTACTGCCATCGATCCGCGTCCGGGCGGCACCCAGAATCGTCGTGATCGCCCTGTTCAGGCGGTCAACCTCGGTCAGAACAGACTCCGGCGCCACCTGGTGACCGGAGAGTTGCGCCAACTGCGCCTCGCCCCGCAGGACCGTCAAGGGCGTCCGCAACTCGTGGGCGATCTCGTCGGTGAGCCGGCGCTCGTCCGCGAGCGCGTTGTCCACGCGGTCGAGCAGGCGGTCGAGAGTTCGCCCGAGCTCCCCGAATTCATCATGCGGAACGCCGAGGTCGAATCGGCGCCCGGGTTCGTGATCACCCCACTTGTCGGCAAGAGCGGCCATCTCGTGAACCACCCGCAACGCACGGCCCACCACGAGGTAGGCGACGACGCCCGCGAGCAGGATCGAGAGGCCACCCAAAATGAGCGACATCGCCAGGCTGCGCTGTTCCGACGTCTCGTACGGCGTCAGGTCCACCCTCACGACCGCCACGACGCGGTGGCCTTCGAGCCGGATCGGCTGAGCATAGAGAAGGTCACTGCCGACCGTGGTGGTCCGGGACTGCCCGGAGCCGGCAAGCACCTCGACCCGGTCAAGAAGGCTGCCCGGCACGATCCCGTCAACGAGGCGCCCATCGGAATACACCCACGCGACCGTGTCCAGGGCTTCGTTGCCGCCCTCGATCAGCACGACGTGGCCACTTCGTACGGTCACGTTCGCCGCCATCGCCTCGGCACGCGTATGCGCCAGAGCCTTCGCGTCCGCGTCGGTCACCTGGCTCAGCAACACGTGCGAGACCACCACCAGCACTGCGACCACCGCTGTCGCGATCAGAACCGCGAGCGCGACGACCCTCCCCCGAAAGCCCGTCACTCCCATCGGTAGCCCACCCCCCGGACCGTCGCCAGGCGGTCGGACACGCCCAGCGCACCGAGTTTGGTCCGCAGTCGGCGAACATAGGAGTCGAGAGTGTTGTCGCTGACCTGCGCGCCATGCGGCCAACCGGCAGCAACGAGGGCGTGGCGGCGTACCGCGTCGCCCTGCGAAGCGATAAGCCTGCCCAACAACCGGAACTCGGTCGGCGTCAGGCTCTCGCTTGCCGAACCGTTGATCACGACATGTTTCGCCGGATCGAGAACAACGCCCCCTGGTGGGGTCGTCGCGGTTGTTCTGCGCAGTAGGGCGCGGACTCTCACCAGCAACTCCGGGACGTCGAACGGTTTCGTCATATAGTCGTCGGCTCCCGCCTCGAAGCCGCCCACCTTGTGATGCATGCCATCCAGAGCCGTGAGCATCAGCACCGGGACATCAATGCCACGTGCCCGCAACGCCAAGCAGGCATCACGGCCATCAGCGTCCGGGAGCCCCAGATCCAGGACGACCAGATGAGGGACCGGCTCAAGGTGCCGCAGCAGGCTGCCCGCCGTAGAAGCGACTGCGACCGTATGGCCGTCGTGCTCAAGTGCGCGCTTGAGGACATCGCGGACCGCTGCGTCATCTTCACACACCACAATAAAAGCCACCCGCTGACCCTAGGCATTTCAGCGAGAGTTCTCCATTCTCCCTGGTCAGACCCCTGGGTCTGCGAGGTCCCTAACGGATTCTCCTTCCGGTGTGGCTGGACGGTCCTCGCCCCCCGGCGAGCGTCTCGCTCTCCACACCGTCGCCGCGCCCTTCCGCTCAGCGCCAACCAGTACATGTTCGCCCGCTGGCACCCCGCCACCGGCAGGGGCGACGTCCGGCGCTCGGATTCCGAGCGGCGGCACCTAGATCAATTCAAGCCATACCGGCGTACGGATGGTGGGCCGGATACAGATGATGCGGCACGAGGTCGAGCTCGTGTGCTCGTCGGCGCCGGGCCCACGCAGTACGCGGAGGGGATCGGTCGGCCGCCGCCTCACCCACGGTGGTGCGCGGCACCTTGATGATCCAGAAGCGGACGGTGACTTCGGGCACCTTGTTCCAGCGCAGAACCCGACCGGAGGGCCTGGTTGCCGACAAACGAAGGCGCGGGGTCTGTGACGCCTCGTATGACATCGGGCCCTACCCTCCCTTGGAATACCTGAACGCATCCTGACTGTCGTACCGCATCGAGTGCCCCACGCGCCCCAATCGATCACCATGGGTGGCATGACCTCGCGCGAACCGACCGCGCGGACACACCGTCCGTGTCCGAGGGGCACAGGAAGGCTTCGGCACACCATCAGCGCAGCCACAACCAGGGATGGGACGCTGACCACCCCAGCAGCCCGTCCGAACCGGCCACCCACGGAGTACGGAGCTAGTGTCAACGGTCGTCACCCATAGGAGGTACGCATGACAGCGGCGACAGAGGCAGCCACCACCGAGTCCGACGTGCTCATCAGCCTCGTGCTCCCGGTCTACGGCGTCGAGGAATTCCTCCGCCCCTGCCTCGACGCCATCCTCGCCCAGTCCTTCACCCGCTTCGAGGTCATCGCCGTCGACGACGCCTCCCCCGACGGCTGCCCCGCGATCCTCGACGAGTACGCCCGCCGGGACTCCCGCGTCCGGGTCCTCCACCTCGCGGCAAACGGCGGCCTCGGCGAGGCCCGTAACGCCGGGTTCGCTCAGGCCCGCGGCACATACGTGTGGTTCGTCGACAGCGACGACTGGATCGCCGACGGCAGCCTCGCCGCCATCGCCCCCCGTCTCGAGGCGAGCCGCCCCGACGTCCTCTTCCTCGACTACGCCCGCGCCCTGCCGTCCGGCACGATCGAGCCCGACCCACGCGCACACCTCCTGCGCGAGCCGACTCCCCCGGACAGCTTCGACCTCGCCGCCCGCCCCAGTGTCCTCGAGCTCATGATGACCGCCTGGAACAAGGTCATCCGCCGCGACTTCCTCGCCGCCCTCGGCGTCCGGTTCGGCCGCGGCCTCTACGAGGACCTCCCGGTCACCTACCCCATCCTGCTCGCCGCCGAGCGGATCGCCCTCCTCGACCAGGTCTGCTACTTCTACCGCGAGCGCCGGGCAGGCGCGATCACGACCACGGTCAGCGACCGGCACTTCGACGTCTTCGGCCAGTACGAGAAGATCTTCGACTTCCTGGACCGGCACGAGGACACCTTCGACGCCTTCCGGGCCCCGCTCTTCAACCGGGCCATCTGGCACTACACCACCATCATCGACGACCCGTCCCGCGTCCCCCCGAACCGGCGCCGCGACTTCTTCCACCGGATGGCCACGGACTTCACCCGCTACCGGCCCGCCGACTACACCTTCCCGGCCGGCGCCCGCGGCACCAAGTTCCGCCTCGTCGCCCGCGACGACTACCGCCTCTTCGCCGCCCTCGGGCCGGTCAACCGCCTCCGCCTGCAGGCCCGTCAGGGCGTCGGCACGACGAAGCGCACCGCCCGCACCACCGCGCGCCGGGCACGCGCCCTGCCCTCGTTCCTCTACTACGAACTACAGCGCCGCCTCCCGCTCGACGACCACCTCGCGGTCTACGCCGCGTACTGGTACCGCGGCTACTCCTGCAACCCCCGCGCCATCTACGAGCGCGCCCGAGAACTCGCCCCGGACATCCACGGGGTGTGGATCGTCCGCAAGGACGCCGTCGCCTCCCTGCCCCCGGGTGTCGACCACGCCGTCGAGGGCTCGCGCCGCGCCCTGCGCCTGCTCGCCCGCGCCAAGTACCTGGTCAACAACGTCAACTTCCCGCACACCATCGCCAAACGCCCCGGCTCCGTGCACGTCCAGACCCTGCACGGCACCCCTCTCAAGGTCATGGGCCTGGACCAGGAGCGCTACCCGATCGGCGCCCGTGACATGAACTTCACCCGGCTGCGCGAGCACTCCGCCCGCTGGGACTACCTTTTGTCCGCCAACCCGCACTCCTCGGGCATCTGGCCGCGCGTCTACCCGGGCTCGTACGAGCTGCTGGAGTACGGCTATCCCCGCAACGACCGCTATTTCGACACCGACCCCGACGACATCGCCACGATCCGCAAGGGCCTCGGCATCACCCCGGCGCAGACCGCTGTGCTCTACGCCCCGACCCACCGCGAGTACGCGGACGTCGGCCCGCTCCTGGACCCGGACCGGCTGGCGGCCGCGCTCGGGCCCGACCACGTGCTGATGCTGCGCTCCCACTACTACGACGCCGAGGGCAAGCAGCCGCAGGCCGACGGCGGCCGGGTGCTGGACGTGTCGAAGCACCCCGTCGTCGAGGACCTGTGCCTGGCGGCCGACATGCTGGTGACGGACTACTCGTCGATCATGTTCGACTACGCCGACCTGGACCGGCCGATCGTCATCTACGCCCCCGACTGGGAGACGTACCGAAGCACCCGGGGCGTCACCTTCGACCTGCTGGAGCAGCCGCCCGGCGCCGTCGCGACGACCGAGGAGGAGCTCATCGAGGTGCTGTGCTCCGGCCGGGCGGACGACGGCGCGGCCCAGCGGGCACGGGCCGAGTTCCGCCGCCGCTTCTGTGCCTTCGACGACGGGCACGCCGCCGAGCGGGTGGTCCGGCGGGTGTTCCTCGGTCAGGACTCAGCCGGCAGTGCGGCGTAGGAGGGCGTCGAGGGCGCGCTCGAAGGGGGCCAGCGGGTCGGCCTCCGCGGGGCCGAGGAGGCGGGCGCGCAGGCGCCCCCGTTCGTGGGCGAGCGGGTCGGGCGCGCCGCCCGCACGGTCGAGGAGTTCGTCGAGTCCGGAGAGGTCCGGGCCGATGAGCTGGCCCGCCGCCGCTGCCGGGTAGCGTTCCCGGAACACGTCGGCGTCGAGGCCTGCCGGGTTGGCGACGGCGTACGGCTTGTCCGCCGCCAGGAAGTCCGTGACCACGCCCGACACGTCGGCGATGAGCACGTCGGCGTGGTTGAAACAGTCGTAGAGGCCTGGGCGCGAGCCGGCCGTGACCCGGTGGCGAGTGCCATCGGCCCAGTACGCGTCCTGCCACTCGGCGAACACCGCTTCCCAGTCGGCGGCCGGTGCGGCACAGTCCCGGGCGGTCTGCGCCTCGTCGCCGCGGCCGGGCTGCCGCACTGTGTCGAGCCGGGCGGCGAGCCGCCCGAGCCGGGCGTCGTCCTCGGCGGCGGCGCCGTTCGCCGCCTCGATCAGCGCGAGGATCTCTGCGTGCGCCGCCTTCGCCCGACGGTCGAGGGTGCCGGTGAGGGGGTGCGGCCGGTAGAGCAGCCGGATCCGCGGCTGCCGGGCCAACAGAGTTCGGACGAGCGCCGGGCCCATCGTGATCAGCGAGGTGGCTGCGCCCTCGTCGCCGTGAAAGCCTTCCCAGGTGGGTGCGTACAGCACGGTCGGCTGCGGTGCAGCAGCGGTCGTCGTGGTGACGGGCCACAGCGAGGGCCGCCCCACCTCGACGACGTCCGTGTCCGCGACCCCGACGCCCGAGCGGGCGTACCGTTCGCGGCCGGCCGGGCCGGCGACCCACACCTCGTCGTAGACCTTGGTGAACGGGTTGAAGCTGGTCGGCTTGTCACTGTCGCCATGGCCGATGTAGACGGAACGGAACTGCGGCATCCGCAACAGGTGGGTGTTGTTGGCGGCGTTGGCGGTGAACAGTGCCACCCGGGCGCTGGGCAACTCGAAGGCGGCCAGGTCCTTGCCGAGCGGCAGGCAGACCACCGGCCGGGTCGTCGGGTCGAGCCGGGGCAGCATCTCGCGCTCGCGCAGCACGATCACCACCCGCCGTTCCGTCCGGTCGAGGACGGGCAGCCAGCCGTTGAGCTGGTACGCGGACTGAAGGTCACCGGAGAAGTAGACGACGACCTCCGGCTCGTACGCCCGCACCTGCGCGCGGACGGCGTCCAGTACGCGCCCCTTGGCGGCGAGATGCCGCGACCGCCAGGCTGGTACGGCGAGCAGGACGACGGCGACGAGACCCGCGAGGACGGCGGCTGCGGCGCCACCGGCGGCCCAGCGCGCGCCGGCCTCCGCGGCGACGGCGGCACCCGCGACCAGCGGCAGGTCGATGAAGGCGAGCGGCCCGCGGTACAGGTCCGTCAGCCGGCGCGGCGGAGCATCAGGGATGCGCAGCGCCGAGAGATCCACGTTGCGGGTGACGGCGGGCAGCCGCCGACACCACCACACATACAGCAGCAGCCCCGCATATCCCACCCGCAGCGCCTGCACCGCCAAGAACCCCAGCGCGGCAACGACGAACGCGCCGGACCCGCCCTGCCCGACCCGCGCCAGCAACACCAGCGCCGAGGCACCGCGCAGCACGGAAGGCGCCGCAACGCTCAAGCCCACGCGAGGCAACGGCTGCATCCCGCTGGTGACCCGCTTCATCACGCCGGGCTCGGCGAGGTAGCCGGCCGCGGCACACACGGCGTAGGCCCACCCGCTCGGCACCACTGCCGTCACGAACATCCCGAGCAACGCGAGCGGCAGTACGGCGACCGCGAGGGGCAGCTTCGTCAAGATTCGAGCGCGCAGGGACATCCGACGGTTCTACCAGTGCCGGAGCAGCGGCGTTCGCGCGGGGCAGGGTCGTTCCCGGCCGACCTGTGCCGAATCCCGGTACACGCCGAGCCCTCCGCACGGGGCGAGAATGCCGACGCGACACCGGCCAGGTGGGCGAACGCACCCCAGGGACCGACTCCGTTCCGGGTTGTCCCCTGCCGAGGCCGGCAACTGCCCGGCTGTACGAGGCCCGACCCCGAACCGCTCCAGCAGGGCGGGCCGCCTGGCCAGGGAGCCGATCACCGTGAACCTCGACGGCGTACGGCTGTTCGAGCGCGGCCATTCCGGTGGCGAGCCCGGTGCCGGCATCGGCCTCGCCGCTCCCCTCCCCTCGCCCCCGGCCTCGGCCTCGGCGCGGCGCCTCTCCCTGGCACGTGCCGCGCCCACCATGTTCAGAACAGCGTCACCCACAACGAGGCGAACAGGGCACCCGTCAGAGCCAGGACGCGCGGCATGCACTGGGCTCGCCAGACACGCAGGGCGAAATAGAGGGCCAGGCCGAAAGGATGGCGAGATAGATCCGGAGGAGTGCGGTGGAGTCGGACCACCACGTGACCGGAGCGACCAGGCGGGAGATACCCCGGGCGCGGGGCGCGCTGAAGAAGGCGGCGGGAGCATGGCTGCTGACCTGGCTGACGTAGACCGCCTCGTCCCAGCCAAGACCGATTCCCGGCCGGACGAGGACGAGCTGGGCGAGCGTGAAGGCTGCCGCGACCGCCGCCAGCCATGGCTCGCCCCAGGCGCGCGAAGCCCGGTCAGCCTGCAGAGTGGGGCCGATGCGCCGGGCATCGGTCGTCGTGGCGTTCGAGCCGTCGGCCATCACGCACCTGTCGTGTCCGCACGCAACGGAATGGACTCCCCTACAGCCCGTAGAGCGCCGCACGAACCCCTACGACTACAGGGTTAGAGGATGGTGAAAGCCTGACTCCCCGCCTCTGTATGGTGACCGACATGGCGGATGCGGCCCCCCCGAGCGGCCCGAGTGTCGTAGTGCGGGCGAACTGAAGACTCCGGTTCTGGCCGCCCTTCGGGCGGTGGAGCGCCCCGGCCCCCGTCCGCGCGCCGGGCCGCCCCGGCACCGCTCGGAGCGGACCGCGGCCGCGACCGAGGGGGCGTTCCACCTGCGTTTCCTCACCCAGTGCGCCGTGCCGGACACGCAGATGGCGACCGTCAGCGACATCGCGCACCTGGCCGACGTCGTGCGCAGGCCAACAAGATCGTCGACCGGGGGCCTCGCGGTTCGACCGGCTCAAGACCCAGGTCGTGTGTCGAGCGCACGATCAGCGGGATGTACCGCTGGTGCCCGGCCTCCGAATCCAGCCGCAGCACATACGCGCCCTCCGGCCGGCCCGCCGTACTGAAGACGAGCGTGCGCTTCCAGTCGGCGCGGATGGTGCGTGTACCGGACTCGAGGCGCGGTTCCACTCGGACGCGGCCCGGTATGCGCCCGGAGGACTAGATCAGCCGGGCCTCGTCACCGCCGTACCAGCCGACGCGGAAGGCCGTGACCCGGAAGGACGACGCGGTCGTCGACACATACAGACCGCACTCCTCGCCCGGGGGCACGCTCACCCGGTCCGTGTAGCCGACGACGGCGTTGCGGGACCTTGCGAGCGGATACGCCAGTTGGGTGTCCCGGCGCACTCCCGTTCTGCCTCCGGACGGTGCGGAGCGACCGTACGGGAAGGGTCCTGGGCGGAAAAGGCCGGGGCGCAGGCGGCGGCCGCCGGGACGAGCCCGGCGCCCGCGCACCCCTGCAGGAGGGTCCTGCGCCGCAGCCCCGGTCTGTGTTCCGTCCCGTGCCGCGGCGCCCCTCGCCGGTCGTGCCCCACATCGCCTCCTGCGCGTCCGGCCAGGTCCTGTTGCGAACGTCCCGGGGCAGGCGGGACATGGCGACAGACCCAGCGTGTACACCACCCCTGCGAGTCAGCGTCGCACGGCACAAAAGGACGCGCGCCTCATGGCGGCGGCGGGCGCACCGCCTGCAGCACCGCCCAGGCGACGGACACGAACGGCACGGCCACCACGGCGCCGATCACGCCCGCGACGATGCTCCCCGCGATCACGGAGACGGCGACGACCAGCGGGTGCAGCCGGACGGCCCAGCTCATCACAAGGGGATGCAGGAGATGTCCCTCGATCTGTCCGATGACGACGATGAGCAGCAGCACGGCCGCGGCCGTGAGCGGACCGCGCCCGGTCAGGGCGACCACTGTGGCCACCGCCAGCGCGACCGGCGAGCCGACCAGTGGCACGAAGGTGGCGAAGAACTCCAGCAGGGTGAGGGGCAGCGCGAGCGGGACCCGCAGTGCCAGCAGGACGATGCCGACGAGTACCGCGTTTGTCGCGGCCACGATGATGATGCCGCGCGTGTACCCGGCGAAGGTCCGCCAGGCCGCGCGCCCCGCCCGGTCCCACCCCGGCCGGGCGCCGCGTGGGAGCTGGTCGCGCACCCAGGACCACAGGCGTTCGCCCGAGTGGATGAAGAAGACGGAGAAGAACAGCGCGAGGGCGAGGCCGGTGACCAGCTCGACGACCCGGCCAAGGCCGCTGACGGCTCTGCTGAAGAGGGCTGCCCGGTGGGACGAGAGGTACGAGCCGATCTGGTCCTGCAGGTGCGAGAGGCTCTTGTGGCGGAGTCGGAACGGCGGGCCTTCGAGCCATTGTTCGACCCGGTGGATGCCGCCGCGGGACTCTCCGGTCAGCTTTCCCCACTCGCCCGCCACCGCCTCCCCCACCAGGACGAACACGGCGAGCAGGAGCAGCAGGCTGCCGACCAGGGAGAGTGCGACGGTCAGGGGCCGCGGCAGCCAGCGGCCGAGCAGGTCGGCGACGGGTCGCAGGACCGAAGTGATCACCAGAGCGAGGAACAGGGCGGCGGCGACGAGTTGGAAGCGGCCGAGGATGGTGAAGACGCCGTAGACGACGAGGCCGACGAGGAGCAGACGCCAGGCGTAGGCGGCGGCGGCGCGCAGCCAGGGAACGACGCGCTCGGCCGCGGGCACCCGGTCGGGGGGCCGGGCGCGCGGAGGGAGGCGTACGGGCAGCGACGGCCGGCTGCCCCGCACCACAGCCACCCCGCGCCGCTTCCGCCCCGTTCCGCTCCCGTTCGCCACCACACCTCCCACGCGCCGGCTGTCGGTCGCCTCCTCAGCCAGTAGGCACCAACCGAACACGGACCGCCACACCACGCCCCACCCGCGACCGTGGCCCGGCGCCACTCCGAACGGTGTCGGCGTCGGATTCGAGACGCTGTACCGCGCCAACGCCAAGTACCGGCCCATCTGGGAACCGCGCTGCCTCCTTTTCGAGAAGGGCGCCGACCTGCTGCGCATCACCCTGGCAAGCGCCCGCGCCGAGGGTTTCCTCGAAGCACCGGGGCTTCGAAATGACTCAGCCGGAAGTGAGGGGTACGGGCCCCGGGCCGTAGGCCGGCCGGTTCCGGGCCCCGGACAAGCACGCCGACTGGGTAGAGACGGGCGGCGTCCTGTACGCCCGGATCGGCGTCGTCATCGGTCCGGACGGGGTGCTCGGACTTCCGGCAGCCGACGCTCGGCTCGTCGCCCTCCCTGTTCCGGCTACTCGTCGCCAGGAGACCTCTGGGCGTTCCTGAAGACGGCACGGCGGCGGGCCTTACGAACCGTCCAGGCGCCGATGGCGACGCAGAGGCTGCGGGCTCGCCACTCCTTTTTTCACGGCGTTACACTCAATTTACCCTTTTTGCAGTTTGTTCAGGTTGATTTGGCGTCGACGCGGCTGTTGTGACGTAGCCTCAGTCTCCGACCGTGTGCGGCGACGCGGCGTAGAGGGCTTGGTCGCTGATCGTTCTCTGGCGGAGGAGCTTCGTGTGACGGGGTTGCCCGGTGCGTCGTGGACAGGCTGGGCGGGACGGCATGCGGCGTGGCTGCTGGGGGCGTCGCTAGCGGCTCATGTGCTGTTGACGGCACTGTCGACCCCGGCATTCACTGATGCCCGGGTCTACTACGAGGCATCCCCGGGCGTGTTGTCAGGGCAGCTCTACGAGATTCGGTCGGGTCCGCACTCGCTGGTGTTCACCTATCCGCCGTTCGCCGCCCTTGTGCTGCTGCCGTTGTCCTGGCTGCCGTGGCCTGTGGCCGTGGTCGTGGTGCAGGCGGTGAGCGTGATCGCTCTGGTGGTCATCGTCGACAGGAGCGCTGTGCTGCTGGACGGTGTCCGGATGGAGCGCTGTCGCCTGATGCTGTGGGTGGCGGTGGTGTTGTGGTGCGAGCCGGTCCACCACACTCTCAACCTTGGGCAGGTGAACCTTGTCCTTGCGGCTGTCGTCCTGTCGGCGGCGGCCCTGCCGCCGGGCAGGGCCGTATTGGCCGGCGGTGGTGTAGGGATCGCCGCGGGAATGAAGCTCACTCCTGCGGTCACCGGTGCGTATCTGCTTCTCGTCGGCCGCAGAAAGGCGGCTTTCTGGTCGCTGGCGGCGTTCGGTGTGACCCTTGCGATCGGGTGGCTGGTGGCGCCACGGGAATCGGTTCGCTTCTGGCTGGGGCTGCTGTGGGACACCAGCCGGGTCGGGTGGGTGATGTCGGTGCGCAACCAATCGCTGCTAGGGGTGCTTGCCAGGCTGACCGGCCAGGACACGGGTTTGGGCCTGCTGTGGTGCGCGTGCGCGATGCTGGTCCTTGGGGCGGCGGTGGTCGCGGGGTACCGCGCCACCCGGTATTCGGATCGCCTGGGACTCTTGCTGGTCGTCCAGTTGACCGGTCTTATGCTGTTGCCGATCTCATGGAGCCACCATTGGGTGTGGTGTGTCCCGGCCCTCATGTGGCTTGCCGCGCCCCACAACCGCACGCATCTGGCCGCGCGCCTCGCGCTGGCCGCATGGGCATTGGCAGCAGGCACTGATCTGGTGCCACACCTCGCGACCGTGCAGGACGCGCTGACACCGGCCCACAACTACCCACGCGCCCTGGCATGGCTGGGAAGCACCTACTGCCTATGCGGTGCTGCCACGCTGCTCGCCGTGGCGCACCGCAAGGAGCGCAGCACTGGCCCCGTTCCAGTCGCAGGTCCTCGCCAGTCGTCATACCGCGGCACGTGAGCCGCCATCAGCGCATCTCCTTGATCATGAGATCCGTCGTTGATTACCGGTAGTTCGTTAAGTCCGGCGGTAGAGGTCTATGCCGTGTCCGGTGGTGACCGCGTCGATCAGGGCCTGGAGTTCGGAGGGCGGGTCCTTGTCCGTCCAGGCTCGCCACCATCGATTGAGAGTGACGGCGGGGGCGAGCCAGGAATGGATCGCCCGTAGGCTGAGCTGCCCCGAGTTTCGTAGAGTCCGGTGATGTTGTTTCAGGCGGACTGCGGGGTGGCTTGCTGTTGTCGCCACCAGTCGCGTTCGTACTCGGCGGGCGGTACGTAGTCGAGGGCGGAGTGGAGCCGTTCCTCGTTGTACCACGCGACCCGCTGGAAGATCGCCCGCTCGACCTGGTCGACGTCCCGCCAAGGGCCCTGCATCTCGATCGGCTCGGCCTTGAAGGTCCCGTTCAGGGCCTCGGCCATCGCATTGTCACAGCTGTCCGCGACCGAGCCGACCGAGGCCGAAGCTCCGATCGCCGATGATCACCGGTGGCCGCACCCATTCCCGAATAGGCTTCCAACGGCACGACCACGAACCGCTGTTGATACTCGCGGGTTGGTGGAAAGGCGAAGGGCCACTGTCAATGCCGGGTGATAGGAAGCTGGGATGACCCAGAAACTTGTCTTCGAAGACCTGCTGGCCCTGGTCCAGGACCGCTCTGCCGCCCTGCGCAGCAGCGTCGCGGGCTCCCCCGATCTGGATGTCCGCGTCCCCAGCTGCCCTGACTGGTCGCTCCGCGACCTCGTTGAGCACCTTATCGAGGTGCACCGGTTCTGGGCGGCGGCGGTCGCGGCCGGTCCCAGCGAGAAGCCCCCCACCGTGGCACCGGCCGATGACACGCTGTCTGCCGACCTACTGGCCCGTTCCGCCGCAGCCGCCCAAGAGCTGATCGCTGCCCTGCAAGCCGCAGGTCCCGCGGTGGACTGCTGGACATGGTGGGGCGACTCCGACGTCCCGACGACGAGTGGTGCCATCGCGCGCCATCAGGTTCAGGAGGCCGCTGTCCACGCCTTCGACGCCCAGCTAGCCACCGGAACTCCCCAGCCCCTCCCGGCGGTTGTCGCACTTGACGGCATCGCCGAATTCATCGGCGTCAGCCATGGCACCGCCGGCCCCTGGCCGCACGAGCCGACCCGGATCGGCCTGCACGCAGCCGAAGGCGAGTCATGGCTGATCGACCTGCCGGAGTCGGGCTCGCACCTCATCGACGGCCAACACGAGACGGACGCCGACGTCCACGGATCGGCAAGCAACCTGTTGCTCGCCCTGCACGGCCGACTCCCCTTGGACAACCTGCGAAGCGAGGGCGACCGCGCCACCCTGGAGAACCTCCTGAACTGGCCAGACCTGGGTTGACCTCACACCCGAGAAACCCCCTGCGGAACGGGGCGCCTACGCTCTGGCCTGTGGCTCCCGCCAGCAAGATCACGATCCGCAGCTGGAGTATTAGTTGACAAGCCGTCGTCACCGCATGTGATCAGCGGGCGTGAGCCCCACACCGGCCATCACACCAGCAGTATGACCATGCTCCACAGGCACCTGCCCAAGGTGCTGCCGCTGGACGGCCTGCGACAGGACGGGTGGGTCACCTCGGCGGCCTCCGCCGGATCGCGCTGCTGCCTTCTGTTCGGTAGCACTCTCTGCGCCATCGGACGTGTCGGCGCTTCGATATGCACCGGCTCCGGGGCGGAGGGCGCGTCAGACATGTCTGCACCGTTGACGCCATCGCTGTACGCCACGCTCGATGCCGAGTGCGTCACACTCTTTGCCGGGCACCCTAAGTATCCAGTCAATTACGATGTGTTCAGTTTCTGTGACTGTCAGGTGGGGGAGATTCGGGCTGCTGCCCCGATCTGTGGGGGTGTGGGGCGTTTTATATGGAAGGGGCCTCTGTGACCGAACGTGGGGATGCACCACCGACGGAACGACTGGAGCGACTACGCAACTCGTTGATGGGAACATCCACCAGGGCACGGGCGGAGCGGTTTGCGACGCAGGGGCACAGGAACGTGTTGATCGGTGCCTCGTTGCATGCTGCGGACCGGTTGCGGCAGGGCAAGGCGGTCACGGACCTGGAACGGTGGCTGTTGGATGTGCTGGGAGCGGCGCTGCCCGAGCAGGAGATCAAGGACTGGGGCCGTGTGTACCGGGAGGCCGTGCAGGCGCTGGGCGAACGGGTGGCCGTGGTGCCCCCGGCCATTTCCGGTCGGCCCGTGGGCACCGGCTTCGCTCTCACCGATCTGGGACTCGTCCTGCCCGCGGTGGGTCAGGAGCACGCGGCGCTGCCCAATACCTCGATCGTGGACCGGGAGGCGATCGCGGCCGGCCAAAGCGTCGACAGCTCCTCGTTCGTGCAAGCGCTCCCTTCGTACGGGTTCGGCGCCACCGTCTTCCAGCGACCTCGGCGCGTGTCCGGCGCAGCTCACGACCCCGGGGAGCAGTCGCAGTCCGAGGCAGAGCGGGCGCCGGCGCCGACGTTCCGGGTGAAGCTCGAGCTGGAAAGCTTCCGGTGCAAGCGGGCTGTGGGCGACCAAGGCGGCGGCAAGGACGAGATCTACTGGGCTTCGTCCACCGGCAGTGACAAGCAGTCGGGCGCGGGCTTCATCTCGGAGGAGTTCGGCAAGATGAAGGTCAATGAGACCGGCACCTTCGACGCCTCGCGCCGGACCGTGTTCGAGGGGCAGGTCAGCGAAGGTCTGGTGCTGTCCCTGTCCTGCTGGGAGGCGGACCAGAGCCCCCCGGCTTGGGCCCGGGCCCTGCAGACCGCGCTGACTGAGATGAGCGATCGGATCTTCAGCCACTGGGGGTGGGCTCTGGCCGGCATGCTACCCGGCGGCTACACGGAGATGCTTGTCGGTCTGGCGGCGGAAATCGCCGGCATGTTCGCCTGGGTCGTCAACCATGTCCGCAACGAGGACGACCTCTCGTGCGCTCGGGTCATCCTCCTCGACCAGTACGATCTGGCGCTGATGGCTCGCGGCAAGCTCCGCAATTGGGACTTCAACGGCGATGGCCACCATCTGCTGACCGTGAAGTACAGCGGTGACATGGTGCCCTTCCCCGTGGGAGCCCTGGAGTACGCGGTGCGTACCGGCAGCGGCCTCACTGCCGGCTGGTCGGTACCGGTCACGCTTCCGTGGGACAGCATGACCGCGCCCGCGCTGGCGTCGTTCAAGGGCAAGCTCCACTGCGTGTATGTCCGGCCCGACCAGGCGGTGATGTGGACGGTCCTGGACGGAACGACCTGGAGCGAGCCCCAACGAATCCACGGGTGGGCGACCCTCTACGCAGTCGCGCTGTGCGAGTTCAACGGCAAGCTCCACCTCGCCCTGACCGGTAAGGACGACGTACTGCGGTGGGCGACCACCAGCAACGGCACATCCTGGACCGAAGTGACGTCGGTGCCCTCGAAAGCGGAGAGGGCCCCGGCCCTGGCCGTCGGCGACCTGGACGTGTACCTGTGGATGAACCACTGCGGTCCGGACGGCCGGCTCAACACCCACTGGCTGCACAAGACGGGAACCTCCTGGGGTGGCAGCTGGAACGACAATCTCGGCTGGATCGTCACCCGGCCCGCTGCCATGGCCAGGTACAAGGGCCAACTGTGGCGGGTGGCCACCGGGACTGACCAGCTCATGTACGCGGCCACCGGGACGAACAAGCTCTACGGGAATCAGATGCGGCCCCACTGGACCAGCGCTGGCAACATCGCTTCGTGGCCCAGCACGCACGGCCCTGCCCTCGCCGTCCACCAGGACGACCTGTGGGTCTTCCACCGCAGCACTGAGGGCACACTGCACTTCTGCCGAGAATCCCAACACTGGGGCGTCTTGAATTCTGTCAGCCGGCAAGCGCTGGCGAAGCCCATGGACGAACCGTCAGCGGCCTCCCACAACAGCAAGCTTTACGTGATGTACCGCCGCTGAGCGCCGCAATACGTGAGCACCCGCTGTGCGGCGGCCCCGCCGCACAGCGGGTGCTCACCAGGGTCCTGACCAACGGTGCCAGGGCAGAAGGAGACCGCGAGCACGGGCGACTGCGCGCAAGCACGTGTACTTTGCCAGCCGACTGAAGGGTCCCCCAACCCGTGATTCGGGGACCTATTTAGCGCCTGATGGCTTCGGCACGGCCGTGCCGAAGCCGGATATGGGCCCATAAGACGGCTGGTCGCCCTGTGGACAGATACAGGGCGCTCATTCGCTGTGGCCTTCCTGGGACTGATCCTGGGGTCGGGGCACATAGAGGGGGAGCTATGGACGCCGAACGCATCCGGGTCATGGTGACGGTGAAGGCGTACGGCGCAGGCGGTGGGCGCCGACAAGATCGACGCGTCCTGCTACCACCACCAGCGGGTCAACCGCCTCGGCGACGGCCTGACCGTGGCTGCCACAGCCGAGGACGGCACGGTCGAAGCCCTCGAACTACCGACGCACGAGGGTGGTTCGTGGCGGTGCAGTGGCATCCGGAGGACACCGCGCACCGTGACCCCGCCCAGCACCACCTGTTCGGCGCCCTGGTTCGTCATGCCCGTTCCCACTGAGCAGCCCGGATGGGGCTTCGGCGACTCTCCGCCACGCGGGCGCGTCCAAGGCACCGCGCCGGTCCTCGCCGCCGAACAAGAGGCTCCACAAGACCTCAGTGGCTTCAGAGCCTGGCCGCGACAATCGGGGCGAGGCGGTTGGCGATGATGGTGTGGCCCTGGGCGGTGGGGTGGGTGCCGTCGGCGAAGTCGGCGGTGGTCAGCCATCCGGTGGTGTCCACGTAGTAGACCCTGGCGTCGCCGGCCTTGTTGCGGGCGCTGACGGCTGCCTTGGTCTCGCCCACGTACCACTGCTTGAACGTCTCCATGACGAACAAGGCGGCGTTCGGGTACTTGGCTCGGACGTCGCGGAGGAAGGTGGTGTACGCCGACTGGAACTGTGAGCCGGTCACACTGTGCCCGAGGTCGTTCGTGCCGAGGTTGATGATGACGGCGCCTGGCTGGTAACGGGAGAAGTCCCAGGGCCGGCTGCCGGTGCTGTCGGACTGGAAGAACTGGCTGCTTTGACCCACGCAGCCGGACCGGGCGACCAGACAGTAGCCGGAACGGGCGATCAGGGTGTGGCGCATGTGCAGCCGCTCGCCGGTCTTCCACCCGTAGGAGTCCAGTGCCGGCCGGCCGGTTTTGGTCCCGGCCGTGATGGAGTCGCCGACGAACTCCAGGAGACCCGAGGGGACGTTCGGGGTCACGGTGTGGGCTCCGGAGTCCAGCACGAGACCCTGGAAGACGGTGTCGCCGGAGCTGTACGCGATGCGCAGGGTGTGGGTGCCCGCGGGCAGCGGCTGCCGTGTGAGGTTCACCGTGCCGCTCACGCCCGTGTACGAGACGTCCGGTCCGCCGTCGAGGCTTGCGTGGAAGGTGACCGCGTTGCGCGCTTTGACCTTCACTGTCGTGCCGGTGAAGGCCGTCTGGAGGTACGCGCCGGTCCAGTGGGGCACGGCCGCGATGCCTGAGTTGGTGTCCCAGCGGCCGACGTAGGCGATGTTGGTGTCGGACACCTGTCCGTCGTGGGCCGAGCTGGTGCCGCCCGCGGTGGTGCTCCATTTCTGGTTGCTACCGCCGTTGCAGGTCCGCAGTTCGACGGCGGTGCCGTTGGCGGTGCCGCCCGAGGTGGCCTCCAGGCACAGACCGGACTGCACACCGGTGATCGTGCCGTCGGCGTTGACGCGCCAGTGCTGGTTCGCGCCGCCGTTGCAGGTGTAGATGTCGGCCTTCGTGCCGGGGGTGGTCTTCTTCTGATACGCGTCCAGGCACATCGAGCCGTTGAACACCCGCAGTTCACCGGCAGAGGTGGCATCCCACTGCTGGCCGGCCTGACCGTCGCAGTCCCGCAGCTCCACACCCGCGCCGGCCGTGGCCGAACCACCGGTCACATCCAGACAGCGCCCGGAACCGGCCCCGACCACCGCCGTGGACGTCACCGCCGACGCCGGCCCCACGGACTCCCACGTCACCGCCACCGCGGAGGTGAGCACCAGCGTCAGCGCTGTCAGGGGTGCCAGCAACCGCAATGTCCGACTGGGCGGTGAGGAGTATCCGTTCATCAAACCTCCATGGCAATCGCACTGTGATGGGGGTCTTTGCAACGGGTCCGCGCCGCAAAACCGCGTCGACGCGAGCCGGTGAGGCTGGAAAGCGCTGCGACGTGGCCGCCGGAGTGGGCAGGGTGCGGGCGGCCACGGGCTGTGCCGTCAGGGGGTGCGGATGGTGGGTCGGTGTGGGGCGGCATGTTATTGCCGACGAGGCAGTCGGGGGTGTGGGCTGGTTGTAGCCGGTGTTCCGCCAGGCCACAGCCTCGCGGTGCTGAACGTCGTGCTTCAGCGGCCGAGACCCGGGCAGTCCGGTCGGGGCGGCCTTGGCTACGTCCGGTCACTTGCCTGCGCTGCCGCCGTGGCATTCGAAGGCGCCAATGCCGGGCCGGCCGCTGGGGGCGGTGGCTGGAGGTGTGATCAGTACCGCCGTTGTCGGAGACGCTGATGCCGGCGTCGATGGCAGGCGCACCCGCCGCAACCGGCATCCCGCCCTTGGTACGGAAACAGGAAGCGTTGGACTGATCGCCGGCGCCGACAGCGAGGCGACAGCGGCCGAACTCCTCCGGGCGAAAGCACCCTTCAGCCCGCAGTCAGAACAACGCCGTTGCCAGTAGGCGGGCTGCCACGCGCAGCCGTGCTTCAGGGTGTGTAGACGGTGGGGCGGGGCGGGGTGGGCATGTTGGCGCCGATGAAGAAGCTGGGGTGCGGGGGCTGGTTGTAGGCGGTGTTCTGCCAGGCGAGCGCGGTGCGGTACTGGGTGTCGTGGAGCAGTGTGGTGATGCGGGTGTTGGTCTGGTACGCCGTGCTGTAGATGCGCAGGGCGCGGTTGTCGGTGGTGGGCCAGATGACTTCTTCACGCCAGTCGCCGAGGATGTCGCCGGACAGCGCCGGTGTGGCCTTGGTGCCGTTGTTGGAGCGGACGCCGGAGCCGGTCAGCAGGCGCGTGTCGCCAGAGGTGCCGTACTTGTCGACGCGGGTGCCGTCGAAGAGTTCGCGGACGGCGTCGCCGTCCCACCACGACAGGAAGTTCATGCTGGACGGCTCCCGGCCGAGGGAGGCTCCGGTCGCCGAGCGCAGGGTGGTGTCGGAGGCGGACCACGCCTCGGCGCCCGCGCTGCCGGCGTAGACGTCGGCGGCGACACCGCGGCCGTTGTCGGCGCCCGACGCTGTCTGCCACAGGATCTGGCCGGTGCGCGCGTCGGCCATCCAGGACCCGGGCTTGGAGGAGTCCTCGGACACCTTGAAGTACTCCAGGGCCGCCCGGGACGGGTTGAGGTCCCCGACGTGGGCCGCGTCGCCGTGGCCGAGCCTGGTCGTCCACAGGCCGCCGCCATTGTCGTCGACGGTCATCGCGCCGTAGACGATCTCGTCCTTGCCGTCGGCGTCGACGTCGGCGATGGACAGGCTGTGGTTGCCCTGGCCGTCGTACCCCTTGCCGCTGTTGGCGGAGGAACTGGTGTCGAAGGTCCAGCGGCGGGTGAAGGCGCCGTTCCGCCAGTCCCAGGCCGCGATCACCGTGCGCGTGTAGTAGCCCCGCGCCATGATCAATGATGGCCGTGAGCCATCCAAGTACGCCGTCCCCGCGAGGAAGCGGTCGACCCGGTTGCCGTACGAGTCGCCCCACGACGACACCGTTCCCCGGCCCGGCACGTAGTCGACGCTCTGCATCGCCTTGCCCGTCTGGCCGTTGAACATGGTCAGGTACTCGGGGCCGGACAGGACGTAGCCGCTGGAGTTGCGGTGGTCGGCGGACGAGTTGCCGATCACCGCGCCGGCGGCGTCCCTCGTGCCGTCGGCCGTCTTCATGGCGACCTCGGCCTTGCCGTCGCCGTCGTAGTCGTACACCTGGAACTGGGTGTAGTGGGCGCCGGAGCGGATGTTGCGCCCGAGGTCGATGCGCCACAGGCGGGTGCCGTCGAGTCTGACGCCGTCGATGATGGTGTTGCCGGTGTAGCCGGACTGGGAGTTGTCCTTGGCGTTGGTGGGCTGCCACTTCAGGACCAGGTCGAGCCTGCCGTCGCCGTCGAGGTCCCCGACGCAGGCGTCGTTGGCCTCGTAGGTGTAGGCAACGCCGTCCGGGGTCGTGCCGCCGGGCGGCTGCGAGATCGGCACGTCCAGGTACCCGGACCGGAACTGGAGCGCGCGCTCGGAGGAGGCCTGCTCGGTGCCGTCCACCACCGGTCGCACCGTGTATTCGGCCGAGTCCTGGGCCCCGGTGTCGAAGTAGTCGGTCGCGGTCGTGAGGGGCGAGGAGTTGATCTTGACGCCGCCGCGATAGACGTTGAACGCGACGCTGTTCGGGTCAGTGGCCAGCCACCGCCACGAGACCAGGTTGCCGCTGCTGGTATGGGTGCTGGTCAGTCCTCGGTCGAGGCGTTCCACCTGCCGTGCGGTCGCGGCCTGCGCGGTCTGCGGCAGTCCGGTGACCGTGGCGAGAGCCAGTGCGACGGCGGCGGCGCCGATCGCCCGGCCGGGCAGTCGGCGGCCACTGCGCCGGGGAGGCGGTGCTGTACATGGACGTCGGCGTGCGTCGGCCACGATGACCTCCGGTCTGTATGTGGGGGACCGAGTGAAACGCGGTGTCTGGGCGGGAGGCACGAGGAAGGAGAACACTCAGAGTTGTGGGAACGCTCCCATGCGGTGCGAGCGTAGGAAGGCCCTGACGCGTCGTCAAGGATTCCGTCGGAAGCACTGTTCGGGACTGTTGGAACCCGATGGGAACGCAGCTCTCCGGCTCGGCGGGCCCCCAACGACCCGAGCTATCGTGCGAGCGCGGGTGACCTGCATCGACGCCGTGTGAGTGCGGGCGGGGCGTCGTGGTCACGGGGGCTGTCTCGCCGACTCCGGAACGCAACGGACCTCCCACAGCCGGTTGACAGGTGCGCGTCCGGTCGGGAAGCTGCGTTGTGCACCTCAAGCTCATGCGGAAGCACTCGTAGCGGGCCGCCCAGCGCATCCATGCACTGCGGGAGGCCGGTCCATCAGGGCTTTCTCGCAGATTCAGCCATTTCCGTGAACGTTCACAACACTTGAGCGGCGAGGTGCGGCCCGCGGCGTGCCAGTGCGGTTTCGAGCGGGTCCGCGCCATGAGCCGGTCGAGCGTGGTCAGCGTCGTGGACGCGGCGCGAAGGCGTCATGGCCTGGTCTTCGCACGGGGGTGATCCCTTCGGAGCCCGCCTGGGTCCCTCCTTGCGTACATGTCCCGCACAAGGCACTCCTGCGTCCGTTGCCCTCGCAGAAGGAGGTTCACCGCCATGCCGGATCGACACATCCAATCCCGGGCACCGGCGGATTGCAGGACCGATCAACTGAACAGCAATCAGCCGGGTGGGGTGGTGCGGCAGTTAGTCATCGCACTGGCGGTCGTCTTCGGGCTGCTCTCGGCCGTCGTGGCGATGGTACCGGCGTCGGCGGCCGGCAACCCGTACCAGCGGGGCTCGGACCCGACCCTGGCCAGTGTCGCGGCCACCCGGGGCACGTTCGCCACCGCGCAGATGAGTGTGCCGCCGGGGAACGGGTTCAACGGCGGGATGATGTACTACCCGACCGACACCAGCCTGGGAACATGGGGCGCGGTCGCGATCGTGCCCGGCTACACCGCGCGGTTCGCCGACGAAGAGGCGTGGATGGGGCCGTGGCTGGCCTCGTTCGGGTTCGTCGTGATCGGCGTCGAGACCAACAGTCGCACCGACTACGACACCGCCCGGGGAGCGCAACTGCTGGCCGGGCTGGACTACCTCACGCGCAAGAGTCCGATCCGTGACCGGGTCGACCCCACCCGGTTGTCCGTGGTGGGCCATTCCATGGGCGGCGGCGGGGCTCTGGTCGCGGCCGAGCGGCGGTCGTCGTTGAAGGCCGCCGTCGGCCTCGCACCGTTCAAGCCCTCCGGAAATCCGGCCGCCGTCCGAGTACCGACCATGATCATGGGAGGCACTCGGGACACCACGGTCACTCCGTCCTACCTCGACAGCCTCCACGCCACTCTGCCGGCCACCACAGAGAGCGCGTATCTGCAGCTCAGTGGGGCGAACCACCTCTTCCCGACCAAGCCCAACACCCTTGAGATGCGGATCCTCATCCCCTGGCTGAAGACGTTCGTGGACAACGACACCCGGTACACCAAGTTCCTGTGCCCCGCTCCGGCCGACCCCACCGGCATCTCGAAGTACCGCAGCACGTGCCCGTTCGCACCGTCAGGCGGGCCCACCCCGTCACCGACCGCCGATCCGTCCTTGCCCGCCCCCTCCACACCACCGCCCGGCGGTGCGTGCGAGGCGACCTACCGCACCGTCAACGCTTGGTCCGGCGGCCACCAGGGTGAGGTCATGGTCCGGGCCGGCAACGCGGCGATCAACGGGTGGACCGTCGCGTTGACTCTGCCCAACGGCCAAACCATCAGCCAGGTATGGAACGGCGCCCCCAGCACGAGCGGCTCGGCGGTAAAGGTGCGAAACGCCTCCCACAACGGCTCACTGCAGGCGTCCGCCTCGACGACATGCGGCTTCACCGCCGACGGGACACCGCCCACCGCCCCACTCACCTGCACAAGCCCCTAACCGACGCTCACCCCCACGACCACTGTCCGCCGGCCGCGCATTTCACGTGCGGCCGGCGCACAGAAAGGAGCGATCATGTCCCCGATCCAGGCACCCGGTTCCGGCCGGATCAGCCGCCGGACCCTGCTCAAAGCCACCGGCGCGACCGCCGGGGCGATCGCCGCGGCAACCGCACTCGGCGAACTCGCCCCGCCGGTGGAGGCGGCCGCGAGCTTCGTCAAGGGCGTCGACATCAGCTGGGCACCGCAGATGGAGGCGCGCGGCTACTCCTGGAAGAACGCGAGCGGGCAGAAGCAGGACCTGCTGGCGATTCTCAAGGGGTACGGCATCACCGCCGTGCGGTTGCGCACGTTCGTCAGTCCCTCCAGCAGCCCGACCGACGGGCACTGCGGCATCGACGAGGTCGCCGCCTTCGCCAAGCGGATCAAGGCCGCCGGAATGTCGATCATGCTCGACTACATGTTCGGCGACACCTGGAACTCCGTCGGCGTGCAGAACCCGCCCGCCGCCTGGAAGAACATGAGCTACAGCCAGATGCTCACCGCGATGAGCAGGTACGTGAACCAGTCCATGACGGTCATGAAGAACAACGACGTGCTGCCCACATGGGTGCAGATCGGCAACGAGATCAACAGCGGGATCTGCCGCCCCGTCGGCAGCGTCTCCAACCCGGTGCAGATGACCGGCCTGCTCAACGCCGCCTACACCCAGGTCAAAGCGGTGTCACCGAACTCGACGGTGTGCATCCACCTGGCCCAGCCGCAGAAGTACGACGTGATGACGACGTTCTTCAGCCGGTTCGCCGCGGGCGGCGGCAAGTGGGACATGTCGGTGTTCTCCTCCTACGGCAGCGCGGACCTCGCCCCCGGCATCGTGGCGAACATGCAGAAGATCTCCACGCAGTACGGAAAACCGTTCCTGCAGAGCGAGTTCGGCGGACGGGTGGACAGGGCCTCCGCCACCCAGGCCTCACTCGTCGCCTACACCAAGGCGCTGAAGGCCAACGGAGGACAGGGCATCTTCTACTGGGAACCGGAGTGCATGTCCCCGTTCACCGGCTACAACATGGGCGCCTGGGACTCCGCCACCCAGCGGCCCACCGCCATCATGAACGGCTTCACCCAGGCCTGAGCAACGGGCCGTAGACCTCAACCCGCACATCTCCGAAGTCAAGGATGGGGTAATGGGCATGACATTTCGGCGCTGTGGTGGGCAGGGTGCCCGGCTGGGAACAGCGAGCCTCCTCACCGTGGCGGCGCTGGTCTGCACCGGTACGGCGCATGCCGATGCCGCCGCGCCGCGGGCTCTCCCGGCCGGCTGTTCCGGCACCTCGCCGATCACCTGTCACTACGCGGTCTCGCCGGGCAACTACGACGTGACGGTCTCCATCGGTGGCGCCGCATCCGCCGGGCAGACCGAGATGTGGGGGGAAGCCAGGCGCCTGATGCTTCCGGCGACGAGGACGGCGGCCGGAGCCGTCGCCACGTACTCGTTCACGGTCAACGTGCGGCAACCGGAGGGGCAGCCGACCGGCCAGGGCGGCACCGGCAATCCCGGCCTGGACATCCGGTTCACAGGCTCCAGCCCGCAGGTCTCGGCCGTCTCGGTGAAAGCCGCGACCCAGCCGCTGGTCGCCTACCTCGCCGGTGACTCGACGGTGTGCGACCAGCCGACCGGCCCGTACACCGGCTGGGGCCAGATGATCACACCTGCGGTGCGTCCTGGCGCGGCCATCGCCAACTACGCCGACTCGGGGGAGAGTTCTGGCAGCTTCCTGTCGAACTCGGCGCTCTTCCCGGCACTGCTGTCGAAGGTCAGGGCGAACGACCCCGTCTTCATCCAGTTCGGTCACAACGACAAGCAGACCAGCGCGTCCTCATACCGGAGCAACCTCACCGCCATGATCACGAAGGTCCGCGCCAAGGGCGGCGTCCCGGTCCTGGTGACGCCACCGGTCCGCCGGCTCTTCGACGGCAACCGGCTCACGCCCACCGCACTGCACGTCAACGGCGTCGGCGTGAACCTGCCCGCCGAGATGCGCGCGGTCGGAACGGCCCAGCGCGTACCGGTGATCGACCTGACCGCCAGGAGCAAGGCACTGGTGGAGTCCCTCGGCCCCTCCGCCTCCGCGCAGCTCTTCCTCCGTGCCTCCGTCGACGGCGTCACGGACAACACCCACTTCTCGCAGTACGGCGCGACACAGATCGGCGGGCTAGTACTCCAGAACATCCGGGAACAGAACCTGCCCCTGGCCGCGCACCTGCGCTGACCGACGCGCGGCGGCGCTCCGCCCGGAAGGAACCCGATGAAAATCCTTCGGATACTCGGCACGACCGCACTGGTGATCGTCATGGCGGCCCTCGGCGTTCGCGCCGCCTCGGCGGCCGACAGCACGGCGGCGAACTGCAGCGGCGCCTCACGCGCCGCCAACCCCGCCTTACGATCCGTGGCCGCGCCGGTCACCGTGTGGCTGGCCGGTGACTCCACCATGGCCAACCCGAGCAGCAGCCCCTGCCCCGTCGGCTGGGGCAGTCAGTTCGACGCCCTGTTCAACAGCGACGTGACCGTCAAGAACCAGGCGGTGGGAGGCCGCAGCATCCAGACCTGGCTGTACGAGGGGAACGTGAGCGGCACCAAGGGCTCCGACGGCGAGTGCCGCCTCACCTCCGACACGTACTCGTCCCGCTGGCAGGCGATGCTGAACGGGACCACCGGGATGAAGGCCGGCGACTACCTGTTCATCCAGTTCGGCATCAACGACTCATCTTCCACCTGCCCACGGCACGTCGGACCGGCCCGGTACCAGCAGCTGATGACCACGATGGCGCGGGCCGCCCTGGCCCGGGGCGCACACCCGGTGCTGCTCACCCCGGTGGCCGCCATCACCTGTTCCGGCAGCACGGCCACCAAGAACCGCGGCTTCGTCACCCAGACCCTCGCCGCCGGAGCCGCCACCGGGGCTCCGGTCGTCGACCTGCAGACGCTGAGCGTCTCCCTCTACAACAGCCTGCGCTTCTGCCCGAACAACGGCGACTACGGATCAGGTCCCGTGGGCGCGTTCTTCTGCAACGACCACACCCACTTCGAAACCTACGGCGCGCAGCGGATCGCCGGGCTCGTCGCCGGTGAGGTGCGCCGCCAGAACCTCCCCCTCGCCATGTATCTCAAGTAGCGCCGGCGGACGGCGGCGCCGAAGGCCGTACCTGTCCCGGGAGGTTGTGGACGGGTGAGACTGGGCGGTTGCGGCTTGCCCGGCCGATTCGGGACAGAGCCGTTCGATCGACGGACCCGCCCGGCCCGGCCAGGTGGGCGGTCCGGGCAGAACTCGATCGCTGACACGGTCAAGTGGCGCGCCGTCGTCAGGCCGGCTCGCGGACGAGGTGGACGAGTGCGGAGGCGTAGTCGTCCGCGGCGAGGTCCAGGGGCAGTCCGTGGCTGAGCAGGACGGCGCCGTGGTGCACGATGCCGGTGGCCGTGTCGCGGTAGCGGGCGCCGGGGTCGAGTGCACGCAGGGGCAGGGCCGGGTCGTGGTGTCCGTAGTGCCGTGACCGTCGCAGGGCGATCACTGCGGCTTCCCGGCCGTCCGGGGCGAGGTACTGCAGCGCGCTGAGTTCCCCGTCCCCGGGGGGCCGCAGCCGGTGCTGCTCGCCGAGCTGGACGAGGTGCCGTACGCGCTTGTACAGGACCACGAGTTCGGCCGCGCGGGCCAGTTCGGCCTCGCTCCACCGGTTCAGGTCGCCGCCGATGCCCAGGACACCGTTCATGGCGACGTGGAAGCGGAAGTCGAGGGGCACGCTGCGCCCGGTGTAGGGGTTGGGGCTGTCGGTGACCCAGGCGCCCATGACCCGGGCCGGGTAGAGCTGGGAGAAGCCGTGCTGGATCCCGATGCGGTCGAGAGCGTCGGTGTTGTCGGAGGTCCACACCTGGTCGGTGCGGGCGAGGATGCCGAGGTCGAGGCGGCCGCCGCCACTGCTGCACGTCTCGATGCGCAGGTCCGGGTGGTCGGCGCGCAGCCGGTCGAGCAGGGTGTAGAGGTGGTGTACGTGGTCGATCCACAGCCGGTCGGGGTCGTCGTCGGCGTCGGGCCAACCGGCCTCCGTGAAGGGGCGGTTCATGTCCCATTTGAGGAAGTCGACGGCGTTCTTCGACAGCAGTTCGTCGAGCCTGCCGTGCAGCCAGGCGGCCACATCGGGGCGGGCGAGGTTGAGCACCAGTTGGTTGCGGTGCTCGGTGCGGCGGCGGTGCGGGTGGTGGAGCACCCAGTCGGGGTGGGCGCGGTACAGGTCGCTGTCGGGGTTGACCATCTCGGGCTCCACCCACAGGCCGAACTGCATGCCCAGGTCGCGCACCCGGTCGATCAGTGGGGCGAGGCCGTCGGGGAAGCGGCTCGGGTTGGGGGTCCAGTCGCCGAGACCGGCGGCGTCATGGGTGCGGGCGCCGAACCAGCCGTCGTCCATCACGAACAGCTCGGCGCCGAGCGCCGCGGCCTTCTCGGCCAGCGCGATCTGCCCGGTGACGTCGATGTCGAACTCGGTCGCCTCCCAGGAGTTGTAGAGCACCGGCCGCAGCTCCTCCGGGTGTGGCAGCACATGGTCCAGAACGTGCCGGTGCCACAGACGGGACGCGGCTCCGAAGCCGCCTTCGGTGTACACCCCCGCACAGACCGGGGTGGCCAGCTCCTCGCCCGGCGGCAGCTCCCAGGTGACCGGGTCGTGGCCGAAGCCCGCGGACAGGGTGACCCGTTCGGTGGACAGCCGCTGGGCGGTGAGCCGCCAACTGCCGCTCCAGGCGAGAGCGCACGACCAGACGCCGCCGTGGACCTCGTCGGCTTCGCCGTCGTCGATCATGGCCCAGGGGTTGCTCTGGTGTCCGGTGGTGCCGCGGCGGCTGGTGAGTACGGTCTCGCCGTAGGGCAGCGGGGTCCGGTTCAGCTGAGTCTCGGCGTTCCACTGCCCCCGCACCTGGCTCAGGCGGTACTCGGGCAGCCTCGGCAGCACCCAGGTGGCGGAGTCGGCGCGCACGACCGTGACCGCGCCGTCGGTCTCGCTGCCGGTGTGGCGCAGGACAAGGTGGCGTTCGATGACATCGGTGCCGGTGCGCAGGCGGTAGCGCGTCTCGAGGGTGAGCGGGTAGTGCCGGTCGGTGAACCGCAGCACCAGTTCCGTGCCGTCCTCGTGTTCGACCACCTCCTCGCCGGCCGGGTCCGGTTCGAGGTCGCGGACGCCGTCGGGGAAGCGGACCTGGACGCCCGCGTGGGCGTAACGCATGGCTCCTGCCGTGTCGAGGTCGAGGGTGCCGTCGGCGGGGTCCTCGAAGGAGCGGCGGCCGGGCTCCGGGTAGCGGAGCAGGGAGATGGCCTGTTCGAGGGTGAAGCGGGGGCCCCAGTGCAGGCCGCGCAGTCGGTCGGCGTCGTCGAGGTGCAGCACGTAACTGGAGCCGGGTCCGGACAGGACCCACAGCCGGTGCTCGGGGTCATGGGCGATGTTCGGCATGGCGGCCTCTCGGGCTTGGGGTCGGACGGCGAGAACGTGCGGCGGCACGCAGAGGGAAGGGACCGCCGCCTGGATCGGCGGCGGTCCCTGAGGTAGAACGATCAGCCGGTCACGGGAGCGACCTCGATGTAGTCGATGTCGGGTGCGTAGGAGGAGGAGTTGGAGAGCTTCAGGGTGTTGGTTCCGGCGTTGAGGTTGACCGTGGTGCCCAGCGACCAGAAGTCGCTCCAGCCATAGGTGTTGCGGAAGGTCGCCGTGGCGGGGGTGCCGCCGTTCACCGTGAGCTGCGCGGTGCGGGACACGATGTTGGTGTTGTAGCTGGCGGTGCCCGCCCGGTCGTTGTTGGCGTAGTGGATCACCAGGGCGTACCGGCCGGCGGCCGGGGCGCTGATGTTGCCGAAGGTCAGCGTGTTGGCGCTGCCGTTGCCGATGTAGCCGACGTCCTTGCCGCCGGAGGTCCACACGTTCGACTGGACCTTGGCCGCGCCGGCCAGGGTGCCGCTCTCGGCCTCGATCTTGGTGACGCCGCTGGTGTCACCCGAGCCTGCCACCTTCAAATCCTTCAGAGTGAGCGTGGCGCCGCTGTTCGGGGTGACCTTGATCCGGTTGATGCCGGCCACCAGGTAGAGGCGGTTGCTCGCGGTGGCCGCGGCGCCGCTGGAGTTGGCCAGGGTGGCGGCGGTGGTGCCGTTCAGGGCCAGGGCGGCCGTTCCGCCCGTGGAGGCGTAGTCGGTCTTCACGGTGTAGTAGCCGTCGGTGGGCGCGTAGGTGTCGAACGTGGTGCTGTCACTGGAATCCAGGACGACGGCGCCGGTCCCGCCCTCGCCCACATCGCCGTAGGACCAGCTCGGGGTGCCGCTGGTGTCGGCGAACGTCGCCTCGTACAGGGTCTCCGGGGTTCCCGGCACGGCCGTCAGGTCGATCTTGTCGAGGGTCACGTCACCTGCGCCGGTGCCCAGGGTGGCGTCGGACTTGGCCAGGGAGATGGTGTGGCTGCCCGCGCTCAGCGTCACCGGGACGGTGACCGTGCCCCGGTACTCGGAGTTCAGGGTGTCCGGGTAGGTGACGAACTTGGGGTTGGCGCCGTCGATCCGCAGGGCCTGCTGGGCCGGGGTGCCGGTCTGGTTGCCGTAGAAGATGGTCAGGTTGTAGGTGCCGGACGACGGGGCGCTCACCGCGAAGTCGACCTTGCTGGTCGCCTGGTTGAGGGCGGTGACGTCCTTGGTGCCCGAGGCGGCGTAGAGCTGCGACGTGTTGTAGTTGGCGCCCGTGCCCTGGGTGCTGATCGTGCCGCTGGTGACGGTGCCGTTCTCGGCCTCGTACGAGGAGCTCGCCGGCACGGTGGGCGTGGCGGCGGTGCCGCCGCCGTTCGGGGTGACCGTGACGCGGTAGGCGGACATGGCGTTCAGGCCGGTCAGCGGGACGGTGATGGAGCCGCTGGAGGGGGTGAAGGCGGCGCGGGAGATGGTCTGCGGCGGCGCCGACGTGCCGTCGTAGCCGCTCCAGTCCAGTGCCTGGACGGTGACCTCCACCTTGCTGCCGAACGTGGCGCTCGGGATGTTGTTGATCACCACGCTGGTGTCGGTGGCCGACCCGCCGAGGACCACCTGGGCCTGCTTGCGGGTGGTGTCCAGTGAGGCCATGCCCTGGAGGGTGTCCTGGACGCTGACCTGTGGCGGGGTCGCCTTGACGGTCTGCCCGGTCATCCCGGCGTACCAGTGCCAGAACCACCACGAGCCGTTCGGGCTGTTGGTGCGGGCCGTGTTGCCGTCCATGTTGCCGGCCGCGTCCCAGTAGGGCTGCTGGCCGTAGACCTTGGTGTCCTCGAACATCGTGGCCCACTGCACCATCTGCCCGGGCACCGACAGGTCACGCCGGTTGGCGTACTCGTCGATGTTGATGGGGATCGGGCTGATGCCGCGGGCGCTCTCAAGGGAGCGGTACGTCGAGTAGTGGCCGCGGTAGGCGGAGAGGGAGCCGGGGCCGAGCTCGTGCCAGGTGAACACGTCTGGCAGCTGGTTGTTGGCCTTGGCGTAGGTCAGGAAGTCACCGAAGAACTTGCTGTTGAAGGCGGCGGTGTTGGGCCCGCCTATCTTCGCGCCGGGAATGATGCTCCGGATCCGGGCGTAGACGGTGCTCCAGTCGGAGTCGAACTTGTTCAGGGCGTTCTGGTAGGTGGTGGCGTCGCCGCTCTTGACGCCGGTGTACCAGATGCCGTCGGGCTCGTTGAAGGGGACGAAGACGACCTTGTCGGCGTACGAGGTCGCCTTGATCGCGTTGACCGCGGCGTCGACCTTGGTGAGGTAGTCGGTGATGCCGAGGTTCTGATACGGCCAGTCCGAGTACTCGTCCTGGATGTTGGTGTACATCGTGCCGCCGCCGTTGCGGAAGAACGACGGGGCCACCTCCAGGATGTCCCCGTTGGGGTGCTGGGCACCGTTCGGGGGCTTCTGCGAGCCGGTGGTGAGCTTCAGCGGCGCCAGCAGGTTGTCACTGGGGACGCCGTCGTCACTCTGACCGTACAGCGCGCCGTTCGAGCCGCGCAGGACGGTGCCGGTGGTCGTACCGAGGTCGACGGTGAACGTCTGGGTGGCGGCCGCCGCCTCCTGGGGCAAGGCGAGGGCGGTGCCTACGAGGGCGGCTACGGCGAGCAGCGAGCCCGTGAGGGCTGCTCTTCTGCGGCCGGGCACAGTGCCCGGAGTGCGGGTGACGAGGGACATGGGGACCTGGCTTTCCCCTCCCGCGGCGCTGCGGGAGGACGGGTCGAGGACGGGATGTTATCGCTCACATCCCCCGCAGACGGAGCGATTCGGAGTGGTAGGAGTCACGATGAACCGGCGGAAACGGTCAGGCGGTCCGGTGCGGTGCCGGGCCGGTGCTCTCGCGGACGATCAGGTCGGGTTCGGCCCACAGCGGTGGCGCCGGGGCGTTGTCCGGATCGAGCAGCCGGTGCAGCATCCCGAAGGCGCCGCGCCCCAGCCCTTCGAAGTCCAGCCGTACGCTCGTCAGGGTGGGGTGGGTGTACGCCGCGTACGGTGCGTCGTCGAAGCCCATGACGCTCAGGTCGCCCGGCACGTCCCGGCCTGCCTCCCGGGCCGCCCGCAGCACACCGAGTGCGAGGTCGTCGTTGCCGCACAGCACGGCGGTGACCCGCGGGTCGGCCACCACGCTACGAGCGGCCAGGTATCCGGATCGCGGGCTCCAGCCGCCTTCCAGCGGTTCGGGGGCAGGTTGGCCGGCGCCGGTGAGCGCGTCCCGCCAGCCCTCGGCGCGCTGGCCGACCCGGGTCGTGGTGGACGGGATCGTCATGTAGTGGACGGTCCGGTGGCCGAGGCCGAGCAGGTAGCGGGTGGCCTGGGCCGCCGCCGTCCGGTCGTCGAGCCAGGCTTCCGGTCTGCCGGTCCGCCCGGCGTCCCGCGGCCGCTCCACCACGGCGGCGGCGGGGAACTCGGCGGGCAGCGCCTGCCAGGCCCGTTCGCCGACCGCGTTGAAGGCGATCACCAGGACGGGTTCCCCGGGACGGGCGAGCCGACCGGCGACGTCGTCCGCCGTCAGCGGGGAGTTGTCGTCCAGGACACTGACCGACACGGCGAAGTTCGCCGCACGGGCAGCCTCCTCTATGCCCCGCAGGGCGAGGGAGGCGCCGTACAGGGTGGTGTCCGAGGTGAGCACCGTCACCGAGCGCACCACTCCCCCGGCCAACGCCCGGGCGAGCCGGTTGGGTTTGTAGCCCAGTTCGTCGATGACCTCCAGTACGCGTGCTCGGGTGGCCTTCGCGACCCTCGGGCGGTCGTTGATCACGCGGGAGACGGTCTGATGGGATACCCCGGCCGCCTTGGCGACGTCGAAGATACTGACGGACCGCTGCCGGTCGGCGCCGTCCTGGGACGGCTCCTCGTCGTGGCTCGCCGGGGTGGGATTCCGCATGTACGTGCGCTCCTGGGTGGATGGTGGGTCGAGGCACCTGCTGCCGATGACTGCCTACTTGATCGCCGCGTTGGACGCCTCGTTGACCGAGTCCGCCGCGGCCTTCGGGGACTGCTGACCCAGCCACACCTGGTTGAAGGCGTCCTGCACCTTGACGTTGTACGTCGCCGAGGACGTGGTCAGCGGATAGCCGACGGTCGTGGCCTCAGCCTCCTTCGAGAAGGCGCTGACGTCCACACCCCGCTTCTGCCACACGGCCACGAAGTCCTGGTTGAGCGTGGGGATGCCCGGCCACACCGACCCCTGGGAGACGATGATCTTCTGGGACTCCTGCGACCCGAGCCACTTCACCAGTTCCCACGCCTCCTTGGGGTGCTTGCTGCCCGCGTACAGGGCGTTGCTGAGCCCGTTGTACACCGTGCCCTTGCCCGCCGGGCCACTGGGCAGCTCGGCGACGCCGAAGTTGCCCTTCATCGAGCTCTGGTAGGCGTTGAGGTCCCAGCTGCCGTCCCACACGACGGCCGCCTGCTTGCGGGCCATGACCTGCGGCAGGGAGGCCCCGTTGGGGGTGTTGGTGACGGATGCCGGCACCGCCAAGTGGTACTTCAGCCGCAGGTCCTGGACGAACTGGACGGCCTTGACGCACGACGGCTGGTCGATGGTCCACTTGCCCCACGCCTTGTCCTGGAGCTTGCAGCCGTTCTGGACCGCCGCGTCCCACCAGTCCGTCTGGCCGTTGGCCGACCCGAGTGCGAGCCCGTACTGCTTGACGTGCTTGCTGTCGAAGCCCGGCTCGTTCGGGTGCTTGCCGTTGTCGTCGACGGTCAGCTTCTGCAGCGCCTTGACGAAGCTGCCGCCGTCGGTGGTGTTCCAGGACAGGCCGTCCAGCTCGTCCTGCGTCAGCCCCGCCTTCTCGAGCATGGTCTTGTTGTAGATCTGGGCGATGGTGTCCCAGTCCTTCGGCAGGCCGTACTGCTTGCCGTCCTGCTGCCAGCCCGTCAGGAGCTTGGGGTCGTAGATCGACGTGTCCAGCTTGTCGGCCTTGATGTACGGGGTGAGGTCGGCGAGGACGTTCTGCTGGGAGAACTGCGGGAAGTACGCCACGTGGTCCCAGAAGACGTCGGGCGCGGTGCGGCCGGCCATCTGGGTCTGCAGCTTGCTCCAGTACTGCGCCCACGCGTTCAGCTCGATCTTGACCTTGATCTTCGGGTGCTGCTTCTCGAACACGGCGATCGACTTCTGCAGCGCCGGCTCCTGGACGGCGTCCCAGATGGCGTACCGCAGGGTGACGGTGCCTCCGGAGGAGGAGGTGTCCGAGCCGGACGAGCCGCAGGCGGTGGTGAGGCAGAGCAGGAGTGCGCTGGTGGCGGTGGCGGCCAGGACTCTTCTGGAGGAAGCGGACATGGTTGGGCGTCCCTTTCGGTGCGGGCGGTGCGAGGTGGTGCGGGGGGGGATCAGGGGGGCCGATGGGCGGTGACGTCTTCGGTGGGCGCGGACCGCTCGGGCCGCGGCGGCGGACGGCCTACTTGAGGCCGGTCAGCGCGATGGAGCGCACGATGTGTCGCTGGAACAGAAGGAACACCGCGATCAGGGGAAGCAGGGCGAGGGCCGCTCCGGCCAGCACGATGTGCGGCAGGTCGGAGACGTGTTCGCCCTGGAGGGCGGAGATGCCCACGGTGATCACCCGGGTCCGGTCGCTGTTGGTGATGATCAGCGGCCAGATCAGGTTGTTCCAGGTGTTGACGAACGTGATGATCCCGAGGGTGGCGAGGATCGGACGACTCAGCGGCAGCATGATCCGCACCAGGATGGTCCACGTGTTCGCCCCGTCGATGCGGGCGGCGGCCTCCAGGTCGTGCGGAATGGTGCGGAAGTGCTGGCGCACCAGGAAGACGCCGTACGGGGTGCCGAAGACGGTGGGCAGGATCAGACCCGCGTAGGTGTCCACCAGGCCGAGTTCACGCATCATCAGGAACAGCGGTACGAGCGTGATCATCTGAGGCACCATCATCGTGGCGAGGTATCCCCAGAAGAGCCAGTCGCGCCCCGGGAACTCCATCCGGGCGAGCGCGTACGCCGCCAGCGCGCTGAACACCACCTGACCGGCGGTGACGACGACCGCCACGATCACGGTGTGCAGCAGGAAGGACGACATCCCGTACTGGCCCCACACGGCTTGGAAGTTGGCGAAGGTGGCCGGATGAGCGGGAGTCCAGGCATCGGTCGACAGCAGGTCCGCCGGACGCTTGAACGCGCCGTTCAGCGTCAGCAGGTACGGGGCCACGGACAGCAGCGCTCCGGCGGCGAGGATCCCGTACAGCGTCGTTCTGCGGACGGCGGTGGAGAGAGAAGACATGGTCGTGGCCGTCCTCAGCTGAAGTCGTAGATGGTGCGCTTGCGGAAGTACAGGAGCTGGACGGCCGTCACCAGCAGGATCACGGCGAACAGCAGCATCGCGAGTGCCGAGGCGTAGCCGGTGCGGAACAGCTGGAACGCCTGCTGGTAGATGTGGTAGTTCATCGTGTCCGTCGAGCCGCCCGGCCCGCCCTGGGTCATCACGTAGACGGTGTCGAACATCTGGAACGAGCCGATCGTGTTGGTCACCAGCACGAAGAACATCGACGGGCGCAGCAGCGGCAGCGTGATCCGGAAGAAGCGCTGCACGGTGCCGGCCCCGTCCAGGTCGGCCGCCTCGTAGAGCGACTCGGGGATGGACTGGAGGCCCGCCAGCAGGAACAGCATGGTGTAGCCCGTGTACTGCCAGATGTTGACCGAGGCCAGCACCGGCATCGCCCAACCGGTGGACGACAGCCACGCCGGGCCGTCCACGCCGAACAGGGCCAGGAACTGGTTGACCACGCCGTGCTGCGGATCGAACGCCCAGCTCCAGACGATGCCGAGGGCCACCGGCATGGCCATCCACGGCAGGACGAACAGCACCCGGAACACCTTGAGGCCCCGGAGCTTCCGGTTCATCGCGAGGGCGAGCAGCAGCGCGAGCACGGTCTGCGCGGGGATGTTCAGCAGCACGTAGTACACGGTGTTGCGCATCGCACGCCACACCTCGCTGTCGCCCATCATCTCGCGGTAGTTCGCCAGCCCTACGAAGCGCGGGGTGCCCATCAGGTTCCAGTCGAAGAAACTGATGACGACGACCCCGACGATGGGCGCCACGAGGAACATCAGGAGCCCGGCGAGGCTCGGCGCGAGGAGCAGGTACGCCTCCAGGGTGGCGCGGATCCGGCCCCGCCTGCGGCGGTGCCCAGCCGCGGACGACGGCGGGTGTTCGGTCGGGTGACGGCGGCTGCCGTCACCCCCCGGAAAAGGCTTGGTGGCAGGAATGTTATCGATCACACTTACGCTCCGTCGGGCGGCTCGTCCGGTGCAGCTGGAACACCGGCCGGGAAAGCATGGGGAAGCAGAAGCCGCTGGAGGTGGGGCTCACGGAGCGGCTGCGCGATACTGCGCTGCTGGATGTGAGTGAAGTGTTAGCGCTAACGCATCACTCGTCAAGAGGTGTCGTGAGGATTCCTCGCGACGGACTTCGGGTGGGGATCCGCCGACCCCGGCATGGGCCACGGAGGAAGCCGCGCCCCGCGGGCGGGAAGGAGCACGCTCGTCCCGAAGCCCGGCGCCACGACTCCGCCACGAGTCGACTGCGCTCCGCTCCGACCTCATGGTCACCTGGGGGCGTAGGGACCGGGCGGTATCAGGGCGGGGTCGTCGGTGTCGATGTCGACCCAGCCGATCTCGGGGCGCGGGGCCGCCTCGACGGTCCCGCCGAGGGCAGTGGTCCGGTCGGGCCGGCGGTGGGTGTCGATTTCCGCTTTCAGCAGCGCGAAGAAGCTCTCGGCCGCGGCATTGCCGTAGCACGAGCCGGTTCGTCCCATGCTCTGCCGCAGCCCAGCCGGCGTACTTCCCGACGGAGTTGGTCAGCGGGGCACTTCGTTCCGTGGTCCGAGTGCACGATGCAGCCGGGCTTGTACGGCGGGAAGTCGTGCGGCAGGTACTCCCACGGGATCCCGGTGCGGTTGACCTAAAGGATCGCGTTCACGATCTCTCGCAGATCGTGAACGCGAGCTGCCGTTCCGGGTCCGGTTCGTCTCGCCCGCCAGGCATTGAAGACCGGTTCGATCAAGGCCCAGCGGGCGTCGGACGCGTCACTGCGGTATGGACGACGAGCACTCACGCCTCATCCAACGACCGCCAACACCACCAGTCACAAAACCATCCCAGAACACCAACTACCTAGATCAGATGCCCTCTTATGCAGCCACCCGCGAACCCGTCGCCTCGCAAGTCTGAAGGCTTTACAGGGCGACAATCGTTCCCTGGCAAGCGCGGTGTATGCGAACTCGGCTCGAAGGGCATGGTCACACCCTCGTATGTCACACCGTGCGCTGCATAACGGTTCACCAGGCCGAGACCGAGTCCTGGCCGAGCTGAGCAGCCCGCAAGCTCCGCCTGCCCTCGAACTGCAAAGTGAATGCACTCGCTCGTACGAGGGTTCCCGCGACGTGAACACGGCCTCCGTCTGATCCTGTGCTCCGACCAAGGAGGCACTTGACCCGTACGAACGCCGTGCGGGAATGAGCTGCTGCATCACGATGGCCGCTGGAAGACCGCCCTGCCTTCGACATCACCTTCAACAGCCGACTCAGCGCAGCACGCCACTGACCTCAACAAGCCTGGTCACACCGTTGATTGGACAGTCCCGCTCACGGCGGTGACCCGCAGCATCGACGACATTGCTCCCGGGTACAGGCACCGACGCCGAAGCGGGACTGGGACACCTCGAACGAGTACGGCACGAGCCCCCGACCACCACCACGGCGGCCGCGACGAATCGCCCGAGCCACCGGATGCCGACCCACCGCCCGGACCATCCCCACGGCCACGAGTCCAGGACGACCGCTCGGGAGGCGCGTACCTTGCGCAACGAGCCGGGCGGGCGCTCACTGCACGGGGTCATCCTGACCCACGTCGCTCCGGCCCTGGGCTGGCGCTGAGCACGGCGGGAGGTCATGCACGGAAAGAGGTGAGCCCGCCGCCCCCACACCCCTGATCCGTCGACTCCGCCGGAACCCACCACGAGGAAAACGACGTCGCTGGCGGCGTCGGAGAGGGTTCTCTTGGTCGGCGCCGGCGCGCTCATGCTTCCGGAAGTCGTCGTGGGCGCAGGCGAGGCCATCGGCTTCCCCCAAGGTCTTCTCGCGACCGGCGCCGAGATGTTGCCGCCAGGCGATTCTGGGGCAGCTGTATGAGGGCTCGATGTTGGTGACGATCTCGCGGAGGCGTGCTGCTTCCGGCTTTCCGACGGCGCCACGAAAAACACGGCACTCACGGAAGAGGCACCGCCTTCATACCCTTCCTGCCGAACGTGTGGCCGCCGACGATCTCCAGGCCGTGGTCAGCGAGGCACTGCGCAACATTGCCCTGGACTGGCGCTACCTCCACCCCGATCTCCCCCGTATGCACCACTGAGCTTCCACGGGCGCAGGCAAGGCACACAGCAACAGGGGGCTGGCCTGTGCAGCACTTTGCGTTCAGGCACATGCAGAGCTGCTCAAACTCGGGGAGGTCGTCGTGGCTGAAGGCGGCCGGCCAGCGTCTGGGCGAACTCCCTGATCTCCTGGGCGTCGCGTCGAGGACGCGGTGGGAGGGCCTCTGCGGTGAGAGGGGACCAGCTCGGGGCACGGACGCACGATCTCGTACAGCTGGCGATACCGATCGGGCGAGTACGCGGACAATCAACCCCCGCCGTCTTGAGGTCGCCTCGCTCCACCCATGGCTCCCATGTCACGGCCCTTCCGCCAGCCCCTGTACCGCCCGCCAGCGCGGGGCGCCGTCATCAGGGATGTCCGGAGACGCAAAATGGAACGGCACACCAAGGTGACTGGCCAGCGCCCGGCCGGCCTTGGCGGCGGCATCGCCTGCGGGAACGCCGTCCGAGCGGTGGTAGACAGTGGCCGGGTGCCCCTCCCCGTCCGGGCCGTCCAAGACCGCTACCAGGAGCACGAACCAGTCGTGCACCGTCTCGCCATCCCACAGCGCCTCCACCGCCGTCACACGGCCCGGGAGAGCCGCGGCGCAGGCTGCGAGTGAGGGGAGGTCGATCGGATCCGGCATGTGCGCTGCACTCGATCGCCAAGGGCCTCATACCGCGCGTGCACCACTCCCTCGGCCTCGTGCAGGCCCACCCCCAGCGGACGCAGTGCCTTCCAGACGGAACTGACCGCCGCCAGTCGGCGATCGCGCAGCACGTCAGCATCGACCTCTCGGCGGCTCCGTTCCTCCAACTAGGTCCATCAGCCGCTCACTGGGCCACCGGCCGACATTTCAGGGCGTGCCTCATAGGCCCGAACGTACGCCAGAGCACGGCGTACGACCCAGCTGCTTTTGATGCTGCTGTCCCATCGCGCGAACATCGCGCGCCCGTCTCGAAGGCTGGACACCTCCCGAAATCGGTGTCGATGCGCTGTGCACACTCACGAACGAAGCCATGGCCGCAATCGGCTGCAACGACGATCCTGCCCTGCGCCTACCGGGACTGACCGTTCGCGTTGTCCTCGATGAGTTCCTGGGTACGGCGTAGCAGGGCCTGCCGGACAGTGTCCGGTGAGCGGACTCGCAGGGGTGTGATCAGGCTGAGGAGGTACCTGGCGAGCCCGTCCGCGTCGGGACCACCGATCTCGACGATCGTGGTGTCGGGGCTTTCGGAACGGTGGGGGCCGACCGTCGACGGGATCAGCCGACAGGGCTTGGTGCCGCGCGGCGGCGGCGATCGTCTCGCCGACCACCCGCGCCGAACCCCTGTCCCGGAGGGCAGCCGATCACTCCCACTGCGGTCCCAGAACCTCGGCGAGCACCCCGTGGAGCCCTGGCATGCCGTACCGGTGCCAAGGGCCCGCGCCTGACCTGGAACCCGGTCTACGCGCACGGCACCGAGCGGGGCGTGGGGAATGCCGCCGACCACCGAGTGGGCCTGCCGATCGCTGCTGGGCCTCGGCCAGACCTAGCACCTCGAACTCCGCCCTGTCCGACACGTTCAAGGATCCGAAGAAGAAACTGCCCGACCTGTGGGGGCTGCACGAGACGGAGGAGTTGTACTGGCTGATCGAGGTCAAGGGTGGCAGCCGCAGCGCCCTCCTGAGGCGATCCGCTCTTCTCCCGCACTGCCGAGGGGTCGCGCTGTCGATCGACGTCCGCCTGTCCCGCACCGAGGGTGCGCAGCCTCCATGCGACTCAGCCTCGACGGCGTGCCGGTACAGAGCGGCGACGACCACGGAACGACTGCGAAGGAACAGCGGTCGTCGACTGCCACCGTGTCACCGTGCGGCCCGCTGGTGTGGGCGTAGCGGCCCCGGGTGTTATTGAATGAGGTTTGCGGTCATGAATCCCGGGACTCTGTCGCCCGGGTTCTGGTACGGCTCCGACGTGGTGCCGGGGTCGGCGAGCAAGCTGAGAGAGTCGCATGGACTCCACCCCACCCCCCTCGTCTGCGTCACCGTTCGACATGGTCAGCAGCGCTTTGGGGCAGTACATGCCAGTCGACGGAGCGGCAGCGGCCGCCGGTTCCGCCGACCCACAGGGGGACAACGCCGCCCGCCGAGACGTATCCGACAACCCGACCCCCGCCGGTCAGGAGCAAATCCTCGGCGCGGTCAATCTGGACCGGGATCTGAGAATCACCCGCTCCAATCTGGACGCCCCGGTCTTCGCGGGGGTAGAGGCCGTGGCCGGGAGCCCTTTCGTCGATCTCCTGCCTCCCTGGGACGTACCGACGGTCACCCGTCGCCTGCGGCAGGTCCTCGAGACCGGTGAGCCGCACGTCGCCCGGGTCCAGCGCCTGCGACGCGGCGACGGGTCGGAGCTGGTGGTCTCGATGAGCATCCTGGCCGCCGCGGCGCCTCAGGAGGGCCTGACCGTCTCCCTGATCGCCATGGCCAGGAGGCTGCACCTGTACGCCGCCGAGACCGCGATCGGCACCTCGTTGGACATCGGCGAGACCGCGCAGTCGCTGGCGGAGTCCCTGCTGGCCTGGGGTGACGCGACCGCCGTCGACCTCGACTTCGCCGTGTGGACGGGTGAGGCGGTCACCGAGCAGCCGCAGGGGCGCCTCCGGCTGCGGCGGGCAGCCCTGGTGCCGGACCGGGCGTGGCCCGACGGCTACGTGACCCCGGGCGACGATCTTCCCGGCGATGCGAGTCGACTGTTGTCGCAAGCCATACGGCGAGACGATGCCGCGCAGGCCATCGTCATACCCGACCGCAAAGCGATCGAACGGGTGCTCGACAGTCCTCGGCTGGTACGTGCCCTGGTGCCCGGCGACCAGGCGTCGGCCGTGGTGTGCATACCGCTGGTCCTGGACGGCACGCCGCCCGTCGTCCTGGGTGTCGCGGAGGTCTGGCGGCGGGCGGACCGCCCCTTCGCGGACAGCGACCTGTTCGACCTGCAGGAACTGGTGGCCAGGACCTCCCACCACGTGGATCTGGCCCGTCAGCACCAGCGCGAGCACACGCAGGTACTGGCCTTGCAGCGCCGACTGCTGCCACGGTCCAGCGGCGACACCATCCAGACGGCCAGCGTCTACCAGCCCGCCACCCCCGACAGTGCGGGTGTCGGCGGCGACTGGGTGAACAGCTTTCCGCTGCCGGACGGCCGTACCGCGCTGGTGGTCGGAGATGTCGTCGGGCACGGGCTGGGCGCCGCGGCGACCATGGGACAGCTGAGCATGGAGGCCCGCGCGCTGCTGTCAGCGGGGCTGGCGCCCGACGAGGTGCTGGAGCACTTGGACGAGACCGTGTCGCTGCTGGACGACGCGGATTCGGGGCTGGCGGCCGGTTACAGCGCCCTCGGGTCGACCTGCTGCATCGCCGTGTACGACCCCGTCAGCCACCACGTGGCGGTGGCCAGCGCCGGCCATCTCCCCCCGGTCCTGGTACCCCTGGGCGGACCTGCCAGCCCGGTCGCGATACGCCCCCACCCCGGACTGGGCGCCGAGTTCGCGCTGCGGGAGCCGTACGACGTGCACGCGTTCCGTGCGCCCCCGGGCTCGCTGCTCGCCCTCTACACCGACGGCCTGGTGGAGGATCCCGCCCTGTCGATCGACGAGGGCATCGACAGGCTGACGGACGCCATGTCCTCGGTGCACCCGTGGGACGCCCTGGACCATGCCGCGCGGCGCGTCGTCTCGGCGGTGGCGCCCACGCGTCGGCGCGACGACGTGACTCTGCTGATCGCCCGCATGATCGGTTACCGCAAGGAGGACACCGCGACGTGGCGTCTGCCCGCCCGCGGAGACGCGGCCGCCCGGGCCCGCACACTGGTCTCCGAGCTGCTGGGCACGTGGAGCGCCAGAGAGCACACCAGGGACAGCGTGCTGCTGGTGGTCGACGAGCTGGTCGCCAACGCGGTCCGCTTCGCCGGCGGACCCATCACGGTACGGCTGATCAGGACCGGTCACGGGCTGCTGTGCGAGGTGGGCGACACCGGCAACGGCAGGCCGCGGCTGGGTCCGGGCGGGCTCCTCGACGACGCCGGCCGTGGCCTGCACGTGGTGCATGGGCTCACCACCCGGTGGGGGGTGCGGTGGACGGACACCGGAAAGGTGGTGTGGGCTTCGGTCGAGGGGTGACGGGGTGCCGGCTGGGCAGTGATGAGGCGTCAGCGGGCTGATGGCGAGGCTCCGGCCGGATGGTGACGGGGCGCCGACCGGGCGGCGCGGGAGCTGTTCGCCAGGCGGCGGCACCGGCGTTACGAGGGGCACGAGTCCGCGCTACAGCCACTCCCCTTCCAGGGCGGTGGCCGTGAGGCCTGGGGCAGCCGCGTACAGGACGGCACGGCTGCCCGCCTTCTGCCCGGCGTCGTATGCCCTCCGCATGATGTCGAACACGGCGGCCCCTCCGCGGTTGCCGCTGGTGTAGCTGTCCCGGCTGTAGCGCAGGAGCCCCGACGGCCACCCGTCGGGCATCGTCTGCTCCATGTACTCCAGCACACGCGTCCCGCCAGGGTGGGCGAGCAGAACGTCGGGGTGCCAGGAGCCGGGGTCGTCCGAGTATCGGAGGCGCAACCACTCCCACATCGCGGTGACCGTCTCCTGCACGGCGCGCGGCCCGCGCCGGTCCATCACGAAGTGGGTGCCGTCCTCCCGTGTCTCCAGGCGGTGCAGGTCCTGGGTGCCGGGCAGAGTGTGGTGCCAGGCGGTGTCCAGCCGCAGCGTCGACTCGGGCCTCGGGCGGCCCGTGACCACCGTGGCGACCGCAGTGTCCGCGAACAGCAACCGGACGATCAGGGATTCCAGAGTGTCGTCCATGGGCTGGTAGGTCGTGCTCAGTGCCTCCGCGATCACGACAAGCACCACCCGGTCGGGGTCCGCGGCCACGAGATCCGCCGCCAGCGCCAGGGAGCGGGTCCCGGCTATGCACGCCCACTGCGTGGCCGGCAGCAGCAGCACGTCGCGCCGGAGCGGGAGTCTGTTGGCGAGGGAGACGTCCAGCCCCGGCAGCGCCGGGGTGGTGGAGTGACTGGTGATCAGACAGTCGACGTCCGCGGCGTCCAGCCCGGCGATCTGCAGGGCCCCGCGCGCCGCACGCTCACCGTAGGACTGCACCGCCGACCAGGCCGGCGCAGTGCGTTCCTGGACGGTCTGCGGCGCGGGTATCGCCTCAAGGGCAGCGATCACGCGATCCACGTCCTGTTCGGTGAACCCGTCACCGGCCAGCGCCTCTCGGGCCGACCCGATGCCGGCGGCCGGCAGGCCGCTTCCGCTGCCGGGCGCGACGGCGGCCTCCAACGGCAGCATCCAGCCACGGGTTTCGATGCCCGTACTGGCCGCGATGCCGTCGATCCGCGGCGCCCACGTCGCGTTCGGGTGCCGACCGCGCACTTCGTCCACAATCTGACTGGTCCGCACGGCGTGCTTGCCGTGTATCACGGCAGGCGGGCACAGGTAAGCGGTCATGATTGGCGCCTTTCTACAGAGAACAAGACGAATGGTCACGGACGCTGTGCCATAGATCACTTGTGAGCTATTCACCCAAGTCCATGGCAGTGCGCTCCGGTTAGGGACTCCATGTCCGTTTCGAGCATGGATGCCAGAGGGGCGTTTGCGCTGTGATCTGGGCAACTTGGGAGGTTCTGCGATGCGTGACACGGCGCACACTGCCGCAGAGGGGCCGACGCGGTGCCGCGCGGCCTGACATGCCACCGTTGGACCTCGCCATCACCGCCACCGCGGCTCACCACGGCCTGGCTGTCCTCCACGACGAGGAGCCGGTGGTGCCGATCCGTAGAGCCCCACACCCATAGGCGCGGTGTCCCGGGTCCTGAAACGCGGTTGTACGACTTCGTCGAACCCAGGGTGCCCCTGGTACGGAACGCGAGGAGCGGGCGAGAAGTACGTCGAATTCACGGGCCGGGGAAGAGCCCCGACAGCGGTCGCGGTCCCAACCGGACCTGCGCGAGCCCGCCCGCGACCTGCCGACCGGCATCGGCGACCTGGTGCGCAGGACACGGCGAACAACCTGTACCGGTACTACGGCCCCGGCAACGGCACGTTCGGCGCCCGGGCGAAGGTCTTCTCCAACTGGGGCGGCTCCTACAACGTGATCGTCGGCGTCGGCGACATCACCGGCGACGGGAAGGCCGACCTGGTCTCGCGGGACAGCGCGGGCAACATCTGGCGCAACAATGGCGACGGCCAGGGATCGTTCGGGGCGCGCACGCGCATCGCCACCGGCCGGCAGGGCTACAAGGGCCTCTTCCAGGGATCGTCTTCGAAAACCGGATCTTTCCCAGAACAGGAATGACGCGAGGTTGACCGCCGCTTCGTAGGAAGTGGCGGTTTTCTCGTACTGGTGGCGATGCCGCAGGAGCCCCAGGATGTGCGCGCCGTCCTGGAGGGGGGACCGCGACGCTGCCCGCGACGTGTTCTGGCGGCTGCGCCTCACCCAGCCGCAGATCACCCGGGTCTGTGCCGACCGCGGGCTATGCCGGCGATCATCGAGGTCGGCGGTCGCACTTCAGTACATGAGAATCATTCACCAAAGCGTGCAACCGTATGACCCTCACATATGTCTCATACTGTGACCACCAGTCCCCGACGTCTCATAGGGGGGCGTCATGTACACCCGCCATCGCCTCATGGCCGTCACCGCGAGCGCACTCCTGCTGGCCGGCACCGCGGCGTCGGCCTCTGCCGCCGCCACGTCCCCGGCACCGTCCACGAGTCTGACCGTCAACGCCAGGATCGCCGGTCACTGCTCCTTCGACCGGGTCGTCATCGATGTGAAGGGCAAACTGCCGCCGACCACCGTCACGCGTGTCAAGGAACTCCGCTACGACAGCTCGGGGAAGAAGGTCCCGCTGGCCGGGAAGCACTTCCTGGAGATCAAGCTCTCCCCAGCCGCAGCCCACAACAACGCGGGCAGGAACGTCTACAAAGGCCCGCGCCTGATCAAGCTGAGCCTGCCGAAACTCAAGGGCTTCGCACTGACCGGCGACTTCGAGGGCGTCGTCACCTTCGGGGCCGCGTTCGACAGCAAGCCCTCCTACACGACGAAGCAGCTGCACCGCCCCGAGCGCTTCGTCCTCGACATCGCCCACCCCAACACCTGCCGTTCCTCGCACTGAGGTGCCTTGACGGCGCCTCGTCGACCGCGGTACGCAGTTCTTCTTTTTGGTCCTTGGTCTTGTCTGAGGCGAATGCCGCGCGGGCCTGGCTCGGATCCGTGTAGCGGTGACCGTGTTGGCGCATGCACGCTGCCCATTGCCGCGTGGATTCGCGGAACTGTGGATCGGCGAAGACGTTGGCCCGGCGGATCGACGCGAGCGAGTTGGTTACCGCCTTGGCCCACAACCATTTTCCGAGGCCGCCGTAGAGCTTTCCCTCCGTCTCCGCCAGGCAGCCGTCGGTACTGCGCCCTGTGGTGGCGCCGGTGGGCAGGCGCACCTCCAGTCCTGCGGTTTTTCCGCTGTAGGCGTCGACCGCCTGCGTCCTGCGGTGCGGCGACAGACTTTGCAGGTAACGGCGGTTAGGGCCACCGTCTTCCAGAGCGAACCCCGCTCGCTGCGCGGCCTCACGAAAGCAACGTGGATGCGGCTTGACCAGCCCCATCTCGGCCGAGCAGAAGACCCCCGATCCGACAGGTCCGCCAGTCCGTGAAATGCCAGGTCGTCGTGCAGCCGGGCAGTCGCGTTGGAGGGAGCACGACAAGGGCCCCAGCACCTCTGGACTTCTTCTGATGACCACGCCGCCCACGTCGCAGACGACAGTGTCCAAGGCACCCGGTTTCACGGAGTCGGGCCCTCCCTTCGGCTGGGCTGCCGCCCAGCACGCTCGGGTCATCGGTACGGGGGAACGGCCATCGGCGGTCCGTGGCCTGCCCTGACTGGGGGGCCTGTCCCGACTGAGCTGCTTACTGCCAGTAGGAGACGTCGGGAAGCTGTGGCCTGGGTAGGGAGCGCGCTGTGGCGGATTGGAGAGGCTCCGTGGCCCGTTGTGGTGCGCTGTGGGCGCGCCACACAACGGTCGGTTCGGCGAGGCCCTTCACCAGGGCGGGCGCCACGTCGACGCGGAAGCCGTCCACACCCCGGTCGGACCAGAAGCGCAGGGTGGTGCGGAAGTCAGCGCGGACCTCCTCGTGCTCCCAGTCCGGGTCCTTCGGGGACACGCGTACGCCCCGGCCGTCGTGGACGGCCGGGGCGTACGCGTGTCCCCCCGTGGGTCAGCAGTTGCGGATGGACCAGACCGGCGTCCAGTCGTAGCTGTACACGGTGTTGTCGGGCGTGAACTGCTTGAGCACGTTGCCACTCTGACCGTAGAAGTACGAGGTGACCCCGCCGGTCTGCGAGTCGACGTAGTAGCCGCTGCCGTTCCAGTACGCCAGCGAGTACCGGGCGCAGTTGTAGAGGAAGAAGACCTTCCAGTCACCTGTCGTGGGGTCCCACGCTGCGGTGCAGAGGCTGCCGCTGGTGCAGCTGACCGTGCTGCCGCTGGCCACGTGGACGACCCTGCTGGCGGCCGGCGAGGTGGTCGGCGAGTTCGCCGCGGCGGACCTGGGCGTCACCCCGGCCGGTGCCGCGGGCAGCACCAGCACGTGGCCGCCCTTGGCTTCGGCCTGCTGCGGAGCGGCCTGGGCCGGCCCCGCGACGAACAGGGCCGCCAGCGCCACCGCGAGCGCGCCGAGGAGCCCGATGATGGATCGTTTGTCGCGCATTCTGTCTTCAACCCCCTGTGAAAAACGGCGACTTGGGCCACACCAGGCTGTCCGCGTCCGCCGTTGCCCCACCACACGTTTAAGCCGTGGCTTCAGGGTTGGCTGTCGCCCTTCCTGCCGGTGATCCGGCACGTGAAGGACACCGCCCTGCCCGCCAGAGGCGACGACTCCTGCTTCCGGCGGCCCCCGCTAGACGGACGGCCCGGGCCGGGCTTCGAGCAGGGCGATGCCGGCCGGGGTAATGGTGTGGACGACGTACTTGCTGTGGCGGACGCTGAGCAGCAGGCCGGCCCGGCGCAGTACGGCGGTGTGCTGGCTGGCGGCGGCGCCGGAGATGCCGAACCGCGCGGCGAGTTCGCCGGTGGTCCGGCCGGTGACGACGTCCTCCAGGATCGCGGCCCGGGTCCGGCCGAGGAGCGCGCCCAGCTCCGTACCGTGCGGGCTGCCGCCTCTCACCCAGTCCGGGGTGTGCTCGATCGGGTAGACCAGCACCGGCGTCCAGTCGGGCGCGGGAAAGGCCAGGGTGATGGGTCTGCGGGTGCAGAAGAAGGAGGGTTGCAGCACCACCCCCCGCCCCTGCAGGCGGACTTCGCGGTCGACGGGATAGTCGGCCTCCAGCACCGGCGGACGCCAGCGCAGCACGGGACCGAAGCTCGCCAGCAGCCCGTCGGTGCCGCCCGCCAGCACGGCACGGGCGCGGGCGGCCCGGTCTGCGTCGACCTGGGCGCGGATCTGCGGCCAGAACGGGGCGATGGCCCGCCGGTGGTGGCCATGCAGGGCGGTGCCCAGCCGGCGCAGTGCCTCGGGTTCGCCGTCGGCGAGCGACCGGGCCAGGTCCGGTAACGGGCGACGCCGGTGCGGAGAGGCGGCGAGCAGCGCGAGGTCGCGGCGCAGGGCGGTGTGGGACGTGCCGAGCACGGTGTCGAGGGCGGCGGCCAGTTCGCGGCCGTTGCCCGGGGTGGGTGTGAGGAAGTCCGGGAAGTAGCCGCGCCCGGGGAGCAGTCCGGCCAGCAGCCGGTCCGCCGGGCCGCCGAGGCGGGGCCGCACCAGCTGCCGCCACGGCCCGAACGACAGGGCGTCACCGCCCTCGAACAGGGCCTGGAAACTGTTGACGATCTCCCAGAGGTGGTCCGGTCCGGCGGCGACGCGCACACGCGCGATGTCGTCGGGCGTGAAGTGCACGCGCAACATGGGGAGTTCACTCCGATGGTGGTCGGTCATCGGGGGTGGTGGTGAGGGCGATGGTTCGGGATTGCCCCATGAGCGTCACCCGTCCCGTTGGATGCGGACAAGGGTGTTTTCAGTTGGCTTGGGGCCGCCCGCAGGCGACGGTTTCCAGGTACAGCTTCACGTACCGCGCCACGTCCACGTCCAACGCCACGTCCGTCGGCGGCATCGTCGTCCCCGGCCCGGCCGGGGGCGGCGGGCCGGTGCGCGAGCAGTTCCCCGGCGAGCCTGGCCCCCGGTTCCGCGCTCGCGCGCAGCCGCCGTACCTCCTCCCACGGCACCACGACCCGCTGGAAGACCGTCCAGGCCGTACATGGTGATCTGCACTGCGGCGGTGAGCGGGACGGCGGCCGCCTCGAGGTCGTGCCAGACGTTGAACTCGGCGACCGGGGTCGCGTTGCCGGTGGCGACCGCGCCGCCCATCAACACGATCCGCTCGATGTTCCGGGTCACCTCCGGGTGGGTGCGCAGCAGCAGGGCGATGTTGGTGAGCGGGGCGGTGGGGACGAGGGTGACCGGGCGGGGGATTCCGTCCGTCCCGTGCACATGCCGCGTCGACCGCGCCGCCTCGATCAACGGCCGCTCGGCGCCCCGGGCGAGGGGTATGTCCCCGGCTCCGGCCCGCTCCAGCACGACACGATCACCCACGCGCGGGGGTGGACCGCTCACGGTGTATGCCCGCCGGTCGGGTGGGGCTGTCGCCGGAGCGCGTGATCTTCGGCCTGTTCGGCCACCTGCTGATCACCGGGTTCGTGGAGCGCAGGCCGCTGGGCGTGCTGGTCGGTCTCCTGATAGCGGCGATCTGGGGCACGTCGATCCTGGTGGGCCTGGCGCCCACGTAGTCGGGGATCAGCCGGCAGGGCCACCTGCTGGGCCTGGTGGCAGGAGTGGCGGCGGCGTTCGTCTTCCGGCGCCGGGCGGCCTCGGTGGGGCGCGCGTCGTGGGGCCGCGGACAGGGGTGCCGCCACGCGCCGAGGCGGCGGCAAGGATGCGGCGCCGCCTCGGCGGCGGGGAGTGCTGCGCGGTGCGTCAGCAGGCGTATTTGTTCGTCCCTGCCCAGTAGTTGAGCTGTCCCCAGGTGATGGGCCCGATGATCCCGTCGTCGTTGATGCCCACACAGCGCTGGAACCTGACGACTGCAGCCCGGGTGTTCGAGCCGAAATAGCCGTCCACCGTGAGGTTGTCGCCGCTCATGGCCCAGTTCAGCTCGCACTGCGTCTGCTTCACCGCGACCTTGTAGGTGCTGGGCGCGTAGGAGAGCTGGGGCTCGCTGGAGGTGTACTCGCAGTAGCCGGGGATGATCGCGGCCTGGGCGGGTGCCGCGGTGGCCAGCGGCAGCGCGCCGGCGACACCCACAGTCGCGAGAGCGGCCACCATCAGCGAGACGATTCGCTTACGGATCACTTGTTTCCCCCTGTAGAGATACCTGCGGTGGGACCGGAGCACTCCCGCTTGCGCCGCGGGCGGGTGCTCGGCTGGAACCACTGTCGGGCCGGGTGCCGCCCTGGGAGCCTTGCTGCCCTTCCTCCTCGGCCCCGGTCGCACCGCGCTCGTCCGCCGGGCATCTGCCCGCCCATGACGCTCCCGAGCACCCACGCGCGTACCTTCTGGGGCTTCAGAAGGTCAACGACACCTCGCCTGCCAACGCCGGCGCAACGGGACAGTGTTCACACCGCTCGCGAGAGCGGCGGCCCTCCAACCCGACGCACCGTACGGGCAAGTGCCCGGACTTCTCCCGGACGCCGGGCCTCAGGGCTGGGCACCATGGGTCGGAGAGGCGGGGAGCCGTACGCACAGGCGACGCTCCGGTGCGTCGCGCACAACGGAAAACACGGAGCGTACGAAGGTCGTGGGGCGGCACCTGAGAAGCGGCCCAGGCAGTTCCTCCGGATTCACTCCTGACACACTGTCGCCCTCGGGACATCGGCAAGGCGACGGAACAGGTGGGGCGGGGTGCGCTCGCAGGACACGCAGGAACCCGCCGGACATCGCCGTCGTCATGGCGGCGCGGGCCGGGGACCGGCAGGCTTCGGAACAGCGGATACGGGACTGTCTGCCGTTGGTCTACAACATCGTCGGGCGGGCGCTGAACGGGCACAGCGATGTCGACGACGTGGTCCAGGAGACGATGATGCGGGTCCTGGACGGGTTGCCCGGACTGGAGCAACCGGATCGGTTCCGGTCCTGGCTCGTCGCCATCATCGTGCGGCAGATCCGTGACCGGTGGCGCAGAGGGCGCACTGGGCTCACTGTGGAATCCCTGGAGGAGAACGCCCAGGAACCGATCCCGTCGCGCTACCGGGCGATCACCGAGGTGCTGCGCAGCCACCTCAACGCCAGCCCCTACATGGAGTTCTACGTCCTGGAAGCGCTCTACCTGATGGGAGCGGCCGGCGTCGCCGAGGAGCGCATGCGTAACCGCTACGCCGCCCGGGTGGCTGACCCCACCTGCTACACGCTGCGGGAGATATGGAACAAGTCAGGGCACTGACAATCACGTCTGGAACGGCGGCCCGCTGTACGCCATGTCCGCGTACGCAGCCGGCGTGCGCCCCACCAAGCCCGGCTGGACCACGTACGACGTCGTCCCGCAAACCGGTACGTTCACGCGGATCAACACGGTGACACCGACCGTCAAGAGCGACATCAGCGTGGGCATCACCCGCGACGGCTCCCAGGCGACACTGACCCTCACCTCCCCGAGCGGAAACGACGGCACGAGTGGGTGTGCCGACCTATGGCGGCTCCTCACCAGTCATCAAGGCGAACGGCACCACCGTCTTCACGGGCGGCGGCGCAACCGGGAGCGTCTCCGGCCTCGCTTACGCGAGCAAGGACTCCTCGTCCAGGACCAGGAGGGAGAAGCGCTACCAGCGCATCATGGCCGCAAAGTCCTCTACGCCCGCGAGTTCACCAGTGAGGACGCCCGGTCAGCCGCGATCACAGTGCGGAACATCCACTACGACTACCACCGGCCGCATAGTGCTGCCGCCGGAAAGCCGCCGGCAGCACGCCTCCGCGAGAGCGTCACCAACGTCGAGCCCTCATACACCCCGTGCTCACCTGGGCGCGATCCGGGTCAGGCTTCCTCCGCAGGGCCGTCCACGGGCCAGTCCTCGGACGGCTCGTCCGTCAGACGGCCCCCGAGGGGCCTGGTGACCACGAGACGGCGCACCTCGTAGGACATTTCGAGAGTCTCGGGTTCGGGTGGGGGGTGGTAACGGCCCGCGCACACCGACAGGTTGACGATGAGGTAGGCCTGCCAGCCAGAGCCCACGCCCCGTCCGTCGGCGAAGATCCGCTCGCCGTCGAGGGTCCACACCACACTGCGCCGTCCGAAGGTCACGCCCAGATCGAGGACGGCCCCCGGACGCACCGCGTCGTGACGGATGTAACTCTGGCCCTGCCCCACATGGTTGGTCAGCTCCAGAAGGTCAGGGTTGTCGGGGTGGTACTCAAAGACGTCGACCTCGTTGCCGCCGTCCCGCCAGGTCCAGATGGCAGGCCAGGCACCCAGCTCGGTAGGCAGCCGTACCGTAGTTTCCAGGTGGTCCCCGGTGCGCACCATGAACCCCTCGGCGCTTCCCTCGGTGGTCAGTAGTCCGGCGTCCCACAGGCCGTCCGCCCTGCGCCGGGCCCTGAACGTACCCAGCCGGGAGTAGGCGGAGTCCGCCGTGAGGTGATCGAGTTTGTTGTCGCCGGGGTTGGTGGGCCCTCCGTCCGGATAGGCCCAGGACCGGCCCGCAACCCACTGGCGGTCCGAGGAGAAATCGGCGCTGAACGCGACAGCACTCACATGCGCTCTCCTTGCTGTCAGAAACGACCCCGCCCCCATTGCATCTCCTGACCCGCCCCCCGCCATGCGCCATCCGCCCACACACGACGCGCAATTCAGCCTCCCGGGTGACGAACCGCTGTGGGCGCGGCCGGTCACGCCAGGGCCAGATCCAGCGCCGTCCACTGCGCGCCCAACCGGCGCGGCGTTCCCCGTCACAGCGTCCGCAGCTGTCGCGTGCCCTGCCGCGCCTGACCGGGGTGTCGGCCACCGGAACGGCAGCTGGACGCGGGCACGCCACGAGCCGAGGTGCAGGGCGGCACCGAATCAGCCGACCCGGAGCGCAAGAAGCGCGCCGGGGTGAACAACAAAAACGATGGCCCAAGGCGCTCCCGCTCGACTCTGCGGCGAACGCCGCCCCGGACCCGCTGGGTTCCGGGTCCGTGCCACCGTGCGCTGACCCGGCTACGGCCCGCTGCACCTCACGCTGCGTAGAGCATGGGGGCCTGTCCGCCCGCGAGTTCCTCGTCGGTGGTGGTGACGCCCACCAGGTGGGAGCCACCGCTCGATCCGGCTGACGTGTTGCAGGTCTCACCCCGCAGCAGAGGGGCCTTGGGACCGGGGTGGCTCGTGCCGGCGCAGTGGATCATGCGTGATACCACGTCTGCCACGGTCCGCGAGGTCCTTCACGAGGCGGTCAAGGGCAGCTCGGACGACAAGAGCACGTTGTCGTAGCCGGTCCGAGGCGGCGATACCGAGCAGGGACGCGACCTTGCCGTCGCCGGCTTCGAACGCCAGGGCGCCCGCACCCCGTTGGCCACCATTCGCCGGGTTCTCGACGCTGATCCTGGCGCTTCCGGTGTCGGTCCTCTTCCGGGTCACGGCCCGTCCACGCCTTGGCGTCCGCCTGGGCGGCGCCGTCAGGCGGTGCTCGGCCTCAGCGGCCGGGACCTTGAACGCCTTCGTGCCGATGAGCGGGGCGGCGTTCGAAGTGCGGGAGCCTGCCGTGCATTCTTCGGGCTCGTGGGAGACGCCGGAAGTTCTAGGGGGCCGGCCGCGGCGCCGACACCACCGGGTTCACATCGCGGCGATGCCCTCCATGCCGGATTCGGCGAACGCGGACAGCCCGTCGGCCGTGGTGGTGACCTTGGTGAGGGATCCGTTCTTCTCGACGCGGAAACCGTCGACCGTTCCGGAGGTGGCGTTCTGGACGTAGACGAACTTGGCGTCCTTGGTCACGGCGATGTCGATCACACCCTGCGATTTCGAGGAGGGCGGGGTGGCGAGGCCGACCTCGTTGGTCAGGGCGAGCCGTCCGTGCTTGTCCATGCGGTACCCGGCGACGGTGGAGTTGCCGGTGTTGCCGCCGTAGAAGAAGTCTCCCGCGCGCTCCAGCCAGCACAGAACCTCCTGGCCGTTCGCGAGCGGCTGCTGGAGGACCTTCAACCTGCCGTTGTGGTGGACCTGGTAGACGGTCACCGTGGACTTCTCGGCCTCGGCGACCAGCATCCGGTTGCCGGTCCTGTCGAAGCTGATCGCGAACGGCACGTTGCCGGCGGACTTGTTGACGACCGGCTCGGCGACGGCCGGCAGGCCGTTCTTCTTCAACGGGAAGACCTCGACGGTGTTGTTCCCCTTGGTGGTGACCACCACGTTGCGGCCGTCCGGGGTGATCTCGACCTCGCCGGGCGAGGTGTCGAACCGCGGTACGTCCTTGTTGGCCAACCCCAGGGATCGGAAGGACCCTCCCATCGGAACGAGCCCCTTGCCGGTGATCCGGAAGCCCTGGACGCTGCCCTTGCCGCCGGCGTTCATGACGTACGCGACCTTGCCGCGCACCGCGACGCTGGACGGGAACTCGCCGCCGGTGTCGACAACTCGACGGTGCTTCAGTTTCGTTCCCTCGACGCGGAAGGAGGTCAGCGTGCCGCTGCCCGCGTTGACCGCCAGCAGCATCCCGGAGGCGTCGTCGTAGACGAGGGAGCCCTGGGAGGCGAGGGAGTCGGTGGGGGCGTCGACCTGGTCGCCGCCCTTGCCTCCCGTGGCGTAGCTGACGGCGGGTTTCAGCTTGCCCTGGCCGTCCCGTGCGAAGACGTGGATGGTGTTGCCGTTCAGCTCGTTGCCCTGCACGAACACGGCATGGTCGGCTGCGGCTCCGGACGCACCGTACTGGCTCGCCGAGGCCAGGGACACGGCCACGGTCGCCGCCGCCACGGTGGCGAGGGCACTGCCGCCGATCACGACGCGCCGCGTCCTGGACTTCGCCCGGTGACCACGACGTGCTCCGTCCCACTGGCGGCCCGGGCGGTGCTCACTTCGCTCGCCGTACCTACTCATGTCCCGCTCCTTTGATTCCTCGTGGGGTTCGTGCGTCCGCGTGGTGGTCGTGGACGGGACAAGAGTGGTCGGTGGTGGCAGGGAGGTGTGAGGGGAACGGGGGCCACGTCAGACTCTCGTAAGCAGTTCGCCGGGCGATCAGGGGCCGTCACTGTACAAAGGCGCTCGGACGTACCGGAACGGGCAGGAACCGAGTGGGATCGAAGCATGAAACCGCGTGTCTCTCCGCCGGTGTTCAAGGGCAGGTTGCATGACGCCCGCATGGCGACCTCGATCGGCCGTTGGCTGCGGCCGGCGTTCACCCTGTGCTTCGTCACCGGGCTTGTCAGCCACTTCCTGCAGCATCCGCCGGGCTGGATGGTCGACCACATCCCGAGTCGCCCGTCGTGGGGTTACCGGGTCACACAGGGTCTGCACGTCGCTTCCGGCATCGTCGCGATTCCGCGTCTGCTCGCCAAGTTGTGGACGGTGTATTCACGGTTGTTCGAGTGGCGCCGCTGCGTTCGGCGCGGTACGCGCTGGAACGGCTGTCGGTCGCCATGCTGGTGGCCGGGGCCGTGTTCGAGCTGGCGACCGGGCTGCTGAACACGATCCAGTGGTACCCGTGGCCGTTCTCCTTCGTACCGGTGCACTACGCGGTGGCGTGGCTGGTGACCGGGGCCCTGGTGGTGCGCATCGCGGTCAAGGCCCCGGAGATCCGAGCGCATCGGAGCCGGCGGTCCCCCGGGACGCTCGCCCTGCCGGCCCCGGACGGCGCCGACCGGCGGTCGTTGCTGACGGCGGTGGGCGCGGCCGTCGGAGCCGTCACCCTCACCACGGTGGGTCAGTCCGTCACCCCGCTGAGGGACCTCATCCTGCTCGCGCCGCGCCGCGCCATCCCGACCACGGCCCGCAGGCCCTGCCCGTCAACCGGACCGCCGCGGCGGCCGGGGTCGGCCGGGTCGCCGATGAGCAGTACCGCCTGGTGGTGGCCGGTCCGCGGCCGCACACCCTCACGTTGGACGAGCTGCGCACCCTGCCGCAGCACTAGGTGGAACTGCCGATCGCCTGTGTGGAGGGTTGGAGCAGGTCGGCGCACTGGACGGGCGTACGGGTGGTGGGTCTGCTGGAGCTGTCGGGGGCGCCGGTGGACGCGCGAGTGCGGGTGGTGTCGTTGCAACTGCGCGGTGGCTACCGGGTGTCGGAGCTGGGGCGTGAGCACGCCCGCGACCCGCTGACCCTGCTCGCGCTGCGTCTCAACGGAGATGGCTCTCCCTCACCCTCGCCGGCACCGCCCTCTACCTCGCCGGCCGACTCCTGCCCGGCTTCCCCCTCCAGGCGTGGACGTACGGTGCGGCCGCCCTGGCCGTCACGGCCGGTGCCTGTCTGCGTTCCCGTCCGGTGCGGGAACGGCTGAAGCGTCGGGAGCGACCGCGTTCACCTGGAACCCCTTGACGTGGGGCGGGTGTTGGATGGTGCTCCGGTCGGCGGGTTGTGCCGCGCTCGATCGCCGCACACCCCCCGCCGGTCACCGGTGTTCCGGGTTGTCCGCTCCCGGGCGGCAGCCCGCGTCCCACTGCGAGCGCTGGTTGCCGTACGCGGGGACACCGCCCGCTCGCTTGAGCAGGGCGGCGAGATGCATGAGGTTCCAGGTCATGAAGCTGGTGTTGCGGTTGGTGAACTCGTTCTCCGGTCCGCCCGATCCCGCATCGAGGTACGACGGTCCTGGGCCGGCCGGGCCGATCCAGCCGGCGTCGGCCTGGGGCGGGATCGTGTAGCCCAGGTGCTGGAGGCTGTAGAGGACGTTCATCGCGCAGTGCTTCACACCGTCCTCGTTGCCGGTGATCAGGCAGCCGCCGACGCGACCGTAATAGGCGTACTGTCCCTGCGAGTTGAGGAGGCTGGAGCAGGCGTAGAGGCGCTCGATCACCTTCTTCGTCACCGAGCTGTTGTCGCCGAGCCAGATCGGACCGGCGACGACCAGGATGTCCGCGGCCATCACACGCTCGTAGAGGGCGGGCCACTCGTCGGTGGCGAAGCCGTGTTCGGTCATGTCCGGGTAGACGCCGGGGGCGATGTCGTGGTCGACAGCGCGGATCTCGGACACGGTGATCCCGCACGTCCTCATGATCTCCGCGCTCTTGTCGATCAAACCCTGAGTGTGGCTCAGCTGCGGAGACGGCTTGAGGGTGCAGTTGATGTAAAGAGCTGTGAGGTCGTCGAAGCGGGGCGGGGTGGTGGCAGAGAGTGCTGTCATAGGGGCAGCGTCCCGCACCGTTTCCGTTTTGTCCCGCTCCGGCGCGGCCCACACGTCTTACGGACTCATGACGTACGAGCGCGGCCCGCCAAACCCTGGCGCCGACGGGAGGCCAGCGCCGGTCGCTGACGAGCCCGACCAGTGCGGAGGCCGTCTGGCCTCGGTCAGACGCTTGGCGACGAAGTGAAGCCGAGGATGTGTGAGGGTGGGGCGGCGCCGTCTGGCAACGTCAGCGGCGGTGGACTGGGCTGAGCCGGGGAAGTACGGGGATCTGTGATGCGCCAAGTGCTGTACAGCGAGCGGTCGTGGAATCCGCTGGCGCGGACCGTGGAGTTGACCGAGGACGGGCTGCGGGTGGGCAGCTGGACCATGCCGCCGAGCGAGCTGAACCTCGGTGCCATGGCCGAGGCTTTCCAGCGTGGGTGCTGGCTCGGGGGCGGCGGGACCGAACGGCCGCTGCAGTTGTTGGCGGAGGGGGCCGGGGTCGTCCCGGTGACCCGGGTCACCGGGACCGCCAGGCCGGTGCGGGTGCGGCAAGCCGCGCAGTTCGCCGGCGAGCTGGGCGCGATGGCGGGCCCCAGCAGGTGGCCGCCCTGGCAGCCCGCGCCCAGGCCGAGGGGGTACCGCTGTGGATCGCGCGGCGGCACACGCCGGGGCCCGCCGGGCCGGTCACCGTCGCCCTCGACCGGCGTCTGGGACGCGTGGACGTATGAGGACCACACGCACCCGTCGTACGAATCCGGGCGCCGCACGGTTTCCAGCCCGACGCCGCCGACCCGTCCAAGGGCCTGCAGCTGGCCGTCGGCGATGTTCCGGCGCAGCTCAGCTTCAAGAAGAAGATGCGCAAGTCCAAGAGTTCCGTGGAGGTGCGGCTGCCCGAGCGGCACTGGGTGCTGCGGCGGGAGAGTGCGTTCACTTCGTGGCTGCTGTGCGGCGAGCGGCCGGTCGCCCTGCTGACGTGTCCCCCGCGCCACCCGGTGCCGACGCCGGGCACGCTGCTTCGGCCGCTGGCCGAAGTGCCGTACGAGAGCACCGACCCGCTGGATGCCGTCATGGCACACGTCTTCGCTAGCGCGAACGAACAGGCCTGGCCCGTCGGGACCTTGTCGAACCGGGCCGTGCAGCGCACGTCGACGTCGCTGATCTCGTCGTCGCGCAGGCTGGCGTGCCGGTGTACCCGGCGGTCGCGAGGTCGATGATTCCGGTGCCCGGCGCCACCGAGTAGTCGGTCCTGAAGGTTTCGGAGGTGACCCACTTGCCGCCGCCCGGAGAGGTGCCCCAGTACACCCGGTCCTCCTCGTCCAGCGCCGGGTGGCAGGGTCCGTTGGAAGTCGTCCACGAAGGGCCGCTTGTTCTCCGCGAACGTCCGCTGCGGGCAGGCAGTACGACGGTGCGTGCCCCGTGCGTGAGCAGCGCGACACGCTTGCCGCTGGAGGTGACCTCGGTGCGGGCCGGGACGCCGGAGAGCACGGTCATGGTGAGCGGGGTGCTCAGGGCCACCGGGGTGAAGTGCGCGGCGCCGAGCGGCTCCATGGTCACCCACGAACGGGCCGTGGACAGGCCCCCCGGTCCCGGGAAGGCCGGCACGTCCGCGGCCGCGACGGCTCGGGCCGGGGCGGCGGCCAGACCGGTGAGCGGAGCGGTGGCGGTGGCCGCGAACGCGGCGAGGAGTCTTCGTCGAGATGTGTCAGACAGGTGTTTGATGATCCGTCGTCGCCCACCGACACGTCAGGGCGCCCACCGACTTGGCCCGGCGCCAGAGGAGAAGCTGGGAGAGCCCCCACCAGTGCGGAGGAGCCCCAGCCGACGCACGGCTGGAGCTCCTCGACGCGATGAGTACCGGTCGACGGTCAGCGTTGCAGGGTGAGAACGCCCGGCCGCCACGGCAGCTGGTCGTAGGGACCGCTCGCGCTCGGGGACTTGCCCTGGTAGAGGAACTGCAGGTTGCAGGGGTCGATGGTCTTGGTCTGGTCGGGGTTGCTGCGGACCAGGTCACCGTGGCTGATGTCGTTGGTCCAGGTGGCACCGCTGTTGGCCTTGCCCGCGAAGGGGTTGGACTCGGTGGCGGCCTGCGGGGTCCATGAACCGCTCAGGCTGGAGGCCGTGAACGAGCGGAAGAAACGCTGCTCATTCGCACCCCGAGCCTCGACGATCATCAGGTACTGGTTCTGGCCCTGGACCTTGTAGACCTCCGGCGCCTCGAACAGGTTCTTCACCGTGTCACTCATGACCGTCGTGTACGACGAGCCGAAGTTGCCCGGGAAGTTCCCGATCGGCATGCTCGCCCGGTAGATCTTGCCGTTGTCACCGGCGAAGAACAGGTACATGTTCTGGTCGTCGGCGATCAGGGTCTGGTCGATCGGGGCGGCGCCGGAGATGCTGCCGGTGAACAGCGGCTGCGGTGCGGACCAGCCGTTGGGGTTGGTGGGGTCGCTCGACGTGCGGTAGATGAAGGGCCAGGCACCCCACTGGTAGGCCAGCACCCAGATGTTCTTGGGTGCGAAGTAGAACAGGGTCGGCGCCACCGCAGCCTGGCTCATGCCGGTCTGGCCGGCCGACGCCATGTCGGACCAGTTCGTGAAGGGCGCGAACCGCATGGAGCCGTACGACGATCCCGACACGTTCGACGCGTAGACCAGGTGCTTGCCGTTGTAGACCACGTTGGTGAAGTCCTTCAGGGAGACCCACCCGTTCGCCGGCTGCGCCAACGCTCCCGTCGACGTCCACCGGTACGAGGACGGCAGAGTGCAGTTGCCACCGCCCGGCGGGGTCGTCCCGGACAGGCCGGTCCACTTCTGGTTGCTGCCGCCGTTGCACGTCCAGATCTCCACCGCCGTGCCGTTGGCCGTACCGGAGCCCGTGACGTCCAGGCACAGTCCGGACTCCACGCCGACGATCGTGCCGTCGGAGTTCACTCGCCACTGCTGGTTCGCACCCCCGCTGCAGGTCCAGATCTGCACGCGCGTACCGGCCGTGGTGGCGTGGCCCGGAACGTCAAGGCACTTGTTGCCGAACACGGTCAGCTGGTTGCTGTCCGTCGCTGTCCACTGCTGGTTGGTTCCGCCCGAGCAGTCCCAGATCTGCAGGTACGTGCCGTCGGTCTGGCTGGAGTTCGGCACATCGAGACACCGGCCGGCGGCGACACCGCGCAAGGCGCCGCTGGAGGCCGCCTGAGCCGGGTTGGCGACGAGCATCGCCGCCAACGCGACCAGGGCCGCGATCGCAGCGGCGAGCACCACGGACACGCGTCCGCGGTCGAAACTACGTCTGCGCATGGGGACCTCGTTGTCCTTGAGTGAGCGGTTCCGGCTGCCCCACACGGAGGCCGGCCGGACGGTCGAGGTGGTGCGGTGCGTAGCGGGTCCGCGGCACTGGATTGACCCTTTGGGACCGGGGTGGCGGCGAAGGGCCGGTGGCGGCCGTCAGCGCACGACAGCGAAAGCAGGTTTGGCAGGACCATGACAGATGCATCGTGCGGCATACCCCTTGCGGCTCAAGCGGCAGACATGTGCGGTGACGTCCTGTTGTGCGAGTGGAGCGGCCCTCGTGTTCGCCATGTCGAACAACAGTCGAACTATCGAGCAATCTGGATGATAGGGAACCGCAGAACGGCGTCAATACTTCTCGCATGATTCGCCGGAGATCTCGAAACATTCGATTGCGGCGGGAAGCCACGAGAACTTGCTGACGACGAGACGAGTTCGCCCGGTCGACTGAAACTGGCCGCGGACGTCGCCGACTTTCAGCCGCGATCCCGGTCAACGGCCTTCCACAGGCCCCGAACCGAACCGCCCGGATCCCCAAGGGATCCGGGCGGTGGGCGATGCTGTCAGGTCAGGGGTCGATGGACGCCCGGTCCTGTACGCGCAACTTCCAGGTGCCGTTGAGCGGTTGTGCGGAGGCGTCGACGGTGAAGGTCTGGTCGACGTCGCCGGCGGAGCCTCCGCTGCGGTTGCGCAGGGAGTAGACGATGCCGTCCACCCGGCAAATCGGCACATGCAGCGCTGGTTTTCGGCCATCGAGCGAGCACCAGTCCCCCGCAGCCACCTCGTGGCCGGGCCGGGCACCGAGGGGCCAAGCAGTTCGGGCTCCAGTGATGCCGTCCAGGACAGTGCCGCAGTCCCTGTTGACACCCCTTGCACTGGGAACCCGGGGGTCATGAGCAAGACCGCGCTGATCGTCATCGACATGATCAACACGTACGACCACCAGGACGCCGACCTGCTGCTCCCCTCGGCCCGCCAGGTGGTTCCGGTTCTCTCCGGCCTGCTGAAGACGGCACGGTCGAGGGACGTCACGGTGATCTACGTCAACGACAACTTCGGTGAGTGGCGTTCTCATCACGGTGAGCTGCTCCAGCAAGCTCTCGCGGGGCCGCACGCCGACCTGGTGGAACCGCTGAAACCGGACCGCTCATCACTTTTCGTGCTCAAAGCACGACACTCGGTGTTCTTCGAGACCCCGCTGTCCTACCTGCTGCGCCAGCAGGACATCGAGCGCTTGGTGCTGTGCGGTCAGGTGACGGAGCAGTGTGTGCTCTATTCCGCCCTCGACGCCCACATCCGCCACTTCGAGGTCGCCGTCCCGCGCGACGCGGTCGCCCACATCCACTCCGACCTCGCGGACGCGGCACTGCGCATGATGGAGCGCAACATGGGCGCATGGGTGTGCGACAGCCGTGAGCTGTGGGACTGAGCCGCGTGCCGCCAGGTGGTCTTGGGACGTCAGACGCCACATGACCCAGCCGGCTCACCACCGCCAACGTCCGCAACGGCAACGACCGGTGCCGATGAGTCGGGCGGGTCGACGGCCGACCGCGACGCCGTCATCAGCGGCCGGTAGGCGACGGCATCTACCAGGAGTGGCAGGTCGTCGGTCTGTGACCGCATCCGTCGGGGGGCGTGCCGCGGTGCCGTACGGCTCCGACGACACGTCCTGACCGGCAGGTCATCCGAACAGACGCCGCTGGATCTCCCGCCGGTAGTCCTCCAGCGTCCGGTCGAGGTGTACCGCCGTGGCCTCGGCGGCCTCGTCGGGTCGGCCGTCGCGAATGGCGCGGTAGATGGCGTCGTGCTCCTCGACCGCGGCCGCGGTGCCCTCACCGAAGGAGTCGTGGATGCCGATCGCGCTCGACTGACGCTGCAGCCGGCGGGCGTCGCGCACCGCACTGCCGAGGAAGGTGTTGTGCGAGGCCGTGGCCACCGCCGCGTGGAAGTCGTCGTCCGCCTGGTTGAACACATCGACCTCACCATGGGCGAACCCATGGCGGCACTGCTGCATGGCGACCTCGATGGTGCGCAGTTCGGCGGGCGTGGCGCGGGTGGCGGCGAGCCTGCTCGCGGCCATCTCCTGAACCCTGCGGAACTCGAAGAGCATGAGCACGTGGTCGAGGTCGACGGGCCGGAAGAAGCCGCCCCAGCGACCGGAGACGAGCATGCCCTCGTCGTCCGCGACGAACAGTCCGCGTCCCTTGTGTGCCCTGACCCGGCCGAGCGCGGAGAGGATCTTCACCGCTTCCCGGACCACCGCCCGGCTGGTGTCCAGCTGCTGGGCCAGGTCGTTCTCCGTGGGCATCCGGTCGCCGGGGACCAGGCGCGCCTCGGCGATGAACTCCAGGATCCGCTCCGCCACGACCTCGTATCCGGGCCGGTAGTCACGCCGGTCGCCCCCGCCGTTCGCCACCGCTGCCACGGCGGGAGTGTCCTTCATGTGTGCTGCCTCCGGGTGACTGCGACGACGGCGATCCATCGGCTTTGGAGCCGCGGTCATCGTACCGCAGACCAAGATAAGTACTACTCATTTGCTCCCACCTGACGCGTCGGCCTGAGTGCTTTTGGTGCGCAAAGTGCTGATTCGCTGGCATTTTTTCCGCTCTCCCCTTGCCCTGTCGCCTGCCCTCCACCTCAGAAAAGCCGCACACACCTCTTGACGCACCCCTCGATAAGGCGACTAATTTCGTCCGCGACAGCACCGACAGAGCCGTCCGCGTCTGCCAACCCAGTGGAGTCGCTCATGCCCGTCAACAAGCCTTCGGCCCACCAGGAGACCGGGACCAGCAGGCGACGTACGGCGTTGCTGGTGGGCTGTGCCGCCACCGTGCTGCTGACCGTGGCCGCATGCGGCAGCGGCGGCACGGCAGGCAAAACCACCAAGGACGGCTTCGCCCAGGCTCCGCAGAAGGACGGCGCGCTGACCGTCTGGGTGGACTCCACTCGGCTGGCCGCCGCGAAGCAGTACCAGGCGCTCCACCCGGACGCGAAGTTGGACATCGTCACCTACGACGGCGACGCCAACGGGTCCAACTACCTCCAGACGAAGGTCCAGCTCTTCAACCGCACCCGCAAGGGCTGGCCTGACGTCGTCTTCAGCTCCCAGAACAACGAGGCCAGCTGGGCGGTCGACGCGGGTTTCACGGCGCCGCTCAACAAGGGCCTGATCCCGGACGCGACACTCGGCGGGTTCGCCAAGGGAGCCAACGACGTCTGCACCGTCAACGGCACGCTCTACTGCCTGCGCAACGACCTCTCCCAGACAGTGCTCTGGTACAACGCGCCGTTGCTGAAGGAGTTCGGCTACACCGTGCCGACGACCTGGGAGGAGTACCAGCAGCTGGGCGAGAGGGTCGCCAAGGAGCACCCCGGCTACCTCGTGGGCGACGCGGGTGACTCCTTCACGCCCGAGATCTACCTCTGGGCGAGCAAGTGCGGCGCCAACCACATCACCGGCCCCAAGTCCGTGTCCGTGAACACCACCAGCGAGGCCTGCACCAAGATGGCCAAGCTGCTGGACGTACTGATCAAGAACAAGTCCCTGTCCATCAGCGGAGTCTTCAGCACCGACTTCACCAAGAACGAGGCCGACAAGATCCTGCTCATGCCCGGTCCGGCGTGGTACGGCGGCGCGGTGTTCAAGGACGGCCTCAAGACCCCGGCGAAACAGACAGCGGTGGCCCCCATCCCCCAGTGGAAGGGTGACACCTCACCCGCCACCGGCAACGTCGGCGGCGGCACCTGGCTGCTGTCCCAGCACTCCACCCATGTCAAGGCGGCCACCGAGTTCCTGGAGTGGGTCACCACCGACAACGCCTATCAGGGCGAGAAGGCCCCCGGTTTCCCGGCCTACGCGCCCGCTGCCGAGAACTGGCTGAAGGCACAGGCCGCCTCCGGGTACTTCGCCGGTGACCTCAGCGCCCTCAAGGACGCCTCCTCACAGGTCTGGCCGGGCTGGGGCTCGGGTCAGTTCAGCCAGGAGGCGATCTGGGCAGCCACCGTCAAGCCGGGCCTCACCCAGGGCAAGACCGTCGAATCGCTGCTGCCGGCCTGGCAGGACGCGATCGTCAAGTACGCCAAGTCCAACGGATACAAGGTCGCCCAGTGACCCTCACCCACTCCTCGGCAGGCTCCGCCCAACGGCGCCGACGCGGCACGTCGGGGCAGAGCCGGGCCGGCATGGCGTTCGTCGCCGGTTATGTGCTCCTGCTGATCGCCTTCGGTGTCCTTCCGACCTGTTACGCCGTCTACTTCGCGTTCACGGACGTCGGAGGGACGTTCACCGGGTTCACCAACTTCGTCACCACCGCACAGGACTTCCGCTTCGTCGACTCCCTGGGTCATGTCGCCCTGTACCTGGTCTTCTGGCTGGTGTCGCTGGTGGTGTTCGTGGTGGGGCTGGCGCTGCTCCTGCACCGGCTGGCCTCCGGTCCGCTCAGCCAGGCGCTGCGCTTCCTCTACTACATCCCCGGCGCGCTCGCCGGCGCCGCGAGCGTCCTGGTGTGGCTGTTCATGCTCGACCCGACGGTGAGCCCGGTCAGTTCACTGCTGGAGACGCTGGGGTTCCGCACCTTCGGCGAGGTCATCGCTCCCGGCAATCTCGCGGTTCTGTTCACGATCATCGCGTTCTGGACCGGCGCGGGCGGCTGGATCGTCGTCCTGTACGGCGCGCTCAACAACATCCCCAAGGACGTCATGGAAGCCGCGCGCATCGACGGCGCGAGCGGCTGGCAGACCGCCTGGCGGGTGCAGATCCCCATGCTCCGCAAATGGATCGTGTACATGGTGATCCTGGCCTTCGCGGGCGGCGCCCAGCTCTTCGTCGAGCCGCAACTGCTCTCCCTCGCCAGCGTGGGCGTGGCCGGCCGCGACTACTCCCTGAACCAGCTGACGTACGACTTCGCCTTCCAGATGAACGACATCAACGGCGCCGCCGCGGTCTCGGTGGAGCTCCTGGTCGTCAGCGTGTCGGTCGCCGGTGTCTTCGTCGCACGCTCGGGGTTCTTCGATGCCGACTGAGACGCCCCGCACTCGCCCTGTCCCCGGCGCGCGCACGGAACGGGAGCCGAGCGTCATGAGCCGAACCCCGCACCGGCACCCACGGCAGCGCCGTCGGCAGCCGCGGCACACGGCGTCCCGGCTGCTGACCGGCTCCGTGCTCGCCGTGTTCGTGGTGTTCTTCGTCCTGCCCGTGCTGTGGCTTCTGCTCGCGGCGACCAAGACCGACCGGCAACTCGTCCACGACAACCCGCTGTCCTTCGGCTCCTGGCACGCACTCACGGCCAACTGGCACGCGCTCACGGCCTTCCAGGACGACGCCGTTCTGCTGTGGCTGCGCAACTCCGCCCTCTATGCCGTGCTCTCACTCGTCATCACCCTGTGCTTGGCCGTTCCCGCCGGATACGCGCTGGCGATGACCGAGTTCCGCGGGCGTCGCACGCTGCTGATCGCGACCCTGGTCGTGATGCTCATGCCGAACGCCACGCTCGTGGTGCCGCTGTTCCTGGAGATCAACGCCGTGCACCTGATCGGCACGATGTGGTCGATCGTCCTGCCGTACGCCTTCTACCCGTTCGGCGTGTACCTGACGTACATCTACTTCACCACCGCCGTGCCCAGGGACCTCCTGGCGGCGGCGCGGATCGACGGCTGCTCCGAGTTCGGCGTCTTCCGCCATGTGGCCCTGCCGCTGGCAACCCCCGTCGTCGCGCTGGTCGGGTTCTTCAGCTTCGTCGCCAACTGGACCAACTACTTCCTGCCCTACGTGATGCTCCCGGAGAGCGACCAGATGCCGATCCAGGTGGGCGTCGGCAGTCTGCTCAGCGATGTGCCGTCGTTCAATCCGACCGTCGGCGATCTCGCGATCGAGCGCCCGCAGCTGGCGCTGGCGACGCTGGTGGCCATCACCCCGGTGCTGGTCGTCTTCCTGTTCGCCCAGCGCTTCCTGGTCAGCGGAATGCTCGCGGGCGCCACCAAGGAGTGAGCACCCGGGCCCACCCGCATCGCGAACACCCCCCGCACCGCCGCCCTCACACGGAGACCTCCCTCATGACCTTCAGCTCTCACGACCACGTCTCAGGAGAGGACAGCCCGGCCTCCGCACCCGAGGTCCAGGCCACGGTGCCGTTGCTCGAACCACCCGGCTGGGCCCTGTCCCAGCGCGCGCTGTTCGATCTGCTCGACCACGCCTGGCGCCGCTTCGAACACGACTTCACCGGCCCGGACGGACGGCTCGACTACTCCGGCCGGCTGACCACCCGTGACGGTGTGGACGACTTCTACGAGGTGTTCTTCAACTGGCCGCAGCTCTACCTCCTCGGCGGCGCCGACGACCTGCTGGCCGCCAGTGAGCGGCACTGGGAGGGCGTGACCCGCCAGCTCACCGAACTGGGCATGCTGCACGACGAGTTCGAGCGCGGCTACGACTGGTTCCATCAGGGCGAGAGCCTGCTGCTGCTCTACTTCCTGTGCATGGCCGCCCCCGACCGCTGGGCCGAACGCGCCCTGCGCTTCGCCGAGTTGTACGTCGACCCCGCCAAGGGCAACTACGACCCCCGGCACCGCGTCGTCACCCGCCCGCACAACGGCAGCGACCCCGACCGCACGGGCCTGTTCGACGGCGACGTATACCCCTGGCTGCCGAAGGAGGCGCAGACCTACGGCTTCCCGCTCGACTGGATCCCCGAAGCCGACGGCGGCCCCTACCCGCTCTCGGCGGACCCGCGGCTCGGCGCGCAGATGCGGGACCGGATGGGCGTCGGCGACACCGCGCTGAACCTCGCCGCGGCGGGACTGGTCCTCAATGCCTGGATCCTGTCCGGCGAGGACCGCTACCGGGACTGGATCGTCGAGTACGTGGGCGCCTGGCGGGAGCGCACCCGGGAGCAGGGCGGCCTGATCCCGGACAACGTCGGACCGGACGGGGTCGTCGGCAGCCTGCTGGAAGGCCGCTGGTACGGCGGCCACTACGGCTGGTCCTGGCCGCACGGGTGGCACAGCGTCGGCAGCGCCGCCTGTGTGGCGGCGCTGGCGGCGGCGACCGTCACCGGTGACGACGACTACCTCTCCATGGTCGCGACCTCGCTGGACGCCCTGATCGACCGCGGCAAGGTGATGCCCCACACCGAGGCGGACTCCAGCCTCCCCTCCAAGTGGGCGGCCGAACTGGGCCCGGACATCCACACGCCCACGCTCCACCTGCCGTTCCGGCACAACGACTCGGGCTGGTTCGACCACAACCCGGCCACACCGCCCGTGCCGGTGGCCCTGTGGCACCACACCGCCTCGCAGGCCGACCGCGCCCGGCTGGAGCGGCTGCGTGCGGCCGACGGCATCGACTGGCGCACCGTGCGGCCGTTCCGCGCCAAGGAGGAGTCCGGGCACGAGAAGGCGTGGTTCGCGTTCCTGGCCGGGGACGACCCCGGCTACCCCGAACGGATCCTCGCGGCCGCCCAGGCCCAGATCCGTCACCGCCTCCGGCGCGTCGACCGCTACCGCGACCTGGACGTGCCCGAGGCCGACATCCATGTGTGGCAGCAGTGCAACCCAGTGGTGACCGAGGCCCTGGTGCAGCTGACCTGGGGCGGGCCCCAGGTGCTGTACAACGGCGGCCTCCAGCAGGCCCGGCTGCGCTACCACGACGCGGACGCCCGCCGTGCCGGCCTGCCACCGGACGTGGCCGCCCTGGTCACCTCCATCGACCCGGAGGCCACCACCGTCGAGCTGATCAACCTCTCCCCCGACACCGGCCACGCGGTGATCGTCCAGGCCGGCGCGTTCGCCGAACACACCATCACCGGTGTCCGGTACACGACCTGTGCGGACGACGGCTGGATCGGCGACCTGTACGACTACGGCCACACCGATCCGGCGGTCCGCGAGGCCGAAGCCCCTTGCGAAGGACCTTTTCTGACGGTCCGTCTACCGGCTTCCACCCGCATCCGGCTCACCTTGCGGTTCCGGTTGCGCACCCGCACTCCCAGCTACCGCACGCCGTTCGACACTCCCGCCGACGGGACATTCTTGTAGGCCCGTTCCCTTGCCGGTGTCGCCGTCGCCTGCCAGATGTCCACCGTCCGACCGTTCTCTTCGGCCCTGCGTTGAAGCACTTCGACTCCGGCCGCCGGGGCCAGCGGTCGGTCGATGACGCCGGTCGTCTTCACCGTCCACGAGCTCAAGCGGCTCGCGCGCAACGCGGCCGAGCTGAGGACGCTGTCAGTCGAGCTCCAGGCCGGCGGCATCCAACTCGAACTCCTCACCGGCCCACTCACCGGCATCTACGACCCCAACGGCATGGGCGCCATGCCCGTGGAGGCCGCCGCCCACCGTGGACAGGGAGAGATCGTGCGCCAGCCTGGCTTGGACGCCGGCCGCCGTCATCTCGTCGAACTCGACGCCGAGCGTCTTGGCGTACGGCGCGAGCGCGTACACCTCTTCGGCTTCAAGTGTGACCACGAGCCACCCCCCTCCTGATTGACGACGTTGACTCAGGTCGTCAATCGAGTGGGGGGAAGCCCTCGGGGGCCAGGCCCGTACCGTGCCGGACCTGGCCCCGGCCTGTCAGTTCTGCAGGCGCCAGTGCTGGTTGGCGCCGCCCGAGCAACTCCACAGCTGGACCTTCGTCCCGTTGGCAGTCGCCTGGCCGTTGGCGTCCAGGCAGAGCCCCGACTGCGCTGCTGTGATCGTGCCGTCGGGGTTGACGTTCCATTGCTGGTCCGGCTGCCCGGTGCAGTCCCAGATGGCCGCCGGGGTGCCGTTGCCCGCCCCCTGGCCGACTCCCAGGCACTTGTTGCCGTAGACGACCAGCTGCTTTCCGGTGGTGTGGGTCCACCGCTGGTTGGAGCCGCCGTTGCAGTCCCACAGCTGTGCCTGCGTGCCGTTGGCCGTGGTCGAGTTGTTGATGTCGAGGCAGCGTCCGGACTGCTGGCCGACGATCTCCTGGTTGTCCGAGGGCTGCGGCGTCGGCGGCGTGTTCGAGCCGAACTGCGTGAAGAACTGCCACACCGCCGCCGACGTCCACGTGCGCCAGCCGTCACCGGTGGAGCCGTCTATGGGACCGGGGTCGTGGCCCGCTCCGTCGAACGCGGCCCAGACGACGGGGTATCCGGACCTGCATCCCGAGTAGGTGGTGATGGTGTGCGTCAGGCTTCCGTTGGCCGGCTCGGGCGGGTTCTGCGGGGTGCAGCCGTTCGTCCGGACGAAAGTGTCGCGCAGGTCTCGTCCCGACTGGATGGGCAGCACGTTGTCCCTGAGGCCGTGCAGTCCCATGTAGGCGATGGGCTGGTTGCCGCCGTTGCACCCGCTGAGGTTGGCGCCGGAGTAGACGGCGACCGCGCGGAAGACCGTCGCCCGGGAGCAGGCGAGGGCGTACGACATGGCGCCGCCATAGCTGAAGCCGGCGGAGAACAACTGGGTGGTGTCTACGCACAGGCCCGATTCGATCTGGTTGACCATGGCGTCGACGAAGGCCACGTCCTGGCCGCCGGGGTTGGCCCAGCCGTTGCCGTTGCCCTGCGGGGCGACGAAGATCGTGCCGTTGTTCGCGTTGTCCGCCAGGCGCCTGAGACCGTAGTAGGACCAGTTGTACCCGTCCGTGCCGCCCGAGTCGACGTCGTTCGCGGTGCCGCCCCGCCAGTGGAAGCCGAAGACCAGCCGGTAGGGGTGGTTGCTGTCGTAGCCGGCCGGCACCCGCAGGATGTAACTGCGATTCTGGCCGCCGCTCTGAATCGTGTGGTTGCCGCTGGTCAGCGTCGGCGCCCTGCCGCAGCCGGCGCTCGCCGCCGCGGCGGACTTCGTGGCCGGTGCGGGTGCGCCGAGGGCGCTGCTGAACGAGGTGCCCGCGGTTGTCAGGATGAGAAGCAGTGCGGCCGCGATGGACATTAAGAGCGGTTTACGTTCCATGCTCTCCTTCTTCCGTCGTCGAGTTCTTGTGTCCTACGGGGAGCGCCGGTTCACACGGCGGTGATGGTCCACGCGTTGTTGGTGCTGGAGTTCGGGGTCCACAGCACCGTGGTGGAGCCGGCTGTGGTGCTGCCGCTGCCGTCAAGAGCGGTGCCGGTGCCCCGGTTGACGATCTGATAGCGGTTGTTGCCGAGGCTGTTGAGTGACCACTGCTGGTTGTTGCCGCCGTTCCATGTCTCCTGGCGGGCGGGAGCGCCGTTGGCGGCGTTGCCATAGCTGTCGGCGGCCATGCCGTTGGTGCGGTTGATGATGCGGTAGTAGCCGTTGCCGAGGTCGATCAGCTGCCACTGGAGGTTGGTGCTTCCGTCGTAGTTCCACTGCTTGAGGTTGGAGCCGGAGGCGACATTGCCCCCGCTGTCGAGCACCAGTCCGCTGGTCACGTTGGCGATCCTGACCCAGGTCGTGGAGCCGCCCGGCGCGCCGAGGACGGGGATCTCACCGGAGAAGGTGAGCTTGACCGTGTACGCCAGGGCATTGAACGGCGGGTTGGACGAGGGCATGGTGAGGTGCAGGCCGGACGCGTCCTGGGTCGGTGCGGGCAGGTCGATGTACGTGCCGGCGGTGTTGTTGAGCAGTTGGGCGCCGGTCAGGCTGCTGAGGTTGATCTGGTTCGAGTTCAGCGTCGTGACGGTCATGGTGCCGCCCTGCCAGCCCAGCGCGGTGGCGTACAGGACCTTGTTGTCGCGGCTGCGGGTGAACCGGATGTCCTGCGGTTTGCCGGCCACCGGTCCGCTGAAGGAGCCTCCGCCCATCTTGGTGGGGCCCTCGCCGTAGCTGGACCAGGCGCGGGTGGAGTAGACCGCCTCTCCGAAGCGGCCGAGCCAGTCGCCCATGGCGAGCAGGATGGACTGCTGCCCGGAGGGGATGGTGCCGTCTGCCATCGGGGCGATGTTGAGCAGCATGCTGCCGCCCTTGCTGACCCGGTCGATCAGCGAGTGCAGCAGCGCCTGCGTCGAGTAGTAGCCGATGCCCTCCGTGTAGCACCAGCTGGAGGAGGAGATGCTGTCGTCGGTCAGCCAGTAGGGGGTGAGCAGCCCTGCCGGGCCGCCGCGCTCGAAGTCGAAGACCTCGCCCTTGTTGTTGAGGCCGTCCTTGTAGGTGGCGACCACGTCCTTGTTCCATGCGACGGCCTGGTTGTAGTAGTGCGCGAGGAACTGGAGCCGGTAGGACTCCTGCACCAGGTGCAGGTTGAAGTCCTGCCAGACCAGGTCCGGTTGGTAGCCGTCGATGACCTCGATCAGCTTGTCGTACCAGAGCTTGTTCTCCGCGGCCGAGCCCTGCTGGCCGTAGAGGATGCGCAGGTTGGCGTCGGACTGGGACGGTACGTTGTCGTAGAAGCCGGTGAAGTGGTAGGCGTGGTGCAGGGATGCCATGAACTTCAGGCCCTGTCCGCGGATCGACTGCGACTGCAGTCCCACGAGGTCGAGCCTGGGGCCGTGCTGGACCGAGTTCCACGGGTTGGACCGGCTGTTCCACATGGAGAAGCCGTCGTGGTGCTCGGCGACCGGGCCGGCGAACCTGGCGCCCGCGGCCTTGAACAGCCGGGCCCAGGCGTCCGGGTCCCACTTGCCGCCCTGGGAGACCAGCTTGGGGGCGAACTGTACGAAGTTGCCCGCCTTGTCACGGGCACCGTCGATGAAGTTGTTGTACGGCCATGCCGAGGGGTCTCCGTAGACGGCCTTGTGGTGGTTGTTCTCGGCCGAGCCGCCGATGTACATGTTGCGCGGGTACCACTCGTTGCCGAACGCGGGGACGCTGAAGACGCCCCAGTGGTAGTAGATGCCGAACTTGGCGTCCTGGAACCAGGCCGGGGCCGGGGGGTGCTGGTCCACGGAGGACCAGCTCGCGGTGTAGCTTCCGGGGCCGTCGGTCGCGGCGGCCTCGGGGGCGAACCGCAGCAGGCCGGCGGCCGCCGACGCGCCGGCCGCCGCAAGCAGTCGGCGCCGGCTGAGCGGCAGGGAGGAGGAGGACATGTGGGGGCCTCTCAGGGGGAAATGACGGACGTCGTGCCTTCGGTCGCTGATGGTCAGCCGGGCACCTGGATCAGTCGCGCGTCCACTTCTGGTTGCTGCTGCCGTTGCAGGTCCACAGCTGCAGCAGGGTGCCGTTGGCCGTTCCGGCGCCGGTGGCGTCGAGGCACAGGCCGGACTGGTCACCGGTGATCGTGCCGTCGGCGTGGATCGTCCACTTCTGGTTGCCGCCGCCGGTGCAGTCCCAGATGTCCACCTTCGTGCCGGGGCTGGTGCCCTGGCCCGCGGCGTCCAGGCAGTCGCTGCCGTAGACCCGCAGCTCACCGGCGGCGGTGTTCGTCCACTGCTGGTTGCTGCCGCCGTTGCAGTCCCACAGCGCCACCTGAGTTCCGGCCGTCTGCGACTGGTTCGGTACGTCCACGCACCGGCCGGAGCCGACCCCGACGATCGCGCCGGTCGTGCCGCCGTCGCTTCCGCCGCTGCCGGGCGTGATGGACAGGTTGTCGAACTGTGCCGTCTCACCCTGGCTGGTCCCGTAGCCGATCTGCCCGGCCGCCCAGGTGCGGTCGTTCACGGAACCGACGGTGGCGCCGTCGATGACGGCGGTGATCGTGGTGCCGGAGAAGGTGAGGGACACGGTGTGCCACCGGTTGGTGCCGAGTGCCGCGGTCGTGCCGCGGGCGAGGGTGGTGACGGTGCCGTTGGTGTTCGAGTTGAGGATCGACCAGGCCCCGGTGTCGCTCACCCGCAGGCGGTAGGCGTTCTGACCGCCGGTTCGGTCGTAGTCGTGCCCGCCCGCACGGCCGATCAGCTCGGCGTATCCGGGTTGTTCCAGCAGCACGTCCGACGTGAGGGTGTAGTTGCCCCAGCTCACGTCACCGAGCAGGGCGTGCGGATCGGTCAGCGAGTCCCAGGTGATCGGCTTCTGCGGGCTCATCTGGCGTACGCACTTTCCGCTGCGGCCGCCGCCGCAGCCCACCGCCTCGAAGGCGCCCTGCCAGTCCATGAGGTACTTCGCCTCGGTGCCGGTGGCGTAGCCGTCGAAGGAGTCGCTGTACGGCAGCTTCAGCGCGCTCCGGGCGGGACCGGTGGCGGTGCCCTTGCCCTGTCCGGTCGTGGTGGTCAGGGTGTACAGGTGGCCGGGCTGGACGGTCAGGCTGAATCCGCCGCCGGACGGGGTGATGTCCGTGGTGTGCACGAAGTGGTCGGCCGGGTTGGCGGACCCGACGTCCGTGGACCAGACGTGGACGGTTCCGGCGGACAGTCCCCCGGTGACGTTGAAGTTCAGCGTCTGCGCGCTGCCGGCGTCCACGGTCTCGATGACCGTGGAGTAGTCGGAGTTGTTCGGGGACTTGAGCGAGACGTAGCTTCCGTTGGCGCGGTTGCCGCCGATGTAGCCGCTGGAGGCGTCGAGGTAGTGCCATCCGGGAGCGGTGAACTGGCTGGTGTGCGCCATCACCCAGGTGTTCTTGCCGATCGAGTACGAGCCGGACCACGGCTGCGAGGCCAGGGCCATGCCCATGGTGGGGTACGGCAGGTTGGGGGTGAGGGCGGCGACCACCGGCCAGTTGAGGTACGCGGTCATCCGTCCGTCGATGTATCCGCGGTTGATGCCGCGGGCCATGGCCTGCGCTCCCCCGTTGTAGTCGTCCGAGCCGTTCTCGCTCGCCCACAACGGCTTGCCGGAGGACATGGCGGCCGCCGGCACCGAGCAGGTGGACTGGGAGGACCGGTAGCCGCAGGGATAGTGCGTGCCGATGGCGCTCACCGCGGAGGCGAACGAAGGGTTGGAGTTGACGTCGTTCGCCACGGACCAGTCCGAGTCGGCCGCGACGATCTTGACGCTGCCGTAGCCGTTGCTGTTGAGGGCGCTCCGCAGCTGCTGGTACCAGGAGACGTTGTAGCCCCGCTCGTTCCATCCGCCGAGGTAGTCGATGCTCAGCCCGTGCTGCTTGGCGCAGCCCAGCCACGAGACCAGGTAGTTGACCATGTCGGTGGACCAGAAGTTGCCGTTGCCGATCCAGCCCGGGGCGCCCCAGGCGAGCCCGTACAGCTTGATGTTCGGGTTGCGGGCCTTGGCCTGCTCCATCAGCCACCATTCGTAGCCCCGGTCGCAGTTCAGGTCGGAGCGAGTGTGCTGGTGGCTGGGTTCGGCTCCCGAGGTGGAGTTGGTGTCCCCGCCGATCTCGGCCTTGAGCATCTGCAGGGAGGCGCCGTAGCCGGGCCGGAAGAGGTAGTCGAGGACCTGGCCGCGCTGGGGCTCGGGATAGTCGATCAGGAGCCTGCTGTTGCCGCCTCCCCCGCTGATCGCGCCGACGCCGTCGAAGGTCCGTCCGCCGGACGCGCCGTTGAGGGTGATGGAGGTGGCCGCCCGGGCCGGAGCGGCGGCTGTGCCCACGACGCCGCCGGCGGCCAGGACGAGGCCCGCGAGTACGGCCGTCGGGACGCGCAGGCGCCGTAACAGCCGTCCGAATGCTGACACGGTGGTTCCTTTCGCAGGTGGGGGGTGTCCACGGCCGGTGTGGTCGGCGGACGGTTCAGCGGACGAAGAAGTCCTGGTTGGTGCCGGGTGCGTTCTTGCACTGCCACTGGTCCAGTTGCTGGCCCGAGTTGCCGCCGGCGCCGTAGACGTCCAGGCACAGGCCGCTGTTGCGGTTCTGGAAGGCGTAGGAGCCGTCGGACTGGCGCACCGGCAGCCAGAGGCCGTTGGCCGCTGTACCGGGGGGCTGTTGGACGATGTCCGGGGTGCCTGCCGTCGTGGATCCGCCGGCGACCGCCACGTCCTGGCCGGAGCTCTGGGCGCGCAGTTCGCCGTAACCGCCCGAGGCCGGTACGAACTGGAACTGCTGGTTGCTCTGCCCGTTGCAGGTCCACTGGTCGATCGCGGCGCCCGCGCTGCCCGAGTTGCCGTACACGTCCAGACACAAGTTGTTGTTGGCGACGACGAGTTGGTGAGCGCCGGCCGGGAAGCCCTCGCCGCCGGAAGAGGCCGGGGTCAGATAGACGGCGAACGCGTCGTGCGCGGCCTGGAACGTCAAGGGCACGGTGATCGAGCCGCCCGAGGCGCTCAGGTTCTGGTCGTAGACGGTCAGTGGCGCACCGAGCGGTGCCTGGTCCGGGATGCGGTGCACGGTGACGTGCACGCTGCCGGCGTTCGTCAGCCAGGGCACGGACGACAGCCCGTTGAAGGTCACGGACGCGGTGCCGGAGTTGCCGTTGGCGTCGCCGATGATGGCCACCGCGCGCTTGTTGGTGGGGTCCTCGGAGGCCGAGATCGCGGTCGAGCCGACCTGGCCGGAGGTGTCGACGAGGGTTCCGGTCATGTCGGCGTAGTCGCGCAGCGCCCACCAGTTGCCCGTCGGCTGCCAGGTGCCCCCGCTCTGGGTGAGGACTCCCGTCAGGTTGGGGGTGACGCAGCAGACCCAGTTGCCGCGCATCGCGTTGGTGTACCCGGACTGCGCGAACCGCGCCAGGTACCAGGCGGTCACCCCGGCGGTCTGCCGGTCGGCGGGCTGGTACTCGTTCGCGGACAGCGGCAGCGGGCCGATGCCCGCCGTGGTCAGGGCACTGTTGAGGGACTGGGAGACGGTGACCGGGTCGTCGACGTCACCCTCGTCGTGGTTGGTGATCATGTCCGGGACCGTCCCGGCCGCCTTCACGTGCGCCAGCCAGGTCCGCCATTCCCCCGGGTTGCTCTGCGGTGTGAAGGCGAGCGACGGCCCGACGATCTGCGCCGAGGGGGCGATGCGCCGGATCTCCCGGTAGGCGGTGTCCCACATCTGGAAGTACTGGGCGCTGTTCACCCCCCGGGTCCAGAAGGCGGAGATGTCCGGCTCGTTCCAGATGTCGTAGGAAAACTTCAGCCCCGATGCCTGCAGTGCTCCCACCGTTGAGTCGATGAAGCCGATCCAGTTGGAGCAGTCACCGTTGTCGCACGGGTACCTCGTGTTCGACGGCTGCCCGCCGTTGGCGCCGTAGATGTCACTGACCAGTACCTGGTACTGCGCGTGATACGGCGGCTGGGTGAGCCGTTTCGCCTGCGCGACGATCGAGTCGAGGTCCGCCCGAGTGGCCGATCCGTACTGGTAGTTGTCACGGATCCAGCCGCCGGAGAACCATCCCCCGCCGCGGAACGCGTTCATCCCCAGCGGCTTGATGAACTGGTCGGCCGGCTGGCTGCCGTCCTGCGTGAAGCCGTAGAGGAACCCCTCACCCACACCGGTCGACGGGCCCCGCGTCGACGCCAGGTTGACGCTCAGCATCTCGCCCGAGACGGCCCTGCTCTCGGCGGTCGCCGACAGCTGCAGCACGAACGCCAAGACGATGCCGACGGCCAATACCAGACGGCCGGGTCTCGCTCTCGTCCTCATTCGGTCCTCCTGCGTTCCCGGGGTCAACTCAGTGACCACTGCTGGTTGGATCCGCCGTTGCAGGTCCACAGCTCCACGGCGGTGCCGTTGGCGGTGGCGGCGCCGGTCACGTCCAGACACAGGCCCGACTGGGCGCTGGTGACGGTGCCGTTGGCGTTGACGTTCCACTGCTGGTTGGCCTGGCCGTTGCAGGTCCAGGTGATGACCTTGGTGCCGGGGCTGGCGCCCTGGTTGGAGGCGTCCAGGCACAGCCGGCTGCTGCCGGAGTACACGGCGAGCTCGCGGGAGTCGGTCCGGGACCAGGTCTGGTTCGCCGCTCCGGTGCAGTCCCGGATCTGCGTCTGCGTACCCGGCGTCGTGGACGCGCCCGGCACCTCCAGGCACTTGCCCGCGCCCACCGCGTGCAGCGCGGTCGACGTACCGCCGCCCCCGGCGCCGTAACCGGCCGCGGTGATACTGGCCTGCACGGCGTTCTCGGTGGCGTCGGAAGGGTAGCCCGCCGTCATCGCGCCCTCGAAGAACTCGCCCACGCCGTTGGGGCTGTTGTCGCCCCCGGTGCCCAGCAGGACCGAGCTGTCGACCTTCATCGGTGAGTAACCGTTCGGCAGGGGGCCGGAGAAGGTGGTGGTCAGGCCGCCGCTCGCGCCGTTGCCGTATTTGAGAGTGAAGTTGCTGGTGCCGTTGTTCTTCAGCCACGCGCTGACGAACGGGTAGTGCACACCGGGGTTGTTCGGGTCCTTGTTGGAGCCGGTGTTGGTGTGGAACATGCCGTTCTCCAGGTCGGCCTCGACCCACGGGCCGCTGCCGGTGCAGCCGCCGAACCAGCAGGCGGTGCCCCAGTAGATGGCGTTCATGGTGGCGTTGCCGGTGTCGGTGTGGGAGTTCTCACCGCTGCCGTAGTCGAAGCAGCACCACTGGCTCGTGTAGTTCGACGAGGTCACCATGTAGATGCCTTCGGGCTGGGCTCCGGTGGGCACTCCCTTCGCGTGGTCGAGCCGGTAGCCGACACCGGGGGTGACCTTGACGCCGAAGACCTGGTGGCCGGCCGCGGTCACCGGCAGGGCCATGGCGTCCGCGCCGACGTCGGACCCGTTCGGCCCCGGCCCCTTCCAGTAACCGCCCCAGGAGATCGGCATGTCGTTGTGCTGGGCGGTCTGGTCGTAGATCTTCGTGATCGTGCACGAGGTGCCCGAGCAGAACGACACCTGGGACGCGCCGTCCGCGTACCCGCCCGCACCGAGCAGTCCGATGTCGCGGTAGTTGTGATCGGAGGCCCGCTGAATCTGGTAAAGCGGCCCGTTGTACGACGCGAAGAGCGCCCTGGTCGTGGAGTGCGCCGTCACGCACGGCGTACCGCCCGCGGCGTACAGGTCGCACGGGAGCGACACGTCCGCCACACGGTGGGCCGCCGGATGGACGACGGATGGTGCATCGGCCCTCGTGGATGTCGCGAACGCCGGTGCGCCGAACGCGATCAGGACCATCGCCAGGGCGGACAGGAGCACTGCTTTCCCTCGTCTGCGTCGGCGATCATCGGCTGGTTCGAGCATGGAGACCTCCTCCGGGGTTCGAATGCGGAGTCATCCCAACGTCCACCGCTGGCTGCTGCCGCCGTTGCAGGTCTGCAGTTCGGCGAGGGTGCCGTCGGCGGTGGCCCCTCCGGCGACGCCCAGGCACAGGCCCGACTGGACGCCGGTGATGGTGCCGTTGGTGTTCAGCGTCCACTGCTGATTGCTCTGGCCGTTGCACGACCAGATCTCCGCCTTCGTCCCCGGCGTGGTCTGGTTGTTGTAGGCGTCCAGGCACATCTGGCTGCTGCCGGAGTAGACGGTGAACTGGTTGGACGCGGAGTGCGTCCATGTCTGGTTGGCGCCGCCGTTGCAGCTCCAGATCTCCACCTGGGTGCCGGCGGTCGTGGTCGAGTCGGGTACGTCAAGGCACTTGCCCGCACCCACCGCGTGCACCGCCCCGGTCACGCTGGTGCCGCCGCCGGTGCCGCCCGCGACCCGGTACATCACCGTGCCGTGCGCCGGCACCGAGGCGCTGATCGTGCCCGAGGTGGTGGAGGACGCTCCCGACCACAGGTCGGTCAGGGTGTAGGCGGACGCCCCGGTCTTGCCGATCGCGGCCGCGGTGGTCGAGATGGTCGCTGTCGAGCCCGTCTCGTTGAACAGCGCCACCGACACGTCCCCGTTGGCCAAAGGCTTGGCCAGCACGTCCCGGCCTCCCGAGGAGGAGACCATGGTGCCCTGCTTGCCGAGGGGGTCCTGGTCGACCGCGATCACCCGGGAGTTGGTCAGCGTGGAGAGGGTCTCCGCACTGGCCGAGGGGATGTTGGTGCCCGCGATCAGCGGCGCGGCCATCTCCGCCCACAGGCTGAACTCGCTGCGGCTCTCGGTGGCCGTCATCGAGCCGTTGCCGACCTCCAGCATGTCCGGGTCGTTCCAGTGGCCGGGGCCCGCGTAGGAGGCCAGTCCCACGTTGCTGTGGAAGATCGACAGCATGCTGGCGAAGTTGGCGCTGATGTCCCCGGTGGTGCGCCAGCTGTTGCCCACGCCCGCGCCCCAGGTCCACACGTTGTCCTGGCCCCAGTTGCACAGGCTGTACAGGATCGGCCGGCCCGTGGCCGCCAAGGCGTCCCGCATCGCGGTGTACCGGCTCTGCGCGGACACCCCGTTGTTGTTGCAGTTGTCGTACTTCAGGTAGTCCACGCCCCACGACGCGAACGACTGGGCGTCGGTGCTCTCGTGCCCCAGGCTGCCCGGATACCCGGCACAGGTGGCGGTTCCCGCGTCCTCGTAGATCCCCAGCTTCAGCCCCAGGGAGTGCACGTAGTCGGCGGTGCCCTTGATGCCGTCGGGGAACTTGGCGGGGTCCGGCACCAGGCGGCCGCCGGAATCGCGGTTGTGGGTCATCCAGCAGTCGTCGATGTTGACGTAGGAGTAGCCCGCCGCCTGCATGCCGTTGGTGTGCATCGCCTGCGCGGTGGACTTGATCAGCGATTCGGAGACGTTGCAGCCGTAGGCGTTCCAGTCGTTGAAGCCCATCTGCGGGGTCAGTGCCAGCCCGTTGCCCAGCGCGGCGGCGGGCTGCGCCGTACCGAGGGAGACGAGGGGTACGCCCACGCAGAACAGCGCGACGGAGAAGGCGAACGCCAACATCCTGCGCAGGGACGGTGGCGGGAACGGTGGCAAGAGGTGTCCGACCCTCCTGGTAATCATGTGCATGTCATCCACTCCTGGGCCGGGTTGCGGCGGAACACGCCGTGGGGCAGAAGGACTCAGCGGTATCCGGCCGCGATGACGTTGGCCTGGACCGCGTTGTCGGTCGCGTCGGAGGGGTAGCCGGCGACGATGGCCCCCTCGTAGAAGGTGCCGGCGCTCAGGTTGGCACCGCCACCGGGCTTGCAGCAGTCACCGCCGCTGCCCAGAACGATGGCGCCCTGCTTCTTCATCGGGCTGTATCCGCCGGGCAGCGCGCCGTCCCACAGAGTCGTCAGGCTGCCGGACTGCGCATTGCCGCCCTTGAGGGCGAACCTCGACGTCCCGTTGTTCTTCAGCATCGCGGTGACGAACTTGACGGGGAAGGCCCGCTGACCGGTGTTCCAGGACTGGCTGCCCCCGGAGTACAGCCCCCATTCGAGATCGGCCTGGACCCAGGGACCGCTTCCCGAGCAACCGCCGAACCAGCACTCGGTGCCGAAGTTGATCGCGTCCATCGCCCCGGCCGCGTCGGCCTTCCGCGTCGTCTCGCTGTTGCCGTAGTCGAAGCAGCAGCCGCTGTTGACATGGGTGCCGCTGGTCACCATGTACGCCCCCTCGGGCGCGCTGCCGGTCGGAACACCCGTCAGATGACCGTCCCGCCAGTAGCTGTTGCCCGGATTGATGTACAGCGAGTACGCCTTGGTGCCCCCGGCGGTCAGCGACTCCGAGGTCGCCTTCGCGGGACTGCTCTGACTCGATCCCGGAACCTGGGCCGATCCCTGGTACCACAGGTCGTTGCCGCGCCCGGACTGGTCGTAGACGACCGTGATCACACAGGAGGTGCCCCCGCAGAACGAGTCCTGCGCCGCCGCGTCGGCGAAGCCGCCGGACGCCCGTACGCCGATGTTCCTGGTCGCGTTGTCCGAGGCACGCCTGACCTGGTACAGGCTGCCGCTGTACGACCCGTAGAGCGCCCGCACGGTGCTGTGCGCGGCCACGCACGGCGTACCGCCCGCGGAGTAGATGTCGCACGGGCCGGACCCGCCCGGCCCGGGCGGAGGTGTCGACGTGGTCCACTTCTGGTTGCTCTGGCCGTTGCAGGTCCACAGGATGACCGCGGTGCCGTTGGCCGTGCCCGCCCCGTTGACGTCCAGGCACAGGCCGGACTGGACACCGGTGACGGACCCGTCGGCGTTCTGCCGCCACGCCTGGTTCGACTGCCCGTTGCACGTCCAGATGATCACCGGAGTACCCGGCGCCGTCCGGTTGTCGTAGGCGTCCACGCATCGGGTGCCGCTCATCGTCCTCAGCTCGCCCGCCGAGGTGAACTCGAACGCCTGGTTGGGCTGGTTGTCGCAGTCCTGGATGTCCAGCGCAGTTCCCGGCGTGTCGACGTCGCCCTTGACGTCCAGACACCGCCCCGACGCCGAACTCACCAAGGGCGCCGGCGTCGCTGCCCGGGCGGGTGCGGGTGCGGACCAGGTCTGTGAAGTCGCCGACATCATGGCAAGCAGCGCCATCACGCCTGTGGCGGCGAACGCCGGTAAGCGTCGTCTGCGGGCCGTAGGACTCCGACGGGAAAGGGGTGAAGGCCGCATTCTGTTCCTCGGGAAATGTGGGGGAAGGTGACAGAGGGTGCTGTGCCTGGTCGAACGGGATGTTCGTGGACCGTCGCCGCCACCGGCATGGCCGCGGGATCCGGACGCCTCATGGCGGCGTGGGCACTCAAGAGCACTCACAGGAACCACTCAGACATCCCATGTCCTAGTGATTCCACAGGTCCGTCACCGAGTCAATACGCTCGGGACTCCCAATCGAACTCTGATCCATCCCATGTATTGCGCCTGGTCACAACGTTCCGAGGGCATGCCGGAGCCCGCGTCCGGCGAGGGCCGCCGTGCCGGACGCGGGTGTACGTTCCGATCCCCCCGAAGCGATCCTGGGGCGGGAGCGCGCGCTGCGCGCCGGGTCACTTCACCTGAAGTTCCAGTGCTGGTTGGCGCCGCCGTTGGCGTCCCAGATCTGGACCGGGGCGCCATTGCCGGTCTGTCCGCTGGGGATCTCCAGCGCCCGGCCGGAGGCGACGTTGACCAGGGTGTACGAACCGTCGCTGTTACCGCTCGCCCGCCAGTGCTGGTTCGCACCGGCGTTGGAGTCCCAGACCTCCATCCGGGTGCCGTTGCTCGTCTGGCCGCCCGGCTCGTCCAGCACCCGCCCGCTGGCGACGTTCGTCAACGTGTAGGAGCCGTCGCTGTTCTGACTCGCCCGCCACTGCTGGTTCGCACCGCCGTTGGAGTCCCAGACCTGCAGGAGCGTGCCGTTCGCCGTCTGGCCGCCCGGCACGTCCAGCACCCGGCCCGCGGCGACGTCGGTCAGCGAGTACACCTGTCCCGAGACGATGCCACCGCCCGGATTCCCCGTACCTCCGCCGAGCGCGGAGAGCGACGCGTCGTAGGCCGGCTTCTTGTTGCCGTTGTTGTCGAACAGCAGCGGGTTCTCCCCCGTCCGCCACGAGTCGCTGTCCCTGATCCCCCACACCGTGATGCCGGTGCAGCGGGCGACGTTCATGCACGCCCGGACCGTGTTCCCGTACGCGGTCGCCGAGGCCTGGGCGATGTCGAGTTCGGTGATCTGGACGTCGACGCCGAGCGCGGCGAAGTTCGACAGGGTCGTCTGGAAGCTCGACGGCGGGCCACCGGAGCCGAAGTGGCTCTGGAGGCCGACACAGTCGATGGGCACACCGCGCGCCCTGAAGTCCCTGACCATGCTGTAGACGCCCTGCGTCTTGGCATCGCTCCAGTTCTCGATGTTGTAGTCGTTGTAGCAGAGCTTGGCCGAGGGATCGGCGGCCCGGGCGGTGCGGAAGGCCTCCTCGATGAAGCCGTTGCCGAGCACGTTCTGGAAGACCGAGCTGCGGTGCTGACCGCTGCCGCCGTCGGCGAACGCCTCGTTGACCACGTCCCAGGCATAGATCTTGCCCTTGAAGTGGTTCATCTCGGTGGTGATGTGGTTGTTCATCACGCTGCGCAGAGTGCCTGCGTCACCGATGGAGCCGACCCAGCCGGGCAACTGCCCGTGCCACACCAGGGTGTGGCCGCGCATCCGCTGCCCGTGTGCCGTGGCGTGGCTGACGATCTGGTCGGCCGGGCCGAAGTTGAAGTTGCCGCGGGACGGTTCGGTGGTGTCCCACTTCATCTCGTTCTCCGGGGTGATCATGTTGAATTCCCGGTCGAGGATCGTGGCATACGTCGAGTTGCCGAGTTTCCCGGCGGCCACGGCCGTACCGAAGTAGCGGCCGCTGTCGGCAGCCGCCGCGCCCAGCGTGCCGAACGCCGCGTGAGCGGTGAAGCTCGCCGCCGGTCCGGTCAGGGCCAGTGCCATGCCGGCCAACAGGCCGGTGGCCGAGACCAGGGCCCTGCGGACCAAAAGCTCGTCGTTGAGCCAGGACATGAAGGATCAACCTCCTTGTGCGGGTGCGTGAGAGGGACGGACACCGGCCAGGGGCCGGTGCCGCGGTGGAGTGGGGTCATGAGTTCAGGACACCGGCAGAGCGGTCCACTGCTGGTGGGCTCCGCCGTTGCAGTCCCACAGGACCAGTTGCGTACCGTCGGTGGTGGACGCGTTGGGGTCGTCGAGGCAACGGCCGGAGACCGGGTTGCGGTAACCGCCGTTGTACGTCTGCCATTGCTGGTTGGTGCCGCCGTTGCAGTCCCAGATCTCGATCTTGGTGCCGTTGGCGGTACCGCGGCCCGTGACGTCGAGGCACTTCCCGAGCGCCCTCAGGGTGCCGTCGGAGCGCGCGGACCACGTTTGCGCGGCGGAGCCGTCGCAGGACCGGATCTCCGCGGCGGTCCCGTTGGCGCTGTTGCCGCCGCTCACCCCCAGGCACTTCCCCGCGATCCCGGAACGCACCTGCCCGCTCGTGGAGTCCGGCGGCTTGATCCAGCCCGCCGCGTCCGCCGCCTGGATCCCCGCGTTGAAGGCGTCCGCCATCTTGCCGAAGCCGCTGTCGTTGGGGTGCAGGGAGTCGGACAGGTCCGCGGCGGTCAGGGCGCTCATGTCCACCAGACGTACGTGTTTGCCGGCGGCCTGCTCGGCCTGGACGATCCCGGGCAACTTGGCGTTGAACGCGGGCCGGTTGGCCTCCTCGGTGCCGCTGGTGGAGATGATCACGGTGCCGACGAGGACGGTCGCGTCGGGTACGGCTCTGGTGATCTGGTCGATGAGCGCGTGGAGCCGGTCGGCAGCGGTCGGGATCTGGTAGTTGCCGTTCAGGTCGTTGGTGCCGATCTCCAGGGTGACCACGTTCGGCCGGTAGCGTGCCAGCACGGAGTCCGCGATGCCGGCGATCTGGTCGATCCGCCAGCCGGAGTGGCCTTCGTTGTCCGGGTCGGACATGGTGCCGTTGCGCCCCGAACCGACGAAGTCCAGGGTGTGCCCCTCGGCCGTCAGCTTGTTCCCGAGGAAGCCCCGGTAGCTGTTCCCGGACGGGCTGCCGACGCCCCAGGTGATCGAGTCTCCCAACGGCATCAGCCGCAGGGGCGTGGCCGCGGCGGCCCGCGTGCTGGAGGGCGGCGCCTCGGCGGCGGTGGCCGCGCAGGGCCACGCGGCGCCCATGCCGAGGGTGGCCGCCATCGCCGCGGGCAAAGGTGCCCAGTACTTCTTCATCAGCGTTCCTCACTGGGTGCGGGTCAGTGGGTGGGGGGTGAACGAACCGCCGGTCCGTGCAGGCGTTTTGGAGGCGCGAGCAGGTCAGCGGGGGGTGAAGTCCTGGTTGGTGCCGGGTGCGTTCTTGCACTGCCACTGGTCGAGTTGCTGGCCCAGGTTGCTGCCGCCGCCGTAGACGTCCAGGCACAGACCGCTGTTCTGGTTCTTGAAGGAGTACGAGCCGTCGGACTGCTGTACCGGCAGCCACAGAGCGCCGGACGCTCCTCCCGCGGCCTGCTGCACAATGTTCGGCGTACCGGCGGTCGTGGAGCCGCCGGCCACCGCCACGACCTGTCCGGAGCTCTGCGCGCGCAGTTGCCCGTAGCCGCCCGAGACCGGCACGAACTCGAACTGCTGGTTGCCCTGCCCGTTGCAGGTCCACTGGTCGATCGCGGCGCCCGCGCTGGTGGAGTTGCCGTACACGTCCAGGCACAGGCTGTTGCTGCCGATCACCAACTGGTGGTAACCCGTGGGGAAACCGCCGCCGCCCGAGGACTGGACGCCCGCCTGCTGGATGACGTCTCTGGCGCCCTGAGGCCAGTTGGTGCCGCTGACCAGGACGTTGCCGGTGAGGACGTTGTTGTGCGGAGGGCCGGTGGCCACGTAGGTGTTGCCGCCGTTGTACCAGTTGCCGGAGAAGGTGCTGTCGTCGGTGTGGTTGTTCGCGTTGGCGTTGGTGAGCGCCCAGTTGCCCGCGTCCTGCACGACGTTGGCGGACACCTTCAGGTATCGGGAGCCCTCGTCGAGGTACAGCGCGGTGGTGCGGTTGTTGTCGTACATGTAGTTGTCGGAGATCACCGAGCCGGGGGCCGCGGACAGGCTGTAGATGCTGCCGCCGTCGAACATCGCGTTCTTGGTGTCGAAGACGAGGTTGTGGGAGACGGTGTTGTTCTTCAGCGTCGTGGGAGTGCTGTAGATCGGCTGGTAGTTGTACGTGCCGCGGTTGACGTAGTCCTGGCTGCCGCCCGGGTCGTTCATCCCCCAGCCCCAGCCGATGTCGATCCCGTCGTAGGGCAGGTGGTCGCACTGGTTGTGGTTGATCGTCGCGTTGGTGACGTAGGTGGACAGGATTCCCGCGGTCTCCTTGTAGTCGGTGCCCACCCCGCTGACCTTGTTGTTGCTGATGGTGATGTTCTGGTTGGTCATCTGCGGGTTGGCGGGGTGGTGTGCGTCCGGCTGGATCCCGCCGACCTGGATGCCGCTGCCCGCGAGGTCGGTGAACGTGTTGCCGGTGACGGTGACACCGTTCGCGCCGAGTCCGGTGCCGGAGGCCGTGGCGACGCCGTCGTTTCCCACGCCCAGTCCGGCCTGCCCGAGTTCGGAGAACGTGTTCCCCGAGAAGGTGATGCCGGTGGCGGCGGAGACCTGGACCGCCGCGGGCATCTGCACCCAGTGGTTGCGGGTGGCCTCGAACTGTGTGCAGCCCGACTTGCAGGTGCTCAGCCAGTTGGCCGGCATCGCGTAGGCACCGGTGATGTGGGCGCCGCTCTGCTGGTCCGCGTAGCCGTCGGGTCCGCTCGGGCCGAGCCAGGAGGTCCCGGTGAACCGTATGCCGGCGAATCCGAGGCCGGTCACGGGTGAGCCGTAGCTGCCGCTGATGCCCAACAGGCTCTGCAGCCGGGGCAGTTCCACGTCGAGACTGTTCGGGTTCTGCCCCGGCTGGGCGCGGTAGTAGAGGTCGCCGGTGGACGAGTCGAGGTACCACTGCCCGGCCTGCTTGAGGAACGCGTAGTTGTTCTCCAGGTACATGGTCCCGCCGGCGAAGGGCGCGTTGACGGTGTCGTAGCCCCAGGAGTTGTTGTTCCAGGCGGGCTGCTGCATGGTGATGGTCCTGCCGCTGATCGACTGGACCGGCGCGTAGCGGTCGGTGAAGGAGTTGATGCTCTCGACTTCCATGTGGCTCTGGTCCGAGAGGCCGGCCAGGTAGTCGAGGGACGAGTCGGTGACGGTCAGTCCGGTCTGGGTGAAGGTGAAGCCTGAGCGGGGCACCTGGATCGCCGCGCGGGGCGCCTGCTTGCCGTTCACGTACAACTGACGTGTGTTCACGCCGGTGCCGACGTGGGCCGACCAGATGTTGCTGTTCTGATCATGAACCTGCCAACCAGATATCTGCTGGGCGCCGCTCACGACCGGCTGCTGCCCGGACATGGCCTGGTAGGTGATCGTGTGGCCGTTCTGGCCGCCGTCGCCGGAGCCGAAGGTCAGCGGCTTGGACTGCCGGTAGGTGCCGCCGGCCAGGTGGACCACGACGTCGGAGTCGGCCGAGAGCCGGTGCGCGGGCTGCCGCGCCTGGTCGATCGTCGCGAACGGCTGCCCGGCGGTGCCGTTCCCGCCCGCGGGCGCACCCGGCGCCACGTACAGCTCGGCGGCCGATGCCTGGCGCTCGGGCGATACGGCGAACGCGGCACCGGCCGTGGGCAGACTCCCGGCCAGTAAGGCGAGCAGAGCCAGGGGGGCGGCCCGGAGGCCGCGGAGCGCTCCGGCTCGGGACATCGTCATCCTCCAGTGGTGGCGGTGGCATTGGATGCGGACGCCCAGTGGCGATCCGGTCGGACGGTAGGAAGATCTCGGAAAGTGCAGGGCGCCGGGCACCGGAGCGGCGAAGCCCCGGCTCCGGGTCCCGCACGGCCCGTGGCCGGTGGTGAGACCGGTCACGGGCTCGAGCCACTCCCCTCAGCCGAGGCTCCATCGCTGGTTGGAGCCGCCGTTGCAGGTCCATAGTTCGGCCAGGGCGCCGTTGGCCGTGGAGGCGCCGGTGACGTCGAGGCAGAGTCCGGACTGAATGCCGGTGACGGTGCCGTCGGAGTTCAGCTGCCACTGCTGGTTGGCACCGCCGTTGCACGGCCAGGTCACCACCTTGGTGCCGGCGGTGGTCTGGTTGTTGTAGGCGTCCAGGCACATCTGGCTGCTGCCGCTGTATACGGTCAGCTGGTTGGAGGAGGTGCGGGTCCAGCTCTGGTTGGCGCCACCGCTGCAGTCCCGGATCTGCAGCTGCGTGCCGGCCGTGGTGGACGAGTTCGGCACGTCCAGGCACTTGCCCGCGCCCACCGCGTGCAGCGCGCCGGTGCCGGTCCCGCCGGTCGCATTGCTGTATCCGGCCGCGGTGATGTTGGCCTGGACCGCGTTCTCGGTGGCGTCCGACGGGTAGCCGGAGGTCATCACGCCCTCGTAGAAGGTGCCTTGGGCGCCCTTGCTGTTGTCGCCGCCGATGCCCAGGATGATGGCGCCCTGCTTCCGCATCGGGTTGTAGCCCGCGACATTGGGGCGCGGACCGTCGTAGAACGTGGACAGGCTGCCCGACTGCGCGTTGCCGCCGCGGATCGCCCAGTGGTTCGGGCCGCCTTTGACGATGGCGGTCGTGTACCGGTAGTTGATGGTCGGGTCGTTCGCGTTGTAGTGCTGGTTCACCCCGGAGAACAGGCCGTTCTCCAGGTCGGCCATGATCCAGGGGCCGTTGCCCGCACCGTAGCCCCAGACCTTGATGTTGCCGAAGTAGATGGCCTCCATGGTGCCGTTGCCGTCGTCGTTGCTGTCCGTCTCGGCATTGCCGTAGTCGAAGCAGCAGCCGCCGTTGTAGTGCGTGCCGTCGAAGATCGCGTACATGCCCTCGGGGTTGTCCCCGGTCGCGATGCCGTTGGTGTGGTTGTTGCGGTATCCCGTACCGGGTGCCACGAAGACGCCGTAGGCCTTGTGACCGCCCACCATGGTGGGCGCGGCCGTAGCGTTCGCGAGGTTGTCGGGACCACCCGCGGCACCGCCGCCGGGCGCCTGGGTGAGGTTGTTCCCGCGACCGGACTGGTCGTAGATGATCGAGATCAGACAGGTCGTCCCCGAGCAGAACGAGTCCTGCGCGGCGGCGTCGGCGTACCCGCCCGCACTCAGGACGCCGACGTCGCGGGTGGTGTTGTCCGAGGCGCGCCTGACCTGGTAGAGCGGCCCGTTGTACGAGGCGTACAACGCCCGCGTCGTGCTGTGTGCCGCCACGCAGGGCGTCCCGCCGGCCGCGTAGAGATCACACGGTCCGGAGGTGGCGGCCCGGGCCGTCCCGGTCGTGGCCGTGGCACCGGCCAGCGCACCGACGGCGAGCACGGCCGCGGCCCCCGCCCGGGCGAATGTTTTCGGCCGAGAGGTGCGGGAGCGCTCCCACGATCGGACAGATGCCTGATCCAACTCATTTCCCGGCCTTCCGCGGCGCCGTACCGCAGCGAGCAGACGTTGGACGCCACCGCGCCCGAACAGCACGTGGCGTCTCGTACCTGTCGTTCCCATCCGATCTCCCTACCCTGCCGGCGGAACCCAGTCGGGTTCTGTGCTGGTGGCGCTGACACATGCGGAAGCGCTTGAAGGTGCCGATCTTTCAGTGGGATTGCAGAGAGGTTTCGGGGGGAGACGGTGCTCCCGATTCCGCAGTGCTGTCAAGGGTTCCGGCCTCCTCCGTCCGGCCTGGGTGCCGAATCGGTTCGATCGCCGATCTCCCCGGATCCTCGTCGACCGGCCCGCCCGAGCAGATCCGGCATGACAGTGGACGAGCGGCGGCGCGCCCTCACGCCGACGCGGCTCGGCGCGTCGGCGTGAGTCGGACCGACGGCCGGGCCGCGATCGCTCAGCCACCCTCTGCAATGCCACTGACCTGGGGCGCGGCCGCCGAACAGCGGTTGACGAGGGATCAGTGCGCACCGCACCGGCCGATGAGACGGTCCCCGACCCGTCCTTGGGAGCGTTCTTCGGCGTGCGGCGCCATTGCCCCCGCCCCGCGCCGGTCGTACCATCTCGTCGAAGCGCTTGCGCGGAACCGATTCGATTCCGGCCTTCCCGCAACGCGTGAGACGCGGAACGCGTGTCGGGCCCGGCAGCCCGACGCCGCTCCCTGCGTACTCCTGGTGCTCAAGCGTTCGTTCTGCGTCACTTCGGTGCCACAGCGAGGCACTTCGGTGCTGGGCGCAAGGACGGGCGGGTCTGTCCATGGGCGGCACCTGGAACGGACGGTAGCCCCGCTGCCGGGCGACTCAGCCGACGAGCGCACCGGTACACGACCTGCCGCCGTCCGCGCCGGGCCGCCGACCGGCGTGGTACGGCCCTGGGGCGGCGACGGTGTCCGACCTCCGCGACGGCGTGGGTGGGGTCGGCGCAGTTGCCGGGCGCGGCGTGGAAGGTCACGCCGCTGCCTCCGCCCCCATCCCACGGGCCCCGGTGAGTCTTGGGACACGTTTTACGCGACACATGCAACTGCCACCCGTGCCGTCCCTGTCTGACAGGAAGACGGGCCCGTCAGGGCCGAACAGCGAGAAGACCGGGGCAGTTCGTGGGACGGCGCAAGGGCAGCATATGGATCGCATGCGTCACGGGCGTGATGCTGGTGGGCGCGAGCGCCTGCGGCGGGGGCGGCAGCGACAAGGCGAGCGGGGACGACGCAAAGGCGTCGGGAAAGCCGGGCGCGAGCACCTCTCCGTCACCGACGACACCCGCGGGCCCGCCGATGCTGCTGGAGACGATCACCCCGCAGACGGGAACCACGGTCGGCGTCGCCATGCCGATCTCGGTGATCTTCACGAACCCGGTCGCGGCCAAGGCGCGGGCCACAGTGGAGAAGCACATGAAGGTGAGCGCCTCCCAGACGGTGGCCGGCGCCTGGCACTGGATGGGTGACAAGCGCGCCGACTGGCGCCCGAAGACGTACTGGCCCTCCGGTACGACGGTGAAGATCGACGCCGACATGAAGGGGGTCAGCAACGGCAACGGACGCTACGGCGTACACGGTTACACGCACACCTTCAAGATCGGTGACGACGTGCGCGCGGATGTCTCGGTGACCGGCCACACCATGAAGGTGACCCGCAACGGCGCGCCGGTGCGCACCCTGTCGATCAACGCGGGCAGCGCCGAGTATCCGACGTGGGACGGCACGATGGCCGTCATCGACAAGCAGGAGAAGGTCCATATGACCTCCTGCAGCGTCGGTATCAGCTGCGACAAGGGCAGCCCCAACTACTACGACCTGACACTGCCCTGGGACATCCACCTCACCCAGTCCGGCACCTACGTCCACTACTCGACCGGCGACCCGAACCCGGGCAGCGGCAGCGCCCGCGGCTCGCACGGCTGCGTCCACCTGTCCCTGGCGGACGCCAAGTGGTTCTACGGTCAGGTCAAGCAGGGCGACCCCATCACCATCACCGGCTCACCCCGCGGCAAGGCCCCGGCCGACAACGGCTACGCCGACTTCAACCTGGGATGGGACCAGTGGCTCGCGGGCAGCGCCTCCGGGGAGGGCACGACCGCCGCCCTGTGATGCACCGCGGTGACGGCATCGGTCAGCACTTGCCGACTGACGGGCGGGTTCCGGACTCCGGTCTTCGCCGATGCGTGGCGGGTGGCCGCGTTCCAGGGGCGGCACCTGGTTGGGGCCGGCGTTCGCGCAGGTTGTGGCCGGGGGTGCAGGCGTAGCCCGGATGTCCCGCCCGCCCCCTCGGGGTCGTGGCCATCGGCCGGTCATTCCGGCAAGGCGGGGGGCCGACCGGGAGTGCCGGTTGCTACCGGGGGCGACCGGTGACGTACCGGCTGCGAGTGTCGGACAGGCCGACGCGAGCCGTCCTGAGCTTGCCGACCGACTCCGCATTGCAGCGGCGCTTCGGTCCCTCGGGGCCGAGGTGGCTGCCTTGATGCTGGTCCGAAGCGTCATGTACGAGTCGGCAACCCGCTTGATCACACGCTGGGCGGCCTACGCCCCGAACCCGCGGGCCTTCAGCTCGCCCGCCCTTGAGCCCGAAGTGGCCGCACGAGACCAGCGATACCCGGTTCGCGGTCTCGTGCGACCCGCGCAGGGTCCTCTCAACCGCCGGTGCCTGCCCTGACCGCTGTGACGAGGTCATGGCGACCACTTCTGACCCCGTCCTACCTCGCCGGCTCAGTCGAGAACCAGAAGCGGCCGGACCGAGCGCCGCACCGTCGCGGGAGCCTTCCGCAGCGATGCGACGGCGCTCCGCGCCGCCCGGCCTTCTGTCCGGCCAACGGACGGCAGGCACGGGGCCTTTGGTGGTTGCCTCGGCGGGAGGTGAGTTGCCCAGACTGCCACCGCGACATCCACGCCCAAGCCCCTCCCACAGCCACCAAGGCGGCGGTCACGGCCTCGAAAGGCGCCGTCAAATCCCCGGACGCCACCCTGGGGAAGGGCTGGAAGACCTCCGGCGACCGGGCCGTGACCAGCGCCGCCGACAGCGACGGGCTGCATCTGCTTGTCGCGGACAGCAAGGACGCCTACGCGTGGAAGACGGTCACGGTGCTGAGCGAGCCGCAGCTTCCGGCCGACACCTGGATCGGCAACAGCTGTGTTCACGCTCCCCGCACCTTCACCAGCAAGCCGGATCTGAGATGGGCGGCGCGTTTCGCATGGACGCCTTCCTCGGCCTCGACGTGCACGGCGCCACCTTCGGACAGATCGGCTACGGCATGCGAGTCCAGCACCACCACCCCCGCCGAAGAGAAGACGACGAGCTGTCCGTGCACACGCCGCTGACGAAGGAGGCCAAGGGCGTGATCGGCACGGCCGAACTCGCCCGGATGAAACCGACCGCGACTCTAGTCAACACAGGCCGCGGAGGGGTCGTGGACGAGGAAGCCCTCCTTACGGCCCTGTGCCGCGGGGATCTTCACTCGGCCGGACTCGGCGTCATGACCGGCGAGCCGCGCACGGACCCGTCCGACCCCCTGCTCAACGAGCCGCGCGGATCGCCTCGGTGGCAGAGCCCACATGGGCAGCACCACCAGGTGCGTGGTGGACCTCGCCGCACGCACCATCGAAGCAGTGCTGGACGGCGGCCCCGCACCCATCCCCCTCCCCCGAACACCCGACCTGCCCGGCCGGCCGGCCCCGCAGGCGGGGTAGCAGGCGCCCCGCGTGCTCGCCGCGCGCCTCCTCATGGGGGACATCACCATTGCCACGCCCGGGTCCCGGGCCGCCACGCGGCGCGCGCCCGGACAGCCACCCACACCCCCGCGGCTCGCGAACGGACCGTCGGCCCGCCCGGCGGCAGCAGGACCTGCTGTGATCCGGCCACAGCGAGCCGCAAGCCAGCCTAAAATGGAACAAAGTCTCCCAGGGTGATCGAGGGCAACGTGTCGGCCGACGGTGAGGCATCGAGCTCGTACCCGTTCGGCACCACACGTGCCGGCGAAGCGCCCGAGCGTGACGACGCGCTGCTCGGCGCCGCCGTCAGCGCCGCGGAGGTGACCGGCGCGCATGCCGCGAGTGTGTTCCTGCTCTCCGGCGACCATCGCTCCCTCGTGCTGGCCGCGGCATGCGGGACGCCACCCTCCCTCCTGGGCGGGTGGCGTCGGATCCCGGTCGACAGCCGCATTCCGGTGGCGGAGGCATACCGCTCGGGGCGTATGGTCCACCTGGCCGACGCGGAGGAGACGATGCGGCGTTTCCCCCAGCTCTCGGTCGCGGTGCCCTACCCGTTCGGCTCTGCCTCGGTGCCCGTGCGAGCGGGCAGGCGGACCTTCGGGGCGATGGCCGTGCTGTGGACGCCGGGGGCCGACCGGACGGGGCTGTCGAGGGCGCAGCGCCGGCAGCTGCGCTCCGCGGCCGACCGTCTGGGCACCGTACTCGTCGGTCTGAGCGCCCGCCGACTGCTCGGCGAATGGGACGAACGGACGGCTCCGGTGGTGGTCCCGATGCCGTCCGCTCCGCTGATACGGGTGGGCCTGTTCGACTGGAACCTCGACATCGGAGCCGTCACGGCCGACGACGAGCTGTGCGCGATCTTCGGTATCGCGCCCCGCGAGTTCGACGGGCGAATGGCCACCCTGGCGGCCAGAATCGACCCGGCGGACCTGCCCGGCTTCCGGTCCGCCGCGCGTGCGGCGGTCGAGGAGGGCCATGTGCTCGCGCACTGCGTTGGCATCCGGGACAGCAGCGGGAGGCTTCACACCGTCGAGCTGTGGGGGCGGGTGCCCGAGGACCCGCACGAACCGCAGACGGCGTCCCACCTGGTCGGCGCCGTGCTCGACTCCGGAAGCGGCATGGCTGCCATGGCCGCGCTGGAGCGGCTCGCGGACGGCTTCTTCGCTCTCTCCCCGGACGGCCGTGTCAGCTACGCCAACCACAGTCTCGAGAGTCTGCTCCGGGTCCGTCAGGAAGAACTGCTCGGCCAACGCCCCTGGGACGTGCTGCCCTGGCTGGCCGATCCCGTGTACGAGGACCGCTACCGGGCAGCCATGGTCTCCCAGCAACCGGTCTCCTTCCTGGTCCGCCGTCCACCCGACGAGTGGCTCGTCTTCTCCCTGCACCCCGGCGGGCAGGGCATGACGGGGTGGGCGGCACCCGTGCGGCAGCCGCTGCCCGAGGGGGCCGGACCCGGAACGTTCGTGGCGGAGGAGGGTCCGGCCGTCTCCTTGTCGCCCGCGCCCACCGCTCCCCGTCTGGGATCCCTCTACCGTGTGCTCCAGCTGAGCAGCGCCCTCACCGGAGCGGTCACCGCGCACGAGGTGTTCGACGCCGTCGCCGACCAGCTTCTGCCCGCTTTCGGCGGCCAGAAGCTGGCGATGGCCGTCGTGGAGGAGCGGCGCCTGCATCTGCTCGCGCAGCGCGGTTACTCGAAGCGCTTTCTCGCTGCGTTCGAAGGGACACCGCTGCATGCCCGACTGCCCGTGACGGACGCGCTGACCGCCGGGGCCCCGCTGTTCGTCGAGACCCGGGAGGAGCTCCTCAAGTCGTATCCCGGGATCCTGGTCGGCCGCTCGAACTCCTGGGCGTTCCTGCCGTTGATCGCCTCCGACCGCCCGGTCGGCGCCTGCATGCTCGCCTTCGACGACGTCCACCGGTTCCCCGACGAGGAGCGTGGCGTGCTCACCGCCCTGGGCGGCCTGATCGCCCAGGCCCTCGAACGTGCCAGGCTCTACGACGCCGAATTCGCCCTCGCCCGCGGCCTGCAGAACGCGCTGCTGCCCCACCGGCTGCCCACGCTGCGGGGCCTCCGTGTCACCGGCCGCTATGTCCCTGGCACCAGGGGGATGGACATCGGAGGCGACTGGTACGACGTCATCCCCGTCGGCAACGAGGTCGCGTTGATCGTCGGTGACGTCGAGGGACACAGCGTGGCCGCCGCGGCGGCCATGGGTCAGCTGCGCAGCGCGATGCGGGCTTTCGTCACCGCCGGCCATCGGCCGAGTGACGTCGTCGCAAGTACCAACCGGCTCCATCTGGATCTCGATCCCGCCCTGCTCGCCAGCTGCTGCTACGCCCTCCTCGATCCCCGTTCGGGCGTCGTGCGCATCGTCCGCGCGGGCCACTGCCCGCCCCTGCTGCGTCTGCCCGACGGACACGCCGAAATCCTGAACGTACCGGGCGGCCCGCTGCTCGGCGTGGAGGCGATGCCCGACTATCCGGAGGCACGGCTGCACCTCGTGCCCGGATCGGTCCTCGTCCTGTACACCGACGGGCTCGTCGAGAGGCGCGGCTCCGACATCATGGCCGACATCGGCAGGCTCCAGATCTCGCTGGCCCGCAGGGGAGGGGACCGTTTGGAGGATCTGGCCGACGGGCTGCTGCAGGATGCCTGCCGGTCCCCCGACAGGATGGACGACATCGCGCTCCTGCTCACCGAGTACGCCCCGCCGGCGGAGCCGGCCGCGGAACCACCGTCCACAGGTGCTGGGTTCGGTCCGCAGCGATGAACGGTGCAAGCTGGGCGAAGACTCGGCAATGGCGCCGCTGTCACGTTCCCCAGATCCTCCGGTACGCCTCCCGGTAACCCGACGGGTCCCATGTCGTGGCACCGCGGCTGTTGTCGGCCGTGGCGATGTGGACAGGGGCTACGTATCCGCTGGCGGGACGGCCGGAGAAGGCGCGGTTGAACTCGTCGACGATCTGCCAGCCCTGCAAGGACAGCGGCTCGGGCACCGTGGCCGCCTGGTACTGCCCGCCGTTGATGCGCTGGAAGGCCGAGGGGTCGCCATCCCCCGCGCCGATGTTGAAGGGCGGCCCGGAACCCTTCGTGCCGGCCGCGCGGAACGCCGGGGCGGCATCCGCGAAATAGAGGTCGTTGATGGCCACGGAGTGGGTCCACCTGCTCTGGAAGCGGGCGAGGAGCGAGGAGATCTCCTGCGGGGTGCGGCTGCTCGCGTCCGGCAGGGGGATGTTCTCGTACGCCAGCAGTCTCACGCCCGGACAGGTGGCGAGCTCCTTCCTGATCAACTCGGACTTGTTCCTGGCGAAGGGGATCGAGGCGTCGGTGAAGACCACGACCCCGGCGTGGCCGTTGGAGTTCGCGATGACCCATTGCCCGCTGACCCGGGCCACGTCCTCGACCTCGGTGGTGACGTTGGTGAAGAGCCGGGGCCGCCGACTGGGTCCGGGGGCAGCGACCGCGTGCCAGCCGACGAGCGGGATGCCTGCCGCGTGGGCCCGCGCGGCCTGCTGCGAGGTGGAGCCCGGGTCGAAGCCTCCGATGAGGATGCCCGAGGGCTTGAGAGTCACGGCCTCGCTCATCGCCGCCTCGATGCCGGCCGGGGTACCGCCACCGTCGATCACCCGGACGTTCCAGCCGATGACTCGTGCGGCTGCCCTTACGCTTTCCGCGACGCCCGCGACTCCCGGATTGGTCATGGTCTGAGCAACGTAGACGATGGTCTTCCCGGACGTCGCGGACGGGCCGCTGGTCGGTCCGTTCCAGGGCACGGCCGTCTTCTGCGCCTGTCCGACGGCGGCCTGGGCTCTTGCGTGGACCGCGGGGCAGCCGCTCGGACCCGTGTCGGAACCTTCGGGGTCACCGCTCGACGAGCCGCGTTCGCAGCCGGCCAGGACGGTTGCCGCAGCCAGAGCCAGCAGGGCGGTCGCGACGGACCGTGTCTTGAGCGGGCCGGGGGCGGCGGTGCGGTTGCGGTGCACGGGAGCTCCTCGCGGGGATGAGCGGGAGGATGTGGTCGGAAGCACTCTGGTGGTGCCCATGACGTCATTCATGGAGAGGTGTGTGTCGCACCGCCTTCCCGCGTCGGGGAGGACGGTGGTACGGCGGGCGCGTCGCGGGCCCGGACGGTGCCGCTGCGCAGGCGGCGCGCGGAGTAGCCGGCCAGGCCGACGGCGATGAGCAGGGTGCCGCCGTAGAACAGTGGGACCGTCCAGAAGTCGGCGCCCATCTGGGCGATGCCGGTCAGACCCACGGCGAGGACGGCGACGGCGACGAGGGTGCCCATCGCGTTGGGGCGGCCGGGTTTGATCGCGGTGGAGCCGAGCAGGGCGCCGACGAAGGCGGGCAGCAGGTAGTCGAGTCCGACGCTCGGGTTGCCGATCTGCTGCTGGGCGGCGAGCAGCACACCGGCGAAGCCGACGATCAGCCCCGATGCGGCGAACGCGTAGATGCGGTACCTGCGGGTCGGGATGCCGACGAGGTCGGCCGCGCGCGGGTTCGAGCCGACGACGTACAGGTACCGGCCGAGCGGCAGCCGCTCCAGCACCAGCCAGAGGCCGACGGCGAGGGCGAGCACGTAGAAGGCGGGGACCGGAAGGCCGAGGAACTTGGAGTCGTAGATGTCGGTGAAGGCGGCCGGGAGGCCCTGCGGGCCGGACACGATCCGCCCGCCGCCGGTGATCCAGCCGGTCACGGCGTACATCATGCTGCCGGTCCCGAGAGTGGCGATGAAGGAGTCGATCCGGCCGAACTCGACGATGACGCCGTTGAGGACGCCCACGACCGCCCCTCCGGCGATCACCGCGAGGCAGGCGAGCGGCCAGGGCCACCCGGCGTTGACGACGAGCTGCATCACCATGACGTGCGCCAGGCCGAGGCCGTAGCCGATGGAGAGGTCGAACGCGCCGGTCACGATGGGGACCATTGCGGCGAGCGCGAGAAGGGCCGGGATCGACTGGTTGGACAGGATCGAGTCGACGGTGTCCCGGGTGGGGAAGGTGCGCGGCAGGGTGAGGGAGAAGATCAGGAAGAGCAGGGCGGTGAGGGCCAGGAGGCCGTAGGCGCCGATGAGGTGCCCGCCCGTGCCGCGCAGGCGGGCCGGGCGACTCGGCCTGCCTCGTCGGCCGAGTCCCTTCGGCCGGGGCGAGGTGGGGACGGGCGGGGGCGAGGCGGTCACGGGTTCGGCACGCTTCCGTGCGGTGGCATGGACGAAGCCGCCCGGGTGAGCCCGGCGACGGTGAGGTCCGGACCGCTCAGCTCGGCCGTCACGGCCCCGCGGACGAAGACCAGGGCACGTCGGCACACATCCACCACCTCCTCGAAGTCGGTGGAGATGAGCAGAACCGCGAGGCCGTCGGCCAGTGCCTCGTCGAGCAGGCGGTGAATCGCTGCCTTGGCGCCGATGTCCACGCTCGCGGTCGGCTCTTCGAGGACGAGAAGACGCAGGCCCGCCCGGAGCGACCGGCCGATCATGATCTTCTGCTGGTTTCCGCCGGACAGGATGGCGACGGGGGCCTCGCTGTCGCGGGGGCGCACCGAGAACCGTTCGATCAGGCGCGTGGCCTCGGCGCGTTCGCGGCGGGGGCTGATCCAGCGCAGCGCGGGCACGCCTCCCGCACGGGGGTTGGCGAGGAGGTTCTCCCGCACGGTCAGGTCGGCGAGGCAGCCCTCCTGCTGTCTGTCGTCAGACACGAGCGCGACACCGAGGGCGACGGCGTCGGCGACCGTACGGGGGCGGTAGGGGCGGCCGTCGAGAAGGGCACGTCCCCCCTGGAGGGCCCGGGAACCCGCGAGGGCTCGGCCAAGGTCCGTGTGTCCGGCACCCGAGAGGCCGACCAGGCCCAGGGCTTCCCCGGCCCTGAGCTCCAGACTGACCGGTCCCGCGCCGGCAGTCCGTACTCCGTCGAGGCTCAGGACGGCCGGGCCGCGGACCGGGGCCCTGACGGGGTGGTGGTCGGTCGGCTCCTCACCGACGATGTCGTGCACCAGGCCGGCAGGGCTCCGGCCCGCGAGTGCACCCTGGCTGACGAGACGGCCGTCGCGCAGAACGGCGAAGGTGTCGGCGACCTCGTACACCTCGTCAAGGCGGTGGCTCACGTAGAGGATGCCGTGACCCCGGTCGCGCAGGGTGTGCAGGACACCGAACAGCCGGGCGCAGTCCGCGGCGGGGAGGCGGGCGGTCGGTTCGTCGAGGACGATGAGCTTCGCCTGTGCCGCCAGGGCTCGTGCGACGGCGACCAGTGAACGCTCGGCCGGGGCGAGCCCGGCGATCGGTGCGTCGGGGTCGAGGTACCCGGCGACGATGCTCAGGGCTTCGATGCAGCGCTCTCGGTTCCGCCGCCAGGAGATCAGTCCGGCGCGCCGCGGATACCCGGCGGTCAGGGAGATGTTCTCCGCGACCGTCATCCAGTCCACCAGACCGAGATCCTGGTGGATGAAGGACATGCTGCGAGAGGCGGCCTGGCTCCCGAGCGGGTGCCCGTCCACTGTGATCCGCCCTGCGTCGGCGTGGTGAACGCCGGCGAGGACCTTGATGAGCGTCGACTTTCCGGCTCCGTTGGGACCGAGAAGGGCGAGGACGCTGCCGGCGTGGACGTCCAGATCGACCCCGGCCAGCGCGAGGGTACCGCCGAACCGCTTGGCGAGGCCGCGGACGCGGACCAGAGGTTCCACGGACGTCTCCGGTGATGGGCTTGGCGATTGTTCCCGACTGTCATGGGCGATGCTAGCCGGACACATGTCTAGATAGCGGACATTTGCGATCCATCTCAATCCCGGACGGCTCAGCCCCCCGCTCGGAACTCACGGGCCGTCGAGCCCGCATTCGGCCCAGATGACCTTGCCTTCCGGGGTGTAGCGGGTACCCCAGCTCTGTGCCAACTGGGCGACGAGGAACAGTCCGCGGCCCCCCTCGTCGGTGCTGGCCGCCCGGCGCAGGTGCGGGGCGGTGTTGCTGGTGTCGGAGACCTCGCAGATCAGGGTACGGCCGTGGAGCAGCCGTACCCGGATGGGTCCGGCACCGTGCCGGATGGCGTTGGTGACCAGCTCGCTCAGTATCAGTTCAACGGCGAACACGGCCTCGTCGAGCCCCCAGTCGGCCAGCTGCCGGGTGGCGGAACCGCGGACCTCGCCGACGAGGGCCGGGTCGGCGGCCAGCTCCCAGGTGGCGATCCGACCGGGGTCCAGGGCGTGGGTGCGGGCGACGAGCAGAGCGACGTCGTCGTACGGATGGGCCGGCGCCACGGTGTCCAGGACCGCCTGACAGGTGTCCTCGGGTGAGCGCTCCGACTGGTGGGCCAGGACCCCGCGCAGCTGGTCGAGGACTACATCGGCATCGCGGTACCGGTCCTCGATGAGTCCGTCGGTGTAGAGGACCAGTTGGCTGCCTTCCGGGAGGTGAATCTCGGCGCCTTCGAAGGGCAGGCCCCCGAGGCCCAGGGGCGGCCCGGCGGGCAGGTCGGGGAACCACGCGTGGCCGTCGGGGTGGACCAGTGCGGGCGGCGGGTGACCGGCGCGGGCCATGGTGCACTGCTGCGAGGTCGGGTCGTAGACGGCGTACAGACACGTCGCGCCGATGGTGCCGGTCCCGTCGGAAGCGGGGTCCTCCCTGTCCAGGCGTCCCACGAGGTTGTCGAGGTGGGTGAGGACTTCGTCCGGTGGGAAATCGAGTTCGGCGAAGCTGCGTGCGGCGGTACGAAGCTGGCCCATCGTGGCGGCGGACAGCATGCCGTGGCCGACGACGTCGCCGACAAAGAGGCCGATGCGGGTGCCGGACAGCGGGATGACGTCGTACCAGTCTCCGCCGACGTCGGATTCGGCGGGCAGATAGCGATGCGCGACCTCCACGGCGTCCTGGTCGGGCAGGCCGTGCGGGAGCAGGCTGCGCTGCAGAGCCAGGACCATGCTGCGTTCACGCGTGTAGCGCCGGGCGTTGTCGATGGACAGGGCGGCGCGGGTGGCGAGTTCCTGGGCCAGCGAGCGGTCGTCGTCCCCGAAGGGAGCGGAGCCCTGCGCACGGTAGAAAGTGACGACGCCCAGGACGACGCCGCGGGCGACCAGGGGTACCGCGATGAGGGAGTGGACGTGGCCCAGCAGCTGGGCGGTGCGCTCCGGGTCCTGCGGGAGCCAGCCCGCGGCGGCCCTGAGGTCCGGTTCCAGCACTGCCTCGCGGCTGGTCAGACACCGCGACTGTGGCGTGGTCGGGCCGTAGTCGATCTGCTGGCCGACGGGATGGAAGGGACAGTCGGCGCGGATGCCGTGGACGACGGTACGGCGCAGGTCACGGCGGGCAGACGCGGACTCCTCACCGCGCAGTACGGGCTCGGGCAGATCGACGGTGACGAAGTCGGCCAGTCGCGGCACCGCCGTCTCGGCGAGTTCTTCGGCGGTGCGGCGCACGTCCAGGCTGGTGCCTATGCGGGCACTGGCCTCGGACAGCAGTTCCAGGCGTCGTCGTGCGGCCAGGGCGTACGCCCCCACGTGCGGCTCCCCCACCATCACAAGCCCTCGCGCGGGAAGCGGGGAGTCAGGGTGACCAGGCGTCGTGCCGTCGGCATCGGCGGTCGTGACGCCTTCGCCGACCGTGGCGACCTGGCCGGGTACCGTCACGGAGAGATGCCCGGGCACCACGAGGCCGGGAACGGCGCCTGACGCCAGGGCAGCGGAGGTGGCGGCAGGCTCGGCGGGGAGGCCCGCCGGCTTGTCGACATGATGCGGCACGGTGAAAGGCTCGCTCTGCAAGGGGGCGGGAAGGACCGCCTCGATGGCGATGCCCTCCACACCGGAGGCAGCGGTCATCGGACGACTCACGAGCCTGAGGTGCCGGCCGTCGGACAGGGGCACGTCCACCGCGGCCCGCTGCGCGCGGGAGATCAGCTCGGCGGCCTTCTCCATGATGATCGCCTGGTCCCGGGGATGCAGCTCGAACGCCAGTTCATCCACACCGACGCTGCGGTAACGGCCGGCGACTTCGGCCGCGGTGTCCTGGTACGCCCGCAGCAGTGCGCGCTCACGCGCGGAACTCTGCCCCAGCAGCCGCCGCTCGATGGCCCCGGCCGCCCGGCGTATCACCAGGTCCAGCGCCGGGTCCTCGACGCTGCGCGGATAACCGAAGCACAGGACACCCTCGATGCGGCCGCTGAGCGGGTCCCGGACGGGAAGCGCGCGACAGGCGCTGCCCTGCGAGCGCTCGGCGAAGTGCTCGGCACCGTAGACCCGGATGAGTTGCCGCTCCGCCAGGGCGAGACCGATGCCGTTGGTACCGGCGACGTGCTCGGCGAACACGAACCCCGGGACCCTCTGTATCGCAGGGAGGCTTCGGGCCAGCGACATCCCTCCGAAACGGCGCAGGAGAACCGTCCCGCTCGCATCGGCGACGGAGATGTTCATGGCGCTGCCGGCGAATTTGACCTGCAGCCGGTCGAGCACCGGCACGGACGCGTGGACGAGTCGGCCGTCCGGATCGAAATCCTCCCGGAAGGGAAGGTCGTTCTGGTCCGGCGACAGTCCCAGGGACCGGCAACGCTGCCAGGAGCTCAGGATCGACGTCCGGACACCCCCCTCGACCTGCTCCCCCTGCAGAAACCGCACACGGAAACTGGCGGGCCTCGTGCCGTCTGTCGCACGCCCCGTCGGTATCGGTTCACCACCGGACCGGCCCACGCTCCGCCTCACTCACACCTTAGATAATCCATATATCGAAATTATCCGGCATTGACGAGGATACGGGGATTATGAACGCCCGTCACGGTTCGCAAGGCCCCTCACACCTCGGCGGTTGTTCGTGGAGGACGTTTCGGCTGCACCGACGAGGGATGCACCGGCTCGCCCGAGGAGATCCGGGAATTCATGAGCGGCAACATTCTGACGCTGCGGCTGCTACGTGAACATCGTGCGGGCGGTCGAGCAGACCGCGCACGGGAAATGAGGCCCGGTCCCCATGCGTCCCTCCTCGTGCACCCGGCAAACCCTCTACGCGGGCCGCAACGCCGGCGCGAGACCGTCGAACGCCCCCACGCACGGGTGACATCAGCGCCCTGCCGCTGCGCGAGATCACGGTCACCGGTGCGACAGCCTGAGCATCGGCGCGCTGATACGCATGTCCGAAGCCGGGCGTCAGTCCCTGCCGTGCACTTTGGCAGCGGCCCGGCACCGCGAGTGCGGTGCCGGGCCGTTGAGGCGCTGCGCGGTGGCGTCAGCCTTGGCGAGCCTTGAAGCGGGGCTCCTTCTTGTTGATCACAAAGGTCACGCCACGCCGGCGCACCACCTGAGCGCCGGGTTTGGCCTTCAGCGAGCGCAGTGACTTGCGTACTTTCATAGCGGCCTCCTTGCCGGGCCTTGCAGGGGTCGGACTGCTCGGCCGTCAGAGCCGGACGGGCGCGGTACGGCCGTAGCGTCGCTCGAAGCGCTCCACTCGACCCGCGGTGTCCACGACCCGCGAGGTGCCGGTGTAGAACGGGTGACTCGCGGACGAGATGTCCACGTCGACGACCGGGTACGTTGTGCCGTCCTCCCACTCCACCGTGCGCTGTGTGTCGAGGGTGGAGCGGGTGAGCAGTTGGAAGCCCGTCGCGCGGTCGCGGAAGACAACGGGGCGGGAAACGGGGTGAATGCCGGACCTCATGGGTGGTGCCTCCTTGCGAGACCTCGGTCGCCGACCGAGGCGGGTGTCATCGTTGCTCACGGAACAGGACGTGCTTGTCGGCCACCGGGTCGTACTTGCGCACGACCAGCCGGTCGGGGTTGGCCAGACGGTTCTTGCGCGTCACGTAGGTGACGCCGGTGCCGGCCGTCGACCTGAGCGTGACGACGGGCCGCGTGGTGCTGCGTGCCATGAGGACTCCTTCCACCACCACCGAGTGCTTTGACTCGGTCATGTCATGCAATGGTGGTAACAAGGCCGTCCAGCGCGTCATTCCCCGAATCAGGCTGCCGCAGCGAGACTGCTTGTAAGCCCCGCATCATCCCGCGGAGATTGTCGAAGACCGCGGGCCAGGAGCCGGCGACGGTCTCCCAAGCCGATCAAGTGCAACGGTCCCAAGATCGCCGTGCTGGTTCGGGTGCTCTGCCAAGGAGGGCGTTGGCGGCCGCGTTAGACGAGATGGTGAACCGCAGGTGTGGCGTGGGCGATCACGGTGTCCGGGGCGTCGACCGCGGACATGCGTAGAACGGTGCCGTCGTATACGAGGCGGCTGCTTCGTGAAGCGCTCCCCTCGGGCCGCTGTTCGGGAACCTCAGGTGCCGGGTGTCGTACCAGCTGTCGGAGGCTGGGTCCGGACGGCGATTCGATGGTGTTCCTGATCAGCCAATTCGGACAGGGCGGGGGTCCCACAGGTGTCCGCCAGGACCTTCACCTGTTCCCACTCGGCGAGTGCTTCGGCTTGGCGGCCGGAGGCGGACAGTGCGGTACCGGCGGTCAGCCGGGCCATGGCCTCGTTGAGGGGCATCCGGGCCGCGCGAAACTCGGCAGCGGCCTGACACGCGGTGGGACCTGCCGCCGGGTTCTCCCGGGCGAGTTGTACCTCGGCGCGGGCCAGCGACGCGAAACCGCGCCAGCCGGGTGACAGGTCGAGCCCCGCGGCGGCGGCTGCTCGGTCGGCCCACATCTCGGCAGTTGTCACGTCACCCAGGGCCAGTCCCGCGACAGCCAGCAGCCGGAACCACATCGGGCGGACCGGGGCTTCGAACCCGAGCAGGTCCGGGCCGCCGCCCGCTTCGAGCACCTTGCTGACACAGCCCTCCGGATCGCCGTTGAGCAGCAGCGTCTGGCCGAGCATCCCGACCATCGCAGACCGGTGCGCGCCAGGTGCGGGGCCGGCCGATGAAAGTGACTCCTCACAGATCTTCAGTGCTCCGACGAAGTCTCCCCGCCACATCAGGACCGCCGCACTCACCACCTCGGCCAACGACCGCGGCTCGCCGCTGCCGACGAGTGACGCCGCCTCCAGGGCGTCGGCGGCGTAGGCCGCCGCCTCGTCCAGGCGTCCGAGCCACAGGTAGGCGTAGGCGGAGGCGGCGAAGAGATCGGCGAGCACGAGGCTCTGGCCCGTGTGGCGGGACACCTCCAGGCCTCGGCGGAGATGGCGCAGCGCGGGGTCGTAGCGTCCGTGGAGCATCTCCGTCCAGCCCGTCATGACGAGCGTGTCCATCTGCCCGGCCAGTTCCTGGTCGTCGGTGTCGTCGAGCACGTCCACCACGGGGCCGAGGTAGTCGGCCGCCCGGGCGTCGCCCGCGAAGGTGTGCGCCAGGGCCAGGAGAGCGCGGACCGCGGTGGTCTGCGGCGGGTCGCCGATACGTTCCGCCGACCGCAACGCGCGTTCGCCCCAGTCGACCGCCGTGGAGAAGTCGTTCCTACGAAGCGCCACCACCGCGAGGCCCAACTCCAAAGTGGCGGTCTCAGGCCGCGGTTGGCCCTTGTGGTCCGCCAACTCCCGCAGCAGTAGAGCCGTGGCCTCTTCGTACCGGCCGAGCGCCCACTCCATGGTGGCTCGTAGGGCAGTCACCTGGGCCCGTCGGCCCCGGGCCCGAGCAGGCAGGAGGGTGGCGGCCGTGCGCAGGACGGCACGGCTTTCCAGCAGTCGTCCTGCCATGCCCAGCGCATCGGCCTGCTGCAGCCACAGTTCGGGCCGCAGTCGACTCTGCCCGCCGAGCAACCGCAGGGCTTCCTGTGTCCAGTACGCGGCGGTGGCCGGTGCGATCGTCATGACCTGACGGGCGGCCTGTACAAGTACGTCGACGGCGCGTTCGTCTCCTGGGCGCGCCGAACGCTGAACGTGCGACGCCTGGGCCGTCAGCGGTGCCCCTTGCAGGGCCAGGCCGTCCGCGGCCCGGGTGTGCGCCTCTATCCGCCAGCCGGCGCCCGACCCCTGATACACCGCTGCCCGCACCAGCGGATGGCGGAACCGGAATTGCCGCGTGGAGCCGACCTGGCGTACGAGGTCCCGCTCCGCGGCCTCGTCCAGGGCGGCGAGGGCCTGTGCCTCACCGGTCTGGGCCACGACTGCCACCATGCCGGCTTCGAATGGGTCGCCGAGCACCGCGGCCGCCTGTGTACAGACCCTCCCAGTGGCCGACAGGCCTCCGAATTCCTCCATCAGCGCCGCCCGCACCGACTGCGGCAGATCACCGGCGACAGGTGCCGAGACGGCCGGCACCGTCGAGGGGCCTTCGTTCCCGGCGCTTCGGGCCAGCGCCTCCAAATAGAAAGGGTTGCCTCCGCTGGCCTCGTACAGCCGTTGGAAACGCCAGTGGTCCGTCCTGGCCCCGCACAGCTCCGCTCCCTCGGCCGCAGACAGCGGACCCAGCTCGATCCTGGCCGCTCTTCCCTCCGTGCCCGCCCGGGCCAGCGCCGCGGCCAGTCGCGGCGGCGCCTGCCGGGGACGGTAGGCGAGGGCGAGCAGCAGCGGTGTCCTCGGCGGATGCCGTACCAGATGGTCGATCAGCTCGGCTGTGCCGTCATCCGTCCACTGCAGGTCGTCCAGGCTGAGGACGAGCCCGCCGTCGGCACTCAGCGTCTCCAGCAGCGTTCGCACCGCCCGGTGGAACCAGTACCGTTCGACCTGCACCGGCTCCGGACCGGTCGGGGGCCGGTCACAGAGCGCGGGGAAGACCGTGCTCAGCAGGGCGAACGCGCCGGGCGGTAACCCGTCGTGCCGGAGCCGGAGGACGTCCTCATGGCCGAGGTGGTCGTCCAAAGCGTCCACGAACGCACCGTACGGAGCCCGGTCGAACTCCACGCTGCGGCCTGCCAGGGACACGAAACCGCGTTGTCTCGCCCGCTCGCCCAATGCGCCGAGCAGCCGTGTCTTTCCGATACCCGGTTCCCCGACCACCTCGACCACCCCTGGCGCACCGGCCAGGGCGTCCTCGATCGCGCCGTCGAGGGCCGTCAACTCCGCTGCCCGGCCAACCAGATGGCTACCCGTCCGGGGACGCTGTGGTGTCGGCGGGCCGGGAAGGTCGGCGCCGCACCGTGGGGTGCGCACCAGCGGGGGCATGGGTGACGGGCGCGGCACGAGAGCGGGTGCGGATCTCGGAGTGCGCCCGGCGGCCGGGACGTTCAGTGCGGGATCGTTGGTGAGAATCCGCTGGTGCAGTTGGCGCAGCGGGAGGCCGGGGTCACAGCCGAGTTCTTCGGCCAGCAGCAGCCGGATCCGCTGGTAGTGGTTGAGGGCATCGGCCGGGCGACCACAGCGGTACAGGGCGAGGATGAACTGGCCGGCCATCCGTTCGTCCAACGGGTGTGTCTCGACCCGGGCGGACACTTCGGCCAACAGTCCGGTGTGGTGACCGCGGCGGAGCCGAACGTCGGTGTGGTCCAGTTCGGCCGCGATCCGTTCTTGGTCGACCGTGTCGCGCAGGGCGTTGAACCAAGGGGTGTCCAGACCCGCGAAAGCATTTCCCCGCCAGAGGCCGAGTGCCTGCGCGAACAGGGTTGCGGCCTGCTCGTCCTGCTCGTTCCGGGTGGCGGCGCGGGCCTGTGCGGTGATGTCGTGGAAGCGGTGGAGATCCACTGCGGTCGCCTCGACCTCGATGACATAACCACCGGATCGCCGGACGATATCCGCCCCCTCCGCGACGGCCAAAGCCTGCCGCAGACGGGAGAGGTAACCGTAGAGAGTGTTTCGGACCCGCTGCGGAGGACGGTCGGCCCAGACGCGGTCGACGAGCCCATCCACCGAGACCACCTGGTTGGCGTCGACCAGCAGCACCGCGAGCACACACCGCTGCCGGGCGTGACCCAGATCTACGATCCTGCCGTCCACACGCGCCTCGACACTGCCGAGCAAAGCGAACTCAACCGTCACAGCACGCCCCCGAGTCTCAGTTCCTACCCTGGCATAGCACCTTCGACCAGCCCATTCAACGTTTGTCCAAGGTTCACCGACGTTCGGCGGCGCACCGTGGTCCAGGACAGGAAGCAGCGCGAGACACGACGGCCCCGATGAGCGGCGGTCATCAACCTCCCGGGGGGGGAAGTGGCACCACCTACCGCAGCAATGCCCCGAGGACGCACGGCAGTTGCAGGGCCCACACCACCCCCTTCACGTCCCGTGTTTTCGCCGCACCATGGCCCGTCCGACTGCCCGCCATACCCACTGCGCCGGCAATCAACGCGTGCTGCCCCGCGGAATCCCGCTGCGACCGGCACGCCCACGTCACCCACACCCACAGACAGGGAACACCCATGAGCTCACGTACGAATCGGACCAAGCTGGCCGCATGCGCGATCGGCCTCCTGACCGCCGGCACTCTCGCCCTGAGCGCCTCGCCGGCCTCCGCGATCGGTTCCTACAGTGGTCTTGCCTACGTCGCCGGCAGCGGCACCTACACCGACGACTGGGGCAACGAGGGCATTCTGTCGACCAGCATCAACACGTCTTCCAACGCCACCTGCCTGTGGCAGAAGATCCTGTGGGCGGACGGTGCCATCGAGTCGGACGGCACCACGTTCGACTCCGCGGACATCGACGGCGTCTTCGGATCGAACACCAAGGCCGCGACCGCAGACTGGCAGAGTGCCTTCGGCGGCAGCGGTGACGGGATCGGGGTGGCCGGCGACGACACCTTCAGGGCGGCGGGCAAGGGGCTGCAGGACCAGGACGGCGACCGGGCCGTCGACCACTTCGACGGCTCCAGGTACACGATCAACATCACCCGCGACAGCAATGGCCGGTACAACTTCTACGACGGCGACGGCAACGCGCGACTCGCCGGCTACGACTACCGCACCTGCAGCTGACCCCGCACCGCCGGGGGCTGAGCGCACGTGCCCGTCCCACGGGGGAGGACGGGCACGCCTGGTGCAGGCGCCGACCCACATGACCGCCGCGGAATGCAAGGGCCCGCCACCCACGGTGGCACTCGCAGCGGGTAACGGTCTTCCCCCGGAATTCAGACCGATCCTGCTGGGGCTGCAGGTGCGGCTGCCCGATCCGTGACAGCACCGGGTGAGCACCACATGTCAGTGCGAACGGCCAGGTCGACGAGTCTGCTCCACTGACACTCAGATGACGTTGCTCTGCTGACACTTCACCGCAGACCGTCAGTCTGCGCGCGGCCCCGGCCGACGGCAAAACCCATGGAGGAGCCGCCGGCTGAGGAGAGCCCTGCGTCCCCATGACCCACCGGCCATCGCTCCGCCAACCGGACCCGGGCCCGCTGTGCCCAGGACCACGCACTCCTGGAAGCCGGTCACAGCCGCCGTGCGATCCAACGTCAGCTCCATATGCCCACCGCACCGTCAAGCAACTCGCGGAAGCGAATGCGCCGGAGGAACTGATCCGCGGCCAGTGGCAGAACCGGCCGACCACGCTCGATGCGTTCAAGCCGTATCTCCACCAGCGGCGGGAGGACGGCTGCACCAATGCCTGGCAGCTGTGGGAGGGGATCACCGAGTGCCGTTACCCCGGCGGCTGCGACGCCGTCCGCGAGTACCTGCCCCCCTGGACATCCGGCCGCCCCCGGTGGCTTCTCATCCACCCCGACGCTCTCCGGGAGGACAATCGGCTGCCGTTGAAGGCTGCGCTCGCCACTTGGCCCGAACTCGAAGCCCTGGCTGGTCGCATCCGCACCTTTGCCCGGATGCTCACCCAGCGCGAAGGCAAGCAGATCACGGAGCGGTCACCGCAGGTCTCTCCATCCCTTGGAACTCCGGCGTCGCCGAAGGCCACGTCAACCGCATCAAAATGGTCAAGCGCCAGATGTTCGGCCGTGCCGGCCTGCCTTCACCTGCTCCGCAAGCGGGTTCTCCTCGCTCCGTGATCCGGCCAGAACTTGGCCGGCACAGACATTCCATCGGGACGTGACGATCAAGTACGACTGGCTGACCGGAAATGCCCGGCCGACCACCGTGTCCACGATGAAGGCGTGACGCCCCCGTCCCAGGCACCGTTGACGAAGCCGATCAGAGAGCCGGCTTCCCCTGCGCAGACCCAGCCGAGGCTGTGGCGCTCAAGTCGCGCTCGCCAGTCGGTCTCAGTGACTGGGTGGCCGAAGCCGTTGGCATGCGGCACGTTGAGGGCGGCGTTGTCGAAGTCGCGTGGAGTCGAGGCGGCTCGTCGCCACTGCGGCCGAACAAGCCCGCGCCGCGAAGTGCGAGTGGCTTCACGCCGACTTTGAGGAGCACCTGCGCTCGTTCCATTTCGATGCGTGCGGCTTCGCGGAGACGGCAGCCGGACTGATCGCCCTATAACGCCTTCAAGCCCACCACCACACAAGTTGCGCCAGAGCCAGCTCCCACGGACAAACCCAGACGCTGGGAACAAAGGTACATACGCCCCCTCACCAGGGGTCCCCGTGTTGCAATATCCGTCCACAGGCCAGGGCCGCATACGTGGGTCTTCTCCCCGACGCCTGCAAGAGGCACAGGTGACGTCCCGGGTGAGAGGCGCTCGCGCCAGAGCAGCGTGACAGCCCGCAGACACCGCTGGAGCGGGGGCCGGTAACGCGACCTCCTGCGTACGTCCGTTCGACCCGCGGGCTAGTCCTTCCTCGTGAACGTGCCGAGACCGCTCGTGTCGAGGTTCTCGACCCGAACCTTGTCGGCGCGTCCGCCGGACCCGACGGTGAAGGTCACGCCGGACAGGCCGACGGCCATTTCGCCGGTGGTGCTGTAGCTGAAGGTGTCACCGTCGTAGTGGCGCAAGGCGAACCGTTGCTTCTTGGGCCCGAGTTGCATGGTGAGTTCGCCCCCTTGGGCGCTGACGGTCAACGGGCCGTAGTAGTCGTTGGCGTACGTTCCGGTGTAGGCGCTGTCTGCCTTGGCGGGTGCGCGCGAGGCCGGAGGCTTGCTGTAGTCGACCTTCGAGTGTTCCCCCTCCAGGGTTTGCTGGAAGATCGGCCCGAGGAACTTCAGCCAGTCGACGGTCGGCCCGCCAGTCTGCGCGGTGTCGAGGAACGTGGCGGAGATCGCCTCGGGCACACCGATGGGCTCTCCGTTGGTCAGGACGACGATGCCGAGCTTCTCCGAGGGCAACAACGCGACGTTGGTGGCCGCCCCGAGCGCGAAGCCGCCGGAGTGGCCGAGCCTCAGCCTGCCCTGGTCGTCGTAGCTCACGTTCCAGCCGAGCCCGTAGAACCCGGTCCTGCCCGCGGGCGAGTGCGGCGGCTCGGAGACCATGTGCGGCACGTGGGTCTGCTCCAGAGCGTCGGCGTCGACGACCTGGCGCCCCTCGAACTTTCCGTTGCCCAATTGCAGACGCAGCCACTTCGTCATGTCCCGGACCGTCGAGCTGACCCCGCCCGCAGGGCTCTGGGCGTCCGCGTCGCGCACATACGCGGCGCGCCAGGTACCCCCGGTCTTCACGTGCAGGGCGGCCTTGTTGCCCGCCTTCTCGTAGTCGGCGAACGAAGAGCTGCTGGAGTTCATCCCCAGCGGCCGGTACACCTTGTCGGCGGACAGCTTCTCCCAGCTGGTCCCCGCCGCTCGCGCGGTGGCGACCGCGGCTTCGGTCAGCCCGAAGTTGGTGTACGCGTAGTGGGCACGGAAGGGGGCCAGCGGTTCGTAGCGCAGGTGGTCCAGGACGTACGAGCGGTCGTAGCCGAGGTCCTCCAGGAGGTCGCCGGCGTGGTCGGGCAGTCCGCTGCGGTGCGAGAAGAGGTCGGCCAGCGTGACATGGCGGCTGACCCACGGGTCCTTCAGCGCGAAGCCGGGGGTGTACTTGACGACCGGGTCGTCCCAGCCGACGGTCTTCTCGCCCACGGCCGCGGCGACCACGGTGGACGCAAGGGGCTTGGAGACCGAGGCGAGCTGGAAGACGGTGTCCGGTCCGACCCGGTCCTTCGTGCCCGCGTTCCGCAGGCCGAACCCCTTCAGATACACCACCTCATCGTTGTGCACCACGCCCACGGCGACTCCGGGCACACCGGTGCGGCGCATGGCGTCCCGCACGACGTCGTCCAGCTGGCCCACCGCGGTCTCGACCTCGGCCCGGGTGAGCTGTGACGGTGGCTGGGCGGGTGGGACGGTGGGCAGCGGCGACGTCCCGACGGCCGCCCGGCCGACCGCGGCGGTGACGTCGGCATCGGAGCCGGTACAGCCGACGGCCAGCGCCGCGACCAGGCCCAGTGCCGCGGCGGAGCGAAGGGAGCGGAGGCATGTGGTGTCGAGTCGGGACATGTCTCCCATGGGAACCTCTCCCGCGGCACTCGTCGCGCCCTGCCAGGCCGTTCGGGTATCCGGCGTGCGCCGTCACGCTCGCCCGACTGTGAAATCGCCGGCGCCCGCAAACACGTGATGGATGCCTCACCGCACCACAGCGGACGCCGAAGGTCTGGGAGGCCCTGGCGGGCGGGCCGCGCGAGCGCCTGGAGCAGCTCGGCATCACGCCGCTCGCCCCGGAGCCGGAGGCGCCCGCGACGCCGACCACCACGCCCCTGGGAGCCTTCGAGCGCGGCGTTGCGGCCCTGGCGCACTACAAAAAGGCCCGGGAGGGATCCGTGACGGTCCCACGGGGGCACGTAGAGACGCTGGAAGACAGCGCTCACCCCCGAGCGGCTCCAGCAGTTGGCAGCACGCGGACTCGACTGGGCGTCAGGGTGAATCACCTGGTGGCAGGTCGGCAGCCGGCGGGGATCGCCTCACAGGCCCTGCCCAGTTCCGGCTGTCCGAGATTCAGCTGTAGGCCGGTCGGGTAGATGACTGATTTTGAGGGATGGAAATAATTCCCGGAGATAGAAATTTCGAGTTAGCTCCGCCTTGCGAGTATTGAGTATCAGGTGTCATGACTTCCTGCCGTACGGCGATCTGCGGCTGGACTTGGCTGGTCAGCCCATTGTCGTCACGGGCCCCGAACCGCGCGGGCATGTCCAACCTCGGCAGGGTGGTGGACCTGATCAGTACGGTCGTCGGGCACTACAGCGGTCACCCAGCAGCCGATCGGCTCGACCTGTACACCCGGACAGGACGCTTCGGCGCCACCTCTTTCCGGGTGCCGTAAAGATCGAGCTTGATCAGAGCTGAGAACAGGAACTGGTTGCCGCCTTCGTCAAGGCAACCCGAGCTCAACTGGACGCTTGCATACTCTGGAGTCAGCTGTGGTTCGCGGCCTGGGAGTTCACCCACGCCGACGCTACATGGCACACCCAGCTCGTGCGTGGGTCCGGCCTCCTGCGCCTGGGCCCGACCCACGCACGAGGACGGATACCCGACCGAACCCACAACTTCAAGCACTGGTGTCAGCAACGCCCCGCAGGCCTGGGAGACTTCACCGGGTAATTCCGCCGACCCAGGTCGAAGCTCTGTCCTTCAGGTGACACCACCGAATGGCAGATCCAGCCCGCTGCCCGTCACACTGGTGGACCTGGCAGCCAGAAAGGCGTCGACATCACCGGCGAGCGTATAGGCCGTGTGCTTCGCGGACACCCGCGGCTCGCAAGTGGAGATCGTGCAGGACATCGGCCGCGCGCTGAGGCTCAACCGCGACGGATCCACGAAGGTCGCGCGCATCATGCGCCGCAGGCTGGTGCGGGCGGTAGCGCGTTTGCGTTTGAGCGATGCCTGTAATGGTGGAGTCGGGTATGGGAACTGCCCGAATAGTTCTGACCCGAGTTGTGTGAAAGACCTTGACGGCTGAGAGACTCGGTGTCGGCGCCGATCTCGGATGCGAGGTCAAGTTGCGTGCCGTGCGCAAGAGGCGCTTCTGCTTCAATTCAGCCGGTTCCCACCCGCACTCTTTCCAGGAGCCTCCGTGACGTCCGTCCAGCCCCAATCTGAGTCGGCGCAGATACAAAAGCTTCTCGTCGCTGGGCAGGAGGCGGCTGAGGACGGACGCTGGGTAGGTGCCGGGCTTCCCTGGATCGAGGCTGCCCGGCTGGGCAGCCTCGACGGCGCGAACGCCGTCAGCAGATTCGCAGCCCCTCACATCAGACCTCTCCCTGATGCGGGAGACCCTGCCGCGCAGGCTCTGATGGCGGGCATCTTGATGGACTACTTCACCGAAGACGCTCTTCCGATGGCGGTCGGCTACGCCAGGGCTTCGGCCGCCGCTGGTCACCCCGCCGGCCTTCGCACTTTCGGCTTCATGCTGGTGCGAGGCAAGGGAGTGCGAGAGGACCATGACGAGGCCTGGAGCTGTTTCGTGCGGCAGCCGCGAAGGGGGACCCCTACGGGGCCTTCAACGCGGCGGTCATCCAGGGGAAAGGCAACTGTCGCGCTCACCGCGACGAGTACCTCCGGCTGCTGAGCCAGGCCGCCAACGGGGGCATCACGCAGGCTGCCGCGGTGCTGGGAGACGGGTTGGCGGGCGACGGACGCAACGAGGAAGCCTTGAGTTGGTACGTGCGGGCAGCCGAGAACGGCCACGCCGGCGCGGCGGGTGTCGCGGCCGACTGGTACCGGGACGGCGTCGGTGCGGAAGCCGACCCCGTGCAGGCCATGCGCTGGCTCCTCGTGCTGACCGCGCAATTGAACGTCGACGCCGTTCACCGAGCCCACCAGGTTGGCGCGCGGATGACGGATGAGGCGATCCTCGAAGCAGGGCGGCTCGCGGATCAGCCCACCGAAGCCCAGGTCATGGTCGCCACACTCGCGAGAGCACGCGAGCGCGAATGACAACCCCCAAGCGCCAAGTCACCGTCCTGATCCGGCCTTTCACGAAATTGCGGCCTTCAGCCAGCGCGGACCCACGCCGTGAAGTCGTCAGCGAGGCCGGGCGGGTTGGCCGCCTCGGTCCGACGAGCAATCCCCTCGTAGTACTCCAGTCCGTGGAGGATCACGGAGGCCGGCCTGCCGATGGCACTCTTGATGACGCCATCGTTGTGGAGGTCGCGCGCGAGTTGGACGCACGTCTGGTTGAAGTTGGCCTCGATCAGCGCGGCGGTCGGCCCCACGGTTGTCATCCAGACCTCGGAGTCTGTGGGCTCGTCGTACCAAAGTCCGAGTTCGCTGATCCACTGGCGGCGTGCTGCGGCTCCGTCAGGGTCCCGGGTGAGGTCGCCGATGACGCCGGGCCCATCTCGCTCTCTTCCTCAGACGCGTACTTCGCAGCCCGTGATCTTGCCGACGCCTCAAGATCGTCGACAGAACCCGAACCTCCCGAGACCGGTTTCTGGACAACGGCGGCCGATTGGTGCACCCGTCCCGGCCTGCCGTTGGAGCCTGTCGCACCGCTGCTCACCATCCAGCACGAGCCACTGAAGGTGCTGTTGTGATGAGCGGTGAGTTGAGTCTCGTCGCACTCCAGCCACCCTCTGATCGACACGTAAACGCCCATTGCGATGCCCTCAATCTCCTCGTCAGTTCTGACGCGGCAGCCTTCGGCTCACGTCAGCTGGGTAGGCGCACCAGTCCGGAGGCGGCCCGCTGCCACTTGACGGCGACGGTGATGTCGATACCGAGGGTGCGGGCGAGGACCGCGGCGGGCAGCTCGGTGGCGAGCTGGAACAGCGCGGTCGAGCGGGTCTCCGCGGGCCGCATGCCGAGTTTGCGGAGCCGTTCGCCCAAGGCCCAGGCACGGATCGTGCGGCCGGGCTGGCCACCGGGGAAGAGCCAGGGTGACTCGGTCTGGCCACGGACGGCGTGGCAGCGAATCGCGACCTGGTGGAGGGCCAGTACGGCGACGGGTGCAGGAATCTCGACCGGTATCCAGGAAGGATCCGATACCGACAGGTGCAGCCCATCGGTGTCGGTTGCGGTGCCCGCCACCCGGGCAGGGCACCGGAGTGGGCGAGGTACAGGAGCGCGAGCCAGCCCGGCGCCTCTCCCGGCGCGGCTGCGGGACGCTGCCGGAGCACGGTCGCCGTGGCGGGGCAGTCCAGCACCTGGCGGAGCCCGGTGAGCTGTCGGCCGGCGGTGAGCTCGTTGATGTCGGACGGCACCATGGGCTTCTTCGGCGGCTAGATGGTGCGGGTCAGGACGTTGGTGACGGCGCATAGTGGTGGGCAAGATGGGTGGCGAGGTCGCGAAGGTGAGTTTTGGCTTCGGTGGGGCCGTGCACAGTGATGGCGCTCCCGAACGGCAGCAGTGCTCGCACGTCCTCCAGATGCAGGAAGCGGATTGTCACCTTGCGGCCGGTGGCGGATTCTTCCTGGTCGTCCCAGACGAGTCGTAGGCCAAAGATCCGTTGCGCTCGCTCGATCTGGGTCTGCTCGATGGTGGCGCTGACCTCTATTGCGTGGTGGTGTTCCCACTGAGCAAGGAGCGCTGCAGCGACGGTGGCCAGGGTCTCGCTCTCGCGGATCCGTCGTGGCTGGTCGACTTCTTTCCACGTCGTGATCCGTTCGAGTCGGTACATCCGCGGCACTCGGGCACGGTCGGCGACGAGGTACCAGATGCCGGCCTTGGCGAACAGCCCGTAGGGATCCACGACCAGGTCGCGTGGGCATGACTCGCGTGGGCTGTCGTACTCGATCCGTAGCCGGCGACCTCGCCGCACGGCGCCGATCAGCGAAGCCGGAGTCGTGCCGAAAGCTCGTGCCTGACGCCAGGGACGGCTGTCAACGTGCACCACGTCGGTGAGCGGCAGGAGCTCATGAACTCGACGTGGCTGTGCGGCGGCAATCTTGGAGAGCGCGCGCTGGGTTTCGACCGATGCGTTGAGCTCCGCACGTTGCTTCTCATCCAGCCCGGTGAGCGAGAGATGTTCACGCTCGCCCGGTGTGAGTCGCGTGAGGTCGAGTCCGGACCCGGGCAGCATGGTCACGCCTCCGAGGCGGCCCCGGTGTGCGGTCACCGGCAGACCGGCGTCGCGGAGCCAGTTCAGATCTCGGGTGATGGTGCGAAGGGACACGCCGAGCGCTGAGGCGAGTTCCTGTGTGGTCACGGCATCCCTCGATGTGATGAGCAGCATCAGGGTGAAGAAGCGGTCTGGGGTCACACACCAATTTTTTCAGGAATTGCGACACGATGCGGCGCATATCCCGGTCAGGGTGGTGGATGCGTACCCACCACCTGCGAGAAGGAACAATCATGACCACGTCCGTCGTGTCCATCGTCTACGTGAACGACGCTCCCGCCGCAGCTCGTTTCTATGGCGACCTCCTCGATATGAGCCCCTCGTTCGAGACTCCGGGATACATCACCTTCGACCTCGGGCCAGGCGCCGACCTCGGTCTGTGGTCCGGCCAGTTCGAGGATCTGTCACCGGACGTCCCGCGCACCAGTGAGGTGTGCCTGGCCATCGACGGTGGACCCGACGAGCTCAACGCGATCTTTGAGCAGTGGAAGTCCAACGGAGTCACGATCCTGCGCGAGCCTCATGATGCGGGGTTCGGTCTGACCTTCCTCGCAGCCGATCCTGACGGGAACCGTATACGCGTCGCACCGAAGGGCTGAAAGGCGGCAATGCGGCAGGCGCGCACGATAGGCGTCGCGCCTGTCGCCTTCTGACGTTGAGAGGACGACGAGTGCCCCACGCGCTGCGCCCCTGAGCATCGAGGGCCGTAGGCGGCTGACGGAACACGGTGACACGGGATTGCAAGCCCGGCCGTCGAGTCCGCGCCGGGGTACGGACGCATCCGGCCCATCGCAGGGGCCCGTGAGGCGGTCGGTCTGCTGCGGCTGCACGGCATCAGCACCGGGTTCGTCACTGAACAGTCCGGTGTGGCGCGCGGAGTGCTCCCACCTGCTCGACCCGTTCGGGGGCGCGTCGACACACTCTCGACGACGGCTGCCACAACCGGGTGCCCGAGCCCGGGCTGATCCTCCGGCGGTCGGACGGGGGTGCACGGCCCCGTCGGAGTGCGTGGCCGTGAGTGACCTCGACGGCATCCTCGTCTCCTCCGACCGGACCGCCGTACGCACGGTACCGAACGGCCCGCCCCTGGGCCGCGTCCCGGTCGACGAGCGCCCCATCGAGGCTGCCTTCGACACCGGTCCGCGGCCCCGGTGGGAGCCGTCCGTAGGTGTTACTGGGCGTAGAACGTGGCGTCCGCCCGGTCCGTGGCCGTACTCGGTGTCTGCGCGTACAGCAGGTAGTTGAAGTGGCGGACGTAGCGGCCTGGTGAGCCGTAGGACTCGTAGGAGACGCCGGCCGAGTCGGACAGACCCGCCCGCTTGGAGAAGGTGGCGTCGGACGCGAACTGCGCCGTGCCGTCGTTCTTCTCCAGCCGGACCTCGAAGCTCGCGTTGCTCCGCAGGTAGTAGCCGGGGAAGTTGGCCGACTCCAGCGACACGGTGCCGCTGCCGGCCAGGCCGGTGACCACGCGGAACTGCGAGTCCGCCAGCGGGCTGACGTTGGCGTCGATCCGGCCGCGGTAGTCGAAGTGGCGGATGAAGCGGTCCGCGAAGTTGTACGACGAGAAGCGCTGCGGGGTGACTCCGTCGGCGACCGGGATGCCGAAGTCGGGGGTGCCGTCGGCCTTCCAGTACACCTTCTGCACGCGGGTGCGGCGGTTGGGGTCGTTCAGCGGGTCGCCGGTGATGTCCTTGTAGCCGCGGTCGTGGTAGACGAGGATGTCGGACTTGCCGTCCTCGGAGACGGTGAAGGAGTTGTGGCCCGGTCCGTACTGCGAGGTCGCCTCGCTCGTCTTGAACACCGGCTGGGAGCCCTTGGTCCAGGACGCCGGGCTGGTCAGGTCGGCCGTCGCGGAGGCGGTGAGCATGCCGAGGCAGTAGTTGGCGTCGGTCGCGCTGGCCGAGTAGGTCATGAAGACCTTGCCGCCGTGCTCGATCACCGCCGGACCCTCGTTGACCTTGTAGCCGACCGTCTCCCAGGACAGCGTGGGCTGGGAGATCTCCGCCGGAGTGCCGGTGAGGGTCCAGGGGTTGGCCATCTTCGCGACGAACAGGCTGGTGTTGTTGTTCTCGGCCGGGTTGCGCTGGGCCCAGGCGAGGTAGCGGACGCCGCCCACGACGAAGGTGGTGGCGTCGAGGGAGAAGCTCTCCCACGTCGTCTTGATCTGGCCCTTCTCGGCCCAGGTCGCGGTGAGCGGGTTGGCGCCGGTGCCCTCCAGGACGTACATGCGGATCGCCCACTGGTCACTGGTGGAGCCGGCGGCGAAGTACACGTACCACTTGCCGTCGATGTAGTGGATCTCCGGCGCCCAGATGTGGTTGCCCATCACGCCACTGGCGTGCTTGGTCCAGATCGTGGTCTCGGGGGCCGTCGACAGGCCCTGGATGGTGGTCGCCCGGCGCAGCACGATGCGGTCGTACTCGGGGACGGTCGCGGTGAAGTAGTAGTAGCCGTCGGTGTGCTTGAAGATGTGCGGGTCGGCGCGTTTCTCGGCGATCGGGTTGGTGTAGGTCACGGCGGGTGAGTCGGGCACGGCCGCGTGGGCGGCGGTGCCGGGCCCGGCGAGACAGCCCACCAGGGCGATGAGGACGGCCGTGAGCAGCCGTACGGCGTTGCGTCTCAAGGGGTTGCTCCAGAGTACGGATGCGGGGTGCGCAGGGAGGTCAGGTCGTGGGGACGAGGCGCCACTGCTGGCAGTTGTTGTTCAGCCAGGTCCACAGCCGTACGTCGGTCCCGTCGGCGGTGCCGCAGTTGGCCACGTCGGCGACCTTGCCGCTGTTCTCGTTCACGATCCGCACGTAGTCGCCGGTATCCGTGTAGACCAGACGCCACTTCTGGCAGTTGTTGTTCAGCCAGGACCACTGCGCGATGTCCGTGCCGTCGGTCGTGGTGCAGTTCGCGGTGTCCGCGACCTTGCCGGTCGCGACGTTGACCAGCCGGCTGGTGTCGTCGCCGAGGTCCTCGACGCGCCACTTCTGGTTGGCGCCGCCGTGGCAGCTCCACTGGAAGATGTTGGCGCCGTCCAAGGTGCTGCCGCCCTCGACGTCCAGGCACTTGCCGCTGTTGCGGTTCACCAGGGTGTACGCGGTCGGGGTCGTCGCCGTCTCGCCCGACGGGCCGGGCAGCGTGGTGCCGAGCGCGACCGGGGTGCCGAAGTTCGGCGTGCCGTCCGCGTTCCAGGTGAACTTCTGCGCCCGCGTCGTACGTTCGTTGCCGCAGCCGCTGCTCGCGGAGTTGTTGGCGTGGTAGACGATCCAGTTCTCGGTGCCGTCCGGCGAGGAGAAGAAGCCGTTGTGGCCGGGGCCGTAGACACTCGCCGCGTCGTTGCGCTGGAAGACCGGCGTGGACTTCTTCGTCCAGGAAGCGGGGTTCAGCGGGTCGGTACCGGTCAGTTCCAGCTGGCCCAACTTGTAGTCCGGGGTCATGCAGTAGCTGGCGGAGAAGGTGAGGAAGGTGCGGCCGTTGTGGTAGAGCGGCTCGGGTCCCTCGTTGACCGCGGCCCCCGAGGTCTCCCAGCTCGCGGTGGGGCTGGAGATGACGGTGAAGGTGCTGCTGGCCAGCGTGTACGGGTTGCTCATCGGCGCGATGACCAGGCTCTGCGGACTGCCGTTGATGTAGCCGCTGCCGATCAGGTACAGCTTGTTGTTGTTCTGCAGGACGGTGGCGTCGATGAGCCAGCCGCCGGAGCTGAGGTTGGAGCCGCTGAGCTGGTTCTTGTAGGTGTACGGGCCCATGGGGTCGGTGCCCGCGCTCTCCAGGACGTGGGTGCGCTGGGAGTCGCAGCAGGCGACACCGCTCTGCGCCGCGGAGTAGTACAGGTACCAGTGGCCGTCGAAGAAGTGGATCTCGGGTGCCCAGATGTTGGTGTTGCGGGTGGGGGTGGTGTCGCTCCAGATCTGGACGCTGGCGGCGGTGGAGAGTCCGGCCAGGGTCGGCGACTTCCGCATGGTCAGCACACCGGTGAAGGACGTGGTGACCAGGTAGTAGTTGCCGTTGTAGTACTCGAGCCAGGGGTCGGCGCCCTTCTGCGACTTGATCGGGTTGGTGTACGGGCGGCCCTCGGCGGCGGTGGCCGGGGTCGTCGCCGACACCATGGCGATCAGTACGGCGAGCACGCACAGGATCAGGGATCTGTGGCGTCTGGCGGGGGGCTGCTCTGACATCTGCGGCATGCGGGACCATCCCTGTCCGTAATTTCGAACGTCGTTCGTGAATTCGGTCAGAAGATAAGCGGGGGCAATAATTCCGTCAACAGTTCCGTCACATGCACTTCACCTGCGTGACTTCATCCCGTGAACCGGACCGAGAGGCGGCCTGTCAGCGCTCCGAGGAGGAAGCCGCGACGTGACGTCCGACCGGTGGCAGGCCGAGCTTCCCGCGGGGACCGACGGCGCCGCCGGTCCGGAAACTGACCATCTTCGGCGCCAGCGGCCGCACCGGCACGCACCTGGCCGAGCAGGCACTCGCCGCCGGACACGACGTGGTGGCGTTGATGCGAAATCCGGCGAAGCTCACCCTGCGCCACGAACGGCTGCGGGTCGCACAGGGCGATCTGACCGACGAGGCGGCCGTCGCCGACGCCGTCCTCGCCGCCCTGAGCCCCAAGATCTTCGGCGGTCCTAGGGGCCTGCCCCTCGCGTCGGGAACGGGCAACATCCTGGCCGCGATGCGCGCACACGGCGTCCGCAGGCTCGTCTACAGCTGGGGGCCGAGCATCTTGATTCCCCGCAACCCCCTGCTGCGCGCGTTCCGCAGCGCGAGCTTCGCCCTGTTCAGGCTGCTGCCGCCACCCGTTCCTTTGTCAACGAGTCGGCCGAGGTAGGCGAGGCCATTCGCGGCTCGGATCGAGGCTGGACCATCGTGGTCGTCACCGCGCCCAACGACAAGCCCGGATCGGGAAGGGTCAAGGTGCGCACCGGGACCGGATCCGGGGACCGGGTCGGCTCGCGCATTTCCCGGGCCGACCTCGCGGAGTTCATGCTCGCCCAGGCCGACGACGTGCGATACGCGCAGCAGGAACTACGGATCAGCAACTGACCGGCCTGCACGCCGCCGCCGCGCAGCTGTACGCGGCGCCCCGCCTTCACCTCTTCCGCCCACCAACTCGAGCGGGACTCGGTCCCGACCGAATCCCGCTGTTCATAACGCTGTTCTCACCGAAGGAGAAGTCATGCCTACCATCGCCATCAGGGGTGCCGGTCCCGGAAGGGGGCTCGCCATCGCCCAGACCTTCGGCAAGGAAGGCCACCAGGTCGCGCTGCTGTCGCGTACTCCGGCCAAGCTGGACCCGGTCGTGGCCGAACTGACCGACCAGGGCATCGAAGCGGCGGCCTTCGCCGCCGACGTACTCGACCCGCCAGCGATCGTCTCCGGCCTCGCGGCGGTCAAGCAGCGATTCGGGCAGATCGACGTCCTTGAGTACTCGCCGTCCAACCCGGCGCTGCCGTTGGCTTCCTCCACCGAGCTGACCCACGACAACGTGCGGATCCAGCTCGACTTCCACGTGCACGGCGCCGTGGCGGCGGTCAACCAGGTGCTTCCGGAGATGCTCGCCCAAGGCTCGGGCACGATCCCGTTCACCGCCGGCGCCTCGTCCGTGCGCCCGGAGCTCGGTCACGACATGTTCGCCAACGTCGCCCCGGCCGCGGCGTGGCTGCGCAACTGGGCCCACGGTCTGCACGCCGCTGCCGCTCCCCGAGGAGTACAGGTCGGCCACATAGCGATCGGCGCGTGGCTCGGCCGCCAGCCGGGCGCCACCGCACCGGAAGAGATCGCGCCGCTGTACTGGGAGCTGCACACCCGACACGACCAGGTCGAGAAGGTCTTCTTCCCCAGCGACCAAACCGCGTCCTGAGCACACGTCGTACAGCCGTCCGCCCTCGGCGGACGGAGCGGCCGGGCCGCCCGTAACGGTCGGCCGACGCCTGCTTCATCCTTCTTCGTTCTCCTCGATGTCGGCGGTGGCCGGGTCTTGCAGGTGCCGCAGGCCCCCGCCGACGGGACGGTGGCGCGGAAACTGAAGCGGCCCAGGCAGTTGAGGTTCGCGTGCTTGAGCGGGGAGAGCCGTGCCACGCCCTCGTCCAGGACGTCGTGTTCGCGCGCGTCGGCAGGCAGCGCCCGCAGTTCGGTGACGGCGGCGTCCAGGTAGCGGGTCGTCCACAGCGCGGCGGCGTTGAGGACCAGGCCGAGTGCGCCGAGCTGGTCTTCCTGGCCCTGGCGGTATGCCTGCATGATCTGCCCGCGCTTGCCGTGGCAGATGTCCCGGGCCGGCTTGTGGCGGGACTCCTGGACGGTGAGTTGCAGGTTCATCCGACGGCGGTAGGTGTCGTCGACCGGGTCGACCACGCGCAGCAGGTGCAGGGTCTTGGCGATCCGCCCGTACTCGGCGAACGCTTGCCCCAGCGGGGTGGGGCGGCCCTCGCGGCCGAACATCCGCAGCAGGTCGTATGCCCTCACCTGTCCGGTCACCAGGGAGCCGGCCATTCGCAGCATGTCCGGCCAGTGCGTGATGACCCTGGTCAGGTTCACCCGGTTGCGCGCGAGGGCTTCCAGCGGCCCGTAGCCGCCGGTCGTGACGCCGGGCATCTCCGCGCGCCAGAACCGCTGGTCGGCCAGATCACGGAAGCGCGGGGAGAAGTTGTGGCCGAGCATGCTGAACAGGCCGAACACGATGTCGGAGTACGAGGCGTTGTCGGTGGCGATCATCTCCGGCTTCACCCCGGCGTCCAGGTTCAGCACGGTGTCCAGGATGTGCAGGGAGTCCCGCGGGGTGCCGGGCACCACCATCTGCCCGATGCCCGCGACCTGGTCATTTACGGCGTTGAGCCAGGTGATGCCGCGTTCGAAGTGGTAGTACTTCCGCGACGGACCGGCGTTGATGGTGCGCTTGGGCACTACGAACCGCAGTCCGTCCACCGAGGCGAGCAGGCCCTCGCCCCAGTGCGCCACGATCGGCACCTTGGTCTGGGCTTCGATGAGGCGCGCGTTCGCCGCCGCGATGGTGTCCGCCCGGAGGTAGTACTGGTCGACGTGCACCAGCCGGGCCCGGGCCAGCGCCTCGTCGTTCGCGTCGACGACGGGGGTGTAGCCAATGTTGCACGCTTCCGCGACGAGCAGCGCCACCAGCGAGGTCTTCAGGTTCTCCATGCGTGTGCGTCCGTCGCCGAAGTACACGAAGGCGTCCAGGAACCCGGTCCAGGAGTCGACCTCGAACAGTAGGTCCGGCAGGTCGGTCTTCGGGAGCATCGCCGCGGTGGTCTTGCCCAGCCAGCGCAGCGACTTCGGTTCGCCGATCGTGCCGAGCCGGTCCACGTTCGGCTTCAGCCGGCCGTTGGGTTGCACCTCGAAGCTCGGCGTCGCGTCTTGCCCGGCCTCCTCCTCCACTCGTTCGGCCGTCAGCTGCCGGGCCAGGACACGCACTACCACAACCGACCTGACCAAGCCCTACTACAGTAGGTCCCAGAACATGCCGTTGGTCAGGACGCCTTCGGTCTGCAGGCCGATGCCCTTCGGCCGGAACACCCAGTCCCCGCTCCAGCGGTGACTCCGCGACCAGGACGGCCATCTGTGCGTCGTAGGTGGCCTGACGGGTCCCAGCCACCGCCTCCGCACATCTCGTCACCACGCCGTCGTGCCGATGAGGGCGGCGCGCGCCGGGACTCACGCGTACCCGCGAAGGGCCTTGTGGGCGCCGTAAGCTTCGATGAACCCCTGGACCGCCTCCAGTTCAAAGCCGGACCGCCACTTCGACTTGCTGCCGTCGAGGTAGCGCAGGTCGACCCAGGTGGAGACGGCACGCGACGAATCGGAACTGGCCACTTGCAGCTTCATGCCGGCCAGGTCCTGGAAGACGACGGTCGTCAGCGGCTTGCGTTCGCTGATGTATTCGACGGAGCCGTCCAGCGTAATCACCAGCAGCGGGTCCGGATCGTTCGACGTCCCGCGGAAGAAGCCGGACAGCGCGCCCCGCCTCTTGGTGAACACGCGCCACTCCGGTGGCACGGGACCTTGGCGCGCCTGCCACAGGATCGTTCGTGGATCCGTCATGGCACCTTCGCATAGGTCATGGCCGGTCGGCTCCTCCCGTCCACTTTTCGCCGTCTACTTTTCGACGAAGATGATCTCTTCGGGCTGGTGCGTCATCCTCACGGTGTTGCCGTTGGTGATCTCGATGGCGTGTTGCAGGCCGGTGATCTCCTTGGAGGTCGGCGGCATGTGGAACTTGTCGGCGCCTCCGCCCAGGTAGGAGGGGAGGCAGGCCAGGGACGGGCTTGTGGGGTTGAGGTCCAGGTATTCCTTCAGTCGGCGGAACAGCTTCGGGAGGATGACCGCTCCGTCGTCGGCCGTGAGCGAGGCCATTCCGGTGATCTTCACTCCGGACGGTGTGACGTCCTTGGCCCACACGCCCAGCGGCGGTGCGGACTGACGGGCCTGCTGAGCGGCTGCGGCGAGGACCGTGCGCAGGGAGACGGGAAAGCCGGTGTAGAAGGTCGGGTAGGCCAGGCCGAGCGAGAGCAGGTGGTGGTTTGCGGTCTTCTTCAGCAGGGCGTCGCTGACGTTGATCTCGTAGCCGCTGCACCCGGGCGGGGTTCCGCGGCCGACCAGGGCCACGCAACGGCCGTAGGTGTCGGAGCCTCGGGTGAGGATGAAGCCGGGCACGCTGGTGGGGGTGAGGGTGACGGTCTCGTCCGGCCTGCGGACGATGCTGGTGAAGCCGAGGAACGTCAGCAGTTCGTCCGCGGCCTGGTGGGCTAGGCCGATCGGCTGGTGCTGGTCCGGTCCGTAGTTGCCCCCGTAGTGGGTCTCCAGCGCGTCGATGCCTTCGAGCCGGATGTTGGCGTGGCCGTCGGCGGCGGGCAGGATCGGTTTGCACCCGGGTACGAGCTTCCAATCGGCCACGTTGTCCGGGATGAACGAGATGGTGTCGCCGTCCGGCTTGGCCTTCTCCGACACCTTGAACGAGCCCTTGATGAGCAGCATAGGCATGGCGACTCCCTTAACGGATATCACTCTGTGTATCTGATAATGACACAGAGTGCTTCGCCTGGTGTCGCGTGCAGTCCCCGCGCCCCCCACGCTCGCCGGAGCGCCCGCAGGCAGGGGAATCCCCGGGAGGCGAGGACGGATCTTGCGCCCCGGTGTGACTGGCGTGGCCTCAGGTGGTTCAGGTGCCGTTCCAGCACCGCAGCAGCTGCTGTAACGCGTCGAGGACTTGGTAGGTGCTCAGGCTGTGGTGTGGGCTTTGGGGTCGTGGCGCCTCAGGGCGGTGACGAGGGTGACGTGATGATGCCAGCCGCGCCAGGTGCGCCAGGTGCGGCCTTCGAAGTGGTCCAGGCCGTGTTTGAGCTCGCGGTAGTCGTGGTCGATGCGCCATCACATCTTCGCCCAGTGCACCAGATCGGCGATGGGGGTGGTGGCGGGCAGGTTGCTCATCCAGTAGCCGGTGGGCTCGTCGGCTGCTTCGGGCCGTTCGGCTGCGTTCGCGCCGCCCATCCCGCCCTCTCCCCCTCTCCATGATCAAGGGCTGGCGCGGTCGGGTTCGGAGAAGACGTTTGTTCGGGCGCGATCGGTGCAGACGATGATCTGACACAGCCTTTATACGACGAAGCGGAGAGGCACCATGGGCATCATCGCGTGGATCTTCATCGGCCTGCTCGCCGGCGCCATCGCCAAGGCCCTGATGCCGGGCAAGGACCCCGGCGGCATCATCATCACCATGCTCATCGGGATCGTCGGCGGTCTGCTCGGCGGCTGGCTCGGCAAGGTCATCTTCGGCGTCGACTCCATCGACGGGTTCTTCCACCTCTCCACCTGGATCGCCGCGATCGCCGGCTCCGTCATCCTGCTCGCTCTCTACCGCCTGGTCACCGGCAACCGGCATTCGCACCGCCACGCATGACCCGCTGAAGGCACAACGCCTCGGGACACACCTGGACGGCTCCCTTCCTGTTCGCAGGACGGGAGCCGTCGGCGTGTCTGGCCGGGCCACTCGGTGACCGGCCGCCCGTTGCCGTCATCTGGGGACCACCGCGTCCCGCCCGCCGCGCAAGCAGTCGGCAGTCGCGGAGGGGCTTCCAGGTCTTCGTCCGTGCGAAGGCGTGCTCGACGCGAGCACGGACATGGCTGGATTCTTCCCACGCCCTGCAGTCATTGCGGTTGCCGGGAACCAGCCGGCCGACGGCGACGACCAAGCTGCTGTCCGCGTCCGTCACGATCTGATGATTGGTGGAGTAGCGGTAGTTCTTGGGCCAGCGGGCAACGATCAGAGCGGTGCCCCTGCGGAACCATTGGCGCTGCTTGAGCGTGAGCAGCGGACCAGTCCAGCGGACGATCCGAGGTAGGCAACCACCAGGAGCACGCGGTCTTCCAGCGGCAGCGACCAGGGCCGCCCGGGACGGGACATACCCGCCTCCTCGCGAAGCGAGCATCCTGACCAATGCGTCGAAGGATTGGGGAGAGTCGGCCAGTTACCCGAGTGGGCTTTCTGCGTCCTGGCCGAGCAGGGCCGCAGCCCGTGCCAGGGCCTGCCGCCGGTGCTGCCAGACCTCTTCCAGGCGAGCCCGCGTCTGTGCGGGCTGGTGTCGCAGGAAGGCGTCGCGTTGCGTGACGCCCATACGGCGCAAGCGGCTTTCCGCGTCGCAGCGTTGATCGGCCGCAGCGGCAGCACGCTGCTCCTGCGCCAGCCTCGAGGCGCTCGCTCCCTTCACGGCCTCGGCCTGAAGGCCCTGAATCAGCGCGGCGGGCGTCTTCGCCGCCCGGCCGGCGTCGGCCATGCAGCGCTGCCATCGCCCCAGGGCAGTCCGGTACGAGGGAGCGGTCGCCAAATACCGCTCGAAAAGCTGGTCGACGTCCTGCGGCACGAGCGTGTCCTCGAGCGCGGCCCGCACGGTGCCGTACAGCCGGGCCCGCGCCCGGGCCACGCAGCCGCCCGTGGCGTAGGACCCACTCGCCCCGCTGGGCAGGGTCAGCGCTGCCACCTGTTCGGCGGGGCCGTCGAGTGCGGCCGTGTAGCGGGCCTGGTCTGCGGCGGACAGAGAGCGGACGTACCGGTCCTGGGCGGTGGGGCCGTTGTTCATGCGGTGCAGCGCTGTGGAGATGCCGTAGCCGGGCACGGATCGGGAGCCGATCGACTCGGCCGTGGTGGCCCCGGCCGATGGCTGCGGGCCGGCGCTCGTGACCAGGTAGCTCACTCCCCGGTCGCGCATGCAGCGCTGAGTGAGGATCTGCAAGGCGCCGAAGAGCTGCCAGCGTTGGCGCTGGGCGGTGGCGTCGTTCGTGAGGACGGCAGCGGCCTGACCGAACTCCCGCGCCGACGGCGCCGCCTTGGCAGGTGCGGCCGTTCCCGTTCCGGTGCACGCGGTCGCGGCGACGCAGATCAGGCCCACCGCAAGGACCAGCAGGGCCGGCAGGCGTGTCGGTGTGCGCCCGACGCAGCGGCGCGAGAGTTCTGTCATGGGTGATCGCCCGTCATCCAGTGGCCGGAGAGTGCCCGGTCAGCAGGCCGAGGTCCAGTAGTTGCTGCTGATCGAGTCGTTGAAGCTGGTCGAAGTATCCGGCCAGACGAGGTTCGCGAAGTTGCTGTTGGACCAGCCCTTGGGCAGGCAGGCGGACAGCCCGGTGTAGCCCGTGCCGCTCCACACCTCGACGCCCAGGCCGCTCGTGCCGTGGTTGTAGCCCGAGGAGGCGCAGTCGCTCCATGTCCCGTTCGCGCAGGCGGAGTGGGCGTAGGCGCCCCAGTTGGTGTTGCTGCCCGAGAACTTGCCCGGCCCGCCGCTGTAGCCGGAGTCGACCCAGAAACAGAAGTAGGTGCTCGGGCAGTCCCCGATGGCCTGCGGGGAGAGCGCGGCGGAAGCGGTCCCCTGTACCGCTTGCGGAGCGGCGGCGGCCGGCTTGCCGACGGGGGTGGTGTGGACGGCGGCGAGGGCGTTACCAGGGAGGGCCAGGCCGAGCAGAGCGGCCAGGGCGGTGGCGGCGAGTGCCGCTGCTAAGCGGAAGGATCTCATGCGGTTTCCCTCTTTCTCGGATTTTTCGTACGTGAATTTGCTTTATGCGTTGCCAGCCTGTCGCCCTTGCGTGTACTTACTGCGCCTTTTGAGAGATGGCGGAATTTACTTCCCTGAACGCGTGTGGGCGATTGCAACGCCGGTGAGCGATATTGCCAACTGGGGCTCGAGTTGGCCATCATGTTTCACCGGGATGAAAAGCCCCAGGTACAGAGGGGGAACCAGGTGCTCCGTATTCACTTCACCGACGTGGACCTGGCGAGAACGACGGTCGCCGCGCGGTGCGACCCCCTCTGGGAAGTCGCCATGAGCCTGCACAGGTTCCAGACGCGGGCCGGCCGCTGGGCCTACGCGGACTGGTACCGCGCCACCCGCCTTCGGCTCGGCCAACAGCAACTCGACCGCCTGGTCCGCGAGATCCTGGTGCCGCTCTTTCCGCGTGCCGCCTACTTTCCGGACTTCCTCACGCCACAGACGGGGGTAAACGACTGCCTCGAAGCCGGACTCGATGCTGTCATGATCACGCCATGTAAGCGGGTGCTTGACGAACTCGCTCTCCTCGACCGGATCGTGGGTGCTCCCCCATGGGCGTGGCGACTGGCCGGAACGCGGGAGCGCGGAGAGTTCGTGGAGGCGGTTCGCGTGTATTACGCCGCCGCCGTCGCCCCGGTCACCGATCTGATGCAGACACGTGCGCAGGCTGAACGGTCGGCACGCACCCGTGACCTGCTGGGCGGCGGGGTCCAGGGGATGCTCGCCGGTCTGGGGCCCACCATGCTCTGGAAGCCCCCGGTCCTGACGGTCCACTACCCGGCCGAGGACCGGGACCTCTACCTGAGCGGCCGAGGCCTACGTCTCATTCCGTCCCACTTCTGCTGGCAGAGTCCCGTCGCCCTCGCCGACCCGGAACTGCCGCCGACCCTGGTCTACCCCATGCTGCACGAGCCGGCGGCTCCGACCCCGACCGCCCCGCTGAGCGCCCTGCTCGGGCGCACCCGGGCGACCGTCCTATGGGTCACGGCCGTGGGAGCGGGCGCCACCACCTCCGAGATCGCCCGCGCAGTGGGCATCTCCGCGCCCTCGGCCAGTAAGCACGCGGCGGTCTTGCGAGAGGCCGGACTGCTCGTCAGCAACCGCCATGCCGTGCACGTCCTGCACACGCTCACCCCGGCGGGCGCGTCACTGCTGCGTGCGAGCCGGGGGCGCCATGAAGGGCGCCCCACACAATTGCTGTAAGTGACGTGTGCATTTCCGTCGAATCGAAGGACGCGGCAGGGCTCCGCCGTCGCACAAGGTGGGGTCAGTCGCTTTGTCGGCTATTTGGGAGGCGAAATCGCCGGGATCAGGCGGTCGAGAATTCCCCATGACCCGGCAAAATCGGCGCCATCAACCCCTGCCTCGTGGCCTGGCGACGCGTTCCCCGGTGTTCCCCATGAGCCTGTCGGTGACATTCCTTCGCGGTATGCCCGGAAATTGACCAAGAGCTCATAACGCGATCTTGTTGAAGCGTCCTGGTGGAGCGTGACTGGTGTGATGATTGGGCGGTTGCTGCCGCTGCGGCCTGAGAAAGCTTGGCAACTCCTGCCCTTGGAGCTGGAGTTCGGCTCGGGGCAGGCCTGCCGGCGGCGCCTGGATCGCTGGCAGCGGGCCGGGGTCTTCGACCGGTGCACCGCCTTGCGCTCGCCGAGCTGAATGCAGCCGGCGAACTCGACTGGTCCCGAGCGTGTGTGGACGGCTCCCACATCCGTGCGGCGGGCAGCGGCGGCCTGACACCCGCGACTGGCACCCGCCAACCGACGTAGCCCGGAGGGCTTCATGCACTCAGAGCAGTGTTACCGACGGCCACTAGCCACTCTGGGTGACCGTTCGGGCGCGTATGTTGTGGGCGCGCTCGCCGGGCTGAAGGCTGGGCCCGGCTGGGCTCAGGGTGTGCCGGCACTCGTCGGTGCGGGGCCGCGGCATACAGCGAGGAGGCCCGATGTCGAACGACGGATTCATGGGGGGACCCCCGAACACGTGGACTGGGCGAGAGGTCAACATCACCGTGCCCGCGGGAGTGTTGGGCGACATCAACGAGATGAACAAGGTACTCAAGAACGTGATGACCCAGCTCGGCCACCCATCGTGCCACTCCGGGTTCGACGTGAGGTTCCGGCAGTCGTTGGACTTCGTGGTCTCCCCCAAGGGTGACGTCGCGTCGGCCATCCCCCAGCCGTTCATGGGCTAGACCGACGTGACCGGACTCGGCGTCGGCCTCACCCACGTCCCCGGCGCCGAGCCCATCCTTGAGGCTTGCGCTGACCTGCTGGAGGTCGTCGAGATCGAACCACAGACGCTCTGGCGGTCGCGGCCGGACGGTACTACCGGCTGCGATGAAGAGGCACTGCGCCGTCTCGCCGACCTCCCCGGTGCGCGGCTCCTGCACAGCGTCGGCAATCCGGTCGGTGGCTGCCGACCTGCCGATCCCCGACAGACCGCCCTCGTCGGCGAGCTTGCCGAGCGGCTACAGGCACCCTGGGTCAGCGAACACCTGGCGTTCAACCGAACCGGCCGGGGCAACGCTGGGTTCCGCACGGGCTTCATGCTTCCGCCGCGGCAGACCCCCGAGGGCGTGCGGCGCAGCATCGCCTCAGTGCGGGCCATGGCCGACGCCCTGCCGATGCCGCTCGCCGTCGAGATCGGCGCCAATTACCTGCGACCACGCGCCGACGAGCTATCGGACGGCCGGTTCGTCGCGAGCGTGGCCAAGGGGGCAGGCTCCGGGCTGCTGCTCGACCTGCACAACGTCCTCGCCAACCAGCGCAACGGCCGGGCGTCCGTCGACCGACTACTCGACGAGCTCCCGCTGGATCGGGTCTGGGAGGTCCACCTGGCCGGCGGCTTCGAGCACCGCGGCTACTGGCTGGACTCGCACAGCGGACTGCCCGACGAGGAGTTGCTCGCCTTGGCGGAACGGGTACTGCCCCGGCTACCGGCGCTGCGGGCGGTCCTGTTCGAGGTGATGAGCTCGGCCGTGCCGGACCTCGACCCGCAGGCCGTCCGGGACCTCCTGGTCCGCGTTCGCGAGCAGTGGCGGCCGCCATTGACGGCCGGGCGGCCCCTGATTGCGCCGACGCCCCAGAGCTACCCCTTAGTCGACGGACCAGACTCCGGCCCGGACCCCGAGGAATGGGAGAACGCGCTGGGCTCACTGACGATCGGCCGGGAGGCCGACAGCCCGTTCGCCCAGGAGCTGACGGCTGACCCGGCGATCGCGCTGTTGCGGGAACTGGTCACCGAGTTCCGGGCGAGCGCGCTGGCCGGCACACTCGTGAACACCGTCCGACTTCTGCTGCTCACTCTCGGCGAGACCGGGGTGTGCACCCTGCTGGACGACTACACCCGCTTCCATCCACCGGAGTTGTTTCCCACGGAGGAGGCGGAGGCATTCGCCGCCCACCTGCGGCGGACTCGCCCTCGCGTCCCCTGGCTGACCGACGTATTGGAGCTGGACCTGGGCCTCGTTCGAGTGCAGCTCAACAACGCGCCGCGGACGGTCCACCTCGACACCGACCCGAACGAGCTGCTGAGCGCGCTCGGCGCCGGCAGACTGCCCGATGACCCGAGGCAGGGCAGATTCGTGGTCCGGCTCACGGCCTGAGCTACCGGGGTGGAGCCAGACCGGACGGTGTCCCGCTGGGCGGAGATCGCCGACAGCAGCCGCTGATCCACGCAGCGTCGGCGTTCGCCCCGCCCCGCCCCGACGGATGCGGCGGCATGGCGCACACTCACGGTGCTGCTGAACTACGGCGTGAGGTTCCACAAGAGCTGCTGCGGCGGGCCTGGATACCGCCCCGGATCCTGCGTGACATACGCGAACGGATGACGCACGCGCAGCGGCGAGCCGATCGCGCACGTGCTCGTCCGACGGGACGTGGGGTGAGGGACAGGCCGGGGACCGAACGCTGGACTGTGCGTCGGCGTACTCGCTGATGTGCTCAGGCGCGTACGGATGAACCTGCCCAGGCAGGACGGCGTGTCGCAAGCGGGGCGATGGGGGGCTGCGGTTGACGCTTTGGCTGTGCGGTCGTCGGCCGGATGACCGGCATCAGGAGGTTGAGGCGGATGCTTGTTCTGGGCCGCTCGCAGGTCGAGGCCCTGCTTGACGTGGACTCGCTGATCGATGCCCTGGCTCCGGCGATGGCAGACCTCAGTGCCGGCCGCGCCTCGGTACCCGACCGCGTCGCCGCCCTGGTGCCCGAACGCGATGGATTCCTGGCGGCCATGCCGGGCTTCCTGCCTTCGGCCCGGGTGCTCATGACCAAGCTGGTGTCGCTCTTCCCGCACAACGACGGAGCACGGCTGCCTACCCATCAGGCGCTGATCATGGCGTTCGACCCGGACACCGGCGAGCCCGCTGCTCTGTTGGACGGTACTGCCATCACCGCAGCGCGGACCGGCGCCTGCTCCGCGCTCTCGGTACGACTGCTGGCCCGCGAGGACGCGACGGTGCTGGCAGTCCTGGGCACCGGCGTGCAGGCCCGGTCCCACGCCCGCGCGATCTGCAGGGTCCGCCCGATCCGGCAGATCCGCATCGCCGGCAGGGACCGGGCGAAAGCCGCTGCCCTGGCCGAGGAACTCTCCGCCGTACTGGAAGGCGACGTCCGGGCCGTGTCCAGCTACGCCGAGGCACTCGACGGCGCGGACATCGCCGCCGCGACGACGCATGCCCTCGAACCCGTGATCCGCCGTTCCTGGCTGACACCCGGCGTGCACATCACGTCCGTGGGCTACAACCCGGCCGGCCGCGAGATCGACGACGCCACGGTCGCCGAGGCGCTGGTGTGCGTCGAATCGCGCCAGGCCGTGCTTGCCCCGCTCCCTGCGGGCAGCAATGACCTGCTCCTGCCGATCCGGGACGGCCTCATCACAGCCGATCACGTGCACGCCGAGCTGGGTGAACTCATCGCCGGCAGCAGACCGGGGCGCACCACGCCGGACCAGATCACCCTCTACAAGTCGGTCGGCGTGGCAGCGCAGGACGCCGCGGCCACGGCCCTGGTCCTCGCCTCGGCCCGCGAGCAGTCGATCGGCGAGGAGATCACGCTGCGGTGACGCGACTCCCAGCACACGATCAGGGCGGCAGGATCGGCAACACACGGCCTGACTTGCCCGATGTCATCGATGCCGCCCGCACTCCCGAGGCGACGTCACCGGCAGTCACCGGGCGGGTGAGGTGAAGACCGCAGGGTCGTTGGGCCGGGTGACTCCATAGAGCGGGCCCCTGCTGATCTGCCGCCGTGAGCGTGTCATTCGGGCGGATCACTGTGTGCTCCGAGCTGCTGCCAGCAGCGGTGGACGTGGTGTTCGGCCTCGCGCACGATCGCGTCCCCTGACGTGGTGTGGCCGGGTGCTGTCCCGGAAGACGCGGGCCGGCCGGCGCGGGAGGTGGGGCGTCGGCGCGGCGGGCGACAGGTGCGGGCGGGGTGTCGTCGGCCGCCCTGGTGGATGATTGCCGCCCGGGCGAAAAGGATCATGGTGATGATGGCTGCAGCGGTCACTGTGTCGGCTGCGTGCTGGTCCGACATGCGGGGAGGGGGTCCTTCGTGCGGGTACGGGCAGCGGGATGGCAGGGCCGGTGTCCGTGCGGTACGGCCCTGCCACCTTGTTGTGCGCGTCAGCCGGGCCAGGTTCCGGTCAGACGGCGGGTGGCGGTGGCTCCGCCACGGTCGACGACGGCTTTCACACCGGCGAAGATCGCTCCCTGCAGGACGGCCGCCGACACGACCTCGCGCCAGGTGCGGTGCTCATCGGTGGAGTCGGGGGCGTCTTCCTCATGTCCGAGCTTCTTCCAGACCTGCTTGAACAGTCCGCCGGCCAGGACGCCGCTGAGGGCGCCCATGGCCAGGCCGACCGGCTTGTAGGCGATCTTCGAGGCTTTCATCAGTGCCTCCGGGCGCGGCGGATGAGCAGCAGGGCGATGAGCGCGCCGGCTGCGGCGAACAGCGGGGCCTGGTGGGCGCGGGCCGCCTGGATACTCTGGTCGGCTTTCTCCCGCACCGGTTGCGGGGCCTTGTCCCGGGCCAGCTCGCCGAGGTGCGCGGCCTGGTGGCGTACCTGTTCGGTGGCCGCGGCGGCCTTGGCGCGCACCGGCTCGGGCGTCTTGTCCTGCACCGCGTGGGCCGCGTGCGTGGCCTTGTCCTTCAGCTGGGTCGTGACCTGGGTGGTCTTCGCCGTGACCTGCTGTTTGACAGCCGTGGTCTTCTCCGCCGCGCGGGTCTTGACGTCGGTCTTGGCCGCGAGCGCCTCGACGGTCTCGCCGAGTTCCTCACGGGTCGCCTCGACCTGCTTGCGCAGTTCCTCCGGGGAAGGCGCTGCCTCTCCGCCCGGCTGCGACTTGTCCTGGGTCATCGCTGTGCCCTCTCCTTGATCTCGGCCACGTCGGCCTTGACGCCGTCCACCGCCTGCTCGGGCATGGGCGGGGATGCCTTGCTGACCTGCTGCTTGCCGAGCGCCGCCATCAGCGCGGTGACGGCGGCCAGCACGCCGGTGACGATCAGCGCCGCCAGCCACACATCCATAACGAGCGAGAGTGCGGCGATCACGGTGGCCACCAGGGCCTGGAGGGTGAGCACCCCCATCAGGCCGGCGCCGCCGAACAGGCCGCCGCCCTTGCCGAACCGCTTGCCCTTCTCGGTCATCTCCGCCTGCGCCAGCCGCATCTCGTCGCGGACCAGTTGGGAGAGTTGTTGCGAGGCACGCTGGACCAGTTCGCCCACCGGTTCCTGGGCGCTGCTGCCCGGGCGCGGGGAGCCTTCTGCTGTCATGAGCGCTCACCTTCCTTCATCCCACCGTCTGACCTGCTGCCGAGTACCCCGGCCGCCCCGCATCACCGCCCGTCACCACAGCAGATGTCGGGCACCCCGGACCAGGGCGGCCGCGGCCGGCCCGAGCACTGCAACGGCGGCCAGGTCGGAGGGGTAGTGCGCGCCGCTGTGCACGCGCTGCGCGGCCAGCACCACCGCCATGTCCGGGCGCTCATCAAGATCCTCCTGCGGCATCCACTCCGCCGGGGGGGCGGCGCCGCTGGTACAGGGGCTTGACGACCGAGTCGGACATCACCTGTGCCGTCGTCATGGCCGCCACCCGCTGAAGGCGGCCATCGCTGCGGCTGCCGCCCACCAGAGTTTGGTGTTCGGCCGGTTCCTGCATCGCGGGCGCTGCCCGTCGTAGCCAGCCAGTGCCCCGCCCTGAGGCCGCCAGGCTGCGCTCGATCCCGGCGGTGAGGTGAGGGCCGTGGACAAACCGAGTCCAGTGCCCGCACGAGTAGTGAAGAAACCAGGGAAATCGACCGTGTGTTCCTGCGTTGGCCGGGCACGAGGAGCGACGGAGGTTGATAACTATGGTTCCCCTGCTTCTCGTTCTTCTTCTGGCACTGATCCTCTTCGGCGCGGGCTTCGCGCTGAAGGCACTGTGGTGGATCGCCGTCATCGTCCTGGTCGTCTGGCTGCTGGGCTTCGTGATGCGCTCCGCTGGCACAGGCGGCCGCAAGGGCCGTTGGTATCGCTGGTAACCCCCACCTATCAGCGACATGCCTGTGGGCTCCGGATGGATCCGGAGCCCACAGGCATGTCGCGGATCAGGACATCTCACCAGGCAAACGGTGTAACGACCACCTTCCCGGGAACCGGGCCTCATAGCTGGGGCCCGGTGAAGCAGTGGAACCTGCGCCTCCAAAGCACCGGGCCCCGGCCCCGAATCGGCCTGTCGCCGGCCCCTTCCCCGTGCCGGTCGTCGGCCGTCTCGGGCACGACCGGGTCCAGCGCGTCGTCCGGGGCGGGCCGCAGGGTCCGCCCGTCGGCGGCCCTGGCGCGGTGGCCTTCCCGGCGCGCCAAACCGGTGAGCGCGCCCCTATCCCCCGGCAGCGTCCGCGCCGCCCATCCCGCCCAAGCACCACCGGCACGAGGTACCCCGCCAATGATCGTGCAGGTCAGAACCACACCGAAGGCGATCATGCCGATGCCGATCAGCGCTGAGTCCATCCCCGTGCCGCGCGTAGCCGACAATCCGGGTCAGCTCCGCCGTCACTTTCTCCGCGTGAAGTAACACGCGCAAATAACGGCCAGCGCTACAGCGAACACTCCGATGATCAACTCCGTCGATGCACCGAGTGACGGAGCGATCATCCCTGATTCGGTCATCTTCGCAGGGACCAGATCGCTCAACTGCCGCCCCCCTTCTTCCGCTGCAATCGGAGCACCCAGACTAAGCAGGCAGCAATGATCTTCCCATGGCGATCTTCCCGCTGATCTGACGGTGACCAATCCCCGCACGGGAGCCGTCGTCGGTCGCATGCACTACCTTCGACCACCTCGATCTCGACTACTGGTTGCCGGTGCTCAGTGGCGGTACGCGGCTGTCGCGATCTCGATGAAGGACCGGATCAACGGGTTGGTGTCACCTTCGTTCCACACCGCCACCACTCGACTCGGAGCCATGTCGATCAGCGGTACCACGGCCAACTCCGCGGGCAGGTCGTGTCCGAGCGGGGCCAGGCCGACCGTGCCGTTCCACAGCACGGCCTGCAGGCATTCCTGGACGGCGCGGACCACTGGGCCCTCGCGCGGCCTGCCGCCGTTCCAGTACGACTGCCAGACCGGGTCGGTGCCTTGCGGGAACTGGAACCAGCGGCGGTCGATCAGGTCGGGCAGCCGCAGGCTGTCGTGGCGGGCCAGCGGATCGTCGGCGCGCAGGACCGCACCGACCGGGTCGGTGCGCAGCAGACGCACCGTCAGGGCGGTCTCGTCGAACGGCGCCCGGGTGAGGGCGACGTCGACGAGTCCGGCGCGTAGCCCGCACGTCGGGTCGGTCAGGTCGGTGTCGCGGACGCGGATGTCCATGCCGGGATGGGTTCGGCGGTAGGCGGCTGCCAGCCTTGACACTCCCGGGTCGGTGCCGTCGCCCAGGATGCCGACGGTGATGGTCGCGGCGCCGGCCGCCGCGCTGACGCGTACACGAACGCGGTCGGCATGGTCGAGCAGGGCCCGTGCCTCGTCGAGCAGCACCCTGCCTACCGGAGTGAGCGTGACGCCGGTGGGCGAGCGGGCGAACAGCAAGGCCCCGACATCGGCCTCCAACCGCTTGATCGCCCGGCTCAGCGGCGGCTGGCTCATGTGCAGTCGAGCAGCGGCCCGGCCGAAGTGGAGTTCCTCGGCGACCGCCACGAAATAGCGCAAGGTCCGTACTTCCCCGCTGCAACGATACCTATGAGGTATCGGCGCTGCGGAATGGGTCTTGGACACTGATGGGGCCCCGGCGGTGCACTCATGAGCATGACCGAAGAAGCGAAGACCAGCGAGCCGCAGGTTGATACCGCCGTATCGGTGGTGGGTCCCGGCGGGGGCGAGACAATCGTCCTGGGCACCACACACATGCGCGTTCTGGAGGACGGCAGCCACACCGGGCATCGCCTCGCGATCGCCGAGTCCGTCCTCGCCCCGCACACCCAGGGACCGCCGCAGCACCGCCACGCCCAGCACGACGAGGGCTTCTACATCCTCTCCGGCACCGTGCGATTCACCATCGGGGACGAGCAATACGACGCCACCGCGGGCACGCTCGTGATGGTTCCGCCCGGTAGCCCTCACACCTTCGCCAACCTGACCGATCACCCCGCCGTCATGCTCAGCACATTCACCCCCGACCTCTACGTGCAGTACTTCCGAGACCTCCAGGAGGTGCTCGCCGACGGCCGGCCGCTGACGCCCCAGGCCAACATCGACGCGATGAGCCGCTACGCGACCGAGCCTGCCACCGACCTCGCCTGAAGCCGGCGGGACGACACGGCCGGGCTATGTCTTCCCCTACCTGTCCGACTCCCGACTGCCCTGGCCCCGGGACCCGGGAAAGCCGGCGGCGCGGCGTGGTCCGCCGAGTGGTGGCGGCCCGGGGGCGGTGGCGCCCCCGGGCGTGAGTCACATGTCAGGTCAGGTGAGCCAGGAGTTGGAGGCGCAGGCGGAGGCGGTGACCCACACGTGGGACATGATGTTGTCGTCCACGGGGCCGACGGAGCTGCCATCGCGCCTCTGGAAGACGTTGTCCCTCAGGTTGTCCGCGTACTTCTCGCCCGGTGCGAGGCAGGTGTACCCGCTCACGTCGCTCTGTCCTGGATACATGTAGAAGGCAACGACGTCCTTGCCGCCGATCGTTCCGCTGTTCATGACGGACGAGGCCTTGTTCTGGTCACCATTGGTGAACGGGCCGATGTTGTCAGACCAGTCGGCGTCGTTGCCCTGGGTTGCACCGAGCAGGGTGCCCTGGCAGTCGGGGTCGGCCCAGGCACGGACGTACCCGTCCCGTCCCGGCCACTTCGCGTTGCAACCGGCTCCCTGGACCGAGGCCTGAGCGGAGGTGGCCGGTACCGCGAGGCCGAGGGCCGCCAGCCCGATGACTGCGGCGGCCGAAGCAAACTTTCGCATGGTTCTCCCTATTTGTCTGCCTCGTTCGAGGCGCACCGGTCCTCTGCTGGACCAGCGTGGAAATCTGTGGGGTCAGGTCCGGGGGCCGACGATGCCCGCCGCCCGGACGTATGCCTCGCGCTCGATACGGCGGCTTGTGTCCAGCGCCTGGCCGTACCGGCCGAGCAAGGCGTTCACGTAGTGCTTCTCGCGTTCCTTGCCGATGGCTGCCAGCGATGCGGTGCGGGCGCAGACGGCATCGGCGACGGCGAGTTGTCGCTCGGCTGCGAACGTCTTGTCGGACGTGCCGCGCAACGCCCGTTCCTTCGCTGCCTGACGTGCCGCTCCAGGGTCCTTGTAGGGGTGGCCCGCGCGTTCCATGCACGTCGACCAGACGCGCAGTGCCGCGACGAACTGCTTGTCCCGCATCACCTGGGGGACGTAGAGCGGCTGCAGATTCGACGCGATCTTGTTGGCCCGGAACCACACCTTCGGATCCCCGTACAGCCGTTTCTCGGCCTCGGCCACGCATCCGCCCATCTGTCGGCTGATGGTGGCACCGTTCGGAAGCTCCGCGGTGATCTCCGGCGCGTCGATCCCCCCGTCCAGAGCGTCGTCGTACGCCTTGCGTCGCTGATCTGAAAGGCCCTTGCGGTAGGCGAGGTTGGGGTTGGTGAGCCGTGCGCGGTCTTCCTTGGCCGCGATCCGGCTGCCGTACCCGTGCTTGCGGGCCCAGGCGACGTCGTCCGCCACATAGCCGAGCGTCCGGCTCTCCTCCAGACTCGGCCGCTCCGCCTCCCAGTACGTGAAGCCTTGCCGGCTCAGACACTGCTTGATCAGGCGCTGCTCGGCATCCGCGATCCGCAGCTCCTGCGCGAGGGTGGGGTCTTCGCCGGCCGTGGCGGCCTTGACCCGTGCGGCCGGTGAGGTGCGGTGGGCCGCGTCGGTGTCTGCCGTGCAGCCGGTCAGGGCGAGGCAAGCCAGTGCGGCGACCACACCCACCGTGGTGGTCGCGTGTGCTGTGCTGCGTCCCCCCGCTACCACCGTCCAGCGTGAGGCGTCGGCGCGCTTCATCGGCATCCTCCCCGGGCGAAGTCCAACTGGGTTGCTCTTACGAACCGTTGACGCCCTGGTAGGCACGTCCGTATGACGTGGACCGTGGATTTGTTTTCTTGCACCTGGAGTCATACGACGGCGGCGCGCGCACCGTCTTCCAGTACGCCTGGCGCTGCGTCCTCGCGAGAGCCGACGGGGCTGCCGGACTCGGTGCACGTCGTGTTCTGGGGTTGTTGCGGGAGTGGCGTTCGAAGTCGCGGGCCAGGGGTCGGTGGTCTATGAGCCAGCCGATGCTGCGCTCGATGGTCCACCGTCTCGGGATGATCCCGAACCCGTGGGCGCCGGGCGGGCGTTGGACGGGGTGGGCGTCGATGCCGAGGCGGGCGCCGGGGTCGGTGGCGGTGGTGCGGTATCCCGGCGTCCACCCAAGCCCTCGTGATGTGTGGGTCCGAGCGCCATCGTCTTGTCCTTGCCCAGCACCTTCTCCGCGGCCAGGATGTACGCCCCGGTGTAGCCCTGCTGGTACGGCATCTGCACGACGGTCCCGGAGATCACGCCGGACTTGATGAACTTCAGCGTCTGGGCGTCGGAATCGTCGGACACGATGTGCACGGACGAGGTCTTTCCGGCCGAGGTGACCGCCTGGGCCAGCGCGGGACCGTCGTAGGAGTGGGCGCCGTACAGGCCGTTGACGTCCGGGTTGTTCGCGAGGATGGTCTCCGCGTCCGAAGTCGCCGTGCCGGCCTGGAGGTTGTCGTTGACCTTCTGGGCGACCGTGATCTTGGTGCCCTTGAAGGCGGCCTCGAAGCCGGCGATGCGCTGGGTGGCGTTGGAGGCGGTCAGGGAGCCGACCAGGATCGCCACCTTGCCCTTGCCGCCGAGCACCTGCTTCATCGCGGTGCCCGCCTGGAAGCCGGCGGTTTGGTTGGGGGTGCCCAGGTAGAGCGAGGCGGCGTCGGTGCCCGGCAGCGGGGAGTCGATCGCCAGGACGCCGATGCCCTTCTGGACGTCGGTGTGGATGGTGCCCGCGGCCGAGGTGGGGTCGATGGCCGAGATCGAATAGCCGGTGACGCCCTGCGAACGCAGGGTCTCCAGCTCCGAGTTCTGCTCGGTCAGCTTGCCGCCGGGCGGGGCGAAGTAGGTGCACTTGCTCTTCGCGATGCCGAGGTCGGAGCAGCCCTTGAGGAAGCCGACCTGACCGGCCTTCCAGTAGTCGGCGGCCACGTTCACGACCATCGCGATGTCCACCTTCGACAGGTCCTTGCCGGCCAGCGCGGACTTCAGCGCCGCGTCGAGCTTGGCGAGGTTCGTCTGGTTGTAGGTGACCGAGCCGGCCAGCGCGACCGGGGCGGCAGCCTTCGTACCGGCCGAGCTGGACGCATCGGAGCCACCCGCGCTCTTGGAGCAGCCCGCGGCGGCGAGGGAGAGGAGCACGGCGGTCGCGGTGGCGAGGGTGCGGGACCTTCTGGTGCGGAGCATGGGAATCAGCGCTCTTCTTGGCGTGTCTGGTTGGTGTCTCGGGATGCGTGGAAACGCTGGATCGCTGGGAACGCTCACCTGTTCACGGGCATGCCGGTGCCGGGGAGGCGGGGCAGGTGTGGGGGCCACTGGGAAGCGGTACGTGGCGGAGGGCGCCGTAGTCGCCGGGCGCGGGGGGCTCACCGGGGTGAGCGCGGCGAGGCGCGGGGGGCCTGACAAAACGTCAGAATCATGAAGGGACCGACCGCCGGGGCGGTAGACCGGCGTGGAGCCGTCGTGCGTCGGAGTCGTCACGGCCGATCGCTCATGGTCGGCGCGGCGGCTGCCCCAACGGCACGCAGGTCACAACAGGGTTTGCTGGTGCAGGAGTTGGCACCGGAGTGCTAACAGGGACGGTTCATGTCGGACTTTCCGTTCGAGGTCGCGGACGGGTCGCCGAGGTCCGCACCACGAGGCTGGGTGGGATGACGATGTGGGGTCTGTCGCCGGATGCCGGGATCCCGGCGTCCGGATCGCCGACGAGCTCGATCAGCGCCCGCAGGGCGCGGCGGCCGAGTTCGTCGAAGTCCTGGCGGACGGTGGTCAGCGACGGGCCGAAGTACTCGGTCTCCGGCATGTCGTCGAAACCCACGACACTGATGTCCTCCGGCACCCGGCGCCCTGCCTGCTGCAGGGCCCGCAGCAGACCGAGGGCCAGGTGGTCGTTGGCGCAGAACACCGCGGTGACCTCGGGATCGGCGGCGATCCGACGGCCGTGCTCGTATCCGGTACGAGCCGTCCAGTCGGCGCCGGCCGACGGTTCGGGCACCGGAGCCCCCCGCTTCTCCAGGGCGGCTCGCCAGCCGGACTCGCGTTCCTGTGCGTCGAGCCAGGAACGCGGCCCGACCAGGTGGTGCACCGTGCGATGGCCGAGGTCGAGCAGGTAGGAGGTGGCCAGTTCGGCACCCGCCTCGTTGTCCACGGCGACCGAGACCAGCGCGGTGTGCGTGCCACAGCCGACCGCGACCAGGGGCACGTCCGCCGGCACGTTCGCCAGTGCGCCCACCGCGGCGGTCTGCGGCGCGATGACGACGATCCCCGCCACGTTCTGGTCGCGCAGCCGGTCCACGGCGTCCAGCACCGAATGCCGGTCGAGGGTGCCGACCGCCGCCACGGTGACGAAGTAGTCGTGCTCCCTGGCCGCCCGCTCAATGCCGTAGAGCATGCAAGCGGGGCCGTACAGCGTGGTGTTGAAGCTGATCACACCCAGGGTGCGGGTGCGGCGGGTCGCCAGGGTGCGGGCGGCGGCGTTGGGCCGGTAGCCGAGTTCGCGGACGGCGGCCAGCACGCGTTCCCGGGTGCGGGGCCGGACGTTGGGGTGGTCGTTGAGGACCCGGGAGACGGTCTGGTGCGAGACTCCCGCGATCCGGGCCACGTCCGCCATCACCGGTGCGCGATCGCCGTCCATGTCCCGCCTCCTCACACACCGTCGTGTCGTGGTCGATCAGTTGCGTCTCCGATGGGAGCGGCACGCCGTTGACCGAATTGTTAGCGCACACATTCCTCGTGGGCAAGGCAACTCGGGACCCTCGATCACCGGTTTTCGGGACTTCGACGCACTGGCAAAGAGCCCTTTGACCTGGAGGTATTGATCGGCCCAGCGTCCGTTCCGGCATCGCCGCGTGCCCGGGTAAACAGACGGCACAGCTTTTGTTTCCGCACTCTTGACTGTTCGACCGTGTTGACCCCATATTCATCCGGCCGTAAAAAGACGGTGCCACGAGAGCGGCCGTCCAACTCACCGACCGCACGAGAACGGCACCCGCACAAGTCACCCACTCCGGACCGATCCGCCGCCCTGACCAGCAGTCACACTCCCCACGACGCTGCTCGATCCACGGATCGCCCAGTCCGGCTCCCCCCTCCCCTCCCCTCGCCCTCCTGTCCGGCTCGCATGTGCCGACCTCCGAGGGCCCGAGATGTTAGCGCCCACATTTCCGCTCTCCCGGAGCACACAGCGCCGGACGAGAAGAACGCACGACGGAAGAGGTTCACCGTGACAGGTCGAACGAGTCGAGTCAGCCGAGTGACAGGCCGAGTGAGAAGTCGAGTGCGAGGCTCGCGCCGCAGAGGGCTCCTGCTGACTCTGGGCGCGATCCTCACACTCGTCGGGGGCATCCTGGCCGGGGTCGTCGGCACCGCGGGCTCAGCAGCGGCCGCCACGTCCCTGCCCTGCGACATCTACGCCTCCGCGGGCACACCGTGCGCCGCGGCACACAGCACGACGCGGGCGCTCTACGCCTCCTACGGCGGCTCCCTCTACCAGGTCAAGCGCGCTTCGGACGGCGCGACCACCAACATCGGCGTCCTCAGCGCCGGCGGCTACGCCAACGCGGCGGCCCAGGACTCCTTCTGCTCCGGGACGACCTGCACCATCACCAAGATCTACGACCAGAGCGCCAACCACAACGACCTGACCATCGAGGGGCCCGGCGGCAACGGCGGGCAGGACGTCGGCGCGATCGCCGACGCCCTTCCGGTCACGGTCGGCGGCCACGCGGCGTACGGCGTCTTCGTGTCCGCCGGCGTCGGCTACCGCGACAACAGCACTACCGGCATCGCCACCGGCAGCTCCCCCGAGGGCGCGTACATGGTGACCAGCGGCCACCACGTGAACAACCGGTGCTGCTTCGACTACGGCAACGCCGAGACGTCCGGCAACGACACCGGCAACGGTCACATGGACGCGATCAACTTCGGTACGGAGTGCTGGTTCTCGTGTTCCGGCGCCGGATCCGGCCCCTGGGTCGAGGCGGACCTGGAGAACGGGCTCTTCTTCGGAGGGAACGGCTCGAATTCCAACAACAAGGGCAACTCCAGCGAGTTCGTCACCGCGTTGGAGAAGAACAACGGCACCACGACCTACGCGATCAAGGGGGGCAACGCACAGTCGGGCTCACTGACCACCTGGTACAACGGCGCGCTCCCCAACCTCGGCGGATACACCCCGATGCACCTGGAGGGCGCCATCGTCCTCGGCACCGGCGGTGACAACAGCAACGGCTCGGACGGCTCGTTCTTCGAGGGCGTCATGACCTCGGGCTACCCGACCGACGCCGCCGACAACGCCGTACAGGCCAACATCACCTCCGTCGGCTACACCACCCCGGCCGCGAACTTCCCGGTCGCCGGCACCGCCTACCGCCTGACCAACGCCAACTCCGGCAAGGTCCTGGACGCGGTCAACTGCGGTACCGCCAACGGCACGTCGATCGACATCTGGGCCTCGCTCGGCAACACCTGCCAGCAGTGGAAGTTCGCCGGCGCGGGCAACGGTCACTACACCATCAGCAACGTCAACAGCGGCACGGTCCTGGACGACAAGAACTGCGGGCAGAGCAACGGCACGGCCGTCCAGCTGTGGGCCTCGCTCGGCAACACCTGCCAGCAATGGGACGTCACCAAGTTCGGCAGCCACTACACGATCACCAACGTCAACACCGGCATGGCGTTGGACGTGGCGAACTGCGCAACGACCAACGGCACGGCGGTCCGCCAGTGGCAGCAGCTCGACAACGCGTGCCAGCAGTGGAACATCGCGCCCTGACCTGAACGGTCGGGGCCATCGCGGGCCCGTCGCCCCCTCCCCGCCGACGGGCCCGCGCTTCATCGGTTCATCCGGGTTCACCTGGTCACCTCTGACACGAAGGAACTGCGCATGCCCTCAGAAGCCGTCGGACCGTCCCGCAGGACCGTCCTGACCGCCATCGGTGTCACGTCCCTGGCCGGGACCTTCGCCGGGTCTGTTCCCGCTGTCGCCGCTCCCGCAGCGGGGGCCGCTCCCGTCGCCCTCCCCGCCGCGACCGCGCACTGGAGCTTCGACGAAGGCTCCGGCACCACCGCCGCCGACGCGTCCGGCAACGCCCACACCGCCACGCTCCAGGGCGCGGCCGGCTGGGACACCGGCAAGGTCGGCGCCCACTGCCTGAACCTCGCGGCGGGCGGCAACGCCACCGCGTCCGGACCGGTCGTCGACACCTCGAAGGCCTTCTCGGTGGCCGCCTGGGTCAACCTGGCTCAACTGGGCGGCTACCAGACCGCGGTCAGCATCGACGGCGCGGTGGTCAGCGCCTTCTACCTCGGACTGCGCGACGACACCGGCACTTTCGCCTTCGCCCGCCTCGCGTCCGACGCCACCCAGGGAGCTGCCGTCGCGGCAGCTGCCTCCGCCCCGACCGCCGGCACCTGGACCCACCTGGTCGGCGTCAGCGACGCCGCGGCCGGCGTCACCCGCCTGTACGTCAACGGCGTACTGGAAGGGGAGACGGCCTACACGGCAGGCTGGGCCGGCACAGGGGCGACCGCGATCGGCCGCGCGCTGTACGGCGGCGGACAGGTCGACCAGTGGCACGGCCTGATCGACGACGTACAGCTGTTCCCGACCGCCCTCACCTCGGACCAGGTGGCGACGCTGGCCGGCGTCCCGGTGGAGTCGACGACACCGCTGCTGAGCGTGGACGTGGCGCATCCGGCCCACGCGGTCTCCCCCATCCTTCCGGGCCTGATGTTCGAGGACATCAACCACTCCGGCGAGGGCGGCATCTACGCCGAACTGGTGCAGAACCGCTCGATGATGGCCAGCGACACATCACCGGTCCACTGGTCCGCTGTGGGCGGCACGACGCTGACGCTGGACACGGCCACGCCGTTGAACGAGGCGCTGAACCGCTCCCTGAAGGTGGCACTGCCGAGCGGTACAGGGGCGGGCAGCCGAGCCGGTGTGGCGAACGACGGCTTCTGGGGCATCCCGGTCCGCCCCCGAACCACCTACACGGCCCGCCTCTTCGCCAAGGCATCACGCCGGATCGGCCCCCTCACGGTGTCCATCGAGTCGGCCGACGGAGCGACGGTGTACGCCTCCGCGAGGATCGCGCACATCGGTACGGCCTTCCCCGACCGCCCCTTCGAACTGACCCTGCGCACGGGTTCGGGCGCACCGGTGACGGGCGACGCGAGGCTGACCGTCACCACGGCCGACCCGACCGCCGCGGGCGAGACCCTGTGGCTCCAGCACGTCTCCCTCTTCCCGCCCACCTACAACAACCGTCCCAACGGCCTGCGCGTCGACCTGATGGAGAAACTGGTCGCCCTGAAGCCGAAGTTCCTGCGCTTCCCCGGCGGCAACTTCCTCGAGGGCAACACGATCGCGACCCGCTTCAACTGGAAGAACACCATCGGCCCGGTCTGGGAGCGCCCCGGCCACATGGACGACGCGTGGGGTTACTGGTCCACGGACGGACTGGGTCTCATGGAGTACCTGCACTGGGTCGAGGACATGAAGGCCCAGCCGGTCCTGGCCGTCTTCGCCGGCTACACCCTGCAGGGCGAACACGTCACGGGCGACGCGCTCAAGCCGTACATCCAGGATGCCCTGGACGAGATCGAGTACGTGACGGGCCCGGTCACCAGCACGTGGGGCGCCCGGCGTGCGGCCGACGGCCACCCGAAGCCGTTCCCCCTGGAGTACGTGGAGATAGGCAACGAGGACTGGTTCGACGGATCGGGCTCGTACGACTCCCGATTCGCGGACTTCTACGACGCGATCAAGGCGAAGTACCCGCACCTGAAGCTGATCGCGACGACGACGGTGACAAGCCGCACCCCGGACCTCATAGACGAGCACTACTACCTGGCCCCGTCCGCAGCCCAGGCCGCCACCCACAAGTACGACAACAGGGACCGCGCCTCGACGAAGGTGTTCGTAGGCGAGTGGGCCGCGCAGGAGGGCCGCCCCACCCCCGACCTCAACGCGGCCCTGGGCGACGCGTCCTGGCTGGCCGGCCTGATCCGCAACTCCGACCAGGTCCTGATGGAGTGCTACGCGCCCTTGTTCTCCCACGTGAAGAACAACGTCTGGGCCACCAACCTCATCGCGTACGACAACCTCACCAGCTACGTCTCCCCCAGCTACTGGGCCCAGCAGATGCTGACGAGCAACCTGGGAGACACGGTCCTGCCGGCCACGGCACGCGCGCTACCGGGCCTGGCGACAGTGGCCACGCGCTCCGGGAAGCGGCTGTACCTCGCGGCGGTGAACTACGGGACGGAGAAGGTGGATGTGCCGGTGGAGCTCCACGGCTTGGCGAAGGGGGTCAGGAGGAACGCCAAGGCCACGGTCCTGACGGGCCCGTCACCGACGGCGACGAACACCCTCGCCGAGCCGACGACACTCGTCCCCAAGACCACGGGAGTGACGGGAGCAGGACCGAAGTTCACGACGACCCTGCCACCGCTCTCGGTCACGGTCCTGGAACTCACCTTGGCCTGATACCACGGAGAGCGCTGTGCTGCTCGCCGAAGCGGTGCTGATCAGAGACGGTCTGTAGCTGAGGCTGGTCTGGTCCGTCAGCTCGGCGGTCTGGATGACCGGCCCGGACTCGTCGCCGTGGATCTCATAGGTGATCTCGTAGACGGCGTCCGGGTCGAGGTCCCCGCTGCTGCCCAGGTAGGTGAGCTCGGGTTCCACGGTCACGTTGCAGCCCACTGATCCGAAGCAGTGCCGCGCGGTGGTGCGCAGGTCGATCGAGAAGCTGTCGGCGTCGATGTCGGCGTACGTCGGTTCCGGGTCCGGCTGCATGACGGGGCTGACGGCGTCCGCGTCCGGGACGCTCGATGCCGCGACGCCGGCCTGCCGTCGTCGTTCGTGCGCTGCCCGACGGCAACGCCTGCGGTGACGATCGCGGCCTGGTTGATGCCGTCCTCCCAGCGGCCGAGAACCCTGCCGTCGTACTCGTAGTGGATAGCGGCGGTGACGTTCAGGTTGTGGCCGATGGGCCGCCCGGTCCCCACCGGGCTGATCCGCTGAGCCCACCGCAGCCGGTGGGCGGTGGGCTCAGCGGACGGATGCGGCGCTGCGGTCAGGTGAGCCAGCTGCCCGAAGCGCATTCCGAGGCGGTGACCCATCGGTGGGACCTGATGTGGTCGTTGACGACCTGCCCCGTGTTGGCGAAGTAGTTGTCCGTGAGGTTGTCGGCCCACCTCTCTCCCGGAGCGAGGCAGACGTAGCCCTTCTGGTACTGGTAGTCCTTCTCGGCGTAGAAGGCGACGACGTCCCTGCCTCCGATGTATCCGCTGTTCATCACAGAGGACGCCAATATCTGGGACAGTCCCTGGAACCCGCCGGCGCTGTCGCCCCAGAAGCGGTCGTCTCCCTGGTCCTCGCCGAGGAATCCGCCGTCACAGCCGTAGTCCTCCCAGGCCCGCACATAGCCGTCGCGGCCCGGCCACTTGCTCCCGCAGACCCAGTCCTGTGTGCCTGCCGAGGCAGAGGTGGCCGGTGCCATGAGTCCGATGGATGCCAGGGCGACGACGAGGGCGGTTGTGCCTGATCTGCGCATGACGTACTCCTTCATGTCCGCCTCTGAGTGAGGCATTTGGTCCCCACGGACGGGCCGTGGAGGTGAGGGGTGGTCAGACCCGAGGGCCGACGATCTTCCTGGCGCGGTCGAGTGCCTGGTGCTGCAACCGGAAGTAGGTGTCGAGGGCGTCGCCGTAGCGGTCGCGCAGTTGGGCGACGTAGTGCCGCTCACGCTCCTCGCCGATGCGGCGAAGGTCGGTGGCCCGCGCGCAGGTCGCATCGGCCACGGCGAGCTTTCGCTCGGCCTCGAAGACCTTCGGCTCCGCGGCCCGGTCGGACCGCGCGATCGCCGCCTGGCGGGCGGCCCCCGGGTCCTTGTAGTCGTAGCCCACCTTCTTCATGCAGCGCGACCAGGCGTCCTGCGCCGCGGAGAACCGCTGGTCGGCCAGCACCCTGGGTACGTAGAGCGACCGGAGGTGCCCGGAGGTCTTCTCCGCACGGAACCATGCCCGCGGATCCCCGTAGAGCTCTTTCTCGGACTCGGCCACACAGCCGCCCATCTGCTTGCTCACCGTCCCGCCGCCAGGGATCTCGACGGAGATCACCGGCACGTCGAGCCCGCCGTCCAGCGCCTTGTCGTAAGCCTGGCGCCGTTGCTCGGAGAGGGTCTTGCGGTAGGCGAGGTTGGGGTTGGCGGCCCGGGCAGCGGCGTCCTCGGCCCGGAGGCGGCTGCCGTAGCCGTACCCGCGGGCCCAGCCGATGTCGTCGAGTACGTAGCCGAGCGTGCGGCTCTCCGCCAGGCTGAGGCGTTCGGCTTCCCAGAACTCGAAACCCTGGCGTCGCATGCACGTGGCTATCAGTCGTTGCTGGGCGTCCGAGATCCGCAGTTGTTCGGCATCGGTCAGGGGAGCGGCCTCGGTGGCCGTCAGGCCCACCGTGTGGCTCGAGGTGTGCTCGGTGTCGGCACAGCCGGTCAGGACGGCCGACACCAGCAACAGGCCGATCACAGCCTTGCGCATGGCGTCCTCTCGTTGGGGCGAAGGGGGACGGGGACTCTGCGGGAACCGGGCCGCCACCGGCGGGCAGCGGTTGTCGTCCGGCCCACGGGTTTCCCGTCACGGACCTGGCCGCCTGCGACGGTCCGACGTGGGGTGTGTCGGACTCCTACGGACGGCGTTGTACATCGAGGGTCCGCGTCCAGCAGGTGGATCCAGGCGGCGCGGTAGTCCGGGGCGGGGGTCGGTGACTCACACGTGCTCCCGCGCCCTCCCGGGTTCGGTGGGGTGAGCGCCGTGCGGTCGACCAGGCGGGTCGCCAGGTCGGCGACGACAGCCGCCGGCTGCGTGCCGCCGGCGCTGACCAGGGGCCCTCTTGCAGGACCGCGATGTCGCCCGAACGGCGGCGAGTACAGCGCCGAAGTGCACACGGGCAGACATGGAGCACAACCTCCTGTTGGGATAGGACGTGACGAAGACGGTGTGCCGTCGGCGCCGCTCTGTTCACAAGGCTGTCCGCTGTCAGGGAGGTGCACCAACACCTTTCGGTGAGGGCCGAAAAGGGCAGGCTCGGGGTTCTACCGGTAGTTCGTTGAGCCCGGCCGTAGGGCGGCGGTAGGAGTCGGCTTCCTTTCTGAGGACTGCAGATGACTGTCCACCGTCCGTCTCCGCGCGCGGTGGGCCCGCCGGAGGAGTACGCGGTCTGGTTCGATGACGTCTTCGCCGGCCTGGCGCTCAGGCGAGCTGCGGCCTCGACGACAGGAGACCGGCGTCGAACCCGAAGCCCCTCCTCTCCACCCGGACCGGAATCCCTGACCTGCTCGGCCCAACTCGCGCCTGCAGCCACCCGTACGAGTCTCTCGCGGGCGCTGCCGCCTTCCGCGTCCGGCCGTGGCTGTCCCCCTGGTGCCGCTGACGGGCGCCCGGTTCAGCACCGGTCCGTATTCCCGCCCCCCGTTCCCGGACGGCCGCGAGCAGCGGTCACCGCCGGACGGCCGCGGGGAGTGGTGAGAAGTCGGCCGGGACAACCGGCCGCTGCTCGGGCAGTTCGCCGTTGAGCAGCGCGGCGCCCAGCGGGGTGAGGGTGTGGACGACATGGGCACCGACGCGCCGGCTGTGCGCGAGGTCGACTTCACGCAGGGCGGCGACGTGTTCGCTCGCCGACGGGGCGGAGATGCCCAGGCGCCGGGCGATTTCCCCGGTGGTCGCGGTGGTGTCCAGGCAGGCCAGTACCCGGGCGCGGGTCCGGCCGATCGCCGTGGCCAGGGCTTCGGCGCGGCGGCCACGGGTGACCTGCGGCGCCCAGGTCGCGGGATGAGCGACAGGGTAGGCGAGGACCTGCGGCAGGGTGGGATCGGCCAGCGCGATGGGCGTGTTCCAGCAGAAGTGCGAGGGGATCAGCCGCACTCCGCGTCCGCCGAGGTGCAGATCCCGGTCCTCCGGGTAGCGCACGTGCAGCACGGGAGGACGCCAGACCATCAACGGGCGGAAGGAGTCCAGGAGTCCGTGGACTCCGCGATCGCGCAGAGTACGCGTCCGCAGGGCCCGGTCGGCCTCGGTGGTCCTCGCCGTCCCGGCCCAGTCCGGCGCCACGATCGTGCGATGCACGAGCCGGAACGCCGTCGCGACCTCCTCCATCACCGTCCGGTCGCCCGCGCCGAGACCGTGCGCCCAGCGCGGCAGCCTGTGGGCCCCGGCCATCCGGTCCAGTTCCCGGCGCAGCCGGGACCGGGGGGTGGCGCGCAGTTCTTCGATCGCGGCCTCCAGACCGTCGGCCGAGGCGCCGGGTGTCAGGAAGTCGGGCCAGTAACTCGCCGAAGCCGGGGCGAGGACGGAAAGCATCCTGGCCGGTCCCGCCAGTCCCTTCGCGGCCAGCCCTGCCCGCGCGGTGCGCCGCCAGTGACCGAAGACGGGCAGGCCTCGCCGCGATGCACTCAACTGGTGCAGGCTCAGCAAGGTCTCCCACACCGGGTCCGGCTCCCGCGCCAAGTGAACGCGTGCCAGGTCCGCGGCTGTGAAGTGAATGCGCAGCATTGTTCATCCCCCGATTCCCATTGCTACCGCCGACCGTGCCGGTGGTCGTTCCGGCGGTACGGCGGTTTTCCAGAGTGGCACGAAGAAGATCCGTTCAACGATGCGCGGGCGATGAGAGTATGGGCCCGATCGATGCAGGGGTCGCTATGGCCGCAGGTTAAGGACGTGCGCGGTGCCTGATCCGGAGGGAACGGCAGAGCCGAGCCTGCATCAACTGCGGCTCTTTCTGGCGCTGGGCGAGGAGTTGCACTTCGGCAGGGCCGCGGCCCGGTTGCACATAACCCAGCCGACGCTGAGCCGCCAGATCCGGGAGTTGGAGAAGCGGCTGGGTGTCCCCCTGTTCTCACGCGACAGCCGCAGTGTCACGCTCACCGACGCGGGCCGTGCCCTGACCGATGAGGCGCGGGCGACGGTGGAAGCGATGGGCCGGTTGCGGGCCGGCGCCGGCCAGTGGGCCCGCACACTCTCCGCGCATGTGGTGGTAGGGACGGTCGGCGCTGAGGCCGCCATGCCCTATACCCACGCCGTCCTCGAGCATCTGCGCACACTGCATCCGGCGCTCACAGTGGAGATCCGCACCCTCAGCTTCGCCGAGCATCTGGTCCGGTTGCTCTCCGGCGACATCGACGTCGCCTTCCTCCGGCCCCCGGTGCCCGCCGGCGTCGAACTGCTGGAACTGGCCACCGAACCGCGCATCGCCTGCCTGCCCGCCGACGACCCTCTGACTCAACGACCCACCCTGTCCCTCGCCGACCTCGGCGAGCGGGTCTTCGTGGACGTCCCTCCTGAAGTGCCCCGTGTGTGGTGGGACTTCTGGGCAGTGGACCCGCGTCCGGACGGCAGACGGGTCCGCTACGGCCCCGTCGTCTCCGACATGGAGGGGCTGCTGCACACGGTCGCCACGGGACAGGGGATGTGTTTTCTGCCCGCGGCGGCCCGCAAGCTCTTCCCACGCCCGGGTGTGCGCTACGTCGACGTGGTGGATCTGTCCCCGACGGTGTCGGCCCTCGGCTGGTCGGCCGAGCACCGCGACCGCCCGGCCGTGCGGGCCGTACGCGAAGCCGCGACCGCCGCGATGTCCGCGGCCCAATGGGAGCACACCCGGTCCCCCTGAGCCGCCCCCAGCCATCACGCGCCCTCTACGCGGCCTCGCCGCCACCGACTGGCACACGCGCGAGCGGCGAAAACGCTTTCCACGTCGACACCGCGAGGGGCTGCCCGTTCTCGCCGAGCCAGAACAGCGCCGGCTCCAGGCCGTCCGCACTCCAAGCAGCAGGCGGGAAGCTACTGGTGGCCTTCGCCACACTTTGCCCATTTAGGGCGGATGAATGCGTATATATGATTCAAAAGGTGGTTGCACTCCTGGGGCAACCCTCCAGAGATTCCGGGACCAAGGGCAGGGAGAAGCGTTTGATCACGGCGCGTAAACGACGCACCAGGCTGGCGGCTGCGGCCAGCGTACTCGGCGGCGCGCTCGCAGTTACGGCCCTCAGCGGGACCAGCAATGCGGCCACTGGCGGCAATGACGCCGGGACGCCCTCGAAAACGCAGGCTCCGGTGGATCAGACGGTCGCCCAGGGCGCTTCGGGCGCCCGAATAAAGATCACGCCCCAGCAAGGCGCCCACAACGTCGCGATCAACGACCCCGTCAAGGTCACCGTCAGCAACGGCAAACTCACCAAGGTGACCATGACCGCCGTCGCGACCGGTGCCGAAATTCCGGGCACCTTGTCCGCCGACGGCGTGTCCTGGAAGTCGGACGACCGGCTGGGGCGGGCCACCAAGTACCAGGTCGCCGCAGAGGCTGAGGATTCCCGCGGCCGCTCCGCGACCGAAACGGCGACGATCACCACGGTCTCCCCGGCCAACGGCTTCATCGGGCACCTCTCCCCCGAGGATGGCTCGACCGTCGGCGTGGGCATGCCGGTGACGGTCAATTTCGAAACGGCGATCGTCAACAAGGCCGCCGTGGAATCGAAGATCCAGGTCAGCTCCAGCAGCGGCCAGCGGGTCGTCGGCCACTGGTTCGGCGGCACCCGCCTGGACTTCCGCCCCGAGAACTACTGGAAGCCCGGCTCCACCGTCACCGTGAAGCTGAAAGTCCACGGCGTCCAGAGGACGGTCACGTTCAAGATCTGCCGGAGCCAGATCAGCACCGTGGACGCCAGGACGAAGCAGATGACCGTCGTACGGGACGGCAAGACGATCAGGACCATTCCGATCTCGTCCGGCAGCAACGAGCACCCGACGTACAACGGCCGGATGGTCATCTCCGAGAAGTTCCGGCACATCCGTATGAACGGCGCGAGCGTCGGCCTCACCAAGAAGGACGGCAAGCCCGCGTACGACATCAAGGCCGTACCGCACGCCATGCGCCTGACTGACTCGGGCACGTTCATCCACGGCAACTTTTGGGGTGCCGACTCGTCCTTCGGCAAGGTCAACACCAGCCACGGCTGCGTCGGCCTGAAGGACGTCAGGGGCGGCGGCGACGGCAGGATGCCCGCCGCCTGGTTCTTCGACAACTCGATGATCGGTGATGTCGTGATCGTCAAGAACTCCCAGGACAAGACCCCGTTGTCCGCGGGCAACGGCCTCAGCGACTGGAACATGCCGTGGAGCGAGTGGGTCTCGGGCAGCGGCAACTGAGGCAGCGGCTCAAGGACAGAGGGCTGACCTTCACCTTCGATGCCGCCCTCGACGACTGAACCTTCCCCTTGATCGTGGACACCTGGAGACTGGGACCTGAGTTCCGGAGGGACTGTAAATCGATCGGCCCTGTCTCACATTCGGTGGTGACGGAGCGTGCTGTCATCCGAGGAGGATGCGGTGCGGTGCCGGAGCAGGGTGAAGCCTGCTCGTCCGTGCATCTGGCGCGCGATCCGTTTGGTCTTGGTGTTGACGCCCTCGGTGGGGCCGTTGCTGTACGGGAGCGTGAGCCCGGCGATCACGGCGTCGATGTCCCGGTCCAGGCCCCGGGTGAAGGCGTGCAGATGGGGCAGGTCGGCTGTTCGGACTTGGGCGATCCAGTGCGTGAGCGCATCGGCGTTGCCGGTGCGTGGTGTCAGGAGCGGGGCGAAGTCTCTGATATCTGCGGCCAGTTGGGTCATCTCGGGGCAGGCGGCGGTCAGCTTGGCCAGGAGCTCGTGCTGCTCGGCCTTGAGGTTTTCGGGCCTGGTCAGCAGCATCCGGGCGAGTCGACGTGGCGAGATATGGCTGCGGTCGGCGTCCGCGCGGCCTTGGTTGATGTACTTGTGCAGAAGGTTCAGGCAGCCCGTGAAGCCGAGGGTCTTGATCTCTTCGAAGAGGTGCTGGACGGGGACGCCGGGGTCTTCACTTCGGCGTTTGCGCAGGTGCTCGCGGTAGGGATCGACCAGGCTGGCACGGTACTTGGGGACGCGGAGCATGCGCTCGGGCCGGTCGGCTCGGGCGTAGCGTTTGACGGTGTTCAGGGCCAGTTGCAGGCGGCGGGCGCATTCGAGCAGGCCCACGCCCTGGTCGAGCAGGCCATGGACCTTGTGCCAGCGTTCGAGGGTGGTCTGAGCGCGGGGCCCGTCGTAGATCGCCGCGTTCAGTACGGTGGCCCAGCAGGCGCTGTGTGCCTTCACCTCGCTCAGGGCGGCTTCGCACAGGTTCTTCCATAAATGCCAGCGATCGCTGACTTGCACCGCGTCGGGCAGGGCACGACGGATGGCCTCGGCATAGGTCGCCGAACCGTCACGGCACACGACCTCGATGCCTGGATGTTCGTGCAGCCACGCTTCCAGGGTGTCGGCCGTGCGGCCGGGCAACACGTCGATCCGCTCATGGCTCTCGGCGTCGATGATCACGGTGGCGTAGCGGTGGCGCCGGCGCAGAGCGAAGTCGTCGATGCCGATCACACGGGGCACCCGACCGGTGGGCAACGGGATCCGCAGCAGGGCGCGCAGGGCCGTGTGACGCGACAGGCTCACCGCCAATATTGCGAGCAGACGTGCCCCGGCCCGGCCCGCTAACTCCTTGACCACGGCCTTGACCTGCCCAGTCAGGCGGGTCGTACGCCGCTGGTACCGGTCCAGCACTCCGGGTACCTGTTCGCGGAAGGTGTGGCGACAGCCGCGGGTGGGACACACCAGACGCCGCACCCGCACACGGACCACCACCCGTCGTTCATCGACCGGCACGTCCGCGACGGTCCGCCAGTGATAGCCGTGCACGCGTTCCGACGAGGCCCCGCACACCGGGCAGACCGCGGTGCCCAGCGAAGTCCGTGCCCGCACCAAGATCCGCTCACCTTCGTCGGCCACATCCTCGATGACCAGCGGGGACAGACCCGAGAGGACCGTCTGCACAAGCTCGTTGACATCCATCACAGGAATGTCAACGACCTATCACCACGCTCCGTCACCACCGAATGTGAGACAGGGCCGTTCGATTGACAGACCCGTTCCAGAGGGAGTAGCACCAGGTGGGAAGCAAGTACACGAAGCGGTACACCGAAGAGTGAGCTGCCCCGAGTTTCGTAGAGTCCGGTGATCTTGTTTCAGGCGGCCTGCGGGGTCTGCTCCTGTCGCTGCCAGAAGCCGCGTTCGTACTCGGCAGGTGGCACGTAGTCGAGCGCGGAGTGCAGACGCTCTCCGTTGTACCACGTGACCCACTGGAAGATCGCCAGCTCGACCTGGGCAGGGTCCTGTCAGGGGCCCTGCATCTCGATCAGCTCGGCCTTGAAAGTGCCGTTCAGCGCCTCGGCCATGGCATTGACGCTGATCGGAAAATCGAGGTTCGGGAGGGCAGGCGGCAGCATCCGGGCCGCTTGCGGACCGGATGTCGGAGTGAGCTCGGTCAGGCGGATACGGGTTGGAGGGTGACCTGGTGGCCGAGGGCCTGGAGCTGGCGGACGAGGTCGCGGGTCTTGCGGGCGGGATTGAGGTGGCGTTGGTGCCAGTCGGCGCCGAGTTCCTGGTAGAAGGCATCCAGGTCGTTGATCAGGTGCCAGGCGATGACGAGTAGCGAGCGGGAGACGGCGACGAGTGCTTTGGCGTGGCCGCGGCGTTTGACGATGCGCCGGTAGCGGGCGCCGAGGAAGGTGTCGGTGCGGGCGGCGGCGTTGGCGGCCTCGCCGAGCGCCCCTTTGAGCCAGGGGTAGCTGTGTCTAAGCTTGATGTTTAACCTTGGCCGTTCACCTGACCCGCTGATCTTGGTTCGTTCTCGGGACAGCAGGGCGACCGTTCTTCACGCTTCGAGGTGTCGAGCAACGTCGTGTGAAGGAACGGCCGCTGATGAAGAGTCTCGCCCGTGAACAGTCCGCTGACGCCGCGTTGGGTGTCCTGTCCCACTTTCGTGTCGAGTTCTACGACTGCCTCTACATCCGGGTGGATGCGCTCTTCGAGCTGACCGACGCGGTGCTGTGCTCGGACGGCCCGGTGACGTCGCTGGTCGAGTTGACGCTCACAGCCGAGCACCGTCGGGGGCACGGGGCGATGTACGACGCGGTCAACCACGGCTGGCTGGAGCCGCGCCGCCTGCGCAGGCTGCTGGCCTCCACCTCGCTGTCCCGTGCCGCCGACGGACGGATCGTGCTCGCGGTGGATGTGAGCAACTGACTGCGTCCCGATGCCCCCACCAGCCCGGAGATGCTGTTCTGCCACGTCTACGGGCAGGGCCGCAGCGCGGACCAGTTCATCCCCGGCTGGCCCTACTCCTTCGTCGCAGCCCTCTTTCAATGCTTCATCCGAATCAGCTGTGCTGATCGAATGTCTTGTCACTCCGAGTCCCGAATCGGCTTCGCCGATCAGACTCGCGCTTCCTCGCTGAGTTACCGGCCACTCCCTCCACCAGACCCCCGACGTGATGCCCTGATGTCCCGCAACTCGGCCTCCACCTGGTCCGCTCTGGCGTGCCACATCCTTCGCGGGTCCATGTCCCAGCTGTTGATCCGGTCGAGGTCGAGAGCCGGTTCGACCGAGACACCTGCCGGCACGTCGCATCCGTCGAGGAGTTCCGCGACCGAGCGCCGGGCGAGCAGCTGACCGTCTGCTCCCGACGTGGAGGCGATCGTGCCACCGGTGCCGAGTAGTGCGACAAGAGTCGATCCCATGCGTCAGACCCCGAGGTGCTGTTCGAGCCGGCCCTGTCCGCAAGAGCGTCAAGCAGCCCTTCGGCGATCACTTCCCCGGAGCCAAGTGATGCCGGCGACCGAGGGCGCTAGCTCAGGCAACCAGATCTACGCGTACATCGCCGCACGGCGGAAGCATCTGATCCGGACGGTCCTCCCGTCACATGGCCCTATGGGAGACGGTGAGCAGGTAGGTGCCGTAGAAGAGGGAGACGCCGGCCAGGGCGGTGAGCAGGACGACAATCGTGCGCAGGCGGCTTCGCGCCAGATGCAGGGCGAGTGGGATCAGCAGAGGGAAGGCCGGCAGCAGGAACCTCGGCTTGCTGCTGAAGAAGTGGGTGCCGCCGACGGCCATCACGATGAGCACCGCGCAGTATGCGAGCAGGGGCAAGGGCATCCTGTTCAGTACGCAGAAGACGAACAGCAGCAGGTAGCCGAGGACGATCGCGGCGGCCGCATAGACGACGAGGGTGTCGTGCCCGACGATCAGGTGCTTGAAGATGTGGGCCGTGTAGTGGCCGAAGTCGAACCGCGAGCCCCACCGGCTCTGCACGTGGAAATAGCCGAGGGGGCTGTAAGTCCTGAGCCCCACCCAGCCGATGTAGCCGAGCCATCCGAGGGGAGCCACGGCGGCGGCCGCCCAGGCGCGCGGTGGGGTCGGCGCACCGGCGCGGCGCAGCTGCCAGAGATGAGCGACGGCGCCGGCGACGACGGCGGCCGCCACGGCGACGCCGTTGGGACGGCAGAGCCCGGCCAGCACCGCCAGCGTTCCCGCGGTCAGCCAGCGGCGGGTCAGCACGGCGTAGAGCGACCAGGCGGCGCAGGCCGTCATGAGGGGTTCGGTGTACGCCATCGTCAGGATGATCGCGTGCGGCAGCAGCGCCCACAGCGCCACAAGCAGGATCCCGGCACGTCGTCCGTGCAGCAGCTCGCCGACCGCGTACACACCCCAGGCCGCCACCAGGGCGGCACTCCAGGTGATGAGCAGCGCCACGTTGACCAGGCCGATCGGCAGCACCGTGTTCACTGCGCGGATCAGGCCCGGGAAGAGAGGGAAGAACGCCAGGTCGTTCCACACGAAGTGGCCCGCTTCGGCGTGGACGATCAGGCCGTAGCCGTACTGGGCGATGTGCCGGTACCAGCGGCCGTCCCATTCCAGGCCGAGCACAGTGCGCGGGTGCTTGCCCAGGTGCAGCGACCACAAGGTCGCCAAGATCACACCGGTGAGCCGCACAGAGGCGAACAATGCCAGTGCCGGCAGTGCCTTCCGCAACTCGGAACGCCACCGCCGCTGCTCAGACGGTGGACCCAGCCTCGGCACGAACCGCCGCGTGAGCGGGTCGCTCTTCTTCATGAGGCTGTCGCTCATTTCGACCTCCTTCTCTGCCCTGCAGGAGGGAGCGGCCGGAGGCCGGGTTCCACTGAACAGAAATCTCTTACTTCATGAAAACTGAGAACATTCGTCGTAAGTACCGCATTCAGGAAGTGTCGCCCTGCAATCCCCCGGATCGCAGACGGCGCGCAACGAGAACACGACGCACCACCGGTCCGCATCGCCAGGCGCTCCGCCTGCCCAAAGCCACGATCTCCGCACCCTTGCACTCGAAGGCGGCGGTGCCCCTCGAACCACACCTGTCGGGAACGCGGGTGCGACGTCACCGTCTCGCGCAGATGTCCGCGATACGGTGCTGTGGAAGATCGCGCCCCGGGAGGATCTCATGGAGTTCCGGCTGATCCGCGTGCCCCCAAGGCGTTTCAGCAGCCATGACCGGTGACCCGATTGAGGCAAGGTGCCGCCGGACCTTCGGACCGGCCCGCGGTTCAGGTCGGACCGGCTCTTGACGCGCAACGCCTACGCCGGCGCTGCCACTGCTCGACGGCGTCCCGGCGGCCGAGCAGAATGCGTACCTACCCGCGGCCGAGCCGACGCCTCCGGAGCACGACAGTGCCGACCCCGAATATCCGGAGGACTGCTCCGGGAGGTCGCCGGGTTCGGTGCCGTCGGCGGGCTGGGCGTCGGGGTGTATCTCGCTGTGTTCAACCTCAGCCGAGCCGTGACCTCTCTGGGTTTCCGGTACTTCGCCTATCGGCACCGAGACTCGCAGGGGCGTGCCGCGGAGTTCGCTCTCTTCTGTTTTATAGCGTCGCCGGCCTGATCATCGAGAACGGTGTGCTGTACGTCGCAACGTACGGCTTCGGCTGGGAATCGGCCCTTCAGAGCAACCCCTCGACGCGAGCTTGATCTTGCGGGCGGCGGCGAGTTCGTCCGCGGTGAGCAGGTGCGGCAGCGGGGCCGCGTCGGCGTCGAGACTTCCACGCTCCGGCCCAGGTCGGCAGCCGTGGTGATGACGGTGCGGTCGAAGGTCCTCGGCGTACGCCAGCACCGTACGCCCGTCGGTGACACGCTGCAGCTCGGGCTGCACCTGGTCGAAGTGGGCGCGACGATCATTGCGTCACTGATCCCGCGCACCGCGAGAGCGTGATCGGTGGCGGCCCCGGGGGAGCCGCCGCCGATCAGGTCCGTCAGCGCAGGGTGATCACGAACCGATAGAAAAGGGACTCACGACCCTCTCAGGCCCTATCGTCACATCTATGGGGCGTGCTCGGCTGGGTCGGCAGGCAGGGAGCGACCGGGGGAGTCGGTCGCGGCGTTGCTACCTGTCCGCGGTCTGGTATCTGCGGGCCGTGACGTTCGTCAACTTCCTGGCCGCGGTATGGGTCTCGTTCGGCAACGACATCCGGCGGCACAACGACGACGAGTTCTTCACGCCCTATCTGCTGACGGCGGGGTTCTTCTCCGGCTCCGTCTCGCTCTTCCTGGCCGTCACCATGCGGCGTGGCAAGCGCGCCGCGTGGATCCTCAATCTCGTGCTCGCCGGTCTGACTCTGACTCTGAGCGCCCTGGCGATGGGACTGCCGGTCTACCGGCAGCACGCCCAGAACTGGATATCGGTGTTCCTCACCGCGCTCTTCGTCGCCGCCCTGCTCGGCGGGCGGCGCGAGTTCCATGCGAAGGGCGACCGGTCCAATCCGAAACTGGCCGCTTCGGTCGCGGTGGTGGGATTCCTGGCGTGTTCGCTGCTTGCCGCCGCGCTGGTCACGGTGACCAACACCGCCCCGGACGCCGGGCGCTCAGCCTTCCCGCAGCGATGGCACTATGGAGTGCTTCGCATGGTCTCCCTCGCCTACGACGACATTCACTACGGGGCCATCACCACTCCCAGGTGGGCCAATGTGCTGATCAACATCATGAGCACGGTGCTGGTCCTAGTGGTCCTGTACGCGGCGTTCCGCTCCCGACGGGCCGTCGACGCCATGACCGGGGAAGACCTGCGAGGTCTGCGCGCGCTGCTGGAGCGGCACGGGGAACGCGACTCCCTGGGGTACTTCGCGCTGCGACGCGACAAGAGCGTCGTCTGGTCGCCGTCGCGCAAGTCCGCCGTCACCTACCGGGTGGTGAGCGGGGTGTCACTGGCGTCCGGCGACCCGATCGGCGACTCGGAGGCATGGCCGGGGGCGATCGACTGCTGGCTCGCCCAGGCCCGGGAGCACGGGTGGACCCCGGCCGTGATCGGCGCGAGCGAGGAAGGCGGCACGGTCTACGCCCGGTATGGCATGAACGCGCTGGAACTGGGCGACGAGGCGATTGTCGACCTCGGTGAGTTCGCCCTTGAAGGCCGCGCCATGCGCGGTGTGCGCCAGGCCTACCACCGTATCGAGCGGGCGGGTTACGCCGTCCGGGTCCGCCGTCACGAGGACATCCCGCCGCAGGAGATGGCCGAACTGATCCGGCTCGCGGACGACTGGCGCGACGGTGAGACGGAACGCGGCTTCTCCATGGCGCTCGGCCGCCTCGGCGACCCGCAGGACGGCCGCTGCGTGATGGTGCTCTGTGACGACGGGGAACGTCCGCGCGGCATGCTCAGCTTCGTGCCCTGGGGCGACGAAGGGCTGTCCCTGGACCTGATGCGCCGGGACCGCGACTCCGAGAACGGCCTCTTCGAATTCATGGTGCTGAAACTGATCCAGCACGCCGGGGAGTTCGGAATCCGTCAGATCTCCCTGAACTTCGCGATGTTCCGCTCCGTCTTCGAGCGGGGCTCCCGGATCGGCGCCGGACCGGTGCTGCGCCTGTGGCGTTCGTTGCTCAGATTCTTCTCCCGCTGGTGGCAGATCGAGTCGCTGTACCGCGCCAACGCCAAGTACCGGCCCATCTGGGAACCGCGCTACCTCCTCTTCGAAAAAGGCGCCGCCCTGCTGCGCATCACCCTGGCAAGCGCCCGCGCCGAGGGTTTCCTCGAAGCACCGGGGCTGCCGAAATGGCTCAACCGGAAGCGCATGAGGAGTACGAACCCCGGGCCGTAGCCGGTTTCGGCCCGGACGATTACGCCGACTGAGTACGGAGAGACGGCGTCCTGTACGCCCGGATCGGCGTCGTGATCGGCCCGGACGGGGTACTCGGAAATTCTCCGCACGCCGAGCAGAGATCGTTTCCGGCCGGCGCGTCCGGGGCCGGCGGACCAAGCATGCCGTCGACAAAGACCCCGCCGTCGTAAAGAGGGTGAACGCTGCCTGTCACAGCAGCAGCCTCCGGTGCGGCGGTCGGCATCCTTCTTGCGCCCTCCCAGACCATCTCGTCGATCAGGGAGGCACCGTTGGCGGTAATGCCGTCGTCGTTCACTATGCTGAGCTCAGACGTGCCTTGTCGGCCGGGGGTGCGAATACCGGTCGCACTTCAGTCACACTTGCGCGTGCCATCCGCGCGGCCGATCCGCAGACGTAGCCGTCCGGGAGGTGGGTGAACGGCCGGCCAGGAGTACGGCCCGCGGACGGGGATCAGTGAATGTCAGCTTCCTCAGGGATGACCACCTCGTCGACCATCCGCTGGATCTGCTCCGTCGGCAGGGCCACCGCCATCGCCCAGTAGTAGATGCCGAGGCTGAACACCGCGACGGCAAGCATGTCCCACCACAGGGGGAACCAGGGGCGCTTGAGCGGGCCGAAGTCACTGGCATAGACGATGAGCCCCATGCCGACCAGGTAGACGGGCAGCCACTGGGCCGCCCGCAGATCGAGCTGAGGCGTTATCGGGTTCATCTTGAAGACCCGGTTGGCGACCAGAATGACGTAGCCGATGAGAATCGCGACGCCCAGCTTCCAGTCGGTGGCCCACCCCGACCACAAGATCAGGAAGTTGGCGACGACAAAGGCCAGCGGCGACATCCAGGTCCCGCCGGGCAACCGGTACGGACGTTCAGTGTTCGGCAGGCGGCTGCGGAAGACTCCGAATGACAGCGGCGCGCCGGCATACATCAGCACACTCGCGCTGGTGATCAGCCCCACCAGCGACTGCCAGCTCGGGAACGGCAGGAAACAGATGCAGCCCATCACGAACGCGGCAATGAGCCCGGGCCAGGGCACACCTCTGCGAGTGGTCTTCTCGAAGACCGATGGCACGTATCCGTTGCGGCTGAGCCCGTAGGAGACCCGCGAGGACCCCGTGATGTAGATCAGGCCCGTACCGCCGGGAGAGACCACCGCATCGAGATACAAGACGGTGGCCAGCCAGCCCAGACTAAGGAGCGTGGCGACCTGGGCGAACGGCCCGGTCAAGGTGTTGAACGCGGCGGTCGTCCAGGTGCCGTGGACCATCGAGGCGGGAAGCGCGGCGAGGAACACGACTTGCAGCAGGAGATAGATGATCGCGCCGATCACAATGGAGCCGATCACCGCGCGCGGAATGTCGCGTTTCGGGTTCGAACTCTCCCCGGCGAGCTGGTCGGCCTGTTCGAAGCCCAGCAACGCGAAGATGATGCCGCTCGTGGAGACCGCTCCCAGGATGCCCTTCGCGCCGTAGGGGTTGAACCCGTCGGCGGCGGTGAAATTGCTCCCGTTGAACTGGACGATGGCGAACACGAAGATCGTCAGCAGCGGGATGCCGACCTTCCACCAGGTCGCCGCGCTATTGGTCCGTGCCAGGAGCCGGATGCTGAGGAAGTTGATGGCGGTGATGACCGCCATCAACCCGACCGCGACCGCGATCCCGGAGGCGGTCAGCACGTCCTGGCCACCCTTGATCTTCAGCCAGCCTCGCGCCCATGAGTAGTGCTGGCCATAAGTGATCATCGCCAGCACCTCAATCGGTGCCACCGTGGCCGCCTGCAGCCAGGAGAACCATCCGAACGACGCTCCCGCCGCTCCACCGAATGCATAGTGCGGGAACCGGGCGGTACCTCCGGAGACCGGGTACATCCCGCCGAGCTCGGCGTGCACCAGCGCCAGGATCAGGATCGCGACACTGCCGATCCCCCAGGAAATGATCGCGGCGGGCCCAGCCACCCCCAGCGCCTTCTGCGCGCCGAACAGCCAACCAGATCCGATGATCGACCCCTCCGAAGCCCATATCAGCCCGATGAAGCCGACCTCACGCCGCAAACCGGGCCTACCGTCGCGCGCGCCCGGTGTCGCTTCGGATACACCCATGGCCCACACCCTTCATCCCAAAGGTGGAGGTACATCCCAAATAGTATCTCCTGGACAAGGGAAATTGCGCGCTGGGCCGGGCGACTGCCGAGCAGGCCGGCCACCGAATCCCGGCCGTGTTCGGGACAAGAGTTATTCTTTTTCATAGAATTGCACCCTATTTACTATTTTTGCCGTTTGTTCAGGTTGATTTGGCGTCGACGCGGCTGTTGTGACGTAGCCTCAGTCTCCGACCGTGTGCGGCGACGCGGCGTAGAGGGCTTGGTCGCTGATCGTTCTCTGGCGGAGGAGCTTCGTGTGACGGGGTTAGGACCCCGGCACCGGCGACCGTTTCAGGGGGCGCAGACAGCCGGGACCGCTCGCTCACGTCGGAGGAGTTGTTCCCCTCCGGTGCAGTGGGTGCTCAGCGCTTCGCGCGGCGGGCCAGCAGGACCGAGTCCTCGGCCTCGACCGGCCCGGTGTCCCGTTTGAGCGTGCGGGTGCGCTGCTCCACGACAACGGGCTCGAAGTCGTCCGGCAGACCGGGAAGGAGTTCCGCGGCCAGGAACATCGCCTTGCGGTGGCTCTCGGACAGGTGGGTGAACTCGGGCGACGGCGCATGCCCGACCACCAGGAGCAAGCCGCCGGGGGCGACGGCTGCGGCGAGGCGGCGGGTCACGTCGACCATGCCGCCGTCCGGGGCGTGCAGGTAGTGGGTGGTGACGAGGTCGTACGAGCGGTCACCGGCGTCGAAGGTCCTGGCGTCCACCCGCCACCAGTCGACCCGACCGGCCACACCGGCCTGCTCGGTGTGGCGGGCGGCACGGGCCAGGCCCTCGGCCGAGAAGTCGGCGCCGGTCACTCGCCAGCCCTGTCCGGCCAGCCAGACCACGTCACCCCCCTCGCCGCAGCCAACGTCCAACGCCGTGCCAGGGGTGAGCTCACCGGCGGTGACGACGAGCTGCGGATTGGGCTCGCCGCTCCAGAACCGCTCCTGTCCCGCGTACCGCTCGTCCCAAGCCGCCGGCTCGAACATCTCGGCGGCCGCCTGCCCGTCGGGCTCGCCGCTTCGGCCGTGCTCGTGGTGTCCTGACACCGGATGCCTCCCGCTGCTCGTGATGCTGTGCCACGCCGCCCGCTCGGGCGCGTTGTCGATGGTGCTCGTACCCGCGTCGATTGGCACGCGAAGTTGCCGGACCGGCAATCGGCGGTCCCTGAACAGCGAAGGCGGCACACCCCGCCGACGGCGTCGCACGGTCTGGAACAGGTGAGGCGTCCGGGACCATTCGGCGGACTGACAGCGAACACACCGGCAGATCCCGCACCGGCCGAACCCTGCTTGTCTCGCATCCGCTGGTCGCTGCGCAGGCTCCTGCTCGCCGAGCACTCGCCCTTCCCCCCTCTGACCCCGACCGGTTGCCCCGCCCGACCCGCCGGTTGACCACCGCCCGCGAAACCCCAGCTCGCACCGGGTTTCCCGGCCGGCCCCCAAGCGGGCAACAGGAAACCCGTCGACCCCGGAAGTCCCTCGGGACAGGCTGATCCCGTCAGCACGAAGACGGCCTGCGGCGACGCAGGAGACCCACCAGGGGGAAACATGCGCAAGATGTTCAGTGCCGCCGCGGCGTTCGCGACCGCGGCCACCGCGGTGGTGGCGATGGGCGGGGCGGCCCAGGCCGCGCCGGCGGGCAACAGCACGGTGTACGGATGCCTCTCCGGCAACGTGTGCATCTGGCCCGAAAACGTCTGGCCGCAGGAAAACCCGCACCCGACCAACCAGTACGCCAGCTACGGCGCCCACAACCTGAGCAACCAGTTCGGGTATCACTGGGTCCTCAACAACCAGTACGGCGGCGCCACCGCGGACCTGTGCAACAACTACGGCGGCAGCAACTGCGTCGAACACCTCGCGCAGGACGAGTGGACCTACACGAACCTCACCCCCATCAACTCCATCAGGCTCAACCGGCCGTAGCGCGCCATTCGCCACGGGCAAGCGACCGTCGGGACCGGCCCACACCGGCCCCGACGGTCCCGTTCTCGCCACACCGGGTGAAAGCTTCGCTCCCCGTCCGACCCCCGCAGTAGCCTGGGCATCCGCCGTCTCACGATCCGGCAGGGCAGTGCCAGGGGGACGCCTTGGGGGACCAGGAGCACACAGGTGCGGGCGCCGACCGGACCGACCAGCCGGAAAGCCCCGCCCAGGCCACACCGTCCTTTCCCGCGCAGCTGAGACGGCTGCGCCGGGAACGCGGACTGTCGCTGGCCGACCTCGCACGCCATACCCACTACAGCAAGGGCTACCTCAGCAAGATCGAGACCGGCGTCAAGCGGGCAACCGCGGACGTCGCCCGCCAGTGTGACCACGTCCTGCGCGCCGAGGGCGAGTTGCTACGGCTGGTACGGGAGGCCGCCCCGGTCCAGCGCGGCGCGGGACCGGCAGCCGACGCCGGTGCGCCCTCCTGCCCGTACCGCGGACTGGCGGCGTTCACCCCACGGGACGCGGACTGGTTCTTCGGCCGGGAGCGGGCCACGGCCGCTCTGGTCGAGCGGGTCTACCAACGCGTGGGCAGCGGACCGCTGTTGCTGGTCGCCCCGTCCGGCGCCGGCAAGTCCTCCTTGCTGAACGCCGGTCTCGTCCCGGCGCTGCGGCGCCCCGGCGGCTTCCCGATGCCCGGCGCCGACCGCTGGCCCGTGATCACCCTCACGCCCGCCGCTCACCCCCTCGACGAACTCCTCGAACGGGCCGCCAAGGTTCTCGGCAGCGATATGGACCTCACCGCGGCCCGGCTGGCCGAACGCCCCGAAGCGCTGCTGGAGGTCGTCCGCGCCCGCTCGGACGGCGGCCCGCCGGGTCCCGACGGCCGCCGCCCTCCCCCGGTGCGGCCCGTGCTGCTCGTCGACCAGTTCGAGGAACTGTTCACTCTCTGCTCGGACGAGGACGAGAGACGCACCTTCGTCCGGGTCCTGCACGCGCTGTCAACCGGCCCGGAACCGGCGGTCGTCGTGCTCGGCGTCCGCGCCGACTTCTCCGGACACTGCCTCGAACTCCCCGGCCTGGCACCCCTGTTCACCGAAGGACTGTTCGTTCTGCTCCCCATGTCCGTCGCGGAACTGCGGGCATCCATCACCCGCCCCGCCGAACTCGCCGGTGTCACCCTGGAACCCGGCCTGGTTCCCCTCCTTCTGCGCGACGCCGGCCTGCGCCACGAACCGGTAGGCGCCGGCCGTGCCACTGCCTCCGCCGACACCCCGTCCGGCGCGCTGCCCCTCATCTCGCATGCCCTCCTCGCCACCTGGCAGCAACGCGAGGACACCACCCTCACAGTGGCCGGCTACGAGCGCACCGGCGGCATCCAGGGCGCCGTCGCCCGTACCGCCGAAACGCTGTTCGCCCAGCTGTACCCGGCCGAGCAGAAGGCGATCCGCCGGATCCTGTCCCGCCTCGTCCACGTGTCCGACGACGGAAGCGCCGTGACTCGCCGCCGCACCGGCCGCGGCGCCCTCGTGGAACAACTCGGTGACGGGGACGCCGCCTCGGCCGCGCTCGACGTGTTCGTGCGGGCCCGGTTGATCACCGTGGACCGGGACACCGTCGAGATCACCCACGAGGCCCTGCTGCACGCCTGGCCCCGGCTGCGCGACTGGATCCACGCGGACCGGGCCGGACTCCTCCTCCACCAGCAACTCGCCCACGCCGCCGCCGAATGGGAGCGCGAGCACCACGACCCGTCCGCGCTCTACCGCGGCACCCGCCTCGACACGGTCCGCTCCTGGGCCGACGAACTCGACGGCCGCAGCCGTCTCGGCCCCCGCGAAGAAGCCTTCCTGCGGGCCAGCCAGGTCGAGGAGGACAGCCGCAGGCTCCTGGCGAGGCGTCAGGCATGGTTCCGGCAGGCCCTGTTCGTCGTCGTCGCCGTCCTGCTCGTGCTCGCCGTGACCGCCGGCGGCCTCGCCTACCAGCAGCGCTCCGCCGCCCTCGCCCAGGAACGCGTCGCCCGCTCCCAGGCCCTCGCGGTGCAGTCCACCTCTCTGGCCGGCGGCCAGCCCGAGGCATCCATGCTGCTCGCCGAGGAGGCCTACCGCGCCGATCCCACCCCCCAGGCACGCGGGGCCCTGCTGAGCACCCAGGCCCAGGCGTTCTCCGCCCGCCTCGTCGGCCACCACGGGCCCGTCAACGCGGTCGCCTTCGCACCCGACGGCCGGCTGCTGGCGACGGCCGGCTCGTACGGCACCGTACAACTGCGCCGGACCAGCGACCACCGGACCATCGCCACCCTCACCGTTCCCGGACGGGTCCGCTGCGTCGCCTTCAGCCCCGACGGGCGCACGCTCGCGGCGACGTCCACGGACGGGCCGGTACGGATCTGGGACACCGCCGACCACCGGCTGCGGACCCTGCTGCCCGCGGCGACGAACGGGGCCCACGCGCTCGCCTTCGACCCCCGCGGCCGTACCCTCGCCGTCGGCGCCGACGACGGATCGGTCCAGTTGTGGGACACCGGCGGCGGCCACTCCTTCGAGGTGCGGCTCCTCGGCCACACCGGCCGCGTCAACTCACTCGCCTACGCCCCGGACGGGCGGATTTTGGCCTCGGGCGGCTCCGACCGGACCGTACGGCTGTGGGGCACCGACCGGGCCCGCCAACTGGCCGTGCTCAAGGGACACACCGACGAAGTACTCGGAGTGGCGTTCGCCCCCGACGGGCGGAGCGTGGCCTCCGGGGGCGTCGACCGGACCGTACGGCTGTGGGATGTGGCCGCGCACCGGCCCACGGCGACACTCACCGGTCACAGCGACGACGTCAACGCGGTCGCCTACACACCCGACGGCACCATGGTCGTGACCGCGGGCGGCGACGGCACGACCAGGCTGTGGGACGTGCGCACCGGCCGACCGGCCGCGATCCTCGCCGGCCACACCGACTACGTGATGTCCGTCGCCGTGAACTCGACCGGGACGACGCTGGCCACCGGAGGGTTCGACCAGTCCGTGGTGCTGTGGGACCTGCACGGCCCGGTGCTGACGGCGCGGCCGTTCACCGAGGTCTCGCAGGCCGCGTACAGCCCCGACGGGAAACTCCTGGCCACCGCCGACGCGGACCACACCGTACGTCTGTGGGACGTGGCCCGGCACCGGCTCGTGGCGACCTTCAGGGGCCACCGGGAGAGCGTGTTCTCGGTGGCGTTCGCACCGGCCGGCCGCACGCTCGCGTCGGCGGGCTCGGACGGCACGGTCCGGCTGTGGGACATCCCCGCGCACCGCGCCCTTGGGACGCTCACCGGCCACACCGGGGACGTGTTCTCGGTGGCCTTCTCGCCGGACGGCCGCACCCTCGCCTCCGCGGGCGCCGACCGTACGGTCCGGCTGTGGGACATCGCGACCCACCGTCAGCTCGCCGTGCTGGCCGGCCACACCGACTACGCCAACGATGTCGCCTTCAGCCCGGACGGCCGCACCCTGGCCAGCGCGGGCGACGACCTGACCGTACGGCTGTGGGACACCGCCGGCCAGCGCCTGCTCGCCACCCTCACCGGGCACACCGGTGCCGTGCGGGGCGTGGCCTTCAGCCCCGACGGGCGCACGCTCACGAGCAGCGGCAACGATGGCACGGTCCGCCTGTGGGACGTCCGCCACCGCCGTCCCTTGGCCTCCCTGACCGGGCACACCGGATCGGTGCGCGGCATCGCCTTCTCGCCGGACGGCCGACTCCTCGCCAGTAGCGGCAGCGACCGCACCGTGCGGCTCTGGGACGTGCCCGGACGACGCCTCTGGGGCACGCTCACCGGGCACACGAACGTGGTGTGGGGCGTCACGTTCGCCCCGGACGGGCGGACCGTGGCCAGCAGCAGCAACGACGGGACCGTACGTCTGTGGAACCTGGACCTCGGCGCCCAGCTCACCCGGATCTGCCGACTGCGCAGGACGATCGGCCCGCGGGAGCGCAAGACACTGATGCCGGGCCTGCCCGTGTCCCTCACCTCCGCGTGCACGCGCCCCTGAGGGTGCGCGGCTGCCGCTTGGCACAGGCCCCGACGCCCGACCTCAATCCGGGCACGCTCGCCGTTCCCTACGGCGTGCGCCGGCGGCCAACGTGCACCTGCGGGGGGCTCAGCCCTGGGGTCTCCACGTCCCCCAGCCGCGGACCTGGCATGGCATCGCCCCCTGTCGTGGCCGATGCGGAAGCCTTTCAGGCTGTCTCGGAGGCCAGTTGGCCTCTGCCGACGGCGTCGACAAGTGCCTGGTGGTCCTGCTCGTGCCTTGGAAGGCCAGCCCTGCTCCACTGCACGGGACCAGCTCGCACACTCACCGAAGCGGACCATGCGGGCTGATTCACGGTCGTTGAACGCCAGCCGCTCTGCCTCGGCGAAGGTGAGCGGGCCGAGCACTACTCCCGGCCGGGCGCCGAGCCTGTGCATGGCACAGTCACCTTGGACGCGTCACAGGGCGCGAACTCAGGGAGGCCACCCAGTACTCGTCCTTGGCCGGTAAACGGCACTTCGACGCCGAGGTGAACGTCCCGGAGTACGGCTGCATCGACTCCAAGTGGGGCTGTACAGCGCGGATTTCGGGGGCGCTGTGCGGGCGGGCGGTACGGGCACAAATAGCGCAACAGTTCGGAGGCGAGTGATTCAATGACTGCATGATGAAGGACGGTGCATCCCTCGGTCCGCTGGAACTGCACGACGGACATTGGGGAGTCGGGGACGCCACGCGGGCGGGCACTCAGTGGGTGGAGTTTCGCCCGGACGGGCTCTACCAACGCGAGCCGGACTCCGAGGGACGACTGATCCCGTGGTCCAGGATCATGACTGGCACCTGGATCACCTGGGGCAAGCACTCCTGGAACCCGAACAGCAGGGGCAGGTACACGGTGAAGGGCACCGTCGCCGGGCGCGGCGGCGGCTGGCTGCACATGACGCTGCGCCATCCGTACGAGGACTGCCAACTGCGCTTCGACCAGCACGCGCGTCCGTACCGGGCCGTGGACACCCTCCGGCTGGAGTATCTGCTGCGGCACCTCCTCGACGAGGGCGAGCTGCATCTCCTGGGCGACCCGGAATGGGTTGGCCATGCCGTGGCACACCTGTCCGGCGGAAAAAACCGCTGGGTCACCAGCCGTGCACTGCAGCGGGCGGCGGCGGAAGCCGTAGCAGCCGCCACTGACTGACCTACGCAAGGTTGTCCCGGGCCGCTGGACGGATCAGGCCTCTCGTCGCTGAAGTCGATCCGCGCGGCCCGGCCCGACGGCGCACCGATCTACGTCATCCTGGACGACCTGTACGCCCACAAGGGAGCGGACATCCGCCGCTGGGCGAAGACGAAACACCTTCCAGCATCGCATCGGGTCAGGGACACGCAACTCAACGGCGCGCGGCACTGGCGCAGTCAGCGCGGGACCAGCAGGACCGCCGTGGTGACGGCGGCGGCCGAGCCGAGCGCGATCAGCACGGGCGCTGCCGCCAGTTCCCCGGTGAGGTGCCGGCGCCGGGCCAGAGCCAGGGCGGTGCCCGCGTTCCGCAGCAGCACGCCCGCGACGGCGGCGAGTAGGAGTACGTGCGTCCACTCCGGTACGGGTGCCACCAGGGTGATCCAGCCGCCGACGAGCGGGCTCACGCAGACGGCGACCAGCCACGGTGTCAGGGGCCTTCGGCCGCGCGCGTCGAGGACCGCCGTCAACGCGAGTCCCTCGCTGACGGAGTGCACGGTCAGCGCCGCCACCACGGCAACCGTGGCCAGCAGAGCCACCGTCATGCCCTCGACCAGCCGGTGCAGCACGAGGGCGGCGGCCGTTCCGGCGCCCAGAAGCCGCCCTGACTCACCCCGTCTGCGCAGGGTGTGCCCCGCCGAGGCGAGGGCGAAGGCAGCGACGACGACCGGCACGATCCAGCCCGCTAGGCCCTGCTCCTCTGCCTCGTGCAGGGCATGCGGCACGATGTCGGCGCCGGCCACCGCCAGCAGCACCCCGGACGCGGCGCCGAGCAGCATCGTCGAGCGGTGCGACCACCGGCGGCCGAGCCACGCGCCGACGAGCGTCCCCACCGCGATCAGGATCAGCCCCAGGTACTGGCCGAGGCCGAATTCCCCCCAGGGCAGCGCGAATCGAGCCCCCGTCTCGGCAACCGCAGCAACCACCGTTGGCCCTTCATGAGTAGCAGGGAAGTGGGATCGGTTGCTCGTGACGCTTCCACAGCTCCCGCCCGGCCGCATATGCTCACTCCGCTCCGTGGGCCCTCGGTGTGAAGGGTTACCACCGGGCATCGCCCGACGCAGGCTGCTACAGGAAGGCGGCGGCGGTTCGAGCAGGAGGGCGTGCCCGGCCTGCTGGGCCACCTCACAACGACAGAACCCTACGATGATGAACCGCTTAGGGACCGTCCGGAGCCTCCACCGAACCCGGAGCGGTTCAGCCTCGACCCCAGCCGCGTCACGCAGATCGCCGCGCCGCAGCCCTTGTCCTGCTCCAGCTCGAGTCCACCGCACCACCTGAACGATCACTTTGCGGTCAAAGACTCAGTGCTGGAGGACTCCGGTGCTGTCATGAATGAACGAATATGGTTCGATTGTCCGAAGAGCTGCAATTCTCCTTGAACTCGAACTCTTCCTTGGTACCCGCCTGCCGCAGGACCGCGCGCACGCGAGGGCTGAGCGGGCTCAGCCGCCGCCGGCGAGCTCCCGGGCCCTGGCCACGACCTCGGGCCTCGCCGTGGCCAGGGAACCGCTGTCGTACGGCGGCTGGGGGGCGTACTCGGTGAAGAGCTGAATGGCCCGGGCGGTGAGTTCGTCGCTCAGCAACGCGCACAGCTCCAGGGCCAGGTCGATACCGGCGGAGACCCCGGCCGAGGTGATGATCTTGTCGTGCCGGACGACGCGTTCCGCGGTGTAGGTGGCCCCGAACGTCTCCAGGTCGTCCATCGCCATCCAGTGGGTGGTCGCGGTCTGCCCTTGGAGCAGTCCCGCCGCCCCGAGGATGAGCGCGCCGGTACAGACCGAGGTGGTGAAGCGGGTCGTCTCGTGAATCCGGCGCACCCAGTCGATGAACTCCGTGTTGTTCAGCATCAGTCGCGCCCCCGCACCGCCCGGGACGAGCAGCACGTCGCAGGACTCGACCTCGGTGTACCGGGTGCGCACGTCCACCCGCATGACACCCAACACATCGGCGATCCGCCCCGGTTCGGGCGCGACGAAGCGCACCTGGGCGTCGGGGACGTGCGCCAGGAGCTCGTACGGGCCAATGGCGTCGAGCGGCTCGAAGAGCCTGAAGAGCGGGATCACGATGTCCATGCCGGGGAGCGTATGCAGGCATCCGCGTTGCCTGAGGACGCATCTGCGGACACGCCCAGGCATGCGCGGCGAGTTCACGAGAATGGGTGCCGGGCCGCCTCAGCCCGGCTCGAGCAACCATCCGCCGTGCTGCCGTCGCCTGGTGCACGGCATCGGGGCATCCCGGGATGGTTGGACCGGTTGTGCCGCCGCTGTCACCGCACATCTCTGCAAAAGGGCCCGACTTCCCCTGCTACGGGCTGGGGGCGTCGGGGCTGGTGGCCTGACGCTTCCTTGACCGTTCGATCCGAGCTTGCCGCGATCGGTCGGATTGAGTCCGGCCAGTGGCCCCCATTGCGGCCCACCTCGTGCTCCGAGTTCGTCGAGAACCGCGCGGTGGAGCCTTTCCCAGACCCTGGCTCGGCTCCACCGGGCGATTCTTCGGTAGACCGTCTGCCAACTCGGGCCGAAGAGACGCTCTCGGGCGTGATCGACTTCGACGCCATGTTCGCCGGCGATCCGGTGCGGGACCCCGCGGCCTCGGTGCTCCTTCCCCGGGCGCCGCCTCACGGTTCTTCAACTTGTAAGCTCATGCGGACGAGGCGATGATCCCGCGCGCCCACGGGCCGGCTGCTAGCAAATGCCTGTTCCTCATGCTCATGGGCCGGAACGGAGATCGGAGCATTCCCGGCGGTCCTTTCGGAGGATCAGTCGCATACTGTTGGGCCAGCCGTCCCGCCCACTGATCAGGCGGTCGTGCATGACGACGCCATGGCCCGGCTTGTTGCACGGGTAGATCGGTGCGAGCAGCTGGCTGCGGTGACGTATTTGTCGTGGCCGCGCAGTAACGGTAGAGGGCTACACACGGGCCTGTTGAGAATTCCGCCGGATGCCGAGTCGTCAAATGTGGACGGCCGGCTATCCAAGTGGCAACACAGCTCTACCAGTGTTTCCATGGAGTTGCAGCCCAGAAGGGCGACCGCCCGCCCGGTGAGCGTCGGCGCCACCGCCGGGCCCTCTGCGTCAAGCCTTCCCAACTTCACCCCCCTGTCCGGTCCGCCCTTCGCCGCGCACCGGGATGGAAGGAACCTTCCCATGGGCACCTACTTCAAGGACAATCCCGAATGCCGGTCCGAGATCCTGTTCGTCGGGCCGGTGGGACTCCGACCCTATACCGAAACGGTGCTCCAACCGCCTCAGGCCACGGCGGAGCTGCACATCGACATCCTGGCGCCGGATTCGTATCGGACCGTAGATTTCGAGGACATCATGCTCGTCCTCGAAATCAAAAGTCCGGACGGGGTGCGCTTCGTTGATCACAAGGCGCGTGACAACTACCTGTGGGGAGTTCCCGACGGCGCGTCGTGGGACGAATCAACCCCCGGAGCCCCAACCTCTCGCCTGCGACTGAGGACGAAAGTGGGCCGCCTCAACTCCGGTTTCCTGAACGGGCTTTCGCACTATGTCGGCATACACGGGCTGCCCGAAGGAGTGCCGCTGGCAATGAGCGCGTTCGTGACAGCGAACCGGGTTGTCGCCACCACGTCCAGTTGCCCGATCCAGATCCAGGATCTTCACGTGGGTGAACGAATTACTGGATACCTCGGCTAGCAGTTGCAGCGGTGGTCGAAAGTAACACCTGTGCGGAGCCCGCGGGAGGAATGCGCATGACAACGACCGAGAACAGTCCAATCGTTGACCAAGTCGTTGCAGCACCAACTTACCTGGCAGATATCCGCTTCTTCTTCCGCCCCGAAGACGTGGAACATATGGCCGCAATGGGAATCGATCTCGGCTCCTACGACGGAGTGAAGAGAAACGCGCTCGCGATTTACGCACAGACCTCTCCGCCGAACTCTCACATGCCCCCGGATGCGGAGGGTAAATGGAGCGCCGAGCGCTCGCAGACTTTCCGGAACTGGGTACTCAACGGGTTCCCCCTCGGCACGGTGACACCGGACGAGCCACCACCGATCGTGACGCCCCCGACCCGGATCCGCAAGGACGTCACGACGTTGAGCGATGCCGAGTTCGAGCTGCTGAAGACGGCGTTCACGGGCGTGATGGCCCGCGACCCGGGGGCTCCGGACAGCTACTTCGCCATAGCCGGGCAGCACGGCCTTCCGGAGAAATGGTGCTTGCACCACGAAAACCGCTACAACCCCTGGCACCGCCAGTACCTGCGCATCTTCGAGGACGCGCTGCGCTCCGTCCCAGGTTGCGAGGAGGTGACCCTCCCCTACTGGGACATCGCGACCGGGCTGCCGGACAGGCTGCAGCAGCCGCCCTTCGACGAGTACGTTCTGCCTGCCGATCCCGGCGCCACCGCGCAGCCGCCCCTGACCGGATTCTTCCCGTACACGACCGAACGCTCACTGCCCGACGAGATCGCCCAGACCGTGCAGGACTTCGGGATTCTGGACGACATTGCCACCTCGTTGACGCAATCACTGTGGGGGGCGTCCGACGTGAGTGGCTACCAGGACTTCTCGATCCAGGCCCACGACGGTGGCCACGGAGCGATCGGGCCGACGATGGGCAACCAGTTCGTCGCGTCCTTCGATCCGGTGTTCTGGTTCTTCCACGCCAACCTCGACCGCCTCTGGCTGAGCTGGCAGACCCGCGTCGGCGCGACCACGCTCGCGGGGTTCCGAACCACACTGGGGCAGGACCCGGACTGGCCCACGGATCCGCTGAACGGCGCACTGCCACCGTTCAGCGCGACCGCCGACCAGACGATCCAAACCGACGTCTCGTACGATCGCCTGGACGTCGTCAGCCCTGCGGAGGGCGCGATGGAGAACCTGACCGGAAACATCGAGGTCGGCCGCACCTTCGCGTTCCGGAGCGCCAACCCGGTCTCGGTGCGGGTGAAGGGGATCGACCGGCTGAACATTCCGGGTTCGTTCGTCGTGAGTCTGCTCGCCGACGGCGAGCCGATCGCCAAACGGTTCTTCTTCCAACCGGACGATCCGCGGCGCTGTGAGACGTGCGCGCAGCACGGCACCGTCAACATCGACTTCCGGATGGCACACGACCAGCTCGTCGACCGGACGCTGTCCGTCCGTATCGACGTGCCGGGGCGCTCCGAAGAAATCGGTACGGCCTTCCCGCTCGCACAGGCAGGCAGTCCCACGATCAACGCGCGGCTGCTGGTGCAGGAGGCATGACCATCGGGACGCCATACAGGCGTAGTAGGAAAGCTCACTCATTCGGCAGTCGAAGCGGCCCGCGCAGCTCGGCGTGCCACCGTCCAGATGGGCTTCGACGATGTGGTCGGCATGGGCAGTGGCGGTGCGCCATGGCTGCCCGTGCACCCCTTTCCCACCCCCCTCCGGGAGTTCGACATGTCCCGTATCACCATCAACGGCGTGACGGTGGACCCGCAGGCCCAGGCCGATGACCTGGCCACCGCATCGCTGGTGTCCGAGGACGCCTCCGCGTCCAACTACCTACTCGTCCAGACCACACACCCACCCACAGCCGAAGAGAAGGAAGAGCTCACGGCGCTCGGGGTGGTGATCCACGAATACGTTCCGGACGACACCTATCTGTGTGGCTTCCGACCTACAGATCTGAATGCTGTGCGCGCTCTGCCCTTCGTGGCCTGGGCGGATGTGTACTTCAAGGGCTTCAAGATCGCCCAGTCGCTTCGGTCGAAGCGGCTGCGCCCGGGGATCGCCATACTGGCCGACCCCATCGAGGCGGTGGGTCCTCGGACCCGGACCATCGACATCGTGCTGCACCAGGACGTCGAGGCGAGCTCGGACAGGCTGCGGGACCGGCTCGCGGCGGCAGCCGGTGTCAGCCCTGGCGACGTCGAACCCGACCGTGACAAGGTACGCGTGACGGTCCGTGAGCAGGACCTGCCCGCGCTCGCCGAGCTCGACGAGGTGAGGGAGATCGAGGAAGTCCCGGAGAGGGTGCTGTACAACACCATCGCGGGAAATCTGCTGCACGCCCACGTGTCCCTCAACGGTACGAAGTTCCGGGGTGAGGGCCAGATTGTGTGTGTCGCCGACACCGGTTTCGACAAGGGGTCCAGCACCAATGTGCACCCTGCCTTCACCGGTCGTGTCAAGCGCCTGGTCGCCCTGGGTCGCACGAGCCCCGCGCGGACGGACGACCCCGATGGACACGGCACCCATGTGGCGGGCTCCGTCCTCGGCGACGGGACGTCGGCTTCGATGGGTGGAGCCATCACCGGCACGGCACCCGAGGCGAGACTGGTCCTTCAGTCCACACTGGCCGACGACGGTTCGCTGTCAGGCATCCCGCGGCACCTGCGTGACCTGTTCGAGCCGCCCTTCCTGGAGGACGGAGTACGGATCCACACCAACTCGTGGGGTCCGATCACCCCGGGCCTTCCGTACAACAAGAGCGCACGCGAGGTCGATCAGTTCGTCTGGGACAACAAGGACTTCGTCATCTGCTTCGCCGCGGGCAACGACGGTACCGACAGGGACGGTGATGGTCGTATCAACCTGAGGGCCGTCAGCGGGGAGACCGGGGCCAAGAACATCATCACCGTCGGCGCCAGCGAGGGCGACCGCCCGCAGATCCCCCACACCTATGACAACCTGAGGCCGCTCTCCTATCCCGCCCCACCGATCCGCGGCGACAGGATGGCGGACAACCCCGCTGGGATGGCGGCCTTCAGCAGCCGCGGCCCGACCCAGGAGGGGCGGCTCAAGCCCGACGTGGTCGCACCCGGCACGGCGATCCTTTCGACGCGCTCACGGATCGCGCCAGACGACGGTCTCTTCGGCGTCTCCACGGATCCCGCGTTCATGTTCGACAGCGGCACCAGTATGGCCACCCCGCTGGTCGCCGGCTGTGTGGCGGTGCTGCGCGAGACGCTGGTGAAGAACGGCACGCCGAAACCCAGTGCCGCGCTCATCAAGGCCATGCTGATCAACGGTGCCGATGAGCTCAAGGGCCAATACATCCCCTCCGAGGCGGGCCCCTCCCCCAACAACAGCTCGGGCTTCGGCGTCGTCAACCTCCAGCGCGCCGTCGTCCTCCCGACCGACGCCGGCCAGGCGGGCTTCACCGACGCCAAGGAGCTCGACCAGGGAGAAGAGCGGGCGTTCAACATCACGATCCCCGAGGGCGCGCCCCACACCCTGAAGGTCACACTCGTCTGGACGGACCCCCCTGGCCCGGTCCTGCAAAACGACCTCGACCTGATCGTCCGCGCAGGGGGTCAGGAACGCCACGGCAACATGGGCACGGATGCCGGGTTCGACCGCGTCAACAACGTCGAACAAGTGCACTGGGGGGAGGTCCCCGCCGGGGAGGTCGAAGTCATCATCCGCGCCTTCCGGATCACCCAGTTCGCCCAGCCGTATGCCGTTGCCTGGCGCTTCCTCTGACTCGCCTACGGCCGCTGTCTCGGCCCCTCGGGCCGAGACCTGGCCGTCGGTGATGATGCGCCCGCGACCAGTCCGGTGGTTCTTCGAGCGCAGCTTGGTCAGCAGCAGCTGGTGACGCCGGCCCCGTTCCAGGCCGCGAGGCGCCTCCAGCACGTCATGCCCGAGCCGAATCCCAGCTCTGCGGGTGGTACTCCCACCGGATGCCGGTGTGCAGGACGAACAAGATCCCGCACAAGGCCTGACGGTCGGGCACTCGCGGCCGTCCCTCGACTTGCATCGGTGACGGCTCGGGCAGCGACGGCTCGATCAACGACCACAACCAGTAAGTTCAACTGAAGAGCTGAGTCATACGTCGGCGATTCTGCAGGTCGTGCGTCGTCGGTGTGCCGATCACCGCACGCATAAAAAATCCGATCAGGCGCTCGCCGCTCCGGCCAGTTCACAGATCATTCCGACGATCCGGCATTGTGCGGTGGCTCCCGTGGGCGGCTGGATCTGGGACCACCGCCGGCAGAGGTCCCGATGTGGGCATCACGCAACTGGCTCGCCCGTTCCAGCGACGGCCGGCCCGAGACCCGGGGAGAGGTGAGCCACCGCCAAGGCGACAGCCTCGTCGGCTGTGCCGGCTTCGCCGAGGACACCCTCGTGGAGAGACCGCTGAACGCGATAGGGGCGACCGGCGTAGGACGGGACAATGGCCACCGCCACCGGGGATCCGTGCCCGGTGGAGGCACTGAAGCCGAGCGTCCAGTGGCTGGACATCGGGGAGAGCTGCCGCAGGCGCGGTTCGCTCCGGGCGACTTCCACGAGCAGGCCGAACTGCGGGAAGTCCGGCGCATCGGCAGCCTGTTCCCGCAGCAGACGCCAGCGCACGTCAACCGCCGCGGCCGGCCCACGTTCGTAAGCCTCGGCGAGCTCGCTGAAGTACAGAAACGGCAGTTGCGCGTGGAGTTCCAGCAGGCCCTTGCCCTCTCCCCACGCCACGCCTGCCCGGACGACCTCCGCGAGATCGGAGGTTGCTCCGGTGATGAGTTCGATCCCCTCACTCCAACCGGAGACACCGAACAAGCGCCTCTCGGCGCCGATGTGAACGGACAGCGGCCGACGCTCAGGAACCAAGGCCGCGATCCCCGCCGAAACGAATGGTCCCCAGTCTCCGGGCACGGTCACGAGATCCACACCAAGGTCGGCTGCCACCTGGTCCAAGGCGGCGGCCAGGCTGCCCGCTGCGGCCAGGTCGGGATAGAGATCTGAGTCCACGGTCACATTGTGGCTCCACCGCGCTCTGGCAAAGAACAGCAATCGGCGAACGAACGGCCGGCTCCCTTCCTTGGCGTCCTGATGGCGGCCGCCCTCCGCCCGTGTCAACGTCGTTCGTCCTCGGTTGCCGATGAGCCACGCAGACCGCCGAGCGCCAGGACCGTCATCGCCACCGCGGCCCCCGCCGCCACGGCGAAGCCGCCGTGCGCGCCGCCCGCATCCACAACCCGTCCCGCGACCGCCGCGGCGCCCGCTGATCCTGCGGCGCCAGCGGAGTTGCCCCAGGTGAAGGCCTGGGTGAGTACGGCGCGCGGGACCGACGACTGGGTGAGCACGGTAGTGACGATCAGCAGGACGGGGACTGCGAGTCCGGTCAGGGCGAGGGTGGCGCCGATCGCGAGGGGGGCATCGAGGATGGTCAGTGGGAGGCACGCGAGGGTGAGGCCGGCTGCGGCTGCGGCCTGATGGCGTCGGGGTGAACCGCCGTGACGCCGTGCTCCGTAGGTCCAACCTCCCACCAGGTTGGTGCAGTTGGAGGCGAAGTAGAGCAGTGCTGCCGCGTCCGGTGTGCCGCGTTCGACGGCGTATGCGGTGACGGACACCTGCATCGCGCCGAAGAACACCCCGAGCGTGAGGCCGAGCGCGACCTGCCGCAGGAATGCGGAGCGGAACAGGGCGCGTCCGGCGTGCCGGCGTTCGGCGTGACCGGTGAGGGGCGGGGTGGTGCGGCGCTGGGCGGCGAGGGCCGGCCCGCCGCCGACGACGAGCGTGGCGGCGAGCAGCACTCCGGCGCCCGGCCGGCCGGCCGCACCGAGGACGCTCACCAGGGCGGGGCCGGTCAGGTAGGACACGCCGTTGGCAAGGGCCTCCAGGGCGAAGGCGGTGGGCAGTGCGGCAGCCCGTTCGCCGGAGAGCAGGGCGGACCAGCGAGCGGCGGACAGGGCGCTGAGCTGGGGCAGCGTTGCCCCGACGAGGACTCCCGCGACGAGGTCCGGAACGGCGCCGGTGAGCAGCAGCGCCACGGCCCCCGCGTGTGCGCCCAGCGTCCAGGGAAGCACCTGCGCCTGCCCGAACCGGTCGACAAGGCGCCCGATCTGCGGCCCGGCGACGGCGTTCGCGACAGCGAACCCGCCGGTGACGAGACCCGCAGCGGCATACGACCCGGTGCGTGCGTGCACGAGCCAGACGATGCCGATCCCCGTCATGGCGAGGCCCACCCGCCCGACAACGGAGGGAAGGAAGAACGCCGCGGCACCCGAAGTGCGCAGCAGAGTGCGATAGTTCGCCGAAGCCGAAGGCACGGCACATCCCTTTCGCCGCCCGGCGGGACGCGCCAACCCAGCACCTGGCCGAAGCGGCAGCCGAGTGGGAGTACGACCTGCTCGGTGACCAACTGCCCTGGGACGCTTGGGAGAACGGGGAAGAGATGCGCGCCGAGCTGACTGTCTGGCTGGTTCGCCACGCTCCAACTCGGCTACGTGCCATGGGTGTGTCCGAAGAACTGCTTCACCGGATACGCCTGCTCGAGGTCACCGGCCCCGACCGCTGGGAGGACCCCCACTGGCCCGGCCACCGCTACTGATCCCCGAACGGCACCGTGTAGCGACACGACGGGCGTCGCGGCCACGTGCCGCGGCGGCCGCTCAGAGGTGGCCGTCCAGGCACTTCCGTACCTCGGCGACGGTCATGGGCCCCGTGCCGTGCGCCACCGCCTCTCCCTCCTTCACCAGGACGAAGGACGGGGCTCCCGTGATCCCGTATCGCTCGGTTGCGGCCGGACAACGTGTGATGTCGGTGCGGACGACCGTCAGGCGGCCCGTGTAGTCGTCGGCGATGCCACCCACGACGAGGTCCATCACCCGGCAGGGCTCGATCGCCTTGGGCCATGTCCCGGTGAAGTATGCGAGGACCGGAACTGCGCTCATCCCGAGGATGAAATCGAACTCCGCGTCCTCACGGGGTCGGTGAACCCGCATCGCCATGGAAGCTCCTGGCCTCACGTTCCGTCATTGCATCCCCATCATCCCCCGCATCCCCACCATCCCTCGCCCCGTGTGTCAGGCCCACGGCTCCGAGGCCCTGGGCCGCTCGCGGACGCGGTCGTGGACCGTCGGCGTACGCGTCAGCTGACCCGAAGACCGACCGCCAGCGTCAGTTCAAGAACGCGGTGCGGCGATGCGAGATCCGGAAACAGCTCCCGCACCTGCGCCATCCGGTACCGGACTGTCTGGGGATGGATGAACAACGCCGCCGCCACCTCGTCCCGCCTGCCCTGGTGCAGCAGCCACGCCCGCAACGTCTCCTCCAGCCGCCGTGCGGTCGCGTCAGGCAGGGTCCGCAACGGTGCGAGGGCTCGGGCACGCAGGTCTGCGAACGCGTCCCCGTCGGCGCTGAGCACCAGCTCGGGCAGGTGGTCCTCGGTGTCGCGAATGTCGGAGGAGAGCAAGCGCGCGCGTACGACTCGGGCGTACGAGGCGGACGCGCGAGTCCATGGCCGGGGCGGGCCGACCACGGCGGTGCGGTCGGTCAGCTGCCGCAGGAGATGCGATCGGTCGGCATCGGGGACGAGCAGCACACCGGTGGCGTCCGGCAGATCGTCGAGGACGAGGGTGCTCGGGTCGAGCGCGCGGTAGGCAGGGCGGGCCTGGGCGGCGGGCAGCAGGACCGCGGTCAGCGAAACCGGAGGCTGCCACCCGGCCCGTTGAGCGGATGCCAGCAGCACGTCCGGGCTCGCGCCGGCGAGGAGATCGCGGGCCAGGTGTTCCAGGTGGCGTTCTTGGTCCCTGCCGCGGGCGGCCAGTTCGTCGGCGTGTCCCGCGGCGCTCGCGGCGGAGAGCTCGTCGATGTAGGCGAAGGTCAGCTCGGCGAACTTGGCCACCTCGGCGGCGGGCAGGCCTGCCGGTACGGCGCCCGCCGCCAGGCATCGCCAGGCCACGCGGGCGCCGACGCGGTAGGCGCTGAGCAGGGCGTCCATCGAACGGCCGTCCCGCACCTCGCCGCGGCCCAGCTCGTATGCCGCGTCACCGGCGTCCACGCCTTTGGTCTTTCCGCTCGCGAGGTCCAGGTAGTGGCCCAGGGCGGTGCGGACGGCTCGGCGGATGGTGCCGCCCATGCTGCCCGAGAGGGCGTTGGCGTAGGGGGGGACCTCGTCGATGATCGCCTGGACGACTTCGTCGGCGGTGGTCTTCAGCGCCGCCCGAAGTGCGGTGACCGTCGTCTCATCCAGGGCCAGTTCGCTGGCCCTCTGGATTGCATGGCTCACGTTTCTATTCCCTGCGAACAATTCAACCAGCCAGATTTACGTCCTACGGTCAGGACTTTACGCCCTGAGGCGCAGCAAGCTGGAGTCATGACGAGTACAGCCCTCCGCAGCAGGGCTTGGAAACTGCTGGAGATGGTCACGACGCCGCTATTGCCGTCGGACTACCTCGACCTGGTCAGCCCGCTGCGCGCGGGCGCTGACCTGCGTGGGCGCATCGAGGCCGTGCACCCCGAGACCGATGACGCCGCGACTGTCGTGATCAGGCCGGGGCGGGGCTGGCGCGGCCACACGGCCGGTCAGTACGTACGGATCGGGGTCGACGTCGACGGGGTGCGCCTGTGGCGTGCCTACTCCATCACCTCGCCGACGAACCGCCCGGACGGCCGCGTCACGATCACCGTGAAGGCGATCCCGGACGGCAAGGTCAGCAACCACCTGGTCCGTAGAGCGAAACCGGGCACGCTGATCCAGCTCGACCAGGCGACCGGTGACTTCGTGCTGCCGCAGGCCAGGCCCGCCAAGGTGCTCTACCTGACGGCCGGCAGCGGCATCACGCCCGTGATGGGAATGCTGCGTGACACCGAGTTCGACGACGTCGTCATGGTCCACTGCGCGCCGCAGCCGCAGGACGTGATCTTCCGCAACGAACTGCACGACCTGGTCGCGGACAAGAAGCTGCGGCTCACCGAGGTGCACAGCGACACAGACGGCCAGCTCGACATCGCCCGTCTCGCCGAACTCGTGCCCGACTGGGCCGAGCGCGAGACCTGGGCCTGCGGGCCCACGGGCCTGCTCGACGCCGCCGAGAAGCACTGGAGCGAGCACGGCGTCCCGGAGCGCCTGCACATCGAACGCTTCCGCCCCAGCATCGTCGTCGCCGGCGACGGCGGCGAGGTCACGTTCAGCACCACGGGCAAGACCGTCGACGCGGACGGCGCCACGCCGTTGCTGGACGTCGGCGAGGAGGCCGGCGTGCTCATGCCGTCCGGGTGCCGCATGGGCATCTGCTTCGGCTGCGTCACGCCGCTCAAGGCGGGCGCCGTCCGAGACCTGCGCACCGGCGAGATCACCGAGGCCGAGCCGGGCGTCCTCATCCAGACCTGTGTGTCCGCCGCGGCGGGCCCTTGCGACATCGACCGGTAGGAGCACCTTGACCGCCATCGACCCCACCGCCCACCTGACCGCAGAGCAGATCGAGGAGCTGGGCCGGGAACTGGACGCGATCCGCGACGAGGTGATCGCCGGCCGCGGCGAGAAGGATGCCGCCTACATCCGCAAGGTCATCTCCGCCCAGCGCAAGCTCGAGCTGGTCAGCAGGGGCGTACTGCTGTTCTCGATCTTCCCGCCCGCGTGGCTGCTCGGCACCGCCGGGCTGTCCGTGGCGAAGATCATGGACAACATGGAGATCGGCCACAACATCCTGCACGGCCAGTGGGACTGGATGCGGGATCCGAAGATCCACTCCACCACCTGGGACTGGGATCACGTCTCGCCGGCCGAGCAGTGGAAGCACTCGCACAACGAGCTCCACCACACGTACACCAACGTGATCGGCAAGGACAACGACCTCGGCTACGGCATCATGCGCGTCGACGAGGACCAGAAGTGGCACCCGATCCACCTCGGCCAGCCGCTGTGGAACTTCCTCAACGCCTGCTTCTTCGAGTACGGCATCGCGGCGTACGACCTGGAGCTCGGCAAGAACCTGGACAAGCGCCGCCGCAAGGACCCGGAGTTCCGCGCGCGGGCCAGGGCCGTGGGCCGCAAGATCCGCAAGCAGGTGCTCAAGGACTACGTGATCCACCCGCTGCTGTCGGGCCCGTCGTTCCTCCCCACGCTCGCCGCCACGTTCACGGCGAACCTGGTCCGCAACATCTGGTCCCACTCGGTGATCATGTGCGGGCACTTCCCCGAGGGCGTGCAGGTCTTCGAGCGCCGGTCGATCAAGGGCGAGACGCGCGGCCAGTGGTACCTGCGCCAGATGATGGGCTCGGCGAACATCAGCGGCAGCAAGGCCATGCACTTCATGACCGGCAACCTGTCGCACCAGATCGAGCACCACCTGTTCCCGGACCTGCCGAGCAACCGGTATGCCGAGGTCGCGGTGAAGGTGCGCGCGCTGTTCGAGAAGTACGAGCTCGACTACGTCACCGGCCCGCTGCCCAAGCAGGTGTTCTCCGCGTGGCACAAGGTCTTCCGGCTCTCGCTGCCGAACAAGAAGCCCAAGGTCGAAACCCCGGACCGCGAGCGGGAGCTCGTCGCCGCCTGATTCTCGGTATCGGTTCAGATCTCTCGGCGGTACCAGCCGTGCCGACGGTACTGCCGGGTTGGGTGAGATGCCTTGCGGACGGTGGGCGGCCGGGCCCGTCCCATAGCAGCGCAGCCGGACACTGCCGGAATTGATGCTCGCCGCCCCTGTGTCTGTCCGTTGTCCACTGCGGGAATGGCTCAGGGCTTTCCGGCGTGAAGGGCCCTGGACCAGTAGTGGCATCGGTTGGGGAGCCTTTACACAACGACGACGACACCAGGTACCCGGGGGGGGGTACCCGCCAACAGAAAGTCGCAAAATCGGCGACGCCCCCGTTCCCAGCGTTCGGGCTGGACGGTATTCGGCTTCCGGCGGTGGCGGGAACAGCGATCTCAGCGCTCCTCACGCTCACCGGCCTGAGGCACTTCCGTCGGCCGATCGCCCCTCGGACAGCCTGCTCCACGAAAGCGCGAGGCTAGCTGAGCGGCACGTCCGCGACGGCCTTGAGGTGGCTGAACGTCTCCAGGGAGTAGCGGCCGTGGTAGCGGCCCATGCCGCTTTCGCCGACGCCACCGAAGGGCAGTCCCGGCATGAGCAGCTGCATCACCGGCTGGCCCCAGGCGACGCCGCCGGAGGAAGTCTCCTTCACCAGGCGCGACTTGGTGGCCTCCGACGTGGTGAAGGCGTACAGCGCGAGGGGCTTGTCGCGTTCGTTGATGAAGGCGATGGCGGCATCGAGGTCTTCGACTTCGACGACGGCGAGGATCGGGCCGAAGATCTCCTCCTGCATGACCGGTGACGCGGGGTCGAGATCGGTGAGCACGGTCGGTGCGATGTACAGGTCGTCGCGGTCGTGCCGGCCTCCCACCGCCACCTGGCCGGAGTCCAGCAGGCGGGTGAGCCGGTCGAAGTGCCGCTCGTTGATGATCCGGCCGAAGCCGGCCGAAGTCTGCGGAGTGGTCCCGAACTGGGCGTCGATCGCCGCGCGTAGGGCGGGAACCAGTGCGGCGGCGGTGGCAGGATCAGTCAGCACGTAGTCGGGGGCGATGCACTGCTGGCCCGCGTTGCCGAACTTGGCGCCGACCAGCCGCTGCGCGGTCTCGTCGACGTCGGCATCAGGCGCCACGAAGACCGGCGACTTGCCCCCGAGTTCGAGGGTGACCGGGGTGAGGTTCTTGGCTGCCGCGGCCATGACGATCCGGCCGACCGTGCCGTTACCGGTGTAGAAGATGTGGTCGAAACGCTGTGCCAGCAGAGCCGTGGTCTCCTCGGCGCCGCCCTCGACCACGGTGAGCACGTCGGCGTCGAAGTACTGGCGCAGCAGGCGGGAAGCCACCGCCGAGGTGTGCACGGACATCTCGCTCGGCTTGGCCACCACGGTGTTGCCGGCGGCCAGGGCGCCGATGATGGGGTCGATGAGAAGGTGCAGCGGGAAGTTCCACGGGGCGATCACCAGGACGACGCCGAGCGGATCGTACGTGGTGTAGGCCGTGGTCGTGGGGCCGAAGTGGGCGGGAACCTCCACCGGGCGGGGCTCAAGCCAGCTCTCGAGGTTCGCCAGTGCCTCGTCGATGTCGGCGACGGTGAAGTCGATCTCCTGCATTTTCGCCTCGGCGGCGTTCTTCCTCAGATCCGCCCAGAGGGCGTCGAGCAGCTCCTGCTCGTTCTCCACCAGCAGGGCCCGCAGCCGCTGCAGCTGGTCGACGCGCCAGTCCAGTGGGCGGGTGACACCGGTGTTGAACGTCGTACGAAGGCGGCCCACCACCTCCGCAACCGTCTCGCTCTGGTGCGTCCTCGACTCGATCCCCTGTGTTGCGCTCATGGGATGTACTCCGTTCTTGATCCAGGCCACGCCCCGGCCGTCTTCCAGCCGGGCACAGTGGCCAGCGTGCTGGACGATCCGGCATCCACCCAGGTCACGGCACTGCGTATGCCCGCAATGCCTACCACTGGTTGGGTCAGGAAGGTGTGCGTGCGACCGTGGATACTCGAGGCATGGACGAATACCCCGAACCGGTGCACGAGCCCGCCGTCGGCGCTCTGGACCCGCGTGCCGAGCTCAGTGAGTTCCTGCGCACCCGACGCGCCCGGCTGAGGCCGGAGGACGTGGGGCTGCCGGACTACGGGCGGTACCGGCGGGTACCGGGGCTGCGCCGCGAGGAGCTGGCGCAGCTGGCCGGGGTGTCGGTGGCGTACTACACGCGGCTGGAACAGGGCAACGGGCGGCACGTGTCGGCGGAGGTCCTCGACGCCATCGCCCGCGCGCTCAGGTTGAGCGACGCCGAGCACGCCCACCTCACGCACCTGGCGAAGCCGAAGCAGAAGAAGAAGCCGGCCGGCCGCGCCCAGCAGGTGCGGGGCCCCCTGCGGACGCTGCTGGACACCATGGACGGTGTTCCGGCAATCCTCGTGGGGCGGCGCTCGGACATCCTCGTCTGGAACCGGATGGCCGCGGCGGTCTTCGGCGACTGGGCCGAGCTGCCGGCGAGGGAGCAGAACTGGGCGCGGCTGGTGTTCCTGCGTCCCGAGTACCGCGACCTGTTCGTGGACTGGGAGCACAAAGCGAGCGACGTCGTCTCTCAGCTGCGCATGGACGCCGGCTCCCATCCGGACGACCCCCGGCTGTCCGCGCTGGTGGGCGAACTCTCCGTGAAGAGCGAGGAGTTCAGGCGGCTGTGGGCCACCCACGACGTCAAGGAGAGGTGTCACGGTATCCAGCGCCTGCACCACCCGCTCGTCGGCGAACTCGATCTCCGCCTCGAGTCGTTCCACCAGGCCGACGCCCACGAGCAGATGCTGGTGACCTACCACGCCGAACCGAACTCCCCGTCGGCGGAGGCTCTGCGACTGCTGGCCAGCTGGGGCGCGGATGCAACCCGGGCGGGAACGGGCACGTCGTCGGCACGCACAGCTTGATGAACTTCCTTGATCATCGGTAGTTGGCTGCGCGCCACGCCCAGCGTCCTTTCGCAGGCCCGACGCCTCAGGCGATGATCCCTCCGGGGACGGCGGGCGCCAACCGGTGATCACATGACGCTCGACGACAGTCCGTGGACAGCTCAACAGCGCATAGCCGAAGTGGGACGGGTGGCGGGCCCTGGTCTCCGTCGACACGGGCCGAGTAGTGCTGCGCTCACGGCCGGCACGAGCCTGGCGGCTTGGTTCCCGGAGATCGAATCCGGGAGCAGCCGGCTGCCCGACGCGACGGCACTGAACGGCGAGCTGGTGGGCGGTGCTGCGGGAGCGGGGTCGGCCGGCGTTCGAGCGGATGCAGCAGCAGCTCGCCCGGCGCGAGGCAGCTTCCGTTCAGGCGGCGCGGGCTGCTCCTGGCGGGGGCTGCGGCTGCCGGCGGCGGACGCCACCTGCTGGGACGTGGCCGACAGCCCGGCCAGTGAGGCCGCCTTCGACCGTCCGGGAAACAGCCGCGGCCACGACGAGGCCGGCCTTCCCCACGTGCGGATGGCCTGTCTGATCGAGCCGGGCACCCACCTCGTGCCGGATGCGGAGTTGGCCGGCTGCCGCACCGGCGAAGTCGCCCTGGTCAGCCGTCTGCCACGCTCGTACCGGCTCAGCGGTCGGGCCTTACGGGCCGGGAGTTCCTTGGCGTGCCACTGTGGAGGGTCTTCACCGACAGCGGGGCCGATCTGTTGTGGCAGGTGGCCGCCAAGATCCTGCCTCTCGCGCATCCAGCGCGCTGCCTTCTCTCGGGAACGCTGGGAGGCGGAGGCTGTCTTCGCCGAGCTCAAGACCCATCAACGCCGAGCACAGGTCGTGCTCACCGGCTGGATCGCCCGACGGCGTCCTGTGGCACATCCGGGCCCACCTGCTGGTCCACACGCGCTGCGCGAGCTGGTGGTGAGAACCGCGGCCACCCGGGGCCTGGACGCCGACCGGGTCTCCTACACCGAAATTCTCCGCTCCATCCGGCGGGCAAGCTGTCCAACTACCGGCTGAAACAGGCCGAACACCACACCTGGCCCCCAACCCACCTGGGCCTGTCCTCCAAGCGGGCTTCACCTGAGCAGAACTCAACTGCGGCTGTCCTCAAGGCCGGTGGCGGCAGCGGGGTCGGCGGGGCGGAAGCATGCCGTCACCGTCTTGCCGTGCCGTTGGCACCTCGTCCCCCACGCATCGGCAAGCTTGCTCACGATGGACACCCCGCGGCCGGAGACCGCGCCCGCTTCCGGTTCGCGCTGCCGCGGCAGCGAAGGGTCCTCGTCGTGAACGCTCACCTGCAGACACTCACCGTCCCAGGTGAGGACCAGGTGAGCGTCGCTGTGCGCGTGGACGTGCGCATTGGTGATCAGCTCGGACACCGCCAGCACGATGGCGTCCACCGTGTCCGGTTCGGCAGCGGTCCAAGGCAGCGACTCAAGACGGCTGCGCGTCCACTCCCGGCCGACACGCACTCCTTCGGACATGGGGAACGAGTGCGCCCACCCCATCGCCTTCACCGCCACTGTCCGACTTCCTCTCCTAGGCCCACGAACCGTCGTGCACGCATCGTGTACCCGGCCCTCGTGTCAACAGGCATGACGACGCCGTTTGTCGTCACTCTGATGATCGACGCGCCAACGCCGCGCTGCTCGACCTGATGTACGTCCTCCAGCACGCGCGGAGGTGTCGGAGACACTGCGCGCGGCCGAGCAGCGCTTCGGTGAGCAGGTCGTTGACATGATCGGTGGGGGTAGCGCCGGGCGAAGCACGGGGAGGGGCCGTGGCAGCGCCTCGCCTTGCGGGCCTTGACCACCCTGCGCGGCGGCGAGAGTGCGCGCGGTGCTCGACCGGTCCCTGGGGACCGGAGCCATCGAACTCGCCGATGTGGCCCGGGTGACGGCCGTACACCCGCGGACGCTGCTGCGGCAGCTCGCTGCGGAAGGGCAGTCGTACGCCTCCCTCCTCGACGGTGTCCGGCGGGCCCGGGCGCGGCTCTACCTCACGACGACGGACAGGCCGCTCGCCCAGGTCAGCGGCCTCGTCGGCTTCGCCGAGCAGGCGGTGCTCACCCGGTATGCCCGGCGGTGGTGGGGCCGGAATTCGAGCGCCCTGCGCCCTGAGACGCGGGCAGGGCGCTGAGCCGTCAGCGGGACAGCGCGGGTAGGGCGAGCACGGCGATGTCGTCCTCGTGCAGGCTGCCGACCACGACGGTGCCCTGGTGTTCGGCGACGCTGGTCACGAAGCCGTACGAACCGTCGTCGGTGCGGAGGTCGTGGACGCGGCGGCCGTCGAGGTCGAAGGCCATCACCCAGGCGACCGGGGTGGGCTTGGGGCGTACGGCCTCCGGCAGGTTCCAGAGCAGGAGGCGCAGGAACCCCGGCAGCGGCAGCAGCTTGTCCAGCAGGGTGTTGCGGGGCGCGGCGACGGAGACCCACACGAGGCCGTCGCTGCCCAGGCTCATGTTGTCGGGCAGTCCCGGGAGGTTCTCGGCGAAGGGTTCGACGGTGCCGGCCTTCGGGCCGGTGAGCCAGTAGCGGCTCACCCGGTACCCGGCGGTCTCGGCCACGAGCAGGTGCGAGGCGTCCGGGGCGAGGACGAGGCCGTTGGCGAACTTCAGGTCATCGCGCAGGACGGTGACGTTGCCGTCGGGGTCGCGGCGGACGAGCAGGCCGCTGCAGGAGTGCTCGATGATGTCGCCCAGATAGTGCTCCAGGTCCCAGCGGCGGGTGGAGACCGTGAACCAGACGGTCCCGTCCGGGCCTTCGACGACGTTGCTGGCGAAGGTGAGCGGTCGACCGGCGACCGTGTCGACGAGGACCTGCACCGATCCGTCGGCGGACAGGCGCAGCAGTCCGCGGTCGTGGTCGCAGACCAGGACACTGCCGTCGGCGGACGGTTCGAGCCCCAGCGGGCGGCCTCCGGTGCGGCCCACGACCGTCCGGGCGCCGGTGGCGAGGTCGAGGCGTACGACGCTGCCGTCCCCGAGACCGGCGAGCAGACGACCCTGCCCGTCGAAGATCACATCCTCCGGGCCGTGATCACCGGTCGCGACCCGGCGGGCGACGGCGAAGCGTGCCGTGACGCGTGTGCGGCCGGCATCTGCCGGGGCCGGGGGTGGCGTCCAGCGACGGGGCGAGATCAGACGGCGGTTCAGGTTCATGGCTTGTTCCTCACCTGGGCGTCGGCACATTCGGTCGGCATCCGTACGGCCGAGGCGGTGCTGCGCCGGCAGCGCAGCTCCAGCAGGACGACCGCGACGCCGAAGAAACGGAACTGTTTGTTCGTGGTCTGCCGGCTCACATACCGCCGGCAGACCTGCTGGGCGATGACGGCGACGCGGAACAGGCCGAAGCGCGTCCGCGCTCGGCATGAAAGTAGTACTGGTACCAGTCACGGCCATCATCAAGCGGCGGCGTCGGCTGGGAGGATGCGGCGATGTCCTGGATGGAGTAGCCGCCGAGAGCGACTACTCCCCCCAAGAGATCGGGGCGGAGGGCCGTCGCGACGCACGCCGCGCGGCCACCCCAGTCGTACCCGACGAGAATCGGCGCCTCGAGTTCGAGTGTCTCCACCAGGTGGCCCGAGCGCGGCGTCGACTCGGAGACGAAGCGGGTTGCTCCGAATCCCCGCAGGTAGGGGGCGAGTACGCGAACTCCCGAGCCCGCGAACTCGGTCGCGACCGGCTCGAAGGAGTGTGGGTCGTAGGGGAACCCGTGCAGGAGGAGGACGGGCCAACCGTCCTCGGGCCCCGCCGTCTCGATACCGACATCCAGTGGGCCGCTGCGTACGGAGAGCCGGGTGAAGGTCATGACTCAAACGCTAGCGGTGTCAGCCGCGCGCGGGAGCATGGGCGGTCAGGCTTGGGGAGCGTGGCTGTCGGCGGAGTCCCAGTACGGCGCCCAGGTCGGGAAGGACTCGGGCAGCGGGCAGGCACCCAGCGGGTCGCTGCCGTCGTTCACGCCGGTGCCGTGTGCGGGTCTGGACAGTGCGTCGGTCAGGTACCAGCGGTGGAACTTCCGCCGCCGGAAGCACCACTCGCCGTCCACGCGCAGGTAGTCGTCCCAGTACTGCAACTCCCCCACCTCCCAGTGGCCGGTGGAGGGCCGTTCGAGCTGGTCCCGGCAGTAGACGACGCCTCTGGCGCGGTCGGCGTCGTCGAAGTCCACGATGTGGTTGGTCACCTGGTGGATCGTGGTTCTCGAGGCTCGCATGGCCTCGGTGTACCAGCGGTGCAGTGCCGCGCGGCCGGATTCGTCGCGCCCCACCCGCACGTCGGGCACGAACAGGTCCGCGACGGCGTCCATGTCCCGCGAGTCGAGCGCCAGCGCGTACCGGTAGGGGAGTTGGCGGATCTCGGCCAGCGATTCCATGCGGTCGAGTCGCTCTTCGAGCGTCGTCGGCGTCCAGGCTCCAAGTCGGCCCATGCTCGTCTCCTCACGGGTACGGCGCGCATCACCACCACAGATTACAGCTCAATAAGATAACTCATTTAAGCAATCTCTTCAGGCACTGGTTCGAGTCGCTGTCCCGGCTCCGCCGTCAGGGCCTGAGGACGACCTTGCCGGGGGTCGTGCGGGTGGACGATTCGGCCAGTTCCAGCGCCGCGGCCGCCTCGGCCAACGGGAAGCGTGCGGCGATCTGTGCGGTGAGCACGCCGTCGCGCAGCAGGTTGAGGACGTGGGTGAGGTCCGTACGGGTCCGGCCCCGGAACGCCTCGCGCTTGGCCGAGTCCGGCTTGCCGGCGCCCGCCCAGACGTCGTAGAAGCTCGCGTGCCTGCGCGTGGGCAGGTGATTCCAGAACGCCAGTTTGGCCAGCAGGGGCAGGAAGTCGAGCAGTATCGGGCGGGTACCGTCGAGCGCGGCCGCGATGCTGTAGGAGACCAGCGTGCCGGTGCGGTTGAGCAGTCGGTAGGAGAGGGTGACGCTCGCGCCGCCGAGGTGGTCGAACGCGGCGTCCACACCGTCGGGGGCCAGTGCGCGGACGCGGGCGGCCAGGTCGGGAGCGCGGTAGTCGACCGGCTCCACACCGAGGGCGCGCAGCGCCTCGTGATGACGCGGGCTCGCCGTGCCGATCACGTGGGCGCCGGCGTTCCGGGCGAGCTGGACCAGGATCGAGCCCACTCCCCCGGCGGCGCCCGTCACGAGGACGGTCTGCCCGGCCTGCACTTTCGCCTTGGCGTGGAGCATCTGGTAGGCGGTCAGACCGTTGACGATCAGCGTCTCCGCCTCGTCCGGGTCGATTCCGTCGGGCACCTCGACCAGGTCGGCGGCGGCCAGCAGTACGGCCGTGGCCCAGCCGCCGGTCTTGGTCAGCGCGGCGACCCGGCGGCCGACCAGGGCGCGGTCCACTCCGGGGCCGACGGCCTCGACGACGCCGACAAGGTCGTATCCGGGTACGAACGGGAACGCGGGCTGGCCGTAGTAGCGGCCCCGGCGCATCGCGCTCTCCGCGAAGGACACCGCGGTCGACTCGACCCGCACCAGTGCCTGGCCGGCGGCGGGTACCGGCAGCGCCCGCCGCACCAGCCGCAGGCCGGTCGGTGCGACCTTGCCCGGCAGTACCACCTCGGTGACGGTCGTGGTGGCCCCGGTGGCGGCGTTCAACTCGGCCATGGCCAACTCCTCAAACTCTGCGAATGTTCGTCGCTCTGTTAATGACCGTAACTATGTGTCTGGCCGTCAGGGCTTGTCAAGCAATGAGCTACGGGTCGTAACAGAAGCAATGACCTGTCCTGAGTTCGAAGGTCCCTTACGATGCGACTATGACTAACCCACCGCAGACCATGAGCAGGCGCGAGCGGCTTCGGGCTCAGACTCTCAAGGAGATCGAGGACACGTCGTTCGCGATCATCGACGCGGACGGCATCCATGCTCTGTCGATCGCGGCGCTGGCCCGGGGCATGGCGATGTCCGCACCGGCCGTCTACCGCTACTTTCCGTCGCGTGACGCGCTGGTGGCACACCTGGTGACGCTCTCCTACGAGCAGCTCGTGGCAGCGATCGGCCAGGCGGTGGAAGGGAGCAGGCGGGCGCCTCGCGCGCGACTGCGGCAGCTGGTCGGCGCGTACCGTGACTGGGCCCTGCGCTACCGGCGTCGCTACGGGATGCTTTTCGGTGAGCCGGCCGGGGACCTGCCTGGCGAGGTCACGGAACAGACGCCGTTGGACCAGGCGATGGCGCTGCTCATCGACCTGCTGACGGCCGTGCAGGGAAGCCCGCCGGCCGACAGCGGCAGCGGCGACCGCACGCTCGACGGGCAGTTGCGGCAGTGGGCCCGTTCCCAGCAGCGGCCGGACACGTCACCGCGCGCCGCCCGTGCCGCCCTCCTGATCTGGTCGCGGGTGCACGGGATCGTGAGCCTCGAACTCACCGGCGTTTTCGACAACAGTCCCCTGGAGGCCCAGCGGCTGATCGATTCGGAGATCGAGAACGCCGTCCGGTCACTGGAACCAGACGGCTCCTGAGGGCGCTCACGGTCCGCTCGTCGTCGTTCACGACCTGCCCTGCTGTTGCAGGGCAGGCCCGCGACTCGGCCGGCCCGGTCCGAGCACTCAGTCCTTGTCGGGCTCGCCGGCGACATCTCCGGCCCCGATCGTGTCCGCGTACTCGGACGGGTCCAGTGTGCCTTCGCGGTCGGGGCGGATACCGGCGCTTCCCCCTGGCTGACCGCCCCCGGTGCTGCCGTAACCGCCCGGGACTCCCGGAGTGACGTCCGCGTCGGCTTCTTCCCGCGTGATGTGGCGGGTGGCCCGGACGTTCGCGCGGCGTTCCGGGTACGGATAGCTGAACGGCTGGGACTCCGCCCGTTCCTCTTCTGCCTGACGGGCTTCCCGGGCGGCTTGTTCAGCCTGCTGATCGGAGTGCGGGTTTTCCCGGTTCTTCGTCATCGAGAGTTCCTTTCTGTGAGCCTTCGGTACGTTTTGTAAGCGGAAACGGCATTTCGGCGGTCGGGTCGGCGGCGTCGGGCTGGAGCATTCCGGCGGCTGCGCCGGTGGCAAGACGCATCGGCGCCCCGCGCCCTGCAGCCGCCCCCACAGCACGTCTGTCGCCGCACACCCATCCGCGGGGATCCGCCGAGTACCCATCGGTACCGTGCTTGCCGACCGGGCAGCCGTTCGGTGTCCGTGCGAGGTGGCCGGGGATCTCCCATGTGGCGTCGGCGGACGCGACGTGGGAAGAGGAAGACTCTGAAGGCGGTGCCGGAGGAAGCGGGGGCGCGTCGTAGCCGATCCCCCGCGTCACTCGGGTCGGCGGCCGGAGCGTCGAACGAGGAAGCACCGGTCAACTCGGGGGAAGGCGTCTTTGAGGTCGGCCCCGGCGTCACCAAGGACAAGGCGGTGACCGCGTGGGCGTCGGCTGCATGGTCGCCTCCTGCCGCGAGTGCGACAACTGCAAGGCGCGCCTGGAGCAGATGTGCACCAACGGCGGCATGACCCCCACGTACGACGCGATCGGCCGTGACGGCGAAGTCACCTACAGCGGTTACTCGCAGAAGGTCGTCGTCGACGAGAACTACGTCGTGCGCATCCCCGACGACCTGTCCCTCGACATGTCCGCGCCGCTGCTGTGCGCCGGCATCACCATGTACTCGCGCCCGCTATGGGCGCGGAGGTCATCGTCCTGTCGCCCTCGCTGCACAAGAAGGAAAACGGCCTGCCCCTGGGCCCGACCACTACTACGCCACCAGCGACCCGCCCACCTTCCATGAACTGGCGGGCAGCTTCGACCTCACCGTCTCCGCCGTCCTGCCTCAGCCTGCTCAAGATGCCCGGTGTGCCGGCGAACGTCGGTGTCCCCGAGGAGCCGATCGCGCTGAACCTCTGCTCGCTCATCCACGGCAACAAGATCCCCGCCGGTTCGGCGATGGGCGGCATCCCCGGCGATCAACGAGGCGTTCACCGGATGGAAGCCAACGACGTGCGGTACCGGTTCGTGATCGACAACGCCACCATCTGAGACCAGTCACGCGAGCGAGCGCCCCTGCGGATGATCGACACGGTGGGCGTATCAAGGCAGTTGTGTCCGCGGCACTCGCGGGGGCAGGAAATAGATGCCGCGGGCGGTGCACCAACGAGGGTGGGAGGTTCGGGCCTTGTTCGAGGGCTTTGAGACCAAGCGGGTTCAGGTGGATGAAGCATCGATTTTCGTTCGCTACGGCGGAGAAGGGCCGCCGGTGGTGCTGCTGCACGGCCACCCCCGGACATCTGCGACCTGGCATCGCGTCGCTCCGCTCCTGGTCCGGCGCGGTTTCGCCGTCTTCTGCCCCGATCTCCGGGGGTACGGCCGATCCACTGGACCGGCGCCTACCGCAGACCACGCGAAATACTCCAAGCGGGCCGTCGCCGGTGACGTCGTCGAGGTGATGCGTTCCCTCGGCCATGCCCGGTTCGCACTCGCCGGCCACGACCGGGGAGGCAGTGTCGCGCTGCGTCTCGCGCTCGATCATCCCGACGTGGTCTCGCGGGCGGCGCTGATCGACTGTCTGCCCCTCACCGAGCACCTGTCCCGCATCACGACCGAGTTCGCCACGCAGTGGTGGCACTGGTTCTTCTTCGCCCAGCCGGACATCCCCGAGCGGGTCATCAACGCCGATCCGGACAGCTGGTACCACGGAGATCCCCAGAGCATGGGGCAGGAGAATTACGACGAGTGGCGTTCGGCCACGAGAAACCCCGACGTGGTGCGGGCGATGCTGGAGGACTACCGGGCGGGCCTCACCATCGACCGGCGGCACGAGGAGGACGACCGCGCCGCAGGGACACGGCTCCAGTGCCCGGCACTGATCCTCTGGTCACTCCGAGACGACCTCGAGGACCTGTACGGCGACCCGGTGAAGATCTGGCGGCAGTGGGCACCGGACGTCCGCGGCCATGGCATTGATGCCGGGCACCACGTGGCCGAAGAGGCTCCAGAGGAGCTCGCGTCTTCCCTTGCAGGCTTCTTCGCCGGGCGGCATGAGCAAGCTGCAGGATCCAGATGCCGCCCAGCAGCTGGAAGTTGATGGCACCGCCTTGTCGGGGGCGTTGCGGATCCTGCAGAGCATGATCCGGTCCTTGCGCGATGACCATGGTGGCAATGCCGATGCGTAGCTCTTCGGGGGGCCGGGGTCCGCTGGTCAGATCTTCCAGGAGCGCAGCTGCTCGGCGACCTCGGGAACGCGCAGCCGGGCATCGCGCATCTTGCGCACGAGGTCGGACAGTGCGCCGTACGGCGGGTCGATGCCCTCGCCCGACTGGTCCATGTACTGGGCCGCGACGAACGCGGCGTACAGGCTGTTGCGGTGCGGGAGCGGCTCCAGGCGCACGATCGTGTGCATGAGCGCGGCCGCCCGCCACGCGGCATCGGGGTCGGCTGCCTGGAGGGTGGGCAGTTTGGTCTTGTGCCGGGCCACGGCGGCGACCAGGGCTGAGTAGTCGGCGACCGACATGTCTTCGGTGCCGAGGGCGGTCTCCTGGACGTCGAGGAGCCAGGAGACGTCGATATGGAGGTGCATCAGGCGGCCGCGGCCCCGCCGGGGCGCTCCGCGGGGGGAACCTCGTCCGGGAAGGCGTCGTCGAACTCCTCACGCAGCCGGTCGGCCCAGGCGCTCGCGCCCGCGATGAACTGCTTGCGCTGCATTTCGCGGACACCGAGGTCGTGCAGGTACTGCTTGAGGCTCTTGCCCTCGGCGGCCGCGGCCGCGCGGACCCCTTCGAGCTCTTCCTCGGTGAACGGCACGTTCAGGGATGGCATACACAGGATGGTACCTAGTTGGTACCGAGTGTGTGAACCGCCATCACAGCCGCCCTGCGAAACCGGGCGAACTGCGGTTCCGTCCGGTCCGGCCAGCAGCTCGGCGTCGCCCTCCCCCGGATCCGTACTGCCGAGCGGGGGGATCACTCGATCGTGAGTTCTTCCGCGGTCGCAGCGTGCATGCCGGGATGCTCGGAAGGGCGGTGTGCGCCCAGGGGCGGCACGGGGATGAGGGGGATGGTGTGACGCGAGAAACGGGACCGCGCGGAGGCTCGAACAGCGACAGGCAGGCACTGTTGCTGGCTGCCGGACTGGCCGATCTGGCGGTGAGCACCGTGGGTTCGGCCCTGGGGACGGTACGGGGGCTGTTGCGCCGGTCGGACGCCACCGAGCTGGCCGCGGAGGCGGAACACGAGCTCATGGCGCGTGGCCGTCTGGTGCTGGACCGGTATGCGACCGTGCCCCCGGCCCACTTGGAGATCCTCGCCCGGCGCGCCCTGACCCGGAAGGCCGCCGGTGGCGTATGAGCGGTGGGAGCCGACCGCGTTCAAGGCCCGCGTGGACGAGGTGCTGCGGGGGTTCGTGGCCCGGGAGGCCGATGAGTTCGCGGCCGTCGACCCGATGCTCGGCGCCGTGGCCCAGGGGCTGGAGGCGGCGGTCGCGGACGGCAAACGGCTGCGGGCGGCGTTCTGCTACTGGGGTTGGCGGGCGGTCGGGCAGCCGGACAGTGACGCGCTCGTGCGGGCGGCAGCCTCGATGGAGCTGGTGCATGCCGCCGCTGTCGTGCATGACGACCTCATCGACGACAGTCCGCTGCGGCACGGGCGGCCCACCACCCATGTCGCCCTGCGCGGGGCCGTAGGGGCTCGTCCGGACGCCGATGCCGCCGCCCGGTCGCTCGCGATGCTGGTGGGAGACCTGCTGATGGCGCTGGCCGGTCAGCTGTTCGCCACCAGCGGTGTGCCCGCCGCGTATCTCGTCCGGGCCCGCCCGTTGTGGGCGGTGATGGCCCGTGAGCTGATCGCCGGTGAGTGTCTGGAGATCCTGCGCACCGGTGCCGGTCCTGACACCGAGGCGGCGCTGAAGGTGATTCGGTACAAGACCGCCAAGTACACCGTCGAACAGCCCCTGCTGATCGGGGGTGCGCTGGCCGGCGCGGGCGTGCGGCTGCGCGAGGGCTACTCCGCGTACGGGCTGCCGCTGGGCGAGGCGTTCCAGCTCCGGGACGACCTGCTCGGGCTGTTCGGCGACCCCGAGCTCACCGGCAAGGCCAATGCCGACGATGTGCGCGGCCGGCGGCCCACGGCGCTGCTGGCAGAGACATGGCGGCTCGCCGACGGCGCGGAACGCGCGGTGCTGCACTCGCTGCTGGGCCGCAACGACCCGGACGGGGAGGGGCTGGACGCGGTGCGCGCGGTGATGCGCCGGCTCAAGGCGCCCGACCGCATCGAGCACATGATCGGGGCACGGGTCGAGGAGGCTCTCGGCGCCCTCCACGAACTGGATCTACCGGCGCCCGCCGCCCACGGACTGTCCGCGCTGGCCCATTCCGCGGCGGTACGCCTTTCCTGACCCTGCCATCAGGGCGGCACGGGCTCGTGGCGCCCCGGGCAGCCGACCCTCCCGGCTGTCGTGGACCCTCCAGAGGAAGACGAGGAACCTGCCATGGCCTACACCGAGGCATCACTGGACGCCCTGCGGCGGGCCGGGGACGAACTCGCCGACGCCACCGTCGCCGAGCTCTTCGCACGCGGGGAGGTGGGTACGTTCAACACCCTGATGCGTTACGTCTCCACCGCCGGCGCTCCCCTGCCGGACGGTCTGCCCGATGTCGCACGCGAGTATCTCGAAGTCACCCGCACCCCGCCGTCCTGGGTGGACTGGGCGCAGATGGAGCAAGCACGGCTCTTCTTCATCGACAACAACGTGCACATCGCCACCTCGCTGTCCTTCGCCGCCATGCCCGCCTGCTACGTCGTCCCGCACGTGGCGAAGCTGCTGTCGGCCAGTCACGGCCTGAAGTACCCGTCCAAACGGATGGCGGAGACCGGGCAGTTCACCGTCCATCTGATGCAGCCCGACGCCTTCGAGGCCGGCAGCCGCTTCATCCCCGCCGCCCAGAAGGTACGCCTCCTGCACGCCTCCATCCGCCACCACCTCGCCCGCGAGAACCACTGGGACACCGCGGTCCACGGAACGCCGATCTGCCAGGAGGACATGATCGGCGGGCAGATGTTCTTCTCCCTGCTCGTCCTGGACAGCCTGCACCGCCTCGGGATCCACATGTCGACCGAGGGCGCGGAGGCGTACTACTACGCGTGGCGCGTCGTCGGCGCCATGCTGGGCGTCGACCAGGACGCCGTACCCCTGACCCTCGACGAAGCCCGCCAGTTCCTCGACCTGTACATGGTGCGACACATGGGGCCCTCCGAGGAGGGCGCCCAGCTGACCCGCGGGTTGATCGACCTCTACGAGGAGGTGGTACCGGGCACCTTCTTCGACCCTGTCGTCTCCGCCCTCATCCGCCACCTCATCGGCGACACCTGCGCCGACTGGCTCCGTGTGCCGCACACCTCGTGGGACACCGCCGTCAAGGCCGTACCGCACCTCCTCGGCGTCCTGGAGACCATCGAGGACCGCTCGCCGCTCGGCGCCTGGGCCCTGGACCGCCTCGGCCACCTCACCACGGTCTTCGAACTGTCCTCCCTCACCCGTGGACGCGTCATGCACTACGCGATCCCCGAAACGCTCAAGAAGGACTACGGCATCACCGCCACGGCCCCCCGCACCCGCCGGTTTACCCCACCGCCCAGCACCGTCTGACACGCCGCCGCCCAGGTGGGCCCGGTGAGGCGGATGGGCCGGGGCGCACGGCTGCGAGGCCGGCAGGCGGTCCTGTCGGCTGATGGTCGTCCGCCACGCCGACACCGGCCTGGTCGTACTGCGCCCCGCCTCCCGGATCTTTCTCGGATCACAGCAGGTGACCACTTGCCATCGACCGACAACCCGCTGCCGATCGTCCGCTCCAACCTGATCAGCCCCACCCGGCAGGCGTCCACCGACGGCGTGCTGACCCTCATCGACGGCTTCGCTGCCCGCCTGGCACCCCACGACCCGTCCTCGGCCCGTCTGAAATCACTCAGCCTCCTCGGCATGATGGCCGGGACACTGCAGCTCTCCCGCGCCCTGACCGACCGGCAACTCGCCGACCGACTCCTCGAACAGGGCATCCGCAACGCCCTCGCACTTCTGGACGCCGAGCAGAACGGCTGAAGAGCCGCCGGGCGGCGGGGTTCCGTGTCCCGTCGCCCGGCCCGGTCCGGCGCTCGTGTGTCAGGGCCTGACCGTCAGCCAGTCGAGCGCGGCGACCCGGCCCGTGCCCTTCGCCACGAGGTAGAGGTCGTGCGCGCCGGTGACCTCGCGCTTCAGGGGCACGGACAGTTCCTGCCAGCCCTCAGTACCCGTGACGGGCACGACCGCGGCCACTGGACCGTCCGGCGCGTCCAGGCGCAGCTGGAACGAGCAGGCCCGGGCGCAGGCGGAGTCGAGTCGTACAGTGAGGTGCTTTCCGCTGATGTTCGCCTTGCGGAAGGCCACCCAGTCGCCGGAGTCGAGGGCCCCGGTGGCCGCCGTGCCGCGCCCCGCGCCGCGTACAGTCGTCGCCTTTTCGGCCTGGAGCGTCGAGGCGGCGTCGGGGCCGTCGCCGTACAGCCGGATGTCGTTGACGACCCAGGGCGTGGGGCCGCTCGCGGTGAGGGTGATCCGTATGGAGCGGGCGGTGGTCTGCGCGGGGAACAGCGCGTCCTGGGTGAAGGAGCGGCCGGCGACCCGGGCGAGCGGCTTGCCCCAGTGCGTGCCGTCGCTGCTGGCGGAGACCGTGAAGCCGTACGGCTGACGGCCGCCGGTGTCGCGGCCCGCGTCGAGGGAGAGCCGGTTGAAGGTCTTGCTCTCGCCGAGGTCGACGGTCAGGGACTGGCCGGCGGCCTGCGGGGCGGCACCCGTCCAGCGGGTGTTGATGTCGCCGTCGACGGTGGCGGAGGCGTCGGTGCCGTCACTCGCGGTGGCGCTCCAGTTGCCGTGCCGTACCCGCTGCCGGCAGCCGGGCAGGTCGCAACCGGTGGACCAGATGGGGGCGCCGTACTCGTAGGCGCCCTGGTCCGGAGCCGTGCCCAGGGTGTCGGTGGTGATGCCGTCGACCACCTCGCCCGCGTCGATGGCGGGTGATCCGGGCGTCAGCCACAGCTCGCCGTTGACGGCGTCCGTGTAGCCGGGGGTGGGGCTGATCAGGTTGGAGCGGACGATCGGCAGCGGGTTGCCGGTCTGCGTCGCGGTGACCGGCTTGGGACCGATGATGTTGCTGAAGTACGAGCCGGACGCGTCCGTCGCGCCGCCGAGGGCGGACGAGGCGGTACCGATGCCCACGCCGTAGCTGGAGTTGTGGTCCTCGTTGGCGATGCTGGGGCCGGTGTGACCGTTGAAGTACACGCCCCGGGCCCCCGTGTTCCAGGCCACGTTGTGGTGGAGGCGGAAGTGGCCGGAGTAGTTGTCGACGTAGTAGCCGTTCTGGCCGCCGGAGTCATGTGCGGTGTTGTGGTCGATGGAGCTTCCGGTGCCGTTCAGGTAGCAGCACACGTAGAAGGGTGAACCGTCACGGGAGGTGCGCATCGCCTCGGAGATGTCGTTGTAGGCGATGCGGTTGTCGTGGTACTCGGTGCCGTTGATCTGGTAGGCGGTGTCGATGGCCGCCCGTCCGGTGCGGCGGATCGTGTTGTGGGTGACCGTGTGGCCGTTGCCGTTGATCTCGATGCCGGGGGTGTAGCTGCCCATCCAGCCCACGTCGTGAATGTAGTTGTTGGTGATGGTGTTGCCGGTGCCGCGGACCAGGACTCCGTCACCGGCCGACTGCGCGATCTCGCTGTTCTTCAGAGTGTTGCCGGTACCGCGGATCTGGATGCCGGAGTCGAGGATGCGGGAGGCGACGATGTGGCCCTCGGCCGGCTCGATCGCGAGGTCGCTGTCCGGCGGCATGGGCAAGGTGGAGTACTCGGAGATGTATGTGGCGTGCAGTCGGTCGATCACGACTCCCGTACTGGACTTGCCCGTGCGCAGGGAGGTTCCCCACAGGTCCAGGCCGCGCACGGTGACGTACGAGCTGTCGCTCAGGTCGACGCCCCACAGCCGGTGCTTGGCGGTCACCGTGTGTCCGGAGATGCCGCCCTTCGGGGGGACCAGGTAGAGCCGGTGCGCCGTCTTGTCGTAGTACCACTCCCCCGGCTGGTCGAGGGCGGCCTTCGATCCGACGAGGTAGTAGTTGCGGTAGGGCTGGTTGCCCATGCACAGCGGGGTGCAGCGGTAGTTGCCGCCCTTGAAGTCCAGCTTGCCGGGTGACGATGCCGTGGCCGTGCCGGTCTGCTGCGCCCACGGGTTGGAGCCCGCCCACAGGTGCACGGTGGCGCCGGTCCAGTCGGCGTCGGGCAGGTCGGTGTCGTCGATGTGCTGGTCGGTAGAGGTGGTGTCGGCCTCGGCCCAGGTCGCGTTCAGCGGATCGGCGCCGGAGTTGGGCCAACGGCCTTCCGCGGCCCGGGTGTTGTCCAGGAACACCGCGTTGAAGTCAGGGTCGGGCGGCAGGTCGGTGTCGGCGGCGATCAGTCCGCCGCCCGCGTCCTTCCAGCCTGTCACCTTTTCCGTTCCGTCGACGGTCACCGGGCCGTCGCCGTACGCGGCGATCGTGACCGGGGCGCCCTCGGTGCCTGAGGGAGGGGTGAGCTGTTCGCGGTAGGTGCCTTGGTGGATCAGGCAGGTGTCGCCAGGGCGGACGCGGTCGAGGCAGGCGCCGATGGTGCGCAGAGGGCTTGCCTGTGTGCCGCGGGCATGGTCGTTGCCCCGGGGGGCGACATGGTACGTGCGGCCGGACTGCGCCGCCTGCGCCTGCACCGGGGAGGTCAGCAGCGCGGTCACCGCAGCCAGTACGGACAGATGTCTGAGTCTCAAGTCCCGTCTCCAGTCGTCGAATGTGCGGTGGTTGGGGAATGCGCGGGATCAGGGAGTGCGCGAGGTCGTCGGGTGTGTGAGGGGCGGGGGTTCTCGCCACGCCGTGTCCGCTTCGTGCCCGGCCGGGGCACCGAGCACGGCGCACCTCAACCAGTGCTCACCGGGCGGGAGTCGGCCCACGAGTACGGGCAGGGCGGTGCGTCGGGCGAGGACGTTCGTGCCGGGCAGGCAGTCGACGACCTCGCCCTCGCGCCGGCCGTCGAGGTCTCGCAGTCCGGTGACGCCCGCGGGGGCCGACACCCGTGCGTGTCCAGGCCCGGTCTCGCGGTCGGTGCCCGCGTCCCGGTCGACGGCGAAGCCGCCCTCGGCGGTGTGCAGGGCGCGAGCGGTGCGGACGCGGTGGACGCGCACGTGCCAGGGCGCGGCGGCCGTCAGCCAGGTGGTGATCTCCACGTCGGGCCATGGATGCCAGGTGCTGAGGACCGTGTCGGCGGTGACGTAGTGGGCGGCCGGCTCCTCGCGGACCCGGTAGTGGGTCCCGCCGTCGTCGCTCAGCGCCAGCATCGAGTCGTACGCGCCCTGTTCGAGCCCGAGGGTGCCGTTCGGCAGGCTGAAGCCGAAGCGGGTCGAGTACGCGAACTTGGCGTACTTCTCGGCGCCATGGCGTACCCACGGGTGGTGCTGGCGTCCGGCCAGAAGGGTGACGTCGCCGTGCGTGCGCATCAGTACCGCCCCGGCGTGCGGCTGGGTACTGACGGCGGGCAGGGCGGCGGGTGCCGGTTCCTCCTTCGCGGTCCAGAACGCGTGCTGTTCGGGCAGCGCGAGCGGCAGACATGCCTTGAGCGACCAGTAGGGCGAGCCCGGCGCGTTGTACTGCTCGGCCAGCGCGGGCTGCGGATAGCCGTATCCGACGGACAGCAGCCCGTCGGGTCCGGTCACCGGCCGCCCCTGCCACCAGCGCAGATGGCGTAGCAGGTATCCCTTCACCTCGCCCCACGGCAGTACGTCGACGCCCGCGAAGGGCAGCGCGCCCCAGAAGGCGGCCTGCGCCCAGCGGTAGGTGAGGCTGCGGCCGTACGGGACGGCGGCGCCGTCGTCGGCGAACCAGTGGCGGAAGTCGCCGGCGAAGCGGGCCGCCCGGTCCTTGAAGCGGTCGCCGCCGGTCAGCGTGTCGTGGAGCAGGCCGTAGAAGTGCATGGCCCATGGGACGTAGTAGTCGCGGCGTTCGGTGGGGCCGTCCGCGTACCAGCCGTCGCCGAGCCAGAAACTCTCCAGGCGGTCGAGGCGCGCGGTGATCAGTGAGCGGTCGTAGGGCACCCCCACCCGGTCGAGGCCGAGGCTGATCAGCACCGGGAAGAAGAGCCAGTTGTTGTCGGTGGTCTCCCGGGGCAGCGCGCTGAGCAGCCAGCGGGCGAGCCGGTCGCGTTCGGGGCCGCTCAGCGGGTCCCACCACTGCTCGGGGGCGAGGGCGAGCGCGAAGCCGATGGCGGCCATCTCGACGATGCGCTGGTCGTGGTCGACGGGCTCGCCCCAGTACTCGGGGTGCGCGGGATCGCTGCCGTGGGCGAGTCCTCGGACCCACAACTCGGCGTGCGGCACGGCCTGTCCGCCCGCCCCCAGGGGCGCCAGTCCCCACAACGGCCGGGCGAACGCCTCCAGTTCGGCGGCCGTGTCGTCGTGGATAGCCGTGTTCACGCCGAGCCGTACGCGCGCCCGGCCCGTGCTGAAGCGGGACACCAGGGGGCCCACCAAGTCGCTTACTTGGGAGGCCAGTTCCGTGCGTGCGTCCTCGCCCATCAGCCCTTCTCCGCCCCGGCCAGCAGCCCGGTGCGCAGGAAGCGCTGGGCCAGGACGAAACCGATCAGCAGCGGCGCGCAGGCCACGAGTCCGGCCAGGGCCGCCTCCGGCTGGTGGATGTCGAGGTCGGCGAAGCCGCTGGAGTTGTTGACCGCGCCGGTGGACTGGAGAAGGGACATGAGGCCGAGCTGGAGGGTGAAGGTGCGGTCGTCGGAGAGCATCACGAAGGGCAGGAAGAAGTCGGTCCAGCAGCGGACGAACCCGAAGAAGGCGATCAGAGCGATGGCGGGGCGGGCCAGCGGCACCGCGAGCGACCAGAACAGCCGCAGCTCGCTCGCCCCGTCGACGCGTCCGGCGTCCAGCAGGCTGTCGGGCAGGTTCGCCTGGAAGTGCAGGAAGGCGAGGTAGACGCCGAAGGGGTAGAAGGACAGCGGCAGGATCACCGACCAGACCGTGCCGGTGAGGTCGAGTGCCGACATCTCCAGGTACAGCGGGAGCACCAACGCGGCCGGGGGCAGGATCATCGTCACGATGGAGAGGGTGAGCAGGGCTCGGCGGCCGGCGAAGTCGTGTTTGGCGAGGGCGTAGCCCGCGGGGACGCACAGCAGCAGCGAGATGGCCACGCTGGCTGCCGCGTAGATGATCGAGTTGCCGATCCACAGGGTGATCTGGCCGTCGTTGTACGACGTCAGGTGTGACCAGGCGTCGCCCACGTTGCCCAGCGAGCCGAAGCCGAGGGGTGAGCCGGTGGTCAGGTCGTCGGCCGTGCGGGTGGGTGCGAGGAGCAGCCAGAGCAGGGGCAGTCCGAAGAAGACGGCCGCGCCGAGCAGGAACAGGGCGCGGGCGCCGCGCGACAGAGCGGTCATCGCCTCACTCACCGGGAGTCGGAGGAGTCGGTGGCGTACATACGGGTGCGGGTGATCACGATCCAGGCGGCCAGCACCCCGACCGCGAGCATGGCCAGCGACAGCGCGGCGGCCTTGCCGAAGTCGCCGTCCTGAGTCGCGTAGGTGTAGGCGAGCTGGTTGACGGACCAGGTGGGGCTGATCTGGCCGGGGGCGCCGGTGGACAGCACGGTCGGCTCGACGAACACCTGACTGCCGGAGGCGAAACTGGAGATCACTACGAAGGCGACGTACGTGCGGACCATCGGCAGCTTGACGTGCCACATGGTCCGCCAGGCCGAGGCGCCGTCGACCTGCGCGGCCTCCAGGACGTCCTTGGGGAGCGCGTTGAGCGCCCCGTACAGGACCACGATCCAGCCGCCGGCGTGCACCGCGACGCCCATCACGGTGAGGACGGCGATGACGCTGCCGCCGGACAGCGCGTCCGTGGCGCTCTGCACGTCCAGCAGCTTGAGCAGGGGTGAGAAGGGGCTGCTGTCCGGGCTGACCATGAACAGCCACAGCAGGGCGGCGGCCGAGCCGGTGACCGCGCCGGGCAGATAGTAGACGAGTTGGAGCGCGCTCGTCGTGCGGCCGGGGCGGGCGTGCAGGGTGAAGGCGAGGGACAGGACGGTCAGCAACAGGATTGGCAGCCAGAGCAGCAGATAGGTCGCCACGTTGGCGGCCGCGTCGCCGAGCCGGTAGTCCTCGAACACGGTCACCCAGTCGCGCCCGCCGGTGAAGGAGCCGTTGTCGACGAACGAGGTCCACAGGGCGTATCCGGCGGGCGCGAGCCCGAAGACCACGAGGAACACGGTGTACGGGCCGACGAGGATCCATACGGCGGCTCGGCGGGCGGGGCGGCGCCGGTGGCGGGGTGTCACCGGTACCGGGGGCGCGGCCGCGGGCGGGCGGGGTGTCGTGAGCGTTTTCATCCGACCGTGTACCCGCTGGTCTTGGCCGCCGCCTCCAGCTTGTCCTGCCAACTCGCCAGCGCATCGCGGAGGTTGCCGCCCGAGTCGATCGCCTTGACGAGCGTGTCGTTGAAGCTGCTCTGCCAGTCGGCCTCGAAGCGGACCGCGCCGAAGCCGGGACGCAGTGCGTTCGCGGCCACGGTGAGGGCGGGCATCGGGTCGGAGGCGTAGTACGGGTCTTTCGACTTGGCCTCGCCCCACTTCGTCGCGGCTGCCGTGAAGGCGGGGTAGGTCGGCTGCTTCGCCTGGAGACCGACGTCGGTGGTCATCCAGCGCACGAGGTCCGCGGCGTCCTTGGTGCGTTCGCCGGCGTGCGCGGAGACGAGGAAGGCGCCGCCGCCGACCTGTCCGGCGTAGGGCTTGTTCTCGCCGGTCCAGGTGGGCATGGGGGCGGCGGCGATCCGTCCCTTGGGCACCTTGAAGGCGGGTGCGAACATGAAGTCGCCGAACCAGGCCGGGGCCGGCAGCATCAGGATCTTGTCGCCCTTGCCGAACTTGGCGAAGCCCGGGTCGATGGGTACGACGGTGGTGACGGCCTTCTTCCGGGCGAGCGGCTGGAGCAGATCGGCGACCCGGGTGCAGTTCGCCTGGGCCAGGTCGATGTGGACCTCGGTGAGGCTGAGCGTGTCGCGGGTGGCGCAGCCACTGCTGCCGAAGTAGATGCCGGCGCCGTACTTGCCGTTGACGGCTCCGACGATGGTGCCGGGGTGTTCCTCGGCCGCCTTCAGACCGGTCTGCTGGTACTCGGCCCAGGTCTTGGGGACCTGGTAGCCGTAGCGCTTCATCAGCGTCGCATCGTACCACAGGACGGTGGGAGCGATGTCGTTGCGCAGGCAGTACGTCTTGCCGCCGAAGGTGCAGGTGTCCAGGGCCCCGGGGGTGAAGCCGTCGCGGACGGACTGGGGGACGAGGTCGTCGAGCGGGGCCGCGTAGCCGAACTTCGCGCTGGCGAGGGTCGCCGCCTCGGCCGGGTTGGCCAGGAAGACGACGTCGGGCCAGCCGCTCTTGGTGCGGTTGGCGAGCGAGATCTTGGTGGGTACGTAGCCCGCGTCGGGCGGGATGGTGACGATGCGCAGCTTCAGGTCGGGGTGGGCCTTCTTGTACTGCTGGGCCGCGGGCATCCGGGTGTTGTCCACCCAGACCAGTAACTCGCCGTTGCCGCCGCCCGAATCGCCGCCGGCGCCGCCACCGGTGCCTCCGCAGCCGGAGAGCACCAGAGCCGCAGCCGCGGTCGCGGCCAGGGAAGCCACGCGCCATCTCTTCATGGAGGACCACCTTTTTCGCCGAGGAGCCTTACTCCGCGACCAAGGATTGCGATAGTTTTCGCAAAGCTCGATCGCCTCGGCAACGTAGGAGATTCATCCGATGACGTCAACGGTTAGGACAGGATCCGGTGAGGGAAGACGGCGCACCCTCGCCGAAATTGCCGACCAGGCAGGCGTTTCGGTGTCCACGGTGTCCAAGGTGCTTCACGACAGGTCCGATGTATCGGCGGAGACGCGGGCCAAGGTGCAGCGCCTGCTCGGGCAGCACGGCTATCTGGCGAAACACCGCCCGGCGGCCACCGCGGCGCCGCCCGGCGGGCTGATCGACTTCGTCATCAACGAACTCGACAGCCCCTGGGCGGTCGAGTTGATCCGGGGCGCGGAGGACGTCCTGCACGACGCGGGCATGGGGCTGGTCGTCTCCTCCACCCACGGCCGGACCAAGCGCGCCCGTCAGTGGCTGGACTCGCTGGCCACCCGCTCCACGCGCGGAGCGATTCTCGTGGTGCCCGAACTGACGGCGGAGCAGCACGAGGAGCTGAGCCGGCTCGGCATCCCCTTCGCGCTGGTGATGCCGATCGACGAACCCGCGCCGGGCACGCCGTGGGTGGGCGCGACCAACTGGCCCGGCGGGCTGGCCGCGACCCGCCATCTCATCGAGCTGGGCCACCGGCGCATCGCGATCATCAGCGGTCCGGAGCGCCGGCTCACCTCCCGGGCACGGGTCGACGGCTACCGCTCGGCGCTGGCCGAGGCCGGTCTTCCCTTCGACGCCGAGCTGGTGCGCTACGGCGACTTCACCCACAACCTCGCGCACCAGCACGCCCTGGAGCTCCTGGCGTTGCCCGACCGTCCTACGGCGATCTTCGCCGGCAGCGACCACCAGGCCCTGGGCACCTACCGGGCCGCCGCCGAACTGGGCCTGCGCATCCCGGCCGACGTCAGCGTGGTCGGCTTCGACGATCTGCCGTTCGCGGACTGGGTGACCCCACGCCTGACGACGGTCCGTACTCCGCTGGCCGACATGACGGCGCTCGCGGCCCGCATGGTGCTGCGGCTGCTGTCCGGGGAGCAGCCGGAGACGACGCGGGTGGAGGTGGCGACAGAACTGGTGGTGCGGGAGAGCAGCGGACGGCGTCCATCGCGGTGAGGCCGCGGTGGGGGCGCAGGTCCACTCGGCGAGGGGGCGCTCGGTCCGGTTGGCGGCGGCTCGCCGAGACCGGGCCGCGGGCCGCGGGCCGACCAGGACGTGGCCGACGACGGTAGTACGGGGTGACATCGCGCCGTTCAACGGGGCGGGCTTTTGCGACGGGTGAGGCGTCGGGTCATGAGCGCGACGGCCGCCCAGGTGGTGGGGGGGTTCGGCCCCCGGCTGGTGCTCGACGTCTGACCGCCGATCGAAGCCCGGCGACGGGCCGCCGGGCAGACACTCCCCTACCTCGGCGGATCGCCGGTGTCAGCGCTGGCGGCGCCCTCGCCACCGGATCGACGCCCCACCGATGACGGTCCCTCGGCCGTCCGGAGCGCTTCGTCCCGCGCTAGGTCAGACCCGCGCCGGTGGCCGCGTTGTTCCGCGTGACCGGGCTCGCGGTCCGGGTGTATCGCGGGGCGCTGTTCGCCGCGCGCCGCAAGCCGTCACTCGTCGTTCACCCAGCGCATGAGCCGTTGCAGGGGGTAGAAGCCGTCGTGGGAGAGGCCGGGCGGCATGCCGCCCGCCCTGCCGAGGGAGACCACGCGCTGCACCCCGGCACAGGCCAGGGCGTCGCGCAGATCCGCCTTGCGGGTGTCGGGGTACACGCCGACCGTCTGGGTGGCGACGCCGGCGTGGGCGACGGCGTCGGACAGGGCGGCGACCGGGACCACGTCGACGATCTTCCCGTCGGGGTGGAAGTCCACCGGTTCCGGTGAGCGGATGACCAGGCCCCGGCCGTCATAGCCGCCCCACACCCGGTACTCGGGTTCCATGGAGCGCAGGACGTCGATCTCCTCGCGCAGTTCCGCGGCGACCCGCGGGCCGCCGGCCGAGCTGAACTCCCTTGCCACGCCGAGGCGTTCGCACAGAAGGGCCGCGTAGCGGTCGGCGTCGTCCCAGGATCCCTCGACGAACTGGAAGCGGCTGGCCACGCAGGCCTGCTGGTTGAAGAACGTGGCGTCGGCGGCGCCCGCGTCGGCCGCCCGGGCCAGGCTCTCCTCGGACGCGAACGCCTCGCGGCCGATCATCGAGATGGAGGTCTTGGGGTCGAAGGAGACGAGTTCGAATCCGGGGCCGACGTACTTCAGTGCGCTGCGGATGGTGGACTCGCCGCCCCAGGCGACCAGTTTGTCGAAGAACTGCGGGCGGAACAGCACGCTCTCCACCGCCTCGTCGCCGCCGCGCCAGTACACCGCGGAGAACGACCGCACCACCGGGTGCCCGGGGGCGACCGCGGCCATGGTGCGCAGGATCGCGGTCGCGGTGAACAGGTCGTTCGAGGGCAGTTTCAGAAGGTTGACGCCCTTGGTGAGCGCGCCTCGCACGACGGACATCGCCGCGACTCCGGGCGCGTTGCCCGCGATGATGTGCACCAGGCGGGGCGGGAACGCACGGGTGGCCGCGATCCGGTCGTCGGGCAGGCGGACCTCGCGCCAGCCGTCGAGCACGTCCGCGCCGCCGAGCTCGTGGTCGATCTGGGCGTACAGGCCGGGGCGTTGGAAGCTGCGCCACAGCACGGCGTAGGCGCGCTCCAGCACCTCCGCGGGCAGCGGGCTGACCGGGACCATCCGTTCCAGGGCTTCGGCGAGCAGGCCCGCGCGGTCCGCCTTGAGGGCCTCGCCGGTCTCCACCAGCAGGTCGACGATCTCCGCCACGGGCACGTGGAAGGCGGGGCCGGGTTCGGTGCGGGGCCACACGAGGCGGTCCAGGTCGAGGGCCGGTGCGGCGAACCGGCCGAGGTCGACGGGGGTGCTGTTGTCGACCTCGCCCCTGACCATGTGGACGACGGCCGTGGTGTCGCCGAGTGTCGTGCCGCTCATCAGTGGATCATCCCCCGCACATAGGAGTCGAGTGTCGCGGCGCAGGTGATCTTGTCGTCGCCGCCGAGGTCGCCGTAGCGCCGGATGTCCGGCAGGACCGCCGGGCCCGGGCGGCCGCAGGCGCACGGCGAGAAGTCCACGAAGACCCGGTCGCCGCTGATGAGCCCGCCCCAGCGGCCCTCCAGGGAGACGTCGAGGAAGGCGAACCGTCCCTCCACGACACCGTGTTCGGGGTTGAGGAGTCTCTCGCCGGGCTCGTCGAGCACCAGCGGGATCACCCAGGGCGGCACGTGGTAGTTGCCCTGCTCGCAGGCGAGGCAGGAGCCCTGGAGCTCGGTCATGCCGTAGCTGCGGACGCGGCGCACACCGTCGTAGAAGGCGGTGAGCTGCTGCTGGTAGTCGTCGGGCAGGGCGCGGCCCTTGTTGCCGCCGCCGCTGAGCACCAGCGTGTCCGGGTGCAGGCTGCCGTCGGGCACGCCCCGGGCACGCAGGGCCTGGATGAGGGTGAACTGCTGGTTGTTCATGCCCGCGATCAGCAACGGCTCGTCGCGGTGGGCGGCGATGTCGTCGACGATCGCGGTCATGGCCGCGCCCAGTTCCCCCTCACGGGACTCGGAGGCGGTCTCGAAGGAGCTGATCTCCTGTGGGGTGGCGGTGCCCTCCGCGATCCGGCGGCGCAGCAGCGCGCTGCTCATCAGCTCGGACACCCGCATCGCGTCCTCGGTGAGCAACCGGGTCTCGCCGGGTTGCGCGAAGACGTCGGCGTGCCAGCGGAAGCCGTCGATGGAGCGCATCGGGCCGTTCGCCGGTGCCAGCAGGTAGCCGCGGCGGGTGGGTTTCGGGGGCAGGGGGTCGGGCCAGCAGGTGAGGTTCTCCAGGATGTCGTGCAGGAAACTCAGGTCACTGGCGTCGCAGTTGAGGAAGGAGACCTTCCCCGAGGTGCCGCTGGTGATGTACGGGCGGTGGCCGGCGGCCGTGATGCGGTCGGTCCACTCGTCGATGTCACGGACGCCGTCCATGTCGACGTCGCCGGGTTCGACCGCCGACACGGTCGTGTACCAGCGCAGCAGCCGGTCCCAGCGGCCGGCGGTGATGAGGGAGACGGGGTAGGACTTGTAGCTGGTGTGCGAGAAGAGCAGCGGCACGAGGTCGTCGAGGCCGGTGACCTCCTCCACGCCGGTCTCCGCCGCCCGGGTGCGCAGCAGCGGAACCCGCTCACGGTGGGCGGTGAAGGTCTCCCGGGCGGCCTCCAGCTGCAACTCCCCCAGTTCGTCGGCGGGTTGGTCGAAGGTGTCGCCGGAGAGGACGAGGGATCGGATCTGCTCGCGTGCGCCTGGCACAGCGTTCACCTCAATCGGTTGCGTACGTGGTCTTTTCCGCTGCGGTCTGCGCGAGGTACGACGACTCGATCGCGTCGAGGTTGCCGCGCAGTTCCGTCGGGGTGCCGGTCATGGTGACCCGGCCGCGGTGCAGGACGTACACGCGGTCGGCTATGTCCAGCACCTTGCGCACGTGCTGTTCGACCAGCAGTGCGCCGAGGCCGCGGTCGGCCGCCTCGCGTACCGCGCGCAGGAGGCGGTCGACCACGAGCGGGGCCAGACCGAGCGAGAGTTCGTCCGCGAGGAGCAGCTTGGGCGCGCGGCACAGGGCGCGGGCCAGCGACAGCATCTGCTGCTCGCCGCCGGACAGCATGCCCGCGCCGGTGGTGAGGCGCTTTTCGAGCTCGGGGAAGAGTTCCAGCGCCTGCTGGGACCTCACCCGGCCGACCCGCAGGTTGTCCGCGGTGTCGAGCCGGGTGAAGACCGCCCGCTCACCGACGTACGCCAGGCCCTGGCGGGCCCGGCGGTGCAGCGGTGTCCGGCCGGGTTCGCCCAACCAGCGCACTTCGCCGCCCATCGGGGCGAGGCTGCCGGAGAGCGCCCGGAGGGTCGTGGTCTTGCCCGCCCCGTTGGGGCCGAGCAGGGCGACGACCTCGCCGGGCCGGACCTCCAGGTCGAGATCGCGGACGACGGGCTGACTGCCGTATCCGGCGGACAGGGAGCGTGCTTCGATCAGGGGTACGTCGGTGTCCGGCACGGGCCTGCTCCTCAGCTGGACGGCAGGGCCGTCAGGACCTTGCGGACGTCGACGAACGTCGATCCGGGCTTGGCCCACTCGATCTTCCCGTCGCGGATGGTCAGTTCGGTGGCGGTGGTGTTGTGGATGCGGTTGAGGCCCTTGATCGGCAGGGCCGTGGACGTCTTCCAGCTCAGCGGCGGGGTCAGTCCGCCGGTGTCGATGCCCGGGGAGGTGTCGAGCTCCTGCACCAGGGCCTTCGCCGTGATCGTCGGGAGCTTCTTGGCGGCCTCGGTGAAGACCTTGAAGGCCACCCAGGTCGTCTCGTTGGCCCCGTTGCTGGTGTCGATGTCCTTGTCGCCGTCGGTGGCCGCGAGGAAGTCCTTCCAGGCTGCGTCGGAGGTCGGCGGGAAGTAGCCGGTGATCGCGGCGCCCTCCAGCGGGCCGCCGGATCCGCCGGTGCTCTCGGCGAGCTGCGGGGTCAGGTTGCCGACGACGCTGCCGAGCTTCGTCTTGGCGCCCGACTGCACGTACGACTTCACGAACAGGCCCGAGGCGGTGCCCATGATGACGCTCACACAGTCGCTGCCCTTGGTCGCGGCGGCGACCTGCGGGGCGAGGTCCGTGGCGGTGAGCGGCACCTTGATGTCCTTGGGCGCCGGCGCTCCGGCGGAGACCGCGCCGACGGTGAGGAACTGCGAGACGACGGCGGCGGCGGCCACGTCGTAGCGCACGCCGGAGATCTTCTTGCAGCCGTTCTGCACCAGTTGCCGGCCGTGGGCCGCGAAGATCACCGGGGTGCCGCCGTTGACCGGGAACGACAGCGGGTTGGAGAACTCGGCCGCCGATACTCCGGTGCCGCCGATGTACGGGATGCCGGCCTTCTGCAGGATGGGCATGTAGCGGTCACCGGCGAGGCTGTAGGAGCCCACCACCGCGACCACCTTCTCTGCGACCGCCTGCTGGGCGCACTTCTCGGCCTCGTCGGGGTTGCCCTTCTCGTTGCAGGTGAGGACCTTCAGCGGAGCGCCCTTGATCCCGCCGTTGGCGTTGATCCACTTCTCGTACGCCTGGGCGGTGAGCCGGACTCCGGGCTGGGCGCTGCCCTGGGTGTCCTCCGGCGCCCAGACCATCACCTTGACCGGTGTGCCCTTCAGGGCGGAGGTCTCCTCCTTCGAACTGCCGGACGCCTCTCCCCCGCAACCGGCGGCGAGCAGTACTCCGGTGACCGCGAGGCAGCTCGCTGCGGCGGTTCTGCGTCGGCGTGAGTGGTTCATGGTTCCTCCGCTGGGCTCGTCGTCGAGATGGCGAACAGCATGGGGTCTGTTTTCTGGTTAGTGAAGTACTCTCGGCACAATTATTTAAATGAATACACTGTCTCGCCCCTGCCTCGGGAGGTTTCTCGATGGACGACGTCCTGCGTTTCGCGCTGCTCGGCCTCGGGCTCGGCGCCCTCTACGCACTCACAGCGCACGGCATCGTGCTGGTCTACCGGGGTTCCGGCGTCCTGAACTTCGCGCACGGCGCGATCGGTATGGCCGGGGCCTATGTCCAGTGGGAGCTCGCCGCCCAGCACGGCGTGCCGTACTGGCCCGCCACCGCGTGCGGCGTGCTCGCCTCCGCCGTACTGGGCGTGCTCACCCACCTGCTGGTGCTGCGCCCGCTGCGCACCGCGTCCTCGCTGGCCCGTCTGGTCGGCACCCTGGCGGTCTTCATCGTGCTCACCGCGATCGCCGTCAAGCGCTACGGCGACGGTCTGGAGCTGGTGCCGGGCAAGCTGCCCACCAAGCTGCTCACGATCGCCGGGGCGACGGTCTCCGAGGACCGCATGTGGCTGATCGGCATCGCGGTCGCCGCGACCGTGCTCCTGCATCTCCTCTACAAGCGCACCCTGTTCGGCCTGGGCACCAGCGCGGTCGCCGAGAACGAGGGCGCGGCCGCCTCGCTCGGCTGGTCACCCGACCTGATCGCCACCGGCAACTGGGCCCTGGGCTCGGCCCTCGCGGGCCTGACGGCCATCCTGATCGTGCCGGTCATCGGTCTGTCGGTGACCGGACTGACCACGCTCCTGCTCAGTGCCCTGGCCGCCGCCCTGGTCGGCAAATTCTCCTCGTTCCCCGTCACGCTGGCGGGCGGCCTGGTCATCGGCGTCGTGCAGTCCGAACTGACCCGCTTCGGCTCCGACGTCACCGGGCTCGCCGCCTCGGTGCCCTTCCTCTTCATCGCCCTGGTGCTGGTCGCGCGCGGCCGGGCGCTGCCCCTGCGCGGCACGTTCCTGGACCGGCTGCCGGGTCTCGGCACCGGGAGGGTCCGCCCCCTGCCGTTGGCGCTCGCCGTCGTGGCCGGACTGTCGCTGGTGAGCCTGGCGACGCCGCTGTGGGCCGACGCGATCACCACCACCCTGGTGCTGTCACTGATCATCCTGTCGATCGTCGTGGTCACCGGGTACGCGGGACAGGTCTCCCTCGCGGCCTACGCCCTGGCCGGAACCGGCGCCTTCCTCGCCGGACACGCGGCGGCCGACTGGGGATGGCCCTTCGAACTCGCCCTGCTGGCGGGGGTGTTGGGCACCGTGCCGATCGGCCTGCTGTTCGCACTCCCCGCGGTCCGCACCCGCGGTGTCAATCTCGCGATCATCACGCTCGGCCTCGGCACCACGCTGGAGGCGATGGTCTTCCAGAACACCGATCTGTCGACGACCCCGGGCAGCGACGGCATCGCGGTGGGCAAGCAGACCCTCTTCGGGATCAGCATCTCCGGCGTCGACCATCCGCAGCGGTACGCCGCCGTGGTGCTCGTGCTGTTCGTCGCCGCCACGCTCGTGGTCGCCAACGTGCGGCGCAGCCGGACCGGCCGCCGGCTGATCGCCGTACGGGCGAACGAACGGGCCGCCGCCGCCCTCGGCATCGACGTCCGCGCCGCCAAGCTCTACGCCTTCGGGCTGTCCGCGGCCATCGCCGCGCTCGCCGGAGTGCTCACCGGCTTCCGCTCGACCTCGGTCGTCCTGTCCGACTTCGCGAGCTTCAACTCCATCACCGCGCTCGGCCTCGCGGTCATCGGCGGTGTCGGTTTCCTCGTCGGACCGCTGTTCGGCGCGACCTTCGCCGCGGGCACGGTGGGCGCCCGGTTCGGGGACCTCGTGCTGCCCGGACTCAGCGACTGGATGCCGCTGATCGGCGGGATCATCCTGGTGCTGACGCTGGTGGGCAACCAGGACGGCATCGCGAAGGGGCTCGGCACACGGGGGCGCAAGCTGCCCCCGAAGCGGCCTGCGACCGTCCCGAAGAACGAGCCGTCGGCCGCCCCGACCGTGACCCGCGCCGCCCCGCTCCCCCTCCAGGTACGGGACCTCACCGTCCGCTACGGCGGTGTCGTCGCCGTCGACGGGCTCTCATTCGACGTCGGGCCGGGCCAGGTCGTGGGGCTCATCGGTCCCAACGGCGCCGGAAAGACCTCCGCCATCGACGCGGTCACCGGCTTCACCCGGGCCGCGTCGGGCAGTGTGCGCCTCGGGGACCGGGACGCGACCCGGCTGCCGGTCCACCGGCGGGCCGCCGCCGGTCTGAGCCGGTCCTTCCAGTCCCTGGAGCTGTTCGAGGACATGACCGTCCTGGACAACCTGTACGCGGCCTGCGACCGGCCGGGCCGGTGGGCCTACCTCACGGACCTGGTCCGCCCCGGCAGCCGCCCGCTGCCCGCCCATGTCCTGGTCGCGGTACGGGAGTTCGGTCTCCAGGACAGTCTGGACCGGCCGGTGGGCGACCTGTCGTACGGCGAGCGCCGGCTGCTGGCCATCGCCCGCGCGGTGGCGGCCTCGCCGTCCGTACTGCTCCTCGACGAACCGGCGGCCGGCCTGTCGGACGACGAGACCCGGGAGTTGGCCCACCTGGTACGGCGGCTCGCCGAGGACTGGGGCATGGGGGTGCTGCTCGTCGAGCACGACGTCGACATGGTGATGAGCGTCTGCGACCAGGTCGTCGTCCTGGACTTCGGCCGCCGGATCTGCGCCGGTACGCCGGAGGAGGTCCGGCGCGATCCGGCGGTACGGGCGGCCTACCTGGGCGACCTGGAGCCCGAGGCACTGGCCTGAGCGTCCCGTCCCGGGCGACGCCGAGAACCGGAGGCGCTGATCTCAGCGCCTCCGGCGGTAGCGACAGGAACCGTGTCAGGCGTCGCGCAGATCCGCGACATACGGCTGGTGGGACAGCAGCCCGCCGTCCACCCGCAGGGTGTGCCCCGTGATGAAGGCCGACTCGTCCGAGGCGAGGAAGACGACCGCGGAGGCGACGTCCTCGGGGCGCCCCAGGCGCGGGGTGAGGTGATGGCGCAGCATCGCGTCCCGGATCGCCCCGTGCGCCGAACCGGAGCTGGCCGGGGTGACGATGAACCCGGGCGCGATGGCGTTGCAGCGCACGCCCTGCTTGCCGTACTGGGTGGCGACGTACTGCGTGAGGTTGATGAGGGCGGCCTTCGAGGCGCCGTACGCCGGGTTGCGCAGATCGCCCGAAAGCCCGGCCCCTGACGAGGTGTTGATGATCGAGCCGCCGCCGCGCGCGATCATGTGCGGGACGGCGGCCTGGATGGCGACCATGGTCCCGCGCAGGTTGATGCGCATCGTGTCGTCCCAGACCGCCGGATCGGCCTCAAGGACGGCGAGGTCCTGACGGGCGGCCAGGTGGGTGGCCGCCGCGTTGTTGTGCAGGACGTCGAGACCGCCGTACGTCTCGACCGCGGCGGCCACCATGGCCCGTACGCTCTCGATGTCGCCGAGGTCGACCGGGACCGCCGTAGCGGAGCCGCCGGCGGCGCGGATCTCCTCCGTCACCGCCTTGGCACCCTCTGAGTTCAGGTCGGCCACGACCGTGTGGGCCCCTTCGACCGCAAGGCGCCGTGCGGTGGCCGCGCCGATGCCGGACGCGGCCCCGGTGACGACGGCGATCTTGTCCTGGAGTCGCGTCATGGCGAACCGCCTTCTCTATTCGGTGAGTTGACTGCCGACGACCGATACGAACGAGACACACTCGCCGGGTCCGCCGCCGAGGTTGTGGGTCAGGGCGAGCGAGCGTCCTTCGGCCACGGACTTCACCGTCCGCTCGGCCGGTGCCTCGCCCCGTAGTTGCAACCACGCCTCGAACATCATGCGCAGGCCGGAGGCGCCGATGGGGTGGCCGAAGGCCTTCAGGCCGCCGTCGGGGTTGACCGGCAGCGAGCCGTCCAGATCGAACGCCCCGCTGGTGACGTCCTTCCAGCCCTGACCGCGCTCGGAGAATCCGAGATCCTCCATCAGCACCAACTCCGTGGGCGTGAAGCAGTCGTGGACCTCGGCGAGGGCGAGCTCGGCGCGCGGGTCGGTGATGCCCGCCTGCCGGTAGGCCTCTCGTGCGGAGGCGACGACCTCGGGGAAGGTGGTGAAGTCGTACTCCGGGTCGAGGAGCCCGTCCGCCGGACCGGCGACGAAGGACAGCGCCTTCACGAAGATCGGCTTGTCGGTGTATTTGTAGGCGTCCTCGGCGCGTACGACGATCGCCGCCGCCGAGCCGTCCGAGACGCCCGAGCAGTCGAACACGCCGAGCATGCCCGCGACGATCGGGGCCGACCGGATGCGCTCCAGCGGCACCTCCTTGCGGAACTGTGCGCGCGGGTTGCGGGCCCCGTTGACGTGGTTCTTCCAGGCGATGCGGGTGATGACGTCCTTCATGTCCTCCTCCGCCAGGCCGTACTTGGCGGCGTAGGCGGGGGCCAGGAGGGAGAAGTTCGCCGGGGCGGTGATCTCCCCGCGGCTGTCGTCTCCCGCGCCCGGGATGGCCGTACCGGAAAGCCCGGACATGCCGGAGTCCTTGAGCTTCTCCACACCGACGGCCATCGCCACGTCGTACGCCCCGGAGGCGACGGCGTAGCAGGCGTTGCGCAGGGCCTCGGAGCCGGTCGCGCACATGTTCTCGACGCGGGTGACCGGCTTGTTGGGCAGGTGGAGCGCCCGGCTCAGGGTCAGCCCGGACACGCCGGACGCCTGGGTGCCGAACCAGTACGCGTCGATGTCGTCGAGGGTGATGCCGGCCGAGGTGACCGCCTCGCCGACGGCGTCGATCAGCAGGTCGTCCGCCGAGCGGGTCCAGTGCTCGCCGAAGGGCGTGCAGCCCATGCCGACGATCGCGACCCGGTCCCTGATTCCGTGCGAGCCCATCAGTGTGTCCCCTCGGTCTCGCCCGTGCGCACCGGCCGGGCCTTCCAGAAGTAGTTGTGGACGCCGGACGCGGTGACCGTGCGCCGGAACGTCATCTCGACCCGGGCCCCGATGACGGCGTCCGCCTCGGTGGCGTCGGTCAGCTGGCAACGGAACCGGCCGCCGCCGTCGTAGTCGACGACCACAACAAGCATCGGCGGACTCGGCGTGGCCGCCAGGCGGTCGACGGTGAACGTGGCCACCGTGCCGCGCACGTGTGCCATCGGCTCGTCGGTCATGGCGTCGACGCTCCGACACGAGGTGCACACCCGGTCCGGCGGCAGATGCCGGGTGGCGCACTTCTCGCAACGGGAGGCGACGAAGCCGTACTTCCACGCGGTGCGGCGGTGTGCGGGCGGGGCGTAGGGCGGCTCGGGGTCCGGTCGGCGGGGCGGTTCGCGGTCGAGGAGACCGCGCCAGGAGAGGTAGGTGGCGTACGGCATGGGGGCGCTGCCCTGCGCGATCTGCGCGGCGACCGGGCGGGCCGCGCGGTGCGCGGGGAGCGCGTCGGTGGTGCGCAGCAGGAGGACTCCGGCGCCGTCGCCGAGCACGACGAGGGCGATGAGCTCGCCGGGCCGGGCCCGGTCGAGGACGTCGGCCAGGAGCAGTCCGGGCTGGGCGGTACCGGCGTTGCCGATCACTCCGGCCAGGTCCGCGGTCACCGCCTCGGGACGGACCCCGGCGGTGCGCCGGACCGCCGCGCACGCGCGCGCGTGCAGCCCGGCGACCACGAAGTGGTCGATCGAGCCGATGTCGACCGCCGCGTGGTCGAGGGCCGCGGTGAGCGCCTTGTCCGCGAGGGACACGTAGATCTCCTCGGCGAAGCGCTCCTCCCAGACCCGGGAGACGGGCGCGCCCGGCAGCCGCCAGCGGTCGAGGATCTCGTCGCTGACCGTGTCGTGGGCGAGCAGTTCCGCGATGACGGGGGCCCCGTTGCGGTGTCCGCCGAAGACGAACGCCGCGGCGCCGTCGCCGCCCGCGACCTCGTCGCTGCCGCCGGGCAGGCCGGTGCGCAGGTCGGACAGGACCGTCAAGGTCGGGACCGGCGAGCGGGCGGCCGTGACCAGGGCGCCGAGGCCCGAACGCACCGAGCCTGCCATGTCGGCGGCGAGCACGTGCTGGTCGAGGCCGAGGGCTGCGTGGACGGCGGTGGCGTTGGTCTTGTCGAGGTAGGCGGGTGCGGCGGTGGCGAGGAAGAGCTGGCTGACACGGGCACGCAGGCCGTCACGGTCCAGGGCGCCGCGGGCCGCCTCGACGGCCATGGACGTGGTGTCCTCGTCGTAGCCCGCGACCGCGCGGGTTCCCTTGCCCCCCTTGCCGCCCAGGGCGGCTGCGACATCCGTCCTCGCGAGGCGGTGGTACGGCACGTAGGCGCCGTATGCGATCAGTCCGGGCATGTCAGCGTCCTCCGTGAGCGTGGGTTTCGTCGGTCGGCCGTTCGAAGACCGCGGCCAGGCCCTGGCCCCCGCCGAGGCACATGGTCTCCAGGCCGTAGCGGGCCTGACGGCGGTCCAGTTCGCGCAGCAGGGTGGCGAGGATGCGGCCGCCGGTGGCGCCGACGGGGTGGCCCAGCGAGATGCCGGAGCCGTTGACGTTGAACCGCTCGAAGTCGGTCTCGGTCAGGTCCCATTCGCGGGTGCAGGCCAGTACCTGGGCGGCGAAGGCCTCGTTGAGTTCGATGAGATCGATGTCGGCGAGCTTCAGTCCGGCTCGCTCCAGCGCCCGGGCGGTGGCTGGCACCGGGCCGATGCCCATCGTCTCGGGCGGTACGCCGACGACGGCCCAGGAGACCAGGCGGCCCAGCGGTCGCAGACCGAGTTCGGCGGCGCGCTCGGGGTGGGTCACGACGCAGAGCGCGGCGCCGTCGTTCTGACCGCTGGCGTTGCCCGCCGTGACGGTGGCCTCCGGGTCCTGGCGGCCGAGCACGGGACGCAGCGACGCGAGCTTCTCCAACGAGGAGCCGGGGCGAGGGTGTTCGTCGGTGTCGACGACCGTCTCGCCCTTGCGGTTGCGTACGGTGACGGGCACGATCTCGTCGGTGAACCGGCCCTCCCGCTGGGCCGCGACGGCCTTCTCGTGGGAGCGCAGGGCGAGTTGGTCCTGTTCCTCGCGGGGGATGGCGTACTCGCGCCGGAGGTTCTCGGCGGTCTCCAACATGCCCCCGGGGACGGGGTGGTTGACCCCTCCGGACGTGACGCGCCCGCGCGCCAGCCGGTCGTGCAGGGTGGTGCCCGCGCCGCGTACGCCCCACCGCACACCGGTCGTGTAGAACTCGGCCTGGCTCATGGACTCGACGCCCCCGGCCAGCACGAGATCGCTCGCACCGGTCTGGACCTGCATCGCCGCGGTGATGATCGCCTGCAGACCCGAGCCGCAGCGGCGGTCGATCTGCAGTCCCGGCACCTCAACGGGAAGACCGGCGTCCAGGGCGGCCACGCGGCCGATGGCCGGGGCCTCGCCGTTGGGGTAACACTGGCCCAGCAGGACGTCGTCCACGGCTGCGGGCGGTATGCCGGTACGTTCCAGCACGGCGCGGACGACCGTGGCGGCGAGCTCGGCCGCCGTCACGTCGCGGAAGACGCCGCCGTAGCCGCCGACGGGGGTACGCAGGGGCTCGCAGATCACCGCGTCACGCAGGAGGGCGGGCATCAGCACTTGCCTTTCATCAGGGGTCACATGTACCGGCCGCCGGTCACTTCGACCACGGCTCCGGTGACGTAGCTCGCCAGGTCGGAGGCGAGGAAGAGGACGACCTGGGCGACCTCGGCGGGCTCTCCGGCACGTCCCATGGGGATCTCCGCGAGCTTCGCGTCCCAGGCGGCCGGAGGCATCGCCTCGGTCATGGCGGTACGGATAAGGCCCGGCTGGACGGCGTTGACACGGATGCCCGCCTTCGCCAGTTCCTTGGCGGAGGCCTTGGTGAGGCCGACGAGTCCTGCCTTGGCCGCGCTGTAGTTGGTCTGGCCGAAGTTGCCGACCTTGCCGGCGATGGAGGAGATGTTGACGATGCTGCCGCCCCGACCGTGCGCGCGCATCGCCTCGGCGGCGTACCGGGTGCCGTTCCACGCGCCGGTCAGGTGCACGTCGACGACGGCGCGGAAGTCGGCGAGAGCCATCTTGCGCAGGGTCGCGTCCCGGGTGATCCCGGCGTTGTTGACCATGACGCCGACCGGTCCGAAGCTGTCGGTGCAGTGGGCGACGAGGGCGGCGACCTCGTCCTCGTCGGTGACGTCGCAGCGCAGGGAGGTGGCTGCCACGCCGTTCTTGGCGAGGCGTTCGGCGGCTTCCGCCGCCGCGTCCTCGTTGATGTCGCCGAGGACGACGGACGCCCCCTCGGCGCCGAGGACTCCGGCGATCTCGAAGCCGATGCCCTGTGCGCCGCCGGTGATCACCGCGTTGCGGCCGTCCAGCAGTCCCATGTCAGCCCGCCCTGGCTCGACGCTATTCCTCTTAAATAGATAACCTATTATGCTGAAACAATCAATACAGCGAAGGTGCTGTGCGCACGGGACCGGACGAGGAGAGTACGCAGGTGGACATCAGCTATCCCCCGGAGACCGAGGCGTTCCGCACCGAGGTCAGGGCGTTCCTCGCCGAGACACTGCCGCCGGACTGGAAGGGCATCGGCGCCCTCGACGAGGAGCCGGCCTGGGCCTTCGCCCGCGCCTGGCGCCGGCTGCTCGCCGAGCGGCGCTACCTCTCGCTCACCTGGCCCGAGGAGTACGGCGGCCGCGGCCTCACCAAGCTCCACCAGGTGGTGCTGATGGAGGAACTGGCGCTGGCCGGCGTGCCGTTCGGACTGCCGCAGGACACCTTCGGCGTGAAGATGCTGGCGAACACGCTGCTGCGCTGGGGCACGGACGAGCAGAAGGCCCACTTCCTGCCCCGCATCCTCAGCGGCGAGGACACCTGGTGCCAGGGGTACTCGGAGCCGGACGCGGGCTCGGATCTCGCCTCCCTGAGGACGCGTGCGGTGCGTGACGGCGAGGAGTGGGTGATCGACGGCCAGAAGGTGTGGACCTCGGGTGCCCATCACTGTGACTGGATCTTCGTCCTGGCCCGCACGAACCCCGACGCCTCCCGCCATCGGGGCATCTCCTTCCTGCTCGTCCCGCTCGACCAGCCCGGCGTCGAGGTGCGGCCCTTCCGCATGATGAGCGGACAGCTGCACTTCAACGAGGTCTTCTTCAACGGCGCCCGCACCCGCGCCGACCTCGTCGTCGGCGGCGTCGACAACGGCTGGACGGTCGCCCAGAGCCTGCTGGGCGTGGAACGCGGGGAGGAGGCGGCGACCAACCCGATCCTCTTCAAGGCGGAGGTGGAACGCCTCGTCGAGCTGGCACGGCTGTACGGCAAGGACCAGGACCCGGTGATCCGGCAGCGGATCGCCTGGTGCTGGTCCAAGGTCGAGATCATGCGCTATCTCGGCTACCGCATCCTCACCGGCTGGCTCAAGGGCGCCGAGCCCGGCCCCGAGTCGTCGATCGCCAAGCTGTACTGGAGCGAGTACCACACCAAGATCACCGATCTGGCGATGGACATCATGGGCCTGCACGGCCAGGTGCCGGTCGGCCGCCCGCCCCTGCGCACCTACCGCACCGACGACCCCGGCGCGGCGAACTCGTCGGCGTCCTGGTCGGCGACGTACCTGATCGCCCGCTCGGGCACGATCTACGCGGGCACGTCCCAGGTGCAGCGGAACATCCTCGCGGAGAAGGTCCTGGGGCTGCCGCGCGAGCCGCGAGGAGCGGCGGGTTAGAAGCCGGGCGGGGGCTGTGCCGGCTGTCGGCGGTGGACCACGTGGGGGACTGCCCCCGCTGCTGGCGGTAGACCGCGTCGGGGGCTCTGGCGGTTGCCGGCGGTGGGCCGCGTCGGGGGTTGTCCCCGCTGCCGGCGGTAGACCGCGTGTGGGGGACTGTCCCCGCTGCTGGCGGTGGACCGCCTCAGGGGCTGTGGCGGCTGCCGGCGGTGGACCGCGTCGGGGACTGTGGCGGCTGCCGACCGTGGACCGCGGCGGGGGTGTCCCCCGCTGCTGGCGGTGGACCGCGTCGGGGACCGTGGCGGCTGCCGACCGTGGACCGCGGCGGGGGTGTCCCCCGCTGCTGGCGGTGGACCGCGTCCGAGGCCGGGCAAGCGGAGCGTGGTGGCCCGGTTCGTCATGCCCGTTGGGCCTCTGGCCCCAGGGGGTCTATCGTCTGAATCCTGGGGCCAGACGATGGAGGACGGCCGCGATGCCGCAGGACGAGGCCGTGATCGGCTGCACGGGGACAGTACTCATCGGAACGCGCGGATCCGCGGGTCCCGGCGAGATCCTCGTGCGCGTCAGAGGCGGATCCGAGACCTTCCTCGCCTGGTCCGAGGATCCCCTGCCCACCGGAGCGACCGTGCTCGTGATCGAGTCGCGTGGCTGTCGCGAGGTCGGTGTCATCGAGTGGGCGGATCCATTGGACGCGCTCGGCGGCGACCCTGCCGGCGCCGATTGAGGAGTAGTAGACAATGTTCGGTTACCGCGTTCCCGCTCCCGACGAGGCAATGCTGATCTCGGGGGGCCGGCGGGGACTGGGGGGCGCGCCGTTCCGAGTGGTGACGGGGCACGGCAAGTTCGTGCTCCCGATCTTCCGAAAGACCCGTTTCCTGACCCTGTCGATGTGCGAGTCCGAGGTCACCGAGACCTGTGTGACCCGGCAGGGCATCTCGCTGCACGTCCGCGCCGTCATCGCCTTCAAGGTCGGCAACGACCACGAGAGCATCATCAACGCCGGCCAGCGGTTCCTCTCCGACCAGGACCAGATGTCCGTGCTGACCGGCCGGATCTTCGCCGGTCACCTGCGGGCCATCATCGGCTCGATGACCGTCGAGGAGATCGTCACCGAGCGGCAGAAGCTCGCCGCGGAGGTCCTGGACACCTCGAAGACCGAGATGGCGAAGATCGGCCTGATCGTGGACTCGCTGCAGATCCAGTCGATCGACGACGGCGACGTCGGCTACATCGAGGCCATGTCCGCGCCGCACAAGGCGGCCATCCAGCGGCAGGCCCAGATCGCCCAGGCCCAGGCCACGCAGGCCTCGGTCGAGGCGGAGCAGGTGGCGGCCCGCAACCAGGCCGAGTACGCCCGGCAGACCGCCGTCGTCAAGGCGGAGTACTCGGCCGAGGTGGAACGGGCGCAGGCCAAGGCCGCGCAGGCCGGACCGCTGGCACAGGCCCACGCCCAGCAGGAGGTCCTCGACGCGCAGACGGACCTGGCCCTGCGCCAGGCGAAACTGCGCCAGCAGCAGCTGGTGGCCGAGATCGTGAAGCCCGCCGAGGCCGAGGCCGAACGGATCAGGGTGCTCGCCGCCGCCGACGCCCAGCGGATGAAGATCCAGGCGGAGGCCGCGGCCTCCTACGACCGGGTCGCGCTCGACCGGATGCTGATCGACCAGCTCCCGCAGATCGTGAAGGAGGCCGCCGGCGGTCTCGCGGGCGCCAACGTCAACGTCCTCAACGGCGCGGACGGGCTCGGCGAGATCGCCGCCGGCCTGGTGTCCCAGGGCCTGACGATCCTGGACTCGGTCCGGCAGAACCTGAACGGCCAGGACTCCCCCGACGGCCGCCGCCCCACGGACAGCAGCGCCAACGGCAGCGGCAACGGCCTGCTCCAGTTGCACGCCCGGAAGGACGACAAGGGCGACGACGGCCGGGTCGACGTCGACTGACGGTTGCGCCGTAACTGATCTTGCGATCAGGCGTGAGGCACTCCGTCGCCCTTGAGGCGGCAGTCGCAGAGGTGCTCGACGCAGGCCCGGAGTTGTTTGTGTCGGTGGTGCGGCATCACCAATCCGGTACCCGGAAAGCCGCCGTCGTCGATCATGCTCGTCTGCCCGACGGCGGCCTTCGTACCGGATTCCGCCCATGCCCGGTGCGAAGGCCGTCGTTATCGCTCGTCAGCCTCTCGAGCATCCTGTGCGCTTGCGCCGACTCGGCCACGAGTATTCTCTGGCGATGTCGAATCGGTCAGTGGCGGCGGGACTCGGTCTCGCTGGTGTGATGGCGCACTGTGGCGGAAGCCCGGCGAGCGCAGTGGAGCTTCTGGTGGGGGCGATAGCCTCGGCCCCCGCGGCTCCGGAGCCCTATGCGGCCCTCGCGGAGTTGTGGCAGGACCGACGCTCGGAACTGAAAGAGAGCCTCGAAGAGGACAGTTCCTTGAGCGCTGTGCTGGCGCAGGCGTACTTCTTCTTCCTCGAAGGGAACATGGACGACGCGGTGATGGCCCTTGGTTCGGTCACCGGTGCGCGGCCCGATGTGGCATGGGGCGCCGCACCCTGGTTCGGCGACGCGCGCTTTCTCGACGCTGTGAATGCCGAGGCGCTGGCCGAGGCGTGTCTGCGGACGTTGGACTACGGCCACGACCTGAACACCGACGAGATGCGGAAGCGGTTCGCGCCCTGGTTCCATGCCCTCGACGTCGTGTCCGAACGGCATCCCGTACCGGAGTCGCTGGCAGCCATGGCCAGGCTGCCACGGGCCTGCGGCCGTTACGAACTGTCCTTCGCTTTGTGCGACCGCGCCGATGCCGTCAGTCGAGTCATGTGGACGGCGGTCGCTCGAGCGGCCACCTGGCGCGTGACGGGCGACCTGGACCAGGCTGCTGGGGCCTTCGAATGCGCCTTGCTCCTGGACCCCACCAACTGGTCCCTCTACCTGGACCTGGCGGACGTGCGTGCCGAGCAGGGCGACTTCGCCGCAGCCGCGAGTCTCGTCGAACAGGGCCTGGAATACGAGCCCCACGAAGTCTCCCTGCGCGCGGCGGGCGCCGCCTACCGCACACGGGTTTCCGGCTCGCCGGACGACCTGAGATCCCTGATCGCCCTGGCACCCGAGCTTGCGAGCGCCACCTACCGGAACCTGCTGATCGACTACGCGTGTGCAGGGCCGAAGCTGCCTCGGAGCCTCGTTGCCGAGGCCCACCGCATCCGTAAGGAAATTCCGACCCAGGCGTAGCGGCGTGCAGTCCGTCGAGGATCGCCGACTTGCCGTGGTGGTGGAGGCGGGTGCGGCGGAGCGGGCCGTGAACCGATGGCGCCGACGAACTGCAGCATCCGTGTGAGCGGGAAGGTGACGACGAGCAGGACGCGGCCGAAGCCAGTCTCGCCCGCGGCGATCACCAGCGATGGGGCACTGCCCCCACGGCCGGTTCTTCCTGCTGTCCACGGACCGTGAGTCGTCGCCAGAGGACAACCAAACGACGCGTTCTGCCGGAGCCGGGGCTTTCTGTCCTACGAGGACAAGCAGAAGGCGCCCTTGGGAGGTCCCTCGTACTGGACGCACGACGGATCAGGCGCCCTCGCTGGGCCCGGGCAGGACGCGGCCCTGCAGTCGCCATGCGGGGTCGATCGGGACGCCGAGGCGGTCCAGGACGGTGGGGGCCAGGTCGATGAGGCGCGGGGCGTCCAGCAGGGTGCCGCCCGGTACGCCCGGCTCGGTGAGGATGACGAAGACCTCTCGTTCGGCACGGGTGTCGCCGCCGTGGCCGCCGGTGTCGAGGTGGCCGTGGTCCGTGGTGACGAGCACCGTCCAGTGCTCGTCACCACGGCCGGGGTGGGAGTGTCGGGAGTCGATCGCGTCCAGCAGCCGCCCGAGGTGGGCGTCCACGGCAAGGACGGCGTGGTCGTAGGCCGGGCTGAGGGGGCCCGTCGCATGGCCGGCTTCGTCGGCGGCGCCGAAGTACACGAACACGACGTCCGGGTCGCCGTCCGTGAGCCAGCGCACGGCGGTGTCGGCGGCGAGGCGGTCCGCGGCTTCGTAGCCCTGCGCCTCGCCGTCGTGCAGTACCCGCCGGGCGATGGCCGGGCCGAGCGTGCCGCGGTCGAGCAGGTCGGGCCACGACACCACCGCCGCCGTACGCAGACCGGGCCGGGCGGCGACGGCACGGCTGAGGAAGTCGGGGTAGCGGGAGTAGTCGGCGCCGGTGAAGTCGTTGCCGGTCACTCCGTGACGGTCGGGCCACACCCCGGTCAGCACGCTCGACCAGCCGGGCCCGGAGTCGGTGTAGGCCATGCTGGTCGACGGTCCGTCCTCCGCCTGCCCGTCCACTTCGCCGTAGGGGAGCAGACTGGTGCCGTGGGCGCCCGCCGCCATGAGTCGGTGCAGCACGGGGGCCGTGGATGGCGAGCGAGTCAGCCGGTCGAAGCGCACTCCGTCCAGGCCCACCACGAGCACCTTGCCGCGCTTCAGGCCGTCCGCCCTTCCCTCGTCAGCGCTGTGACCGGGCACCAGCCGCTGCGGAGGATGTCCATCCGTCATTCCTCACCTCTCTCGATACCTGCAACGGCTTCAACTGCCCTGCACGGCACCTTCGGTCGCGCCCGCGATGAAGCCTCGGGCGAAGATCGAGAAGACGACGAGCATCGGGACGGAGGCCATGAGCACACCGGCCATGACCATGCTGTAGTCGGTGTTGTGGGCGACATTGAGCTGGGCGAGCGCCACCTGAAGGGTGACGTGGCCGGGCTTGGTGAGCACGACGAGCGGCCAGATGTAGTCGTTCCAGGCGTTGACGAAGGCGTAGATGGCGAGGAACGACAGCCCCGGCTTGATCATGGGCAGCGTGATGTTCCAGTACTGGCGGAGGAACCCGGCGCCGTCGATGCGTGCGGCGTCGAGGAGTTCGTCGGGTACGCCGCTCTGGATGTACTGGCGCAGCCAGAAGATGCCGAAGGCGTTGGCGAGGGCGGGCGGGGCGAGTGCCCTGAGCGTGCCGACCCAGCCGATCTTGGAGACGAGGATGAACTGCGGGAGGATACCCAGCTGCAACGGCAGCATCATGAACCCCAGCAGCGCGGCGAAGAGCACCCTGCGTCCGGGGAAGTCGAACTTGGCGAAGGCGAAAGCCGCCAGGGAGTCGATGAGCAGCACCAGGACGGTGGTGACGGACGCGACGACGACGGTGTTGAGCATCGACCCGAAGAAGTCGATGGTCTTGAGCATGTGCCGGATGTTCTCCAGCAGATGGGAGCCGAAGGACAGCTTCGGCGGACTCTTGTAGATGTCCTGGGTGGTGTTGGTCGCCATGATGATCGTCCACACGAACGGGAAGACCGAGATCAGGACCGCCAGGATCAGGATGATGTGCGCGCTCAGGCCCCTGGGGCGCCGGGACCGTCGCGTGTCCGTCGCCCTCGGCGTCGTACCCGCTGCCGTCATGGCTTCCTCCCTCGTTGCACGATGCGCCAGTTGATGAGGACCAGCACGATGATCAGCACGAAGAAGGCCCACACGATGGCCGCGCCGTAGCCGTAGTCGTTGTTGACGAAGGCCGACTGGTAGAAGTACAGCAGCGTGGTCAGGCCCGCCTGGCCGGGGCCGCCGAGGCTGGGGTTGGCGGCCTCGCTGGCGAAGAGGATCTGGGGTTCGCTGAAGCTCTGCAGGCCGTTGATGGTCGAGATGATGACGGTGAACAGAATGATGGGCCGCATGATCGGCATGGTGATCTGGAAGAAGGTGCGGACTGCGCCGGCGCCGTCCAGCTTGGCCGCCTCGTAGATCTCCTTCGGGATGGTCTGGAGCCCGGCCAGGTATATGATCATGTTGTAGCCGGTCCACATCCAGGTCATCAGCAGCGCGATGACGAGTTTGATCAGCCACGGGTCGCTCAGCCACGGGACGGGTGAGATGCCGACCGTGTCCAGGATCGCGTTGACCAGGCCGAAGTTGTTGCTGAAGACCGCGCCGAAGAAGATCGCCACGGCGACGATCGAGGTGACGTTCGGCACGTAGAGGGCGATGCGGTAGAAGCCCTTGAACCGGCGCACCGAGTGCAGCAGCGTCGCCAGCACCAGGGCGCCGACGAGCGTGGGCACGGTGGACAGGACCCAGATCACCAGGGTGTTGCGGATCGACAGCCAGAAGACGGGGTCCTCCCACAGGAAGCGGAACTCCTGCAGGCCCACGAAGTGCATCGTGCCGATGCCGTCCCAGCGCTGGAAGGCCAGATACAGCGAGTAGAGGACCGGGAAGAACGAGAAGGCGAGGAAGACCAGGTAGAACGGTGAGATCGCCAGGTACTGCCGCCAGTGGGACAGCACCCCGCGGCGCCTGACCCGTACGGCACCCGGGGGCGGGGTGCGCCGCGGGCGGAACCGGCTCGGGCCCGGCCCGCCGCGGTGTGCGGGCACCGCGGCGGGGCCGGTGACCGGAGGTGACGACATGTCAGCTCACTCCCTGCCGCCGGCCGATCTGCTTGGCCTGGCTGACCGCGTCCTTCCAGGCGTCGTCGGGCTTCTTGCCCTTGGCCTCGATGTTGGTCAGCTCGGTCAGGTAGGGGGCCATGACGGCGGCGTCGGCGGGCGCCTCGTAGCTGTTCGGGATGGCCTTGGCGGCCGGGCCGAAGACCTCGATGATCTTCTGTCCGCCGAAGAAGGCGTCCGGACCTGTCATGGCCGGCATCGCGTAAGCGGCAGGGCAGGCCGGGAAGATGGCGGCGTCGGTGAAGCCGCGGGCGTCGTTGGCCGGGCTCAGGATCCAGCTGATGATCTTGAATGCCTCTTCGGGATTGCGGCACTGCTTGGGCAGGGCCAGGTAGGAGCCGCCCTGGTTGGCCGGCCCGCCCGGGTTCGGGCTGACATGCCACTTGCCCTTGGTGTTGGGGGCCGCCTGCTCGATGTCCAACGCGTGCCAGGCAGCGCCGAGTTCGGTGGTGAGCGTGCCCTTACTGAGGGCGGCGTTGTGGGTGTTGTCGTTGATCTTGCCGTCGAGACCGAGCTGGTAGGGGCGGACGGCGAGATCCCAGGCGGCACGTATGTGGTCCTGGTCGCCGATGAAGTGGTTGTTCTTGTCGATGAACCGCTTCGTCCCCTGCCCCACCGCGATGTTGAACACCGTGCCGAGGTTGTTGATCAGGTAGGTGCCCGGCAGCGCCTTCTTCAGCTCGGCGCCGAGCGCGAAGTAGTCGTCCCACGTCTTGGTCGCGGCGGCGACCTTGGCCGGGTCGGAGGGCAGCCCTGCCTTGTCGAACAGGTCCGCGCGGTAGTAGAGCGCGGTGGGGCCGATGTCGATGGGGAAACCGATCTGCTTGCCGTCGGTGGTCTTGGCGAGCTCGGTCTTCCACCCCAGGTACTGGGGAGCGAGGCTCTTGAAGCCCAGGTCGTTCAGGTCCAGGAAACGGTTGCCGTTGGGCAGGAAGGAGGCGATGTCCTCCCCCTTGATGCCGGTGATGTCCGGGACGGCGGCACCCGCCGCGAGGGTGGTGGTGAGCTTCTGCTTGAAGTCGCCGCCGATGGAGTCGGTGGTCAGCTTGATCTGGCTGCTGAAGTGCGTCTTGGCTTCGGCGACCACCTTGTCGCTGAGCGCGCCTCCCCAGTACCAGAGGGTCAGGTCCTTGCCGTCCTTGGTGCCGCTCGATCCTGAGCCGCCGCATGCCGCGGTGGCGCCGGCCGCGGCGGCCGTCAGGGCGGCGGCCTGCAGGAATCGTCTGCGGGAAAGATCCACGATCTTCTCCTAGTTCTGGGCGGGTTCTGCGCGTCGGCCATGTCGGGCATGCCCGGCAGGACCTGTGAGTCATGGGCCGTGGAGGGAGTGCGACGGGAGGGCCGGGTGGCTGAAGAGCATCGGCGTGGTGGGAACCCTTCAGCCACCCGGGGCGTGTGAGCTGGTCCTCTCAGACGGTGCCGACGCGTCCGTGACGGCGGAGTACGCCTTCATCCGCTTCGGCCGACCGGAGTGGGGTCCGGACCTCGCTTGAATTGAGCAAGAGAGTGCACCCGGTGCGCGACTTTGACAAGGGTCAAGCGAGTATCGAGACATTCATGCGTGACTTTGCTTGAGTTTGAAGAGTTCGCGAGTATGGTCAGCGGCATGCTCGCTGACCGGAGACATCAGCTGATCCTTCGCGCCCTACGCGCGGACGGGCCCCTCTCAGTGGTCGCCCTGGCCGAGAAGGTCGGGGCGAGTCAGGCCACGATCCGACGGGACCTCGTACAACTGGAGGACGAGGGACTGCTCAAACGGGTGTACGGCGGTGCCGCGCCCGTGATGGGCGAGGACGACCCGTTCGCCGACGTGGCCGGCGTCCGGGTCGAGGCGAAGGACGCGCTGGCCGCCTGGTGCGCCGACCTCGTCAGGGACGGCGAGACCGTGTTGCTCGACATCGGCACCACGGCCCACCGGGTGGCCCGCCATCTGCACGGCCGCTCGCTGACCGTGATCACCAGCAACCTCGCCGTCTACGAGGAACTCCAGGACGACAAGGACGTCCAGCTGATCCTGCTGGGCGGCGTGGTCCGGCGCGACTACCGCTCGCTGGTCGGCTTCCTCACCGAGGACAATCTGCGGCAGGTCCACGCCGACCGGTTGTTCCTCGGCACCAGCGGGGTCCGCCCGGACGGACAGGTGCTGGACACCACCGCCGTCGAGGTGCCCGTCAAGCGGGCGATGATCGCCGCCAGCGCCCAGGTGGTCCTGGTGGCGGACGCGGGCAAGTTCCCAGGCACCGGAATGGCCCGGGTGTGCGGTCCCGAGGAACTCGACGTCGTGGTGACCAACGCCCCGGTGGACGAGAAGACCGGTAGTCGTCTGCGGGAGGCGGGAGTCGAGGTGGTCGAGGTATGAGACTGCCGCGCCCCGCGGGCGGGTACCGAGCAGCAGTGTGCCCGCCAGGCCCGGCCGGAGTGGAGAGCCGTGCACCCCGATCCCTGGCTTCCCCGGCACCCGAGTCGTCAGCGCGCCTCGGTGGGCGAGACGACCGCGGGCCTTCCCGGGCATTCAGGCGCCGGACGCCCCCGGTCCACGGTGCTCGAAGGTCCTGAGCAGCGGCACCGGACGCGGCCCGGTGCGGAAAGCCGCCCATCCCGATCCCTGGCTTCCCCGGCACCCGAGTCGTCAGCGCGCCTCGGTGGGCGAGACGTCCGCGGGCCTTCCCGGGCATTCAGGCGCCGGACGTCCCCGGTCCACGGTGCTCGAAGGTCCTGAGCAGCGGCACCGGACGCGGCCCGGTGCCTGGGACCCAGCCCGCGTCCAGCTTGCGCAGGCCCACTCCGTTCGGTGCCCAGACGTGGCAGCTGTTCAGCACGCCTGACGTGGAGCGCGGGTCCTGGGACTGCTCACCGGCGTACCGCAGGCCCGCGTTCGCCGAGATGGCCGCCTGCACGACCGCGGGGCCCAGGACGCGGGCCAGTTCGTGCAGGTGCGAGCAGCCGGACACCCCACGGAACCGCTCCTGGATCGCCCGGTTGTACCCGGCGGCGACACTGAGCCCGGTCAGGCTGTCGAACACCGGGGTGATCAACGGGCACTCGGCGTGCGGGAAGGTCCCCATCTGTGCGTCGGCGTGCACGATGACCATGTCGGCCAGACGTACGCCCACGGCCAGCGTCATCCGGTGGACGACGCCGGCCGACGGCTCCGCCCAGGGGCGCACATCACTCAGTTCCGCCTCGACCGAGATCTCGTCGCCGCCCTCCGCGTAGGCGGTGACGGTGATGGTGCGGCGGTGCAGCGGGAGTTCGGAACGTGTCATGACGACGCCTCCTGCGACAGGGCCGGGGCCACGGCCGGAGTCTCCCCCAGCCCCGCGAACTCCGGCTGCCTGCGTTCGATGAAGCTGCGCACGCCCTCGCGGTAGTCCGGGGCGCCTTTCGCCGTGGCCAGCAGGGCGGCCGCGTGGTCGCGGCTCTCGGTGAAGGTCCTCGCCTGGTCGTCGGCGAGCTGCCGTTTGATGAGGGACATCGCGTACGGGCTGGCCGAGCGGGCCAGTTCGGTCGCGTACGCGAGTGCCGCCGGGAGCAGTTCCGCCGGTTCGACCAGGCGGTTGACCAGCCCCATCGCCAGGGCCTCCGTGCCGGTGATCCGGCGCGAGGACAGCAGCAGGTCGGCGGCGTTGCCGTAGCCGATGAGTCGGGGCAGGATCCAGGACACGCCGTCCTCGGCCACCAGTCCGCGCGCGCTGAAGGCGGCGGCGAACTTGGCGTGCGGTACGGCGAACCGGACGTCGCACATCAGCGCCTGGTTGAACCCGATGCCGGCGCAGGCGCCGTTCACGGCCGCCACCACGGGCTTCGGGAAGGACATGGGCCGGGTGCGCGGGGGCAGCCGGCCGGTCGGCCAGGGGCGGGCGCCCGACGAGGCGGCGTCCAGGACGCTCATGTCCATTCCCGGGCAGAAGCTGCGCCCGGCGCCGGTGAGCACGACGGCCCGCACCCGTGGATCGTGCTCCGCCCGGTCGAACAGTTCGTTGTAGAGCAGTTCCATCTCGAGCGTCCAGGCGTTGTGCCGCTCGGGCCGGTTCAGGGTCAGCAGCATGACCCCGTCGTCGGTGAGATCGGTGAGGATCTCCGGGGCCGGGTTCTCGGTCATCGAGGTCACTCCCGCGGTATCCGTCGGCTGGACCGGCTTTATAGATAGATGAATCATCTATATACCAACAGACCACGAGTGCACCAGATCAGATGGCGCACAAAGAAGATCACCGACGGCTTGACCTGGTACCCTCGATGCACTAAGACGATTCATTTAGCTATACGAGGAGCCCACCGTGGCCGAGGCAGCCCGCACCGCAGAAACGGCGACCGTGCCCGTCCCCGCCCGCAGCCGTGTCGGACGTCAGGTGCGGGTGCCGAAGACCGCCGAGCTGGTCGCCGCACACCTGCGTCGCCAGATCGTACGCGGCGAGCTGAAGCCCGGCGACGCGCTGCCCCCGGAGTCGGGCCTGATGGAGCAGTTCGGCATCTCGCGGCCCACGCTGCGCGAGGCGTTCCGGGTGCTGGAGTCGGAGTCCCTGATCACGGTGCGCCGCGGCGCCCACGGCGGGGCCCGGGTGAGCGCTCCGGACTCGGACGTCGCCGCCCGCTTCGCCGGCCTGATCCTTGAGTACCGCGGCGCCACGCTGGGCGACATCTACCGTGCCGCGGCCCTCATCGAGCCGCCCTGCGCCCGCCAGCTCGCCACCAAGCACACGCCGGACGACATCAAGCAGCTGCGCGACGCGGTGGCGGCCGAGAAGGCCGTCCTCGACGACCCGCTCGCACTCGTCGACGCGCAGGACGCCTTCCACGCCCTGCTGATCGAACTCACCGGCAACCAGACTCTGATCCTGCTGTGCGGCATGCTGCGCAACATCATCGACCGGGCCAACGCCTCGTACACGGCGGGCGCGGCCGATGCCGAGGCACAGAAGACGCAGGCCATCAAGGGGCACCGGGCGCATGTGCGGATGGTCGGCCTGATCGAGTCCGGCAAGGCGGACGAGGCCGAGAAGCTGTGGCAGCGGCACATCGCCGGCGCGGACGACGTCGTGAACGCCGCCGGCCCCAAGACGGTGCTCGAACTCCTCGACTGACCGGCCCCACCTCGCGACAGGCCCGCCTCCGCTCCCCGCCACAGGTCGGCCCTCGCTCCCCTCTTGCGCTCTCTAATCAGTTAGATAATTATAGAAGGCGTACTGAATAGTTCCCGGGGCCCGGAGGCGACGCCATGGCCGAACAGCGCAAGCCCATCTTCGACTGCGACCAGCACATGTACGAGGAGCGGGACTCCTTCACGCGCTACCTTCCGAAGGAGTTCCTCGGTTCGGCGGTCGCCCCGGTGACCCTGCCGGACGGGCGGGAGGTGATCCTCGCCGGGGACCGCATCGTCGTATGCCTGGAACCGGAGTTCGGGCAGGTCTACCGTCCCGGTTCGCTCAAGGAGATGCTCAAGGCGATGGCCTCGGGCAATCCCGAGGAGACGTACCAGTTCGAGCCGATGCACGAGTCGTACCAGAACCGCGAGTCCCGGCTGCGCGTCATGGACGAGCAGGGGCTGGACCAGACGATCATCTACCCGGGCGGCTGGGCGCTGGTCGCCGAGGAGTACGTGAAGGGCGTGGAGCCGCTCTACGCCAACTACCACTCCTTCAACCGGTACATGAACGAGGTCTGGGGCTTCAACCACCAGAACCGCATCTACGCCCCCGCGCTGCTGTCACTGCGCGATCTGCCCAGCGCGGTCAAGGAGTTGGAGTTCGTCCTGAACCAGGGCGCGCGCTTCATCCTGCTGCCCACCGGCCCGGTGTACGGCCGCTCGCCCGGTGACCCGTACTTCGACCCGTTCTGGAAGCTGGTCAACGACGCCAAGGCCAGCGTCTGCTACCACATCAGCGAGTTCTACTACAACTCGCAGGTGGCGCCCTCCTGGGGCTACGACCCCAACCCCATCCACTTCCGGATGTCGGCCTGGCAGTGGCAGAACACCTACGGCCAGCGTCCCGTCGAGGAGACGCTGTCGGCGCTGATCTTCGACAACCTCTTCGGCCGCTTCCCCGACATCAACGTCCTGGTGTCCGAGTTCGGCTCCGAGTGGGTGCCGCACTTCGTGCGCCACATGGACAAGAGCCGCGGCATGGGCCGCAACGGCCCCTGGATCGGCGGGCAGTTGGACGAGCGCCCCAGCCAGGTCTTCCGCAAGCACGTCCGTGTGGTGCCCTATCCGGAGGACGACATCGTGAACGTCGTCAAGCGCCTCGGCTACCACGAGTCCATCGTCATGGGCTCCGACTTCCCGCACGCGGAGGGCCTGGCCAACCCGGCCGACTTCCGCAAGCTCATCGCCGAGCTCGACGAGTCCGCCCAGGACGACATCATGTACAACAACGCCCAGCAGCTGATCAGCCGCTGAGCGTCGCGGGAGAGAAGCGAGGAGCCCGGTACCGGCATTCGGTACCGGGCTCAAGACTGTCCGGGGGGCAGCGGCTGTGGAGCGGTCGATGGTCACCCCGCTGAACCCGGGGGTCCGGTACTGCCGCCAGGCCGCCCCGAAACAGGACAGCGGCACGGTACCGGCGAAGGCGCGGTGATGCACCTCGCAGAGCGCCGCGAACTCGCCGAGGGCTCCCACGCGAGTCCGAGCCGCATCGCACCCGCCGCTCCACGGACCGGCACGGTCGGGCGACCCGTTACGCGCTCGGCCTTCTCGTCGGCATCGCCTTTGTCCGGTGGTGGGGCCGGGACCACGGCACGCACCCTCGCACTACTGGTCCGTGAGGTCCGCCGCGAGGTTCGCGATGTTGGTGAGCAGTGCCGTGCCGCGCCGTGAGTGGTCGTAGCCTGCGAGGGGGTAGCCGTTGCTCAGGCAGGCGAAGGACAGCCCGGTCTCCGGGTCCAGGAAGCCGAGTTGGTAGGCGGCTCCGGCGCTGCCGAAGAGGGCGGGCGAACCGGTGGAGGGCAGGTTGCTGCCCGCGTCCGGGCCGGCCACGGTGACGAACAGGCCCATGCTGGTACGGCGGTTGGAGCCGCCCCCGTAGATCTGCTCCCCGTGCGGGTGGTCCGTCAGCCGGATCCGGGTGCCCTCCGCCACCGCCTCCGGCTTCCACAGCCCCGAGTGTTCCAGCGCCTGGAAGTACAGGGCCACGTCGGCGGCCGTGGCGACCAGGGCGTGACTGGGCTCGCCCGCCGCCAGCACCCGCGGGTCGGACAGGTACCAGGGGCCCCAGGGGTCGGGCTCCTGCTCGTCGCTCGTGCGGTCGGTGGCGGTCATCGGGGCGACGGTGCCGGGCTGCCGGTCCACCGGGACGCCGAGTTCGAGCGAGGACAGGCCGAGCGGTTCGGCGATCCGCTCGCGCAGGTAGTCGGCGAAGGCCAGGCCCGTGCGCCGCTCCACGATCTCGGCGATCAGCCAGGCCGCCGAGGTGAGGTGGAACTGGAAGCGGCTGCCCGGCGGGTAGTCGAGCCGCCAGCGGCCGAAGGCGGCCAGGCGCTGCTCGCGGTCGAGCATCTTCGGGTACCCGAGCGGTGCGAAGGGGAAGCCCGCGGTGTGGGTGAGCACCTGCTCGACCGTCACCTCCTCCTTCCCGTTGGGCGCGAACTCCGGGATGATCGCGGCGACTTGCTCGGTCACGTCCAGCAGGCCCTCGCCGATCAGCTTCCACACCGCGCCCGCGACGATCGACCGCCCGACGGACTGCAGGACGTATCGCGTGGCCGGTTCGGCGTCCCCCCAGGCCTCGAAGGCGACCAGTCTTCCGTCCCTGGCCACGGCGACCTGCGCGGACGGCAGCGGCCCGTGCTCGACCTCCAGACGGATCCGGCGCAGCAGAACGTCCAGCCGGTGCGGGTCGACGCCGACGGTCTGCGGGGCGACGACCGAGTGGTCAAGCGTCACGTGTCTCTCCTTCGAGCGCGGCGGGCGCGGCGGGCGCGGCGGGCGCGGTGGGCGCGGCGGGCGCGGTGGGTTCCCGAAGGCTTCGCCGTACGACCTTGCCGTTCGCGTTGCGGGGCAGGTCGTCCACGAACCACCAGCGGACGGGGACCTTGAACCCGGACAGCCGGGCGCGAGTGTGGCTTCTCAGGGCCGCGGGCTGCGGTGGGGCGTCGGGATCTGCGGGGACGACGAAGGCGACGACGGTCTGGCCGAGCCGCTCGTCGGGGACGCCGGTGACCGCGACGTCCGCCACGCCGGGGTGCGCGGACAGGACGGTCTCCACCTCCAGCGGGTGGACGTTCTCGCCACCACGGATGATCATGTCGGTGCGTCGGCCGAGCAGGTAGAGATACCCGTCCTCCGCCACGCGGCCCAGGTCGCCGCTGTGCAGCCAGCCCTCGGCGTCGATCCGGAAGAGGTGCTCGGCGCGGGCGTGGATCTCGCCGACGCCGTCCGGGCCGGGGTCGTGGACCCTGATCTCCACTCCGGGTGCGGGCCGCCCCACCGACCGCAGCAGCTCGGTGCGTCCGGCCACCGCCTCCCGGTGGTCCTCCGGGGTGAGCACGCTGATCGGTGATCCCTCGGTCTGTCCGAACATGTTGAGCATGCGGACGCCGGGCATCGCCTCGTACGTGCGGCGCAGGGTGCCGGGGCGGACGGGCGCGCCGCCGTACTGGAGGGTCCGCAGCGTCTCGTGGCGGGCCTGTCCGGCCGCCAGCAGGGTCTCCAGCATCGCGGGGACCATGCTGGTGTGCGTGGTGCCGAGGTCCCGCAGCAGGGTCCAGCCCTCGACGGTGAAGCGGGGCAGGCCGGTGATCAGCGCGCCGGCGGCGAGGGCGACGGCGATGTTGCCCAGGCCCGCGATGTGGTGGAAGGGCGCGCTGCCGCCGTAGAAGCTGTCGGGGGCGAGGGCGCACAGCCGGCCGTTCACGCGGGCTCGGGCGGCCAGGCGCCGTTGGCTCATGGGGACGGGCTTGGGCAGGCCCGTCGTTCCGGAGGTGTGCAGGACGGTGGCGAGGTCGTCGGGGTCTGCCACCAAATCCCTTGAGCCCACGCGAAGTTCGGGCACGACGGCGATCCGGCGACCGGCGAGTTCGGCGACCCGCCTGCCGAGGTCGGCGAACTCGGGCTGGGCCAGCAGCACATGACCCCGCGTCTCCTTGACCACGGCGGCGATCTCGTACGCCGTCATGCGAACGCCGAGCGGTGCGAGCGGGTGGCCGGATCCGGCGCCGCCGATCACCAGCGCGAGGGCGTCGGCGGAGGTGGCGACCAGGGCGGGCACCGGTTCGCCGGGCTCCAGGCCGAGGGTGTCCAGCCAGTCGGCCGCACCGGCCGCACGGTCGAGGAGTTCGCGTCCGGTCCAGGTCAGGTCACCGAACCGAACGGCGGGGCGGGCATGGTCGTAGGCGCGGCTCACCATGGCGGTCCAGGTGGCCGCCTGCATCCCTTCCTGCGCGGCGGCCATCGGCTCAGGGCTCCAGGCGGGCCGCCGCGGTGCCGCTGACGACCTCGGCGCCGTCCTGGTTGACGGTACGCAGGGTGAAGTGGGCGACCGGGCCGGTCGGCGTGTCCTCGATCGACTCGACGGTGGCCGTGGCGGTGAGGGTGTCGCCGGGCCAGACCTGGGCCTTGAAGCGCACGCCGTAGCGCAGCAGTGCCTCGGTGCCGACCCAGTCGGTCAGGACCCGGCCGGTCATGCCCATCGTCAGCATGCCGTGGGCGAACACGCCGGGATATCCCGCGGCCTCGACGGCGAACTTCTCGTCGGTGTGCAGGGGGTTGAAGTCGCCGGAGGCGCCCGCGTACTGCACGATCCGGGTGCGCTTGAGGTCGTCGACGAGGACGCTCTCGCGTGTCTCGCCGACCTTGATGTCGTCGGGGCTCAGGCTCATCGGGCGTCCTTCGGGGTCGCCGGGCCCTCGGGGACGACGGCCACGGTCACGGCGCTGACGACCGGTTCGCCGTCGGCGTCCCGGTACTCGGTGATGCGCTCGCTGAAGAGCAGGCGGCCGGTGCGGCCCTGCTTCTCCCAGCTGCGGCCGGTGGAGAGGTGCGCGTAGAGGGTCTCGCCGGCGCGCACCGGGCGGTGGTACTCGAAGTGCTGCTCGGCGTGGAGCCCGCCGGCGCCCTCGGCCATGACTCCGGCGTCACGCCCCGACCCGAACCACTCCTGCTCCGGCTTGGGGCGCAGGTGGTAGTCGGGGTCGTAGTGGGCGCTCGCCATGGTGAAGGTGGGCGGTGCGAGCGCCGACGCGCCCTGGTACGCCTGGTTCTCGTCGCCGATGGCGCGGGCGAACATCATGATGTGCCCGGCCTCGACGGGGAAGGGTTGCCCTGTCATCCGCGTGTGCTCCTCGAATCAGTACGGCAGATCAGTACGGCAGAAACGCGTCGCGCGTGGCCTCGTCCGGGTCGAAGTCCGGCGGCAGTCCCTCGAACTTGGGCTCCCGCTTCTCCACGAAGCTCGACACGCCCTCGCGGAAGTCGGGCGAGCCCGCGAAGAACTCCATGGCGGAGTAGGAGCGGGCGAGGGCGTCGGTGAAGGGGCGGTCGAGGTCGCCGTACACCTGGTGGCGTACGACGGCCATGGCGCGCGGGGAGCAGTTGCGGGCGATGTCCCGGGCGTAGGCGCGGGCCGCGTCGAGCAGATCCCCGGGTTCCACGACTCGGCTGACCAGGCCGAGCTCCTTGGCCTCGTCGGCGTCGAACACGCGGCCGGAGAGCAGCAGGTCGAGGGCGTTCTCCAGGCCGATGACGCGCGGCAGGACGTACGGCAGGTTGTACTCGCCGGCCAGGCCGCGGCGGGTGAAGGCGGTGGTGAAGCGGGCGCCGCGGACGGCGAAGCGGACGTCGCAGATGAGGGCCTGGACCAGGCCGATGCCCGCGCAGGCGCCGTTGACGGCGGCGATCATCGGCTTGGGCATGTTCCGCCTGCTGTACATGGGGACGCGGGCCTGGAGGTTGAGGGACTCCCCCGGCTGCGAGTTCTGCTCCAGGCGCTGCATGTCCATCCCCGGGCAGAAGGCCCGGCCCGCCCCGGTGATGATCACCACTCGGACGGCGGGGTCCTGTGCGGCATGGTCGAGGAGCGCGAAGAAGCGGCGCTCCATCGGCAGGCTCCACGCGTTCTTGCGCTCGGGCCGGTTGAGGGTGACGGTGGCGACGCCGTCCTCGTCCACCTCGTACAGGACCAGGTCCAGGTCCTCGGGGGCCACCACGGTTTCCTCGGGCATCACGTCACTCCTCGTCCAGCGGTTCGATCGGGTCGCCGACGCCGGGCCGTTCCCCGGAGATGGTCACCACCACCTGCCCGCGGGCGCAGATGCGTCCGTCGGCCCGCACGTCGACGTCGGCGAAGTGCACCCGGCCGCCCCGCCGTACACAGCGCGCGTAGGCGATCGCCTCCCGGCCGCGGGCGGGTGCGAGGTACTGCACCGACATCGACACGGTGCTGAGCCGGCTGCCCTTGGTGAAGTCGTGCCCGGCGATCACGGCTCCGGCCCCGGCGGTGTCGATGAGCGCCGAGATGACGCCGCCGTGGAAGACGTCTTCGTGGGCGGAGAGGGACTCGGCGTAGGGGAGCACGATCTCGACCCCGTCCGCTTCCCAGCGTGTCACCCGGATGCGGCAGCGCCGGTTGAAGGCGACCCCGCGTTCCCAGCGGGCCCGGAACCAGGCCCGGCGTTCGCGCTGTTCCTGATCGGTGAGGGTCCTCGCCGCGACGGTCATCAGCCCGCCCTCCGGTCCCGGCCTGGCGGCCGATCCATATAGTTACATGAATTGAACAGATGAGGCAATCACGAGGGCCGCAGCCGACCCCTAGATGTATTATTTATATAACTGATTAGCCGTCCGTGAACAGAGGGAGACCCAGATGCCGTCGACCGCACTGGCCGGGATCCGCGTGCTCGATCTGTCCCGCATCCTCGCCGCGCCGCTGGCCACCCAGATGCTGGCCGACCTCGGCGCCGAGGTGATCAAGGTCGAACGGCCCGGATCGGGCGACGATTCCCGGACGTACGGCCCTCCCTTCGCCCCCGGGCCCGAGGGCGACCGGACCGACACCGCCGCCTTCTACCTCGCCGCCAACCGCAACAAGCGGTCGGTCACCGTCAACCACGCCTCCACCGAGGGACAGGAGCTGATCCGCGCCCTCGCCGCACGCTCGGACGTGCTCGTCGAGAACTTCCGGACGGGCACGCTGGCCAAGTACGGCCTCGACCACGAGAGCCTGCGCGCACTCAACCCGCGCCTCGTCTACCTCTCGGTCACCGGCTTCGGCCAGACCGGCCCGTACGCCGACCGCCCCGGCTACGACGGCATCTTCCAGGCCATGTCCGGGATGATGAGCGTCTCCGGGCACCCCGAGGAACCGATGAAGGTCGGCGTCAGCATGATCGACATCCTCACGGGTCTCTACGCCTCCACGGCCGTCCTCGCGGCACTGCGCCACCGGGACCTCACCGGCGAGGGCCAGTTCATCGACCTGTCCCTGCTGGACTGCGGCCTGGCCTCGCTGTCCCACTTCGCGATGAACTACCTGGTCTCCGGCGAGGTTCCGCAGCGGCGCGGCAACGGCGGCTACGGCGGGATCCCCTCGCAGGCCTTCCCCTGCAAGGACAGGCCGATCTTCCTGGTCGCGGGCAACGACAAGCAGTTCGCCGCGTTCTGCGCGGCGGCCGGCCGCGGCGATCTCCTCCAGGACGAACGGTTCGCCACGACCTCCGCCCGGATCGCCCACCGCGAGGAGATCCTGCCGGTGCTGGCGGCGATCCTGCGCACCCGTACCCGGGACGAGTGGCTGACCGTACTGGACGCACACGACGTGCCCGCGGGCCCGTACAACGAGATGCCCGAGGTCTTCGCCGATCCGCAGATACAGCACCGGGGAATGCTGATCGAGGTCGAGGACCCGACCTCCGGGCCCCTCCCGATGCTCGCCAACCCCATTCGGTTCACGGCGACGCCGGTCGAGGGGTACGCCCCGCCGCCGGCGCTGGGTGAGCACACGGCCGAAGTGCTGGCCGAGCTGGCCGACGTGACGGGGGATCAGCTGGCGGAGCTGCGGGGCCGGGGGGTTGTGTGAGGTGGGTGGGTACGCCTGGGAGGTTTTCGCCCCCGCTGCCCCGTCCCCTCCCCTCACCAGCCCCGGGGACGGGACGGGCAGGGGTGGCGGGAGCAAGAACTCCTGCCTCACCCGATCAGCGTGCGCCCACCCTCCAGCATCAGCGTCGCTCCGGTCAGATAGGCCATGTCGTCACTGACCAGAGCGACCACCGCCCGCCCGATGTCCGTCTCCGGATCGCCCATCCGCCCCAGCGGAATGCCCGCCCGCACCTGTTCGGCCCTTTCTGGATGGGCGGCGAAGTACTCCTCCGCCGCCGGACTCAGCGCGGCTGGGCAGATGACGTTCACGCGGATCCCGTACGCGCCCCACTCCCGCGCGGCGACCCGGCTCAGGCCGCGGATCGCCTCCTTGGCCATCGCGTACGCCGCGAAGGTCGCCTCGCCCTGCACGGCGGCCGAGGAACCGAGGTTCACCACGCTGCCACGGCTCTCCTTGAGGTGGGGCAGGGCGGCCTGCATCGCGTGGAAGGCGGCCAACGGGCCGCTGCGATAGGTGAGTTCGACATCGTCGTACGACGTGTCCGCCAGTCGGCGCTGCACCGAGGACTGCGCGTTGTTCACGAGCACGTCCAGGCCGCCGAATTCCCCTACCGTCTCGGCCACCATGCGGTCGACGTCGTCCCGCTCCCCCACGTCCCCGACCACGGTGTACGCCCGGCCGCCGCGTTCGAGGATCTCCCCGGCCGTGTCCTTCAGCTTGGCTTCGGTTCGGCCGGTGATCACCACGGCCGCCCCCTCGGCCGCGAGCGCGAGCGCGATGCCGCGGCCCACGCCCTGCCCGCCGCCGGTGACCAGCGCCGTCTTCCCTGACAACCGTGCCATCACGTCTCCTTCCAGAAGCCGGACCAGGAGGGGAAGGCCTCGGGCAGCGCCGGTTCTCCTGCGCCCTCCCAGCCCTTGAATCCCACGGCCTGGGGGCGCTCGGTCACGTCAGCCGCGTACCAGTGCCGCTCGCGGCGCCGGGAGAAGTACCAGTCACCGTCCACGCGCGCGTAGTCGTCCCAGTAGCAGATCGCCATCACGATCCACCGGTCCCCCACCTCGTGCTCGGCCCTGCAGTACACCGCGCCGGTCGCCGTGTCGCGGCCGGTGAACTCCACGCGGTGACCGCAGATCTGATGGACCGACCGGTAAAAGCCGCGCACCGCGGGTTCGATGTGCTGCCGCAGGACAGCCCGCCCGCGGCCGTGGCGCCCCATGTCCACGTCGGGCCGGAAGCAGCCGACCCAGGCGTCGAGGTCGCGGCCGTCCACGGCGAGGGCGTAGCGGATGGGCAGTTGCTGGATGGCGAGCTGCGACTCGATGCGGTCGAGACGTTCCTCGATCGGCGTCACGGGCGCGGCTCCTTCGGCAGACCGAGGACCTGCTCCCCGATGATGTTGCGCTGGATCTCGCTCGACCCGCCGTAGATCGTCTCCGCGAGGGCGAGGAGGAAGGAGCGCTGCCGGCGGTCCAGCGCGTAGTCCTCGCCGACGATCTGTCCGGCAGGGCCCGCCAACTCCGTGGCCAGCTGGCCGAGTTGCTGGTGCCTGGTCGAGGCGTACAGCTTGGCGGTGGTGGCCTGGGCGCCCGGCGTGCGGCCGGCGGTCAGTTCGGCGATGGTGCGCAGGTTGGTGGTGCGCATGATGCGTACGGAGATCCAGGCGTCGACGATACGGCGGCGCAGCATCGGATCGTCGAGCGCGCCCCGCTCCCGGGCCAGGTCGATCAGCGCCTCGGCCTCCCGCTCGAAGGCGAGCTGCTGGGGCAGCAGAGTGGTGCCGCGCTCGATGCCGAGCGTGGCCATGGCGGTGCGCCAGCCCTGGCCGACCTCGCCGACGACCATGTCGGCGCCGGTGCGCGCGTCGGAGAGGAAGATCTCGGCGAACTCGTCCTGGCCGGCGAGGTTGCGGATGGGGCGGATCTCCACGCCGGGCTGGTCCGTGGGCACCAGCAGCATGCTCAGGCCCTTGTGCCGCGCGGACCCCGGGTCGGTGCGGGTGAGGACGTAGATCCAGTCGGCGTGGATGCCGAACGACGTCCACACCTTCTGTCCGCTGACCACCCACTCGTCGCCGTCGCGTTCGGCCCGGGTGCGCACGGACGCCAGGTCGGAGCCGGCGCCGGGTTCGCTGAAGCCCTGGCCCCACAGTTCCTCGACGGCGAGGATCGGCGGCAGGAAGCGCTTCTTCTGCGTCTCGCTGCCCACCTTGAGGAGCATCGGGCCGAGCAGGTCGAGGGCGTTGACGGTGGCCCGGTACGGGGCGTTCACGCGCGCGTACTCGTACTCGAAGACGATCTCCTCCAGGAGTCCGAGCCCGCGCCCGCCGTACTCCTGGGGCCAGCCGACGCCCAGCCAGCCGCCTGCGGACAGTTCACGGTCCCAGGCGAGGCGGACCTCCCAGGCCGCGCCGTCGGTGGGGCCGCCCACGCCCCGGTGCTCGGCGAACTCCCCCACGAGGTGGTCCGCCAGCCAGTCCCGCACCTCCTCGCGGAAGTCGCGTACCGCGGGCCCGAAGTCCAGCTCCATGTCAGCTTCTCCCTGAGGTCTCAGATGCCGAGCCGGGCGGCGAGCAGTTCCCGGTGGTACGACGGTGTGCCGAGCAGCACCTCGGAACTCTTGGCCCGCTTGAAGTACAGGTGCGCGGGGTGTTCCCAGGTGAAGCCGATGCCGCCGTGGACCTGGATGTTGTCGGCGGCGACCTTGGTGAACGCCTCCGAGCAGAAGGCCTGCGCGAGGGCGGCGGCCACCGCGATCTCCGTCTCGTCGCCCGCGTCCAGCGCCCATAGCCCGCCGTACGCGGCCGAGCGGGCGGACTCGATCTCCATGAGCATGTCGGCGCACTTGTGCTTGATCCCCTGGAACGAGCCGATGGGCCGGCCGTACTGCTCGCGGATCTTGGCGTACTCCACAGCGGCGTCCAGGGCGGCCGCGGCTCCCCCGACCTGTTCGGCGGACAGGAGTACGGCGGCCGTGGCGAGGGTGCGTTCGAGAGCGGGCCAGGCCGCGCCCTCGGGGCCCAGGAGGCGGGCGGGGGTGTCCGCGAACTCCACCCGGGCCTGTTTGCGGGTCTGGTCGAGGGTGGGGAGGGGGGTGCGGGTGAGGCCCGGTGCGTCGGCGGTCTCGACGGCCAGGAGGCTGATGCCAGAGGGCGTGCGTGCGCCGACCAGGAGCAGGTCGGCGAGGTGTCCGTCGGGGACGTAGGTCTTCGCGCCGGTCAGCCGCCAGCCGCCCGCCTCGTCATGGGCGGCGGTGAGCCCGATGCCCTGCTCGTCCCAGCGGCCGCTGTCCTCGGTGAGAGCGAGGGTGGCCACTGTCTCGCCGGACGCGATGCCCGGAAGGAGGTCGCCTCGCGCCTGCTCGTCGGCGCAGCGCAGCAACGCCTCCGCGGCCAGGGCGACCGTCGCGAAGTACGGGCCGCCGAGCAGCGCGCGGCCCGCCTCCTCGAAGACGATGCCCAGATCGACGTAGCCGAAGCCCGAGCCGCCGTACTCCTCCGGGACGGCGAGCCCCTGGAGGCCGAGTTCGCCGGCCATCCGCCGCCAGACGACGGGGGCGTGCCCGGTCGGGTCGGCGGCAAGGCGGCGCACGGTCGCCTCGTCGGAGTGCTTGGCGAGGAACGAGCGGACGACCTTGCGCAGTTCGTCCTGTTCCTCGCTGAAGGTGAGATCCATGCCGAGCTTCCTGTCCTCGGTGCAACGTCACGTGCGGCCTGCTTGCCGCCCACCTCTCGATACAGTTAGATAATTATAGTATCCACACTGAATACACCAGGAGCGCGACGTGACCGATCCCTACGCCCCGTTCACGAGCCTGACCTTCGAGCGGCCTGCGCCCGGGGTGCTGCGGATCGTGCTCGACGCCCCGAACCTCAACGCCGTGGATCCGCGTATGCACGGTGAGCTCGCCGACATCTGGTCCGTCGTGGACCGGGACGAGGAAGTCCGCGCGGTGCTCGTCCAGGGGGCGGGCCGGGCGTTCTCGGCGGGCGGGACCTTCGACTCGATCGAAGCCATGACGGAGGACTACGCGGTGCGCGCCCGGGTGATGCGGGAGGCCCGGGACATGGTCTACGGGGTACTCAACTGCTCCAAGCCGGTGGTCTCCGCGATCCACGGCCCCGCGGTCGGGGCGGGCCTGGTCATCGGCATGCTCGCGGACATCTCGATCGCGGCCCGCACGGCGAAGATCGTCGACGGGCACACCCGGCTCGGGGTCGCGGCCGGTGACCATGCCGCCATCTGCTGGCCCTTGCTGTGCGGCATGGCCAAGGCCAAGTACTACCTGCTGACCTGCGAGACGCTCACCGGCGAGGAGGCCGAGCGGATCGGGCTGGTGTCGAAGTGCGTGGACGACGCCGACGTGCACGCCGAGGCCCTGCGAGTGGCGACCGCCCTGGCCGCCGGACCGGCCAGCGCGATCAGCTGGACCAAGCGGTCCCTCAACCACTGGTACCGCACCGCCCAGCCGATCTTCGAGGCCTCGCTCGGGCTGGAGTTCTTCGGGTTCGGCGGGCACGAGGTCGTCGAGGGACTCGCCGCACACCGCGAGAAGCGGCCCGCGGACTTCGAGGGCGTCGGCGGCAAGCACCCGCTCGACCTGTGACCACCGACCGTACGAGAGGAACCGATCATGACGCCGGACCGGACCATCACCGAAGTGCCCCTGCTGGTGAAGGGGTTGACCTATGAGGAGATGCCGGTCGGGCAGGTCTTCCGGACCGCCCGCCGCACCATCACCGAGACCGATCTGGTCAACTTCGTCACCTGGGGCGGCTTCACCGAGCCCCTCTTCTGGGACGCCTCGCACGCCGCGGACGGCGGCTACAGCGGGCGACTGGTCCCGGGCGGACTGACGTACTGCATCGCCGAAGGGCTCGTCCTGCAGACGAACGTGCTGCACGGCACGGGCCTCGCCTTCCTGCACATGGAGCTAGACGTGCTGGGTCCGGTGTACGTCGGCGACACCCTGTACGCCGTCGTGGAGACCACGGGGTCCCGGCCCTCCAGCAAGCCGGGACGGGGCGTGGTGACCAGCCGGATCACGGTACGCAACCAGCGGGACGCGGACGTCCTCGTCTACACGCCGGTGCGGCTGATCCGCGGCAGGGACTACGAGGCTCCGGCATCCTGAGAGCGGAGCCGGGCTAGGAGGTTGTGCCGTCCTGAGCCGGGGGCGCGGTCGGTACCAGGCTCAGGCCGGTGGGCCGCCCCGCTTCGGGTACGGGAGCGCCGGCGAAGGCACCGTGGTGCAGCCAGTCGGAGGGGATCGTGGGACGCGGCGGGGCCTCGTGGTCCGGGACCGCCATCGTGTACAGGCGGGTGTACCGGAACTTGGCCTCCAGGTTGTCCAGCACCGACCAGTACTCGTAGCCGCACACCTCCACACCGGCCGCGGTGAGTCCGGCCAGCCAGGAGAGGCGGGCGCGCAGCAGGGCCCGGCGCCGGTCGTCGTCGCTGTGTCCCGTGGCGTCGACGAGGTCCAGGTCGCCCATGCCGTTGTCGATGACGGACAACGGCGGCAGCGCGTCGCCGTACAGCTCGCAGAGGCCGGCGACGGCGTCGGCGAGCCCTTCGGGGATGATCGGCCAGCCGTAGGCGGTGGTCTCCACGTCGTCGAACGGAACGATCGCGAAGCCGAGGCCCACGAGCAGGCGGTTCACCTCGTTGAGGGCGCTCTGACAGGTTCTCGTCGGCAGCACGCGCGGCAGGTTCTCCGGCGCGGTGACGCGGAACGGGGTGTGCCAGGACAGGCCCAGCAGGTCCTGCTCGGTGGTGATGGTCTCCAGGTCGCCCGGGCGTACGCAGCCGGTGTCCTCGACCGGTGAGTCGCCGTCCTCGGTCACCATGTGTTCGCCGAGCAGCAGGGGGTCGAGGAAGAGACGGTTGGTCCAGCTCTCCAGGCGTTCCAGGGCGAGACGGTCGTAGGGGTCGTCGGTGGCGGGGTAGCCGCCCACGAGGGTGACCGTGGTGCCGATCCGGCCCCGCGCGCCGGTGGCTCTCAGCGCCTGGGTGGCGAGACCGTTGGCGAGCAGGATGTGGTGGACCGTGGGCAGTCCGGCCCGGCCCGCGCCCCGGTTCGGGGGATACATTCCGGCCACGTGGTCGGCGAGCGTGGGACCGGCGAGGTCGGTGGAGGTGATCCAGCGTTCCACCCGGTCGCCGAGACGGCGGCCCAGCTCGGCGGCGTAGGCGGCGAAGTGCTCGGCGGTGTCGCGGGCGAGCCAGCCGCCGGCCGCGTCCAGCCATGGCGGCAGTGAGCGGTCGAGCAGGGTGAGAGCGGGCCGGGTGCCGCGCGCGAGGAGTGCGTCGAGCGCGCGGTCACAGCGGTCCAGGGCGCCCTGGTCCCAGCTGCCCGGCCCGTCGGGCTGGAGCTGCGGCCATCCGGCGACCATGCGGTGGGTGTCGGCGACGACGCCGGTCAGCTGCCGGAGGTCCTCGGTCCACTGCCGGAAGTGTCCGCCGCGTTCCGGCGCGGGCGGCGGTGGCGCCGCGATGGTGTCCGCGGTGGCGACCCCCCAGTCGACACAGCGAAGGGATTCGTGCAGGAAACCATCGCTCATGGTTACCGTCCAGGCGGTGAATGGTTTAGCGCATTCAGCTGAATGTCCGCCGACCGGACGCTAACAGGTCAAACAGACCACGACAATGTTTCGGCCAGATCTCCCGATACGGGATCAGACCGTCCCCAGGACGGGGTCGGCCGCCCGCCAGGCCATGGCCATGATCGGTGCGTTCAGATTTCCGGACACCATGGTCGGCATGACCGAGCAGTCGACGACCCGCAGGCCCTCGATCCCGCGCACCCGCAGCCGGCCGTCGACGACGTCGTCCTCGTCCGGGCCCATGGCGCAGGTGCCGATGGCGTGGTAGCCGCAGCGTCCCTGGTCGAGACCGGCGTCGATGATGTCCTGGTCGTCGCGGACGCCCCGGCCCGGCAGCGTCTCGGCCGTGATCCGGTCGGCGATCGGCTCGGTCTCGAAGAGTTGCCGCATGCGCCGGAAGAGGGCGGTTCCCACCGTGCGGTCGTGGTCGGAGCCGTAGTGGTTCGGTGTGATCGTGAGAGGGGCGTCGGGGTCGGCGGACGTGATGTGGAGGCCGCCCTCGGCGGTGGGGCGCAGGATGTAGCCGGGGCCCATCACACCGGGCTCGCGTTCACGCCGGTCTCCTTGCCGGGGACGTCGGGCAGCAGGGACACCGGCGCGATCAGCAGCTGGGCGTCCGGTCGGGCGAGTTCTGGGCGGGTCTTGAAGAAGGCGATGACGTCGAAGGCGGGCGCGGCCAGGGGGCCGCGGCGGGTGGCCAGGTATCTCGCTCCCGACAGGGCCTGTCGCAGCGGGGTGCTCAGGGCCTTGTTGTAGCCGAGGTCGTCCTTCAGCCGGTACTGGACGACGAAACAGCCGTGCTCGCGCATCCGGCCGCCCACGAGCGGGCTGTCGACCAGGACGTCGACGCCCGCCGACTTCAGCGTCTCGGCGGGGCCGATGCCGGACAGCTGGAGGATCGTGGGCGTGGCGATGCCGCCGACGGAGAGGATCACCTCGCGCCGGGCCCGGAAGTCGGTCTCCCGGCCCTTGCTGCGGGTGTGCGCGCCGACGGCTCTGCCGTGCTCGGCGAGGACGCGCGTCACGACGGTGTCCACCGCCACGGTCAGATTGAGCCGGTGCTCGGCGGGGTGCAGGAAGGCGCGGGCGGCGCTGAAGCGCTGTCCCTTCTTGATGGTGGCCATGGCGTAGCCGATGCGTTCGTCGTCGCTCGCGTTCAGGTCGTCGGTGCGGCGCCGGCCGAGTCCGGTCCCGGCGGCGATCGCCTCCTCGCAGAGCGGCTCCGGCTGCGGCGCGGTGGAGACGTGCAGCGGGCCGCCCGCTCCCCGGGCCCGGGAGGCGCCGAGCGCGTTGTCCTCGATCCGCCGGAAGACCGGCAGCATGGTGTCCCAGCCCCAGCCGGGGTTGCCGAGCCGCTCCAGCTCGTCGTAGTCGGCGCGGTCGCCGCGGTTGTAGACCATTCCGTTGACCGAGCTGGATCCGCCGAGCGTCCGGCCACGGACCCAGTGCTCGACGCGGCGACTGGGGCCCACCGGCTCGACCGGACAGTGCCAGGCGAACCGGGGATCACCCAGCAGCGTGCCGAAACCCTTGGGCATCCTGATCAGCGGAGTGGCGTCCCGGCCGCCCGCCTCGACAGCGGCACGGACGTTGTCGGGTCCCCGGAGAGACGGTTCGCGAGCACACAGCCGGCGGAACCGGCGCCCACCACGATGTAGTCGAAGGTCGTCATCTCTGGGCGTCCGGCGCCGGTGCTGGTGCCTGCTCGTCGACGTCGAAGGGGCGGAACTCGTCCTCCTGCCACCAGGGGTACAAGGGTGGCATGTCCTTGCTGACCCGGCCCGGGAACTCGGGCGGCCGTTTCGCGAGGAACGACTGGACGCCCTCCACGGGGTCCGGGCCGCCGCCGATCTGGCTCATGATCCGGGAGTCGAGCCGGTGGGCGGCCATCGGGTGGGGCTCGCCGAGCATGCGCCACATCATCTGCCGGGAGAGGGCGACGGAGATCGCGGAGGTGTTGTCGGCGATCTCCCGGGCAAGTGCGTACGCTGCCGGCAGCAGTTCCTCCGGCGGGTGCACGGAACGGATCAGCCCGGCCGCGAGTGCCTCGTCCGGGCCGAAGACACGGCCCGTGGCCACCCATTCCATGGCCTGCTGCATGCCGACGGCCCGGGGCAGGAACCAGCTCGCCGCCGATTCCGGCACGATGCCGCGGCGGGCGAAGACGAAGCCGAACTTCGCCGAGGTCGACGCCAGGCGGATGTCCATGGGCAGGGTCATGCTCGCCCCGACGCCCGCGGCCGGGCCGTTGATCGCCGCGATCACCGGCTTGGTGCTGGAGAAGATCCGCAGGGCGACCCGGCCGCCGGTGTCCCGGTGCCAGGCGCCCGCCTTGCGGTGGTCGAAGGAGGAGCCGCCGGAACTGACGTCGGCGCCCGCGCAGAAGCCGCGCCCGGCGCCGGTCACCACGATCACGCGTACGTCGTCGTCGGCGTCGGCCGCGTCCAGGACGTCCAGCAGATCGGCCATCATCCGGGGGTTGAAGGCGTTGAGTTTCTCGGGCCGGTTGAGGGTGACGGTGAGGATCCGGTCCGCCACCTCGGCCCGCAGGGTCTCGTACTCCTGCACGGGCATACGCGTCCTCCGTCACTCCAGCGAGCCGTTTCCAGAAAGCTTAATTAGTTATAGCATTCAACTCTACTGACCCGTTCGATGACGACTGATGGCGGTGGAGATGACGGACCTCTTGGTGACGGCCGTCGGGCCGGTCCGGCTGATCGAGCTGAACCGGCCCGACCAGCTCAACGCGATGAGCGAGGAGCTGCACGCGGGTCTCGCGTCGCTGTGGGACTCGCTCGCCGCCGACCCGGAGGCCCGGGTGGTCGTCCTCACCGGGCGCGGCCGGGCGTTCAGCGCCGGGGGCAACTTCGACATCATGACCCGGGTCCAGCGCGACCGCGCCTTCCGGGAGCGGAACGTCGAGGAGGCCCGGCGGATCATCACCGGCATGGTGCGCTGCCCGCTGCCGGTGATCGCGGCCGTCAACGGGCCCGCGGTGGGGCTTGGATGCAGCCTGGCGTTGCTGAGCGACCTGGTCCTGATGGCCGACGACGCCTATGTCGCGGACCCCCACGTCCAGGTCGGACTCGTCGCCGGCGACGGCGGTGCGCTCGTCCTCCCCCTGCTCGTCGGACTGACCCGCGCGAAGGAACTGCTGTTCCTCGGCGACCGGGTGAGCACCGAGGAGGCGGTCCGGCTGGGCATCGCCAACCGTGCCGTGCCCAAGGACAAGCTCCTGGACGAGGCCATGGACCTCGCCGGACGGCTGGCCGCTCTGCCCGCGCAGGCGCTGCGGGAGACCAAGCGCGCGGTGAACCTGCACCTGGAGCAGGCGCTCGCCACCGTGCTGGAACCCGCCCTGCTCGCCGAGCAGGAGACCATGCACTCGCCGGACCACATCGCCGTCGTGGAGAAGATCATCGCGTCCCGCGACCGTCGCCGGACCGCCGGGGAGGGCTGAGGCATGGACTTCGCGTTCAGCGAGGAGCAGGAGGAACTGGGGCGCACCGTACGGGCGTTCCTGGCCCACACATCGCCCGAGACCGAGACGCGGCGCCTGATGGAGACGCCCGAGGGCTTCGACCCGGCGCTGTGGCGCCGGATGGGGACGGAGCTCGGGCTGCAGGGACTGGCGGTCCCCGAGGAGTACGGCGGTGCCGGGTGCGGGCCGGTCGAAGTGGGCGTGGTGATGGAGGAGATGGGCCGTGCGCTGCTGTGCGCACCGTTCCTGTCCTCGGCCGTGCTGGCGACGACCACGCTGCTGCGCTGCGCCGACGAGGAGGCCCGCAAGCGCCTGTTGCCGGGTCTGTCCTCAGGTGAACTCGTCGGGACCCTGGCGCTGACCGAGGACTCGGCCCGCTGGGACGCGGCGGGGGTCCGGCTCACCGCCCGCGAGAGCAACGGGAGTTGGCTGCTGAGCGGACACAAGATGTTCGTCCTGGACGGTGCCACCGCCGATGTCGTCCTCACCGTTGCCCGCATCGAGAACGCCACCGACGACGGTATCGGGGTGTTCTGCGTGGAGGGCGACGCGCCCGGCCTGACCCGTGCACCGCTGCCCACCATGGACCCGACCCGCCGCCAGGCCCGCCTCGACTACCGGGACGTACCGGCGACCCGGCTGCGTACGCACGGCGACGGATGGGACCTGGTTTCGGAGGTGCTCGACCGGGCCGCCGTGGCGTTGGCCGCCGAGCAGGTCGGGGTGGCTTCCCGCGCGCTCGACATGGCAGTGGAGTACGCCAGGGTGCGCCACCAGTTCGGACGGCCCATCGGCTCCTTCCAGGCCGTCAAGCATCTGCTCGCCGACGTCCTCCTGGAGGTGGAGTCGGCGCGCGCCGCCGCCCACTACGCCCTGCTCGCCGCGGAAGACGCCGAGAATCCCCAGAACGCAGACGCGGAGCTGCCCGCCGTGGCCAGCCTGGCCAAGGCGTTCTGCTCCGACGCGTGTGTGCAGGCGGCGGAGGAGAACATCCAGGTGCACGGCGGCATCGGCTTCACCTGGGAGCACCCGGCCCACCTCTATCTGAAGCGGGCCAAGACGTCACAACTGCTGTTCGGCGATCCGGCGTACCACCGGGAGCTGCTCGCACGGCGAATCGGTTTGGACAGCGGAATGGACAAGGACAAGGGAGCGGCATGAAGGTCGACGGCAAGCTCAATGTGTGGAGCACCACGGAGGTCGTGGAGGAGGCCCGGCACCACGAGAAGGCCGGCTACGACGGCCTGTGGGCGTCGGAGTCCAAGCACGACCCCTTCCTGCCGCTGGTGCTGGCGGCCGAGCACACCGACCGCCTCGAGGTGGGTACGGCCATCGCCGTCGCGTTCGCCCGCTCCCCCATGCAGCTCGCGTATACCGCGCATGATCTGCAGACCTACGCGGGCGGACGGTTCTCGCTCGGTCTCGGCAGCCAGATCAAGCCGCACATCGAGCGGCGCTTCGACATGCCCTGGAGCCGGCCCGCGGCCCGTATGCGGGAGTACGTGAGCGCACTGCACGCGATCTGGGCCGCCTGGAACGAGGGCGAGAAGCTCGACTTCCGCGGCGACTTCTACTCGCACACTCTGATGTCGCCCTTCTTCTCTCCTCCGCCCGCTCCCGGCGGCGCGCCCAAGGTGTTCGTGGCCGCGGTCGGCCAGGCGATGACCAAGGTGGCGGGCGAGGTCGCCGACGGGCTCCTTGCGCACGGCTTCACCACCGAGCGGTATCTGCGGGAGGTGACCCTGCCGACCGTGGAGGAGGGGCTCGCCACGTCCGGCCGTACGCGGGCCGACTTCGCCGTCTCCCATCTGCTGCTGACCGCGACCGGCCGCACGGAGGAGGAGATGACCCGTGCGATCGACGGCACCCGTGCCCAGATCGCCTTCTACGGCAGCACACCCGCCTACCGTGGGGTGCTGGAGCTGCACGGCTGGGGCGAACTCGGCGACGAGCTGCACGCGTTGTCGACGTCCCGGCGCGAGGACAAGTGGGAGGCGATGAGCCGCCTCGTCGACGACGAGGTGCTGCACACCTTCGCGGTCGTGGCGGAACCGGAGCGGGTCGCGGGCGAGATCCGGCGCCGGTACGGGGCACTGGTGGACCGGGTGTCCTTCTACACGGCGTACGAGATCGACGCCGAGGTGTGGGAGCCCATCGTGCAGGAGCTGCGCACCCCCGAGTGACGCTCGACCGAGCCGATGGGGGATGTCAGCCGAGCAGGTCCAGGACGGTGGTCATGGACCTGCTCTGCAGCAGATAGTCCTCGGCCTCCTGCAGGTGCACGCGCCACAGCTCCTCGGCGGCCTCGGTCCGGCGCGCGGCGACCAGTTCGACGAGCGCGCCGTGCGCCCGGAAGCCCCGACGGTTGGCCCGTACGTTCTCGGGGGTGCCGGCGTCGAGGTCGACGTGGGACCAGTTCGCCTGGTCGATGATGTTCCGGACCATGCCGTTGAGGACGCTCAGCGTCTCGTTGCCCGCGAGCTCGACGACGAGGGCGTGGAACTCCATGTGGGCGCGGATGAACGCCGAGGGGTTGTCCATGAGCCGCTCCGCCTCGGTGACGGCGGCCCGCAGCCGCTCGAGGTCCCCGTCCGTGCGCCGCTCGGCCAGCAGCCCGGCGCACGGCGCCTCGATGACCGTACGGGCGTCGTAGACGTCCTTGAGGGTCGTGCCCCGGTATTCGAGGACCACGCCGGCGTACCGGGCCGCGACCGTGCCTTCCGGGGTCTGCACGCGAGCCCCGCCCCGGGCGCCCCGGCGCACGCTGATGAGCGACTCCGACTCCAGCACCCGGAACGCCTCGCGCAGCGTCGGCCGGGAGACCGCGAACTCCGCCATCAGCGCCGACTCGGCCGGGAGCGCCTCGCCCTCGGCCAGCTCTCCGCGCACGATCTTGCGGCGCAGCTGTGCCGCCACCAGCTCGGCCATCTTGGGGACGCGGACCTTGACACCGTTCACGCCCCCACCGCCACCGCCCTGCCGCCCCGTCGTGCTCGTCACCGGGCCCACCTCCGTCCGACCCACAGGTGCGGGACATGGCCCGAGCACCGGGTAGACGGTTCACTCTACTAGATAACTGATTCAACTAGGTTACCGAGTTCGCGGCAATGAGATGTTCGGCCAGCGCAAGCAGGAGGTCGCGGCCGACCGCCCGCTGTCGCATGTCCCCCATCACCAGGGGGACTTCCGGGTCCAGGTCGAGCGCTTCGCGGATCTCCCGCTCGCTGCGTTCCTGGTGGCCGTGGAAGCAGTTGACGCCGATCACGAAGGGGATGCCTCGGCTCTCGAAGAAGTCGATGGACGCGAAACTGGACTCCAGCCGCCGGGTGTCGGCGATGACCACCGCACCGAGCGCGCCGTGCACGAGGTCGTTCCACATGAACCAGAAGCGCTCCTGGCCGGGCGTCCCGAAGAGGTAGACCACCAGTCGGGGGTTGACCATGATGCGGCCGAAGTCCATGGCCACCGTGGTGGTGGCCTTCCGCTCGACGCCCTCGACGTCGTCGACGCCCACGCTCGCGACGGTCAGGTACTCCTCGGTGCGCAGCGGCGCCACCTCGCTCACCGCCCCGACCAGGGTCGTCTTTCCCACACCGAAGCCACCGGCCACAAGGATCTTGACCGCCGCGGGTGCCGAGCCGTCGTAGGCCCGGCCCGCGGGGTCAGAGTCTGCGAAGGCCATCCCTCACCGCCCGAAGAAGTGTCATGTCCATTGTGTTCCCTACCGCTACGGCGATCGGCGGGCGGGTTGTCGCCCTGCCCAGCGCCACCAGGTCGTCGATCAGGATCTTCGTCACCGCCACGGGCAGGTTCAGTTCAGCGGCGATCTCGGCCACCGCCGCCGGTGCACGGCACTGCTGGAGAATCGAGCGGTGCTCGGGCTGCAGGCCGCGCAGACCGGCCCGGCCCGGTGCCGGTTCGACGGTCGTCACAAGCGTGATCAGGGTGAGGTCGTCGCGCGCGGGTGCCGTACGGCCCTGGGTGATCGTGTAAGGCCTGACCGACAGCTCCTCCGCGTCCCCTGCTTCCAGGTCGTCCATCCAGTGGCTCACTCACGTACACCGCGCTCGTCGGCGGGCGCACCGAAGCGCGTCTCGGTGCTCATGCGCTGGCCCACCTGCTGCATCAGGGTGTGCATGGCCACGGCCATCAACTCGGCGTCCACTTCCTGGGACGCCACGACGGCCAGATGAGTGCCGCGCCCTGCGGCGGAGATGAACAGCCACAGCTCGGCCAGCTCGACGATGACCTGGTGCACCGAACCACCGCCGAACAGCTGCCCGACCCCGCGGGCCAGGGACTGCTGGCCGGTGGCGATGGCGGCGAGGCGCTCGGCGTCGCCGCGGGCGATGGTGCGGGACTGGCTGACCACCAGCCCGTCGTCGGACAGCACGATGGCGTGGTGCGTGCCCGGAACCTGTTCGACCAGGCCGTCCAGCAACCAGTCGAGGTCCGGATGGGTGGCGGTCGTTCGCATTGTCATGGTCAGTCTTCCGTCGGGATGCGTCTACGCTGCGGCAGCACGTCGGTGGGTTCGTGGTCGGTCGGGGGAACGTCACGCCGGACCATCCGGGACTGGCGCTGGAAGGCACCGATCGTCGCGCCGGAGCGGGTGGGTGCGGGTCGCCGGGCCGATGTCTGCTCGTCGGCCGGCCGGGCACCCAGGCCGGCGTTCGGGTCCCGGAGTTCGTCGGCGAGACTGGCCAGGCGCACCCGTTTGGGCAGCGGTCGCACGTCCGGCGCGACATCCACGCGCAGGGTGCCGCTCCCCTCGGGCGCGGCGGCCGTCCGCGGGACCGGGTGGGGGCGCGGCGGCGGGGTCCACACATCGCCCAGGGGGACCGCGGCTGCGGGCCGGCCGACGCGGCCGGTCACCAGGGTGTCCACGTCCGGGGCCGTCCTGTGCTCCGAGCCGGGCGCGTCCGCGGCGGCCGCCTCGGGGGGTGGCGGCCATGCGGTGTCGGCTGTTTCGGGTGCCGGCCCGGTCGGTCCGGCGGCCTCGACGACGAGTTCGTCGGGGATGAGGACGACGACCCGGGTACCGCCGAAGGAGGAGGGCCGCAGTTCGACCTGGATGTCGAGGGCACGCGCCAGCCGGGCCACCACGTAGAGGCCGAGCCTGACGTCGTCCGCCCGGGACATGACGTCCATGCGGGGCGGCTCGGTCATCAGCCGGTTGGCCTCGTCGTACTGCTCGGGGTCCATGCCCACGCCGCGGTCCTCGATCTCCACCGCGAGGCCGCGGCCCACCCGGGCGGCGTACACCTCCACGGGTGTCGGCGGCCTGGAGAAGCCCACCGCGTTCTCCATGAGTTCGGCCAGCACGTGGATCACCAGGCCGACCGCGCGCTCGGCCAGCCACACCCGGTCCTCGACGTCGATCTGGATCCGGCGGTAGTCCTGCACCTCGCTCTGCGCGGAGCGCAGCACGTCCAGGAGCAGGACGGGCTTGCGCCAGCGCCGCTGCGGCTGGCCGCCGCCGAGGATCACCAGGTTCTCCTCGTAGCGCCGCAGCCGGGCGGTCAGATGGTCGAGGTCGAAGAGGCCTTCAAGGACCTCGGGATCCTCGTGCCGGCGCTCCAGTTCGCTGAGTTTCTTCATCTGGAGTCCGATGAGCAGCTGGGTGCGCCGGGCGATGCGCTGGAGGAGCTTCTCGAAGCCGCGGAACTGCGAGACCTGGGCCATCGTCGTGTCCAGCGCGCTGTGGCGGGCGAGGTTCAGCGCCTGGCCCAGCTGGCCCAGTTCGTCGTCACCGTGCTGGATGGCGGGGAGTTCGGCGTCCAGGTCGACGACGTCTCCGCTGCGCAGGCGTTCGACCACGGCCGGCATGCGGGTCTGCAGATCCAGGGCGGCGACGCGCAGTGCGGAGATCCGGCGGCGCAGTGTCCGGGTGAGCAGCGCGCTGATCAGGACGACCAGAAGGACCGCCACCGCGCCCATCACACTGGTGACGATCAGCCGCCGCACCATCGCGTCCAGTTCCTTCTCGGTGGCCGCTGTCAGGGTCACCGAGTAGGTGGTGTTGAGCTGTTGGAGCTGGGCGGTGACCGGACCGACGCTGTCGCTCCACGTCGTGCCGAGTCCCTTGGAGAACGTGTCCGCGCCGGAGCCGGTGTCCGTGCCGGTGCCGGACAGGACTTTCTGCTCGGCCGTCGTCTTCTGCTTCCACGCGCCGCCCGCCATCAACTTCCGGTAGAGCGTGGCCTGATCGTCCGGGACGAGAGGCACGATCTTGTTGTCGTAGAGGAAGCGCTGAGAGCCGATCCAGCCGGCGAGCTGCCCACGTTCGGCGCCGGTGAGCCGCCCGGTCACCGAGCCGCGGGTGAACAGGGCGTTCTCCCGCGAGATCATCTCCATGCCCCAGACCGAGTCGATGGCCGGCCGGGCGAGGTAGTCGATGTTGGGCAGCCCCACGTGGCTCAGGGTGGTGAACACGTTCAACTGGCCGGAGATGAGATCCGTATAGCGGTCGAACGTCTGCTGCTGCGAGGCGGTCCGCTGGTCCACCGCCGCCCGGTAGTCGGCCAGTTTCCGCAGGTTGCTGCCCACTTGGACGACCTTGGCGCGGATGTCGTCCGGGGCGCTCCAGTTGCTGTCGGGCAGTTCCTGGACGGCGGTGACGTCGGCGTCGGTGCGGACGCGCTGCGCGCGCAACGCCTTCCGGTAGCCCTCGGGGTCGGCCAAATCCGCGCCGCTGAGCCGACGTTCCTCCTGGAGGTCGAAGAAGGCCGCCATGATCGGACGTGCCGCCGCGTTGGAGGCCGCGTTGCGGTCCTTCTGCCTCTGCCAGTCCGTGTAGAGCTGTGCGGAACTCGCCAGCCACAGGGCCACGAGGGTCACGCTGGGCACCAGAGCCAGGATGAGCAGGACGGTGCGGAGTGAGGGCTGTCGCCGGGCTCCGCCGCCCCTTGGGCCTTGTCTCTTCGACGCACGCGCGTGCACTGCCACTGAGGTCCCCAGCGATGCTCCAAGTGACAGGCCGCTCCGTTGGGCCCGCACGATGACGCGCCATGCTATCGCCGGATACCGCTATCTAAATACACTTAGCTCACTAAGTTTTCACAAGAGTGGGTCAACCGGCCCGGTCAGTGTTCCGGCACGAAGTACGGCAGCGTGATCCTGTTCGTCAGGGGCCGGAAGTCGACGCGTACCCGCATGCCGATGGCAACGGTGTGCGGATCGCCGGCGTCGACGTGGGAGAGCAGGGTGCCGCCGTCGTCGAGGTCGATCACGGCGAGCGCGAAGGGCGTGTCGAAGCCCGGACCGGGTGCGCGGTGCACCACGGTCACCGAGTAGACGGTCCCCCGGCCCGCGCTCGGCACGTAATGCCAGTTGGGCGCCATGCACCCGGGGCAGGCGGGCTCCGGGACGAAGAAGCGCAGCTCACAGCTCGGGCAATAGGGGACGACCAGCTCACCGCGCCGGGCCGCGTCCCAGAACGGTTCGGACAGTTCGGTGGGGACGGGTATGGGACGGCTCATCGCGCTCTCCCCAGCAGGCTCATCTCGTAGTGCTGCGCCCCGGACCCGGCGTTCCCGACGACCGCGAGCTCGGCACCCTCGACCTGGTGCACTGCGGTGCCGCGCAACTGCCGTACGGCCTCGACGACTTTGAGCGTCATCTGCTGCGTCCCGTTCCAGGCGTACGACAGGCAGCCCCCGTCGGGATTGACGGGATGTTTGCCGCCCACGGCGATGGCACCGCTGGCCGCCAGTGGTCCGCCCTCGCCCTCGCCGCACAGGCCCAGTGCCTCCAACTGCCGGATGATCTCGAAGGAGTTGGGGTCGTACAGGGAGAACACGTCCACGTCGTGCGGGCCGACGCCGGCCATGGCGTAGGCGCGGGTGGCGGCGTCGCGGCCGAGCTGACCGACTTCCCGGTGCAGGGCCGGATTGGCGTACGCGGCCTGGTGGTACTCCATGCCGCCGCCGAGAACGGCGACGGGCGGGTGCGGCAGGTCGCGGGCCCGTTCGGCGGTGGTGACCACGAGGGCGGCGCCGCCTTCGCCGACGATGCAGCAGTCCAGCAGGTGGAAGGGTGTGGCCACCATCCGGGAGGCGAGGACGTCGTCGGCGGTGTACGGGCCGCGGCCGTACATCATCGCCTCCGGATTGGTGGTGCCGTTGTTGCGGATGGTGGCGGCGACCTCGGCGAGCTGCCGGGAGGTCGTGCCGTACTCGTGCATGTGCCGTGCCGCCACCAGCGCGAACTGGGCGACGACGTAGCTGCCCCACACGTCGGCGAACTCCAGCGGCACCCCGGCCCCGACGGGACCGGCTCCGCGCGAGACCAGCTTGCAGCCGCCGACGACGACGGTGTCCGCGTATCCGGCGCTGATGGCGGCGGCCGCCTTCAGCAGGCCCCGCGAGCCGGCGTTGTCGAGCATCGAGTCGCTGGTCCAGCGCAGGTCGCGGCCGAGCATGCGTGCCCAGGAGCTGCCTTCGCCCGGTACGCCGCCGGGGCCGGGCCAGTCGACCTGGGCGCCATCGACGTCGGCCGGGGTCAGTCCGGCGTCCGCGATCGCGCCGCGTACCGCTTCGAGGGCTAGGTCCATGGCGTCGCGGTCGGGCAGCGTCAGCGCCTGTTCGGTGGCGTGCACACCGACGACGACGGGTTGGCGGTCGTTCACCGGGTCACCGCCCCGCGCCGAGCTGGTCGCCGCCGGGATAGCCGCCCCCGCCGAAGCGCTCGTCGAGCGTCTCGTAGTCCTTGGCGTAGTCCTTGGTGCGCGGCAGTGCGTCGACGAACTCGACCGTCTTCGGCTTCTTGTACGAGGCGATCCGCGCCCGGCAGTGCTCGATGACGTCCTCCGCCGTGACCGGCTCCGCGCCCGGCTGGAGCACGACCACGGCCTTGACGTCCTGCGCCCAGCGCTCGTTGGGCACGCCGATCACGGCCGCCTCCTTGACCGCGGGGTGGGACTCGATGCAGTTCTCCACCTCGGCCGGGAAGATGTTCTCGGCCGCGGACTTGAGCATGCGGGTCGTCGTCCCGAGGAAGCTGATCGTGCCGTCGGCCTCGCGCCTGCCGAGGTCGGTGGTGTGCCACCAGCCGAAGCGGAAGCGTTCCTCGTTGATCTCGGGCCGGTTCCAGTAGCCGAGGTGCACGAGGTCACCGCGGACACAGATCTCGCCCGCCTCGCCGACCGCGCACTCGGTGCCGGTGCCGTCCAGGATGCGTACGGCGGTGAAGGGGCCGGGGCGGCCCGCGTTGCCGGTGCCGGTGCCGCCGTAGGCGCCGGTCACCGCGAAGCCGGTCACCTCGGTCTGCCCGTAACCGCGGCCCATACCGCCGCCGTTGCGGGTGAAGCGGCTCTCGTCGGTGGGGACGGTGCCCTGCCACAGCTGTGCGGCGACGCTCGCCCGCAGGTGGGACAGGTCGTGGCCGGCCTCGCGGTTCAGCGCGACGAGCTGCGCGATGGTCGGGGGCATCAGGTAGGCGTGCGTGCACTTCTCGCCCGCCAGCAGCGGGAGCAGTTCCTCGGCGACCACGCGGCGGACGACCACGTTCTTGCCGCCGTGGACGAAGGCAGGGACGCCCCAGAACTGGTAGTTGCCGATGTGGAACATGGGCCCGGCGCCGAGGAAGGAGGTCTCCGTGCCGATGTCCCCCATCCAGGCGGCGCTCGCGCCCATGGCGAGCAGGTTGCGGTGCGAGAGCATCGAGCCGGACTGCCGGCCGGAGATCGCGGCGGTGTAGATGACCAGGAGCGCGGAGTCCGGGTCGACGTCGGCGACAGGGTCCTCGGCTGAACCGGCCGCCAGGAAGGACTCGTACGAGCCGGGTCCTTCCGCGTCGTGGCGCAGCCACAACGCCCGGTGGTCGCTGCCGAGTTCGGCCCGCGCCTTGGCGACCGTGTCGCCGATCTCCTCGTCCTGCCAGACGACGACCTTGGGGTCGAAGTCCTCGACGGCGAAGGCCATCTCGGGGGCTGCCCAGCGCCAGTAGCCGGGGCAGACCATGGCGCCCACCTTCGCGGCGGCGCCGAGCAGCTCCCAGATCCGGAAGGAGTTCTGGCCCAGCCACAGGATGCGGTCGCCGGAGCCGACGCCCGCGTCCGCGAGGGCGCCTGCGAGCCGGTTGGTGCGCTCGTCCAACTGGGGCCAGGTCAGGCGGACATCACCGTCGACGAGGGCGACCTTGTCGGGGAAGGACCTTCGGTGCTCGCGGATGATGTCGCCGAATGTCAGGCGGCGGGCGGGATTCACTAGAATGCTCCCCATGGTCGGTCAGACGCGGCCGATGCCGACGCCCTTCACGTTGATGAACTCGTCCAGACCGGCCTTGCCGCCTTCCCGCCCGAACCCGCTCATGCCGACGCCGCCGAACGGTGTGGCGGGCGAAGTGATCGGATTCGGACCGGGGTTGACGTAGACCGTCCCTGCCTTCAGTCGCGGCACCAGGCGGTTGACGCGCGCGGTGTCACGGGACTGGATGTAGGCGGACAGGCCGTACTCACTGTCGTTGGCCAGGGCGACGGCCTGGTCCTCGGTGTCGAACGGGGTGATGGCCAGGACCGGTCCGAAGACCTCCTGCTGGGCCAGGTCGCTGCGGTTGTCGACGTCCGCGAAGACCGTCGGAGAGACGAAGTAGCCGTCCGAGTCGATGCGTTCGCCGCCGTACACGAGCCGGCCCGCACCGTCCTCGACCGCCTTGGCGACCATGCCCTGGACGCGGTCGCGGGCGGCTTCGTTGATGAGGGGTCCGATGTACGTCGTCGGGTCGAGCGGGTCGCCGACCGGCAGGTGGGCGATCACCCCCGTGACCCGGGCGATGACCTCGTCGTAGACCGAGCGCTCCACCAGCAGCCGGGTGGGCAGTGCGCAGCCCTGGCCCGTGTTGCTCATGGCGAAGGCGGCGCAGTACGGCACGACCGAGTCGAGGTCGGTGTCGGCGAAGAGCAGGTTGGCGGACTTGCCGCCGAGCTCGAAGACGACCGGCTTGAGACTCAGGGCCGCGTCGGCCATGATGCGGCGCGCGGTGGCCGGGCCGCCGGTGAAGGAGATCTTGTCGACGCCGGGGTGGGTGACCAGGGCCGATCCCGCGTCGCCGAGCCCGGTGACGACGTTGATGACGCCGTCAGGGATGCCGGCTTCTCGGGCCAGGTCGGCGAAGAGCAGCGCGGAGAACGGCGTGGACTCGGCCGGCTTGATGACCACGGTGTTGCCGGCGGCGAGCGACGGCGGAACCTTCATGGCCAGGGACAGCGCGGGCGAGTTCCAGGTGATGATGTGGCCGATGACGCCGTACGGCTCGGCGATGGTGTACTCGACGTTCTCGTGCGGGCTGTAGGCCGCGCCGACCATGCCCTCGATCTTGTCGGCCCAGCCCGCGTAGTACTCGGTCCACTCGGCGACGTGCGGTCCGACGTTCTCCGCCCACCCGCCGATGCACACCCCGTTCTCCAGCGGGCAGATCGCCGCGAAGTCGGGGATGTGGTCGCGCAGCAGCCCGGCGAACCGGGTCAGCAGGCGGCGGCGCTCGGCGGGGCGCATCGGGCCCCACACCTCGAAGGCCTGGCGGGCGGCCGCCACGGCCTGGTCCACCTCGGTGGGCCCGGCGAGCGGGATGTACGCCTGGATCAGACCGGTCGCCGGGTTGCGGTGCTCGTAGCGCCCGCCGCTGGTGTCGGTGACGTCCTTGCCGCCGATGACCAGACGCGGCTGCGGCAGGTCGTGCTCCGCCCTGTCCTGGTGAAGCTTCACATCGACCGTGACCACGGGTACCTCCTAGAGACCGCGCAACACTGCGCACATCCAGGCTAAATAGCTAACCTATTTAGCCAAGGTAGTCAATAAGTTCAGGACACTCGGGCCGCGGACTACAGTCCCGGCCGCGGACTACAGCCCCAGTGACCGCCCGATGATCTCCAGCATGATCTCCGAGGTGCCGCCGAAGACCCGCTGCACCCGGCTGTCGCGCCAGATGCGCGCGATCTCGTACTCGTTGACGTAGCCGTAGCCGCCGAAGAGCTGCATGCAGCGGTCGATGACCTGCCAGCCGGTCTCGGAGGTCCAGTACTTGGCGGCCGCGGCCTCGTCGGGCGTCAGCTCGCCCTGCACCAGGGCCATGATGCAGCCGTCCACGTACACGCGGGCGGCGTTCAGCCTGGCCCTGATGTCGGCGAGCGCGAAGCGGTTGGCCTGGAACTCCCCGATGGGCTGCCCGAAGGCGGTGCGGGTCTTGGCGTAGTCCAGGGCCAGCACATAGGCCCGCTCGGCCGCCGCCAGCGAGGAGACGGCGATGGCGAGCCGCTCCGTGGGGAGGTTCCCCATCATGTGGTAGAAACCGCGGCCCTCCTCTCCGATGAGGTTCTCGGCCGGGACCCTGACCTCGTGGAAGAAGAGCTCGGCGGTGTCCTGGGCCTTCATGCCGACCTTGTCGAGCTTGCGGCCCCGCTCGAAGCCCTCGGCGCCGCGCTCGACGACGATCAGGCTGATGCCCTTGTGGCCGGCCTCCGGGTCGGTCTTGCAGGCCACGATCACCAGGTCGGCCAGGATGCCGTTGGTGATGAAGGTCTTGGAACCGTCTATCACCCACTCGTCGCCGTCCCGGCGGGCGGTGGTGCGGATGGCCTTGAGGTCTGACCCGGCGGACGGCTCCGACAGCGCGAGCGCGCAGATCGTCTCGCCGCTGATCACCCCTGGCAGCCAGCGGGCCTTCTGCTCAGCTGTCGTGAGGTTCATCAGATAGGGCGGGAGGACGTCGTTCTGCAGCCCGAGCCCGATGCCGACCGAGCTGGTGGCCGCCATCTCCTCCGCCATGATGGCGTTGTAGCGGAAGTCCCGGATGCCCTGGCCGCCGTACTCCTCCGGGAACTGCCAGCCGATGAGTCCGGCCTTGCCCGCCGCCGCCCACGCGGCCCGGCTCACCTGCCCGTCACGTTCCCACTGCTCGGCGTACGGGGCGCATTCGCGCAGGTAGAAGGTGCGGGCGGTCTCGCGGAACAGCTCATGTTCCTCGGTGAAGATCGTTCGGCGCATGCTCGGCTCCACTCATGCATCTCGCTTATTTAGCTGAAGTAGTTATACGATAGCGCTGTATCGGGACCTGGGCGAGGGAGGGCGCGTGAGCGTACGGGACAAGGTGGCACTCGTCACGGGAGCGGGACGCGGGATAGGCGAGGCGATCGCCGACCGGCTCGCCGCCCAGGGAGCCGCGGTCGCCGTCTGCGACCTGGACCCGGAGGCCGCCGCCAAGGTGGCCGGCCGGCTCGTCGAGCGGTACGGAGTGCGGGCGACGGGGGTCGGCGCGGACATCTCCGACAGCGCTGCCGTGCACGCGGCCGTGGAGCGGGTGATCGTCGAGCTCGGTCCGGTGGACATCCTGGTCAACAACGCGGCCGTCGACGTGATCGGCCGTTTCGTCGACAGCACCGAGGACACCTGGAACCGCATCATCGACGTCAATCTGCGCGGCACCATCACGGTGACCCGGGTGGTGCTCGACTCGATGATCGAGAGCGGTGGCGGACGGATCGTGCACATCGCCTCGGACGCCGGCCGCGTCGGCTCGTCCGGCGAGGTGGTGTACTCCGCGACGAAGGGCGGGGTCATCGCCTTCGGCAAGGCACTGGCCCGAGAGGTCGCCCGGCACGGCATCACCGTCAACAGCGTCTGCCCGGGACCGACCGACACCGCGCTGCTCGGCCAGGTCGCCGACTACAGCCAGAAGATGTACGACGCGACCGTGCGGGCCATCCCGCTGCGCCGCGTCGCCCAGCCCGCCGAGATCGCCGGCGTGGTGGCCTTCCTCGCGTCCGACGACGCCGCCTACATGACCGGGCAGACGCTCTCGGTCAGCGGCGGACTGACGATGGTCTGAGGTGAACACCGTGCTGCGTGCCGAACTCCGCGATGGAATAGCGGTGTTGACCCTCGACCGGCCGGGGCGGCTCAACGCCATCGGCTCCGAGACCGTCGACCAACTGACACAGGTCCTGGCCGACGTCCGCGACAACGACGACGTACGCGCCCTGGTCCTCACCGGTGCAGGGCGGGCCTTCTCGGCCGGTGCCGACCTCGGCGAGATCGAGTCGTTCACGACACCCGGGCAGTTCCGCGCCTTCGTGGGGCGTCTGACCGAGGCGTTCGCGCTGCTGGAGGACTTCCCCAAGCCGTCGGTCGCGGCCGTCCACGGATTCGCCTTCGGCGGCGGTCTGGAGCTGGCCCTCGCCTGCGACCTGCGGGTGGCCGAGCGCGGCACCCGCCTGGGCCTGCCCGAGATGAAGCTCGGCGTGCTGCCGGGCGCGGGCGGCACCCAGCGGCTGCCCCGCCTCCTGCCGCCGGCGATCGCCAAGCAGATGATCCTCACCGGCGAGCCGATCGACGCGGAGCGGGCTCACGCGCTCGGGCTCGTCAACGAACTCGCCGAGCCGGGCGGTGCGCTCAAGACCGCCGAAGCCCTGGCCGCGAAGCTGTCCGCCGGGGCCCCGCTCGCGCTCGCGGCGGGCAAACGGCTCATCGACTACGGGCTCGGCATGGACCTGGAGTCGGCGATCGCGTACGAGCGCGAAACCGTCGCGGTGCTGTTCAGCACCGAGGACCGGGCCGAGGGACTCAAGGCCTTCCGGGAACGCCGACCGGGCGACTTCCGCGGCGTGTAGCAGGCGTACAAGCGCCCGATGATCTGGAGGTGGGCCCGTGCGGCCACTTGAGGGCTATTCCGTGGTCGAGCTGGGCATGTGGGTGGCGGCACCGGCCGCGGCCACCATGCTCGCCGACTGGGGCGCGGACGTGGTGAAGGTGGAGGCGCCGACCGGCGACCCCAACCGGTACACGCTCAAGCACGTCGGGCAGGACATCGACAGTGCTCCCCCGTTCGAGACCGACAACCGCGGCAAGCGCGGGATCGTCCTCGACCTGCGCTCGCAGGAGGGCAAGGACGTACTCGAGCGGCTGCTGGAACGCGCCGACGTGTTCGTCACCAACCTCCGCCCGGGTGCTCTGGAGAGGCTGGGACTGGCGCCGGACGATCTGAGGGAACGTCATCCTCAGCTGGTTGTCGGCACGTTGACGGGCTACGGCTGGACGGGTGCCGAGCGCGACCGCGCCGGGTACGACGTCTCCGCGTTCTGGGCCCGGCCCGGCATCGCCGCCATGCTCAACCCGGCCGGTGAGCCGCCCCCCGGCATCCGGCCCGGCCTCGGCGACCGTACGGCCGCGGCCAACCTGGTCGCCGGCGTGCTGGCCGCGCTGCTGCGCCGGGAACGCACCGGCGAGGGCGGGGTCGTGGACGTGTCCCTGCTCCGGTCGGGCACGTACGCCAACGGCAACGACCTCGCCCTGCAGAACTTCTTCGGCAAGCGCGGCCGTACCCGCCACCGCACCGAGCACGAATCCCCGCTCTACAACTCCTACCGGGCCGCCGACGACCGCTGGTTCTGGCTGGTCGGCCTGGAGGGCAACCGGCACTGGCCCGGTGTCGTCAAGGCACTCGGCCGCGCGGACCTGGCCACCGACGAGCGGTTCGCGACCGGCAAGGCCCGGCGCGGGCACGTGACCGAACTGATCGCCGCGTTCGACGAGGAGTTCGCGAAGCGGCCGCTGGACGAGTGGGCCGAGCGCTTCGACGCCGAAGGCGTCTGGTGGGCGCCCGTGCAGACCCTGGCGGAGGTCGCGGCCGACCCGCAGGCGGAGGCGGTCGGGGCGTTCGTCGAACAGCCCGGTATGGGTGATGGGCCGCCACTGCGCACGGTGGCGACTCCGGTCGCCTTCTGGGGCGTCGACGAGAAGCCACGCGGCGGCGCGCCGACACTCGGCGAGCACACCGACGAAGTGCTCCGCGAACTCAACTGAACTCACATCTCTGGAGGTACGGCGTGGGCATCCTCGACGACAAGGTCGCCATCGTGACCGGCGGCGGCAGAGGCCTTGGCCGGGCGCACTGTCTGGCGCTCGCCGAGGCCGGGGCGACCGTGGTGGTGAACGATCTCGGCTCGGGCATACACGGCGAGCAGACAGGCGACTCCCCCGCCGACGAGGTCGTCGCCGAGATCACCAAGCTCGGCGGCCGGGCGATCGCCAACCACTCCTCGGTGACCGACTGGGCGGCGACCGAGACCATGGTCGCCGACACCGTCGCCGAGTTCGGGCGCCTCGACATCGTGGTGAACAACGCGGGCATCGTGCGCGACCGCATGCTGTTCTCGATGACCGAGGCGGAGTTCGACTCCGTCATCGCCGTCCATCTCAAGGGCACCTTCGCGCTCACCCGGCACGCGTGCGCGTACTGGCGCGAGGCGTCGAAGCGGGGCGAGCGGGTCTCCGGCCGCGTGATCAACACGACGTCCGGGACCGGCCTGTTCGGCAACCAGGGCCAGTCCAACTACGGGGCGGCGAAGGCCGGCATAGCCGGGCTCACCGTCCTGACCGCCCTGGAGATGCGCCGCTACGGCGTCACCGCGAACGCCATCTCGCCGATCGCGGCCACCCGGATGACGGACGGGCTGGCCGTCGGCGAGTCCCTCCAGGCCGTCGAGGGCTTCGACCCGCGCGACCCCGCCAACGCCTCCGGGGTCGTCGTCTACCTGGCCTCCGACAGCGCGGCCTGGCTGACCGGCCAGGTCCTGCGCATCGAGGGCAACCGGCTGAACCGGCTGCAGGGCTGGACGGTCGCCGCGGTCCACCCGAGCCAGTCGGGGCAGGCCCTCACCTATGACGAACTCGTCGACGCCGTACCGCAGTTGTACGGTGCTGTCCCCGCCGGCCGGGCGACGGGAGCCGGCCAGTGAAGGGCCACGACGCCGCCGCCCTCGTGCTGCGCGCGACCCTCGGCCCCATGCTCTTCGCGCACGGTTGGAACAAGGTCGCCGGGCCGGGCGGACTCAAAGGCACCACGGGCTGGTTCGAGGCGCTGGGCCTCAAGCCGGCCGAGGTGCACGCCCGGATGGCGGCGGGCACCGAAATGGCCGCGGGCGTCGGCATCGCCCTCGGCGCGGCCAATCCGCTCCCCGCGGCGGCGGCCGTCGGTCTGATGACCGTGGCCGCGCGGACCGACCACCGCGGCAAGGGCTTCTTCGTCTTCAAGGGCGGCTGGGAGTACGCCGGTGTCGTGGGCGGCGCGGCCGTCGCACTGGCCGCGCTGGGCAACGGCAGGTACTCGCTCGACGGCCTGCTGCGCCGCCAAGACGCGGGCGCCCGGCACGCGTTGCTGGCGGCCGGCGTCGGCACGGTGAGCGCGGCGGCGCTGCTGGCGCTGTGCTACCGGCCCGAGAAGAAGCCCGACGAGACAGATCAATGAGACAGATGTGAGACCGATGAGGGCAACAAGGGAGAGTCGACATGGACGCGGCTGACTTCAGCGCGGTGCTGTCCGAGGTCCGGCGTTTCGTCCGGGACCGCGTCGTGCCGCTCGAGGCGGAGATCGACGAGAAGGACGAGATGCCCGCGGACATCCGCGAGGCGGCCAAGAAGATGGGTCTGTTCGGCTTCGCGCTGCCCGAGGAGTACGGCGGGCTGGGGCTGTCGATGTACGAGGAGGCCCAGCTGATGTTCGAGCTGGGCTACACGACTCCGTCCCTGCGCTCGATGTTCGGCACCAACAACGGCATCGCCGGGCACGTCCTCATGGTCGGCGGCACCGAGGAACAGAAGGCCGAGTGGCTCCCGCGGATCGCGTCGGGTGACGTCCTGGCGTCGTTCGCGCTGACCGAGCCGGAGGCGGGTTCCGATCCCTCCACCCTCACCACGAGGGCGCACCTGGACGGCGACGAGTGGGTGATCAACGGTGCCAAGCGGTACATCACCAACGCCCCCCTCGCCGACGTCTTCATGGTCTTCGCCCGCACCGACCCCGACGCCCCACGCACCCGCGGTATCTCGACCTTCCTGGTCCCGGCCGGTACCCCGGGCCTCACCGTGGCCCCCAAGGACCACAAGATGGGCCAGTTCGGCGCCTGGACCGCGGACGTGTACTTCGACGACGTCCGCGTACCGGCCACCGCCCTCGTCGGCGGCGAGGACGGCCTGAACCGGGGCTTCTCCACCGCGATGGGCTGCATCGCCCACGGACGGGTGCACATCTCCGCGCTGATGGTCGGCATGGCCGAGCGCCTGGTCGACGAGTCGGTCGCCTACGCGAGCACCCGCAAGCAGTCCGGGAAGCTCATCGGCTCCTTCCAGCTCGTCCAGGGTTTGATCGCCGACTCGCAGACCGACTACTACGCCGGACGCGCCACCGTCCTGGAGGCTGCCCGCGGCTTCGACGCCGGCACGGACACCAAGATCGGCCCGTCCTGCACGAAGTATTTCGCCAGCGAGATGGTGTGGCGGGTCGCGGACCGGGCCGTGCAGATCCACGGCGGCGCCGGCTATATGCGCGGGGTCGCCGTCGAGCGCTTCTACCGCGACGCCCGGCTGTTCCGCATCTACGAGGGCACCAGCCAGGTGCAGCAGGTCATCATCGCGAAGGCGCTGCTGGGCGAGGCGGCGCGCGGCTGAGCAGCACATGGGTGAAGGCCCCGGGAAACCGGGGCCTTCACCCATGTGTGGCGTATGTCAGATTCCGAGCCGGTCCAGCAGCCGCTCGTGATACACCGCCGGGCCGCCGAACAGCAGTTGCGAGGACTTGGCGCGTCGGAAGTACAGATGGGCCGGATGTTCCCAGGTGAAGCCGATGCCGCCGTGGACCTGGATGGTCTCCATGGCGGCGGACATGTAGGCCCGTGAGCAGCAGGCGTGGGCCACAGCCGCGGCGACCGGGAAGTCCGGGGAGTGTTCGTCGGCCAGCCGGGCCGCCTCGCGACTGGCGGCTTCGGCCAGTTCCACCTGGACGAGCATGTCCGCGCACTTGTGCTTGACCGCCTGGAAGGAGCCGATCGGCCGGCCGAACTGATGACGGACGCGGGCGTAGTCCGCGCTCGTCTCCAGGCACCGGCGAGCCCCGCCCGCCTGCTCGGCGGCCAGCCCCACGGAGGCGACGTCGAGGACCTTGGCCATGATGCGCCCGCCGGCCCCCTGCGTCCCGACGAGCGTCGCGGGGACGGCGTCGAACGTCATCCGGGCCATGGCCCGGGTGGCGTCCAGTGTCTGCATCGGCTCCGCCGCAAGTCCCGGGGCGTCCCGGTCCACGGCGAAGAGGGTGGGACCGGCGACGGTACGGGCGATCACCAGGATCAGGTCGGCCGTCGTACCGTCGATGACGAAGCACTTGCGGCCGCGTACCGTCCAGCCGCCGTCACCGTCCGGCACGGCGCGTGCCGAGACCATGGCGGGGTCCCACGAGCCGTGGTCCTCGGCGACGGCGAGGGTGGCCGTGGTGCGTCCGGAGGCGATGCCGGGGAGAAGACGCGCGCACGCGTCCCCGTCCCCCGAGGCCAGCAGGGCCTGGGCCGCCAGGAGGACGGTGGCGAAGAAGGGGGCGCAGAACAGCGCACGCCCCATCTCCTCCAGGACGACGCCGAGTTCGACGAGGCCGAAGCCGTCGCCGCCGTACTCCTCGGGGATCGCCAGGCCCGGCAGACGCAGTTGGTCGGCCGCCTGGGACCACACCGCCGGGTCGAAGCGCGGCTCGCTCTCCATGAGCTTGCGAACGGCGTCCTCGGGCGACTTGGCCTCCAGGAACTCGCTTACGGCTGCCCGTAGTTCCCGCAGTTCGCTCTCGTCGGCGGTCACGGCCGCACCTCCTTGGCAGCGGCGGTCACCGGCTCCTTGGGCAGGCCGAGGACGCGTTCCGCGAGGATGTTCTTCATGATCTCCTCGGTGCCGCCGAGGATGCGCAACGCCGGTGTGGCCAGAAGCAGTTCGGTCCAGGCGTACGTGCCCCACTGGCCGGTGTCGGCGATGATCCGGGGGCCGAGCACGTCGGACACGAAGTGCGCCGCGCGGGTCAGGTTCTGGCCGTACATCAGCTTGGACACGGACATCTCCGGGCCCGGCGCGACCCCGCCGCGCAGCTTGCGCAGAGCACGGGCGTTGAGGTGCTCGGTGGCCAGGACGTCCACCAGGAGGTCGGCGAGGCGGGCGCGCAGGGCGCGGTCGTCCCAGGTCCAGGTGGCGCGCATGAGCGCCGAGAGGTGGTCCGGAGACAGGGCGGCGGCCACCGGGCCGACCCCTTCGCTGCCGACGGTCGCGCGCTCGTTCATCAGGGTGGTCAGCGCGACCGTCCAGCCGCCGTCGACCTCGCCGAGGCGGTGGTCGTCGGGGATGCGGACGTCGGTGAGGAAGACCTCGTTGAAGTCCGCGCCGCCGGTCATCTGCCGCAGCGGCCGTACCTCGACACCGGGGGTGTCCATGGGGACCAGGAAGGCGGTGATGCCGCGGTGCTTGGGCGCGTCCGGGTTCGTCCGGGTCAGGGCGAGGCCGATCTGGCTGTGCTGGGCGACCGACGTCCAGACCTTCTGCCCGTTCAGCACCCAGTCCTCGCCCTCGCGGACGGCCCGGGTCGCCACGCTCGCCAGGTCGGATCCCGCGCCGGGTTCGCTGAACAGCTGGCAGGCGATGGCGTCCCCGCGGTACATCGCCGGCAGCCAGCGGTCCTTGATGTGGGGCTGGGCGTGGGCCAGGATCGTCGGCCCGATCATGCCCAGGCCGATCACACTGAGCACACCGGTGTCGGCGACGTCGTACTCCGACTCGACGGCGTCGTAGAGCAGGTCGTGGACGGGGGTCAGGCCCCGGCCGCCGTACTCCACCGGTCCGGTGATCCAGCCGAAGCCGTTCTCATAGCGGATCCGCTGCCACTCCCGGGCGCACTGCACGAACTCCCGTTCCTCGTCGGGCGGGAGGCTGCTGAAGTACGCCATCGAGTCGTCGCCCTCGCCCCAGGTGACGGCGGTGCGGTCGGGGGCCTTCGCCACGTGCGCGTCGAGGAAGCGGCGTGCCTCGGCGGCGAAGTCCTGCATGTCGTCGGATTCCATCGCGTTCGCTCCGCGGTCGGGGAGAGGTTCAGAGGGAGAGGTTCAGGTCGAGAGGATCGTCACCGCCGACGCGCCGGGCGCGCCGTACAGGTGGGTGTAGCCGACGCGCGGTGTGCCGGGGATCTGGCGGGTGCCCGCGGCACCGCGCAGCTGGAGGACGATCTCGTGGATCTGGCGCAGCCCGGACGCGCCGATCGGCTCCCCGTTGCCGAGGAGTCCGCCGTCGGTGTTGACCGGGAGCCGGCCGCCGATCTCGGTGGCGCCCTCGGTGATGAGGCGTTCCTGTTCGCCGTCCTTGCAGAGGCCGTTCTCGGCCATGTGGATGATCTCCGACCCGGCGTCGGTGTCCTGGAGTTGGGCGACGTCGACGTCCTCGGGGCCGATGCCCGCGCTTTCGTACGCCGCCCGGGAGGCGTCCACGCTCGGGCTGTCCACGGGCTCCCCGACCGGGAAGGACGGGCTCTGCACCTCGAACGCGCCGAGCCTGCGGCTGCGCAGGGCGGTGGAGCGGACCCGTACCGGCTTCCCCGTGTACTTGTGGGCCTGGTCGGCGCGGCACATCACGATCGCCGCGGCGCCCTCGTTCGGGCCGCAGTACATGAACTGGCGCAGGGGGTAGTTGAGGACCGGGGAGGCGAGGATCTCCTCGGGGGACAGGGGCGTTCGGCGCCACGCCTTCTCGTTGCCGGCCGCGTTGCGGAAGTTCTTCGAGGCCACGCGGGCGAGCGTCTCGTGGGAGATGCCGTGCTCGTGCATATAGCGGTTGATCTTCATGCCAAAGAAGTGGGTGGTGAGGAAGAGTCCGGTCTGCCCGTACCAGGAGGGGATGCCGGCCACGGACGGGTCGGCGGCGAACGCGCCGCGCGGGTGCTTGTCCAGGCCGATGGCGATGGTCAGGTCGTGCTCGCCGGTCTCGATGGCGCGGGCGGCCAGCGCCACCGCCGTACCGGCCGTCGCGCAGCCGTTGAAGACGCCGCGCAGGGGTACGCCGGTCAGGCCGAGCCGGCCGACGATCGCGTCGGGGTTGGCGACCTCGTAGCTGCCGATGTATCCGCCTTGGATCTGCGGCCAATTGACGCCCGCGTCGGTGAGCGCCAGCCGTACCGCGTCGGCGCCCATGTCCAGCGCGGGCTTGCCGGGGAACCGGCCGAAGGGGTGCAGCCCCACCCCGATGATGACGGCCTCGGTCATGACGCCTCCTGTTCGGCATGGGTGGACTCTTCGACCGGGGCGAACGCGAAGGTGACGACTTCGGTGCCGTCGTCCTGCACGGTGTAGGGCACGAGCGTCAGCCGCATGGTCTGCCCGATCCGCAGCTTGTCCGGGTCGGGTTCGGTCAGTCGCGCCTCGATCAGCAGCTCGCCGGGGAGCTCGATGTAACCGACCGCGTACGGCTCGAAGGCTTCGGGGCCGTCGTACGGCGGGGACGGCGGGCGGAAGTCCTGGGTCGTGTACGTCCACAGCGTGCCGCGGTCCGCCAGGAGCCGTTCCTTCGACTCGTCGCTCGCGCACCGGACGCAGGTCACGGCCGACGGGAAGCTCACCAGACCGCACACCCGGCACTCGGAACCGATCAACCGGAGGGGCGCTGCGGCGGGCGGCCAGGTGAACAGGCCCTCGGCGACGGGGCGTTGTGTCGTCGTCATCTCAGGCTCCGTTCCGGTTGCCCAGGACGTCGGCGTTCGGAGCCGCCTTGGCCACCAGGTTCGGGACAACGGAGGACAGCTCCTCCGGCGTCCAGCGGGTGTCGGCGCTCGCGGCGGGGCCGTTGACCCAGCCCTCCAGAACGGTGATCCGGTTGCCGACGACGCCGAACACCCGGCCGGTGACCTCGCGGGAGGCGGCCGAGCCCAGCCACACCACCAGCGGGGAGATGGCCTCGGGGGTCAGGTCCTGAATCTCTGCCGCCTGCTTCATCATTTCGATGTCCTCGGTCAGCCGGGTCAGCGCGGTGGGCGCGATGGCGTTCACCGTCACGCCGTAGCGGGCGAGTTCGGCGGCGGCGATGAGGGTGAGGCTGGCGAGGCCGGCCTTGGCGGAGCCGTAGTTGGACTGGCCGGGGTTGCCGAAGATGCCGGACGGGGAGGTCGTGTTGATCACCCGGGCGTCGTTGCCGTGACCGGACTTGGCGCGCTCGCGCCAGTACGCGGCCGCGTGATGGAGGGTGGCGAAGCTGCCCTTGAGGTGGACGGCGATCACACTGTCCCAGTCCCGCTCGGTCATCGACACGATCATCCGGTCGCGCAGGATGCCGGCGTTGTTGACCAGCACGTCCAGACCGCCGTAGGTGTCCACGGCCTGCTGGACGAGCCGGCCGGCGCCCTCCCAGGTCGAGATGTCGTCCGTGTTGGCCACCGCCTCGCCGCCGGCCGCGACGATCTCGTCGACCACACTCTGGGCGGGCCCGGCCGAGGCACCCCCGCCGTCCCGTCCGCCGCCCAGGTCGTTGACGACGACCTTCGCCCCGTGCGCGGCGAACGCCAGTGCGTGCGCCCGGCCGATCCCGTTGCCGGCGCCGGTGACGACCGCGATCCGGCCTTCGACCACTCCTTCAGACATGCTCAATTCCTCCATCGGAAAGGTCAGTTGGCCTCGGCGAGCAGGACTCGCGGGTCGTCGCTGCCGCAGCCGCACCGGCCCGCGACGACGCGTCCGGTGATGCCGAGCGGTGTCTCGGACAGGGGCGAGGTGCGCCCCTCCCCCGCCGCCACGGTCAGCTGCCCGTCCCGCTCGCCGAACCGCCATTCGGCGGCGTTGACATGTGCGCCGCTGCGTTCGGGGCACTCCAGGGCGAGAGCCGGTCCCACCGCCGAGATCACGGAGGCGGTCACCCCCACCGCACGCAGGACGGGTACGGCGGCGGGCCGGGCCAGCACGACCGGCGTGGACCGGAACATCTCGCCGATGTCGGCCGCGCCCGCCAGTCCCTCCAGCGTCTGGGCCGACAGGCCGATCACCGCGTGCGGGGTCAGTTCGCGGTGGAAGACCGCGGTGCGGCGGTGGTCCCAGCCCATCGCCTCGGCGATGCCGTACGGCACCTTGAGCGTGCGCAGGGCGCCGATCACCGCGCGTCCCCAGAAGCCCTCGAAGCCGGAGGCGGTCAGCAGGGCCCGCTGCCCGGCGGCGAGACCGTGCTCCCGCAGCCGCGCGGTGGCCCACTCGGTGTCGCGGGCGAGTTCCGCCCAGGTCAGCTCCAGGTCCCGGACGCCGTCGGCGGTCGGGAAGCGAATGAGGTAGGCGAGTTCGGGGCGGTCGAGCGTCCTGGCTCGGGCCAGGGTGTCGGCGCGGGCCATCAGGTCTTCACCACCCGGGGGAACTTGGCGACGCTGGTCATGGTCTTCAACAGGTCCTCCTCGGTGCGCATGTCGAGCACCGGCTTGACTCCGGTCCGCTCGCGCACGGCCTCGCTCAGGCGTCCGGCCAGGGCGTCGACGTCGCCGGTGAGATGCGGGTCGTAGCCGACGCGCAGCCGCAGTTCGTCGACCTCGCGCCGGTCCCGGACGATCTGGAAGACGCCCGCGACGGTCTCCGGCTGGTCCTCCACCGCCTGCCAGACGTCCCGCAGGACGACGGAGCGTCCCTGGACCACCGTCTCGTCGCCGCGCCGCCCGGCCACCCACATACGGGCGTGGGTGCGGCCGCAACCGCAGGTGTCGCGGGAGAGGCGGACGAGGTCCTCGCTGCGGTAACGGATCAGCGGCGCTGCCCGGTTGTCCAGGTCGGTGGCGACCAGTTCGCCCAGGTCACTCTCGGGGACGTCGCGCCAGCCGTGCTCGTCGACCTCGACGCACTCGGCGAAGACGGTGTCCTCCCAGAGGTGGAAGCCGTCGTGCTCGCGGCACTCCCAGGCGGTGCCGGTGTCGGCGGCGCTGGTGTACTCGTAGACGTCGATGCCCCAGTCGTCGCGGATCCGCTCGCGCATCTTCCGGCTGAGGGGCTGACCGGCGCAGGAGGCGCCCTTGAGGGAGGAGAAGGCCTCCCTCAGGTCGGTCTTCTCGGCCAGGTGCTCCAGCTCCACCATCTGCGGATACATCATCTGCAGGTAGGCGGGGCGGTAGGTGCGCAGGGCCTCGACGACCTCGGGCATGTTGCCCATCCAGGTGTCGACCTCGATGACCACCGCGCCCAGCGCCTGGAAGCCGGCGTCCATGAAGTTGCGGAAGGTGCCGGGCGGGCTCAGGACCCGGTCGCCGGGCCTGAGGCCCAGCTCCCACAGGTCCCGTACCTGCGCGGTCACCAGCGGCGGGGCGTCCTGCCAGATCTCGGCGAAGAACTCCGGGTCGCCGGTGGTTCCGGAACTGGAGGAGACCGAGGTCAGCTCCTGGACCGGGACGCAGAGCAGACCGGCGAAGGGGTCGCCGGTGCGGCTGCGGTAGGCGCGGATCATGTCCTTGGTGATGAAGGGGATGCGTGCCCGGAAGTCCTCCAGGGACTGGATGTCACGCGGGTGGACCCCGTGCTCGTCCCACAGCTCCCGATAGAAGGCCGAGTTGGCGTAGGCGTACTCCACGAGCTCCAGGAGCTGTTTCTCCTGCCGCGCGCGCAGTTCCTGGCGCGGCATGGTCTCCACCTGGGGCTCGAAGTACCTGTCAGCGGTGTCCCTGTCACCGACCATGGCGCCTCCTCGCGGCTCAGTGCCCAGATCTTCCAGCTATCAGCGCAATCAGTCAACCAATTCGACGGATTGAACACGAGACTCGCGTTCCGCCGATCTATATAGTTAACTATTAGAACTCATTGAACCACAGGAGGGCTGCCGTGAAGATCGTTGTCTGCGTGAAGCACGTCCCCGACGCCACGGCGGACCGCACCTTCACCGAGGACGGGACCACCGACCGGGCGTCGGTCGACTCGCTGCTGTCCGAACTCGACGAATACGCCGTCGAGCAGGCGCTGCGCCTGGCCGAGTCGGACGCGGATGCCGAGATCAGCTACCTCACCGTCGGACCCGACGACGCGCGCGACGCCCTGCGCAAGGCCCTGGCCATGGGCGGTGACGGAGCGATCCATGTGAGCGACGAGGACATCGAGGGCAGTGACGCGTTCGGCACGTCACTGGTGCTGGCCAAGGCGATCGAGCGGCACGGCTTCGATCTCGTCCTGTGCGGGATGGCCTCGACGGACGGCACCATGGGCGTGCTGCCCGCGCTCCTTGCCGAGCGGCTCGGCGTCCCGGCCGTCACCCACCTCGAAGACCTGGCGATCGAGGACGGCACCGTCACCGGGCGCCGCGAGGGCGAGGGCGCGACCGTACGGATCCAGGGCGCCCTGCCCGCCGTCGTCTCGGTGACCGACCGCTCCGGGGACGCCCGCTACCCCTCCTTCAAGGGGATCATGGCCGCGAAGAAGAAGCCGGTGGAGACCCTCGACCTCGCCGACCTCGGCATCGAGGCCGCCGAGGTCGGCCCGGCCGGGGCGCGGTCGGCCGTGGACACGGCGACCCGGCGGCCGCCGCGCACCAAGGGCGAGATCGTCGCCGACGAGGGGACGGGCGGCATCGGCCTGGCCGCGTTCCTCACCACCAAGAAGTTCATCTGACCGCGTTCCGCCCCCAGGACCTGAAGGAGTTGCATCACCGTGGCCGAGATCCTCGTCCTCGTCGACCACGTCGACGGTGCCGTACGCAAGCCGACCCTCGAACTGCTCACCCTGGCCCGCCGCTTGGGCGAACCCTCGGCCGTCTTCCTGGGGCCTGGCGCGGACACCGCGACCGAGGTTCTCGGCCGGTACGGCGCCCGGAAGATCTATGTCGTTGACGCCCCCGAGGTCGACGAGTACCTCGTCACCCCGGCTGTGGACGCCCTCACGCAGATCGCCGAGCGCACCGGCCCGGCCGCGATCCTGGTGCCGTCCGGGCCGGACGGCAAGGAGATCGCCGCGCGGGTCGCGCTGCGGCTCGGCTCCGGACTCATCACCGACGCCGTCGATGTCACCGCGGGACCGGACGGACCGGTCACCGAGCAGTCGGCGTTCGCCGCGACCCATCAGGTCACCGCGCACGTCACCCAGGGCGTGCCGGTGATCACGGTCAAGCCGAACGCCGCCGCACCCGAGGCCGCCCCCGCCGCACCCGTCGTCGAGAAGCAGGACGTCACCTTCGGCCCGGTCTCGCACGCCGTCCGGGTCCTGTCCCGCACACCGCGGGAGCGCGGCGACCGGCCCGAGCTGACCGAGGCGGACATCGTGGTCTCCGGCGGTCGCGGGGTGAACGGGGCCGAGAACTTCGCCCTCATCGAACGGGTCGCCGACGCGCTCGGTGCGGCCGTCGGGGCGTCCCGCGCGGCCGTGGACGCGGGCTGGTATCCGCACAGCCACCAGGTCGGCCAGACCGGCACCCAGGTCTCCCCGCAGCTCTACCTCGCCGCCGGCATCTCCGGCGCGATCCAGCACCGGGCGGGCATGCAGACGTCCAAGACCATCGTCGCCGTCAACAAGGACGCCGAAGCACCGATCTTCGAGCTCGCCGACCACGGCGTGGTCGGGGACCTCTTCACGGTGCTGCCGCAGTTGGTGGACGAGATCGAACGGCGCCGGGGCTGATCTCTCCCGGCCCGGCCTTCCCTTCGGCCATCCATACAACTAAAATCGCTAACTGATTACATCCATTGAGCTTGCAGCCTTGACCCGAAGGAGCGTCATGACGAAGATCTGGGTCAACTCCGGGGACTCCCATGTGATGGAACCCGCCGACGTGTGGACCGAGCGGCTGTCCGCGCGGCTGGGCGCGCGGGCGCCGCGCAGTGAGCGCGGCGAGAAGTACGAGATGCTCTACATCGACGGCGAGCGCATCGACCGCCAGCTCGGCGACTTCATGGACGCGATGCGGCCGCCGGGCGCCTGGGACCTGAACGTCCGGCTCAAGGACCTCGACCAGGAGGGCGTGTGGGGCCAACTGGCCTTCCCCTCCATGGGGTTCTGGCTCGTGTCGATCACCGACCGGGAGCTCGCCCGGGAGACGGTACGGGCCTGGAACGACTGGGCCCATGACGAGATCCTCCGCAAGAACAAGCGTGTCATCACCACGGCCTGCGTCTCGACGGCCGACATCGACGACGCGGTCGCCGAGGTCGAGCGGGTCGCGGAACTGGGCTTCCAGGCCATCTTCCTTCCGTGTTCGACACGACCGGGCGAGGAATACGCCCTGGACCGCTGGGAGCCGCTGTGGACCGCGGTCGAGCGGGCGGGCCTGGTGCTCGGCTTCCACATCGGCACCGGCGCGCAGAACGTCGTCTTCCGCGGACCCGGCGGCGCGGTCGTCAACTACATGGAGACCACCTACCCGGGCATGCGCGTTGTGTCCCACATGGTCGCCGGCGGCGCCCTGGACCGCCACCCCGACCTGAGGATCCTCATCGCCGAGGGCGGCGCCGGCTGGGTGCCGGCCATCGGCGACCGCATGGACGAGGCCTACCGCCAGCACGGCATGTTCGTCCGGCCGAAGCTGAGCCGGCTGCCCAGCGAGATCATCAGGCAGCAGGTGTACGCCTCCTTCCAGCACGACAAGAGCTCGGTGGAGATCGTCGAGTCGACCGGCTACCGCAACGTGATGTGGGGCGACGACTACCCCCACCTGGAAGGCACCTACGGCCACACCCAGTCCACGCTCCACGACCTGTTCGACGGCGTGCCGGACGACATTCGCGAGCGCGTCACGCGCGGCACCTTCAACGAACTCTTCCGCCTGCCGGAGCAGACTCCCCTGGAGGCGGCCGTCTGAGCGGCGCCGACGGCGCGAGACTTTCGGACGCATCTCCTGTGACCACTCCCCCGTACCCCTCGGACTCCCCGGACCCCTCGTACCCCGAAGACCTGGAACGGCCCGGGCTCGTCAGGACCGGGCGGTCGACCTTCGTCCGGCCCATCCGGCCGGAGGACGCCGACCGCCTGGTCACCTTCGTCGGCACCCTGTCCCGGGCCACCCTGGCCTACCGCTCCCTCGGACCGGTGGTCCGTGCCCGCGACGACGTCATCCGGCGCGGCGCCCATGTGGACTACCTCAACGAGCTGGCGCTCGTCGCCCTGGCCGGGGACGAGATCGCCGGCCTGGTGCGCTACGTCCGCGACCCGGAGGAACCGGAGCACGCCGAGGTCACGTTCACCATCCGGGACGACCACCAGAGCGAGGGGTTCGGCAGGCTGCTCCTGGAGCACATCGCCGCCGCCGCGCGTGCCCGGGGCATCCGGGTGCTGGAGGCCGACGTCCTCGCCGACAACGCCCGGATGATCAACGTGTTCCTCGGGTCCGGCTACCGGATTGAAGCCGGTCCGCCCGGCCAGATCATCCACTTCGAGATCGCCGTCGATCCGCAGGCCCAGGCCGTCGCGCGGGCCGAGCGCCGCGAGCAGACGGCCGTACGGCGCTCGCTCAAGCCCCTGCTCGAACCGCGCTCGGTCGCCGTGATCGGCGCCAACCGCGACCCGCTGACGATCGGCCACGAGATCGTCGCCAACCTGCTGCGGGGCGGCTTCGCCGGCAGCGTGTTCCCCGTCAACCCGCGGGCCGGGCACATCGCCGGGGCGCGGGCGTACGCAAGCGTCCGGGACCTGCCCGAACCGCCGGACCTTGCGCTGGTGGCCGTACGCGCCGAGGCCGTACCCGGTGTCGTACGGGAATGCGCCGAGGCCGGCGTCAAGGCCGTGGTCGTCGTCTCGACGGGCTTCGGGGAGACCGGAGCCGAAGGACGGGCCGGCGAGCTGGAGCTGGCGCGTTTCGCGCGCGCCTCCGGCATGCGGCTGGTGGGCCCGAACTGTATGGGCGTGCTCAACACGACCCCCGCGGCGCGACTGGCCGCGACCTTCTCGCCCGCCCTGCCGACGCCCGGCCGGGTGGCGATGTCCAGCCAGTCCGGGCCGCTCGGGCTCGCGGTGCTCGACTTCGCCCGTCGACTGCGGCTCGGCTTCTCCGGCTTCGTGTCGGTGGGCCACGCCGTCGACGTCTCCACCGACGAACTGCTCCAGTGGTGGGAGGAGGACCCGGGGACCTCGGTGATCCTGCTGCACGTGGAGACCTTCGGCGATCCGCGCCGGTTCGCCCGCGTCGCCCGCCGGATCGCGCCCCGCAAACCGATCGTCGCGGTCCATCCGGGCCACGCGGACTCGGCGGTGAGCTCCCTGTTCGCCCAGTCCGGCGTGATCCGCACCCGCAGCCTCCAAGAGCTGTTCGACGTCGCCCTCCTCCTCGCCCATCAGCCTCCGCCGCCCGGCAACGGGGTCGCCGTGATCACCAACGCGGGCGGCCCGGCGGCGCTGACGGTCGGCGCGTGCGCGGCGAGCGGTCTGTGCGTGCCCGCGCTCGGCGAGCGCACCCGGCAGACGCTGCGTACGGCCCTGGCACCGCGGGCCGACGTCGCCAACCCGATCGACCTGACCCCGATGGCCACCGCCGCGCACTACCGGCAGGCCCTGGACGCCGCCCTGGCGGACGACGGCATCGACGCGGCCGTCGTCCTGTTCATGCCGCCGCTGGCGGACAAGCCCGACGAGGTGGCGTCGGCGATACTCGACGCGGCCGCGGCCCGCCCCGACAAACCCGTGCTCGCCAGCTTCCTGGGCGGCGCGGGCGTCGCCGACCTTCTCCACCGGGGCGACCTGGTGGTCCCGACGTACACGTTCCCCGAGGCCGCGGCCACCTCGCTCGGGCACGCGGCGGCCTACCAGACCTGGCGCAGCACCCCCGCCGGCGTCGTACCCGACCTCGCGGGAGTCGACGCCGAGCGGGCCCGGGCGCTGATCGCCTCCTGTGCCCCCGGGCCGGTCCCCGCAGAGGTCGCGACCGAGCTGCTCGCCGCGTACGGAATCGCCGTACGCGACGCTGAACCGGGCCCCGGATCGAGCCCTGGACCGGCCCCTGGATCCGACGCGTTTCTCACCGTCCGCGCCGACCCGGTCTTCGGCCCCGTGGTCGCCTTCGGCCTCACCGGGGACTACGCCGACCTCATGGCGGACGTCGCGCACCGCGTCACCCCGCTCAGCGACCGCGACGCCCGCGAGATGGTCCGCTCGCTTCGGGCGACTCCCCTGCTGGAGAGACAGGGTGTGGACTTCGGTGCCCTTGAGGAGACCGTCCTGAGGCTCTCGGCGATGGTCGAGGACGTCCCCGAGATCGAGGCGCTGGAGCTGCGCCCGGTACGGCTGCTGCCGCCCGGGGACGGAGTGACCGTCGCGCACGCGACGATCCGGCTGGCGGACAACACCACAACAGCAGGAGGTTCCTTGTGAAGGTGGGCATCTACTTCGATCTGCGCAACCCGCCGCCGTGGCAGCAGAGTTGGTCACGGGTGTACGGGTTCGCCCTGGAGATGTGCGAGGAGGCGGACCGGCTCGGCCTCGACTCGGTCTGGTTCTCGGAACACCACGGCTTCGAGGACGGCTATCTCCCCCAGCCGCTCACCATGGCCGCGGCTGCCGCCGCGCGCACCCGGCTGATCCGCCTGGGCACCGCGGTCATCGCCGCACCGCTGCACGCCGCCCCCGAGATCGCCGAACAGGCCGCGCTCGTGGACATCATCAGCGACGGCCGCCTGGACCTCGGGCTCGGCACCGGCTACCGGGTGCCCGAGTACCGGCTGTACGGCGCCGACCTCGCCAAGCGCTACACCACGACCGATCAGCGGGTACGGGAGATCCGCGGCCTGTGGGCCGAATCCCTGGTCACCCCAGGGCCGGTGCAGGACCCGCTGCCGATCTGGCTCGGCTACCAGGGCCCGCAGGGCGCCCGCCGGGCCGGCCGGCTCGGCACGGGCCTGCTGTCACTCAACCCGGCCCTGCTGACGCCGTACCGGGAAGGGCTCGCCGAGAGTGGTTACGACGTGGCGGCGGGGCGTATGCAGGGCTCCTTCACCACGTTCGTCACCGAGGACCCCGACGGCGACTGGCCCGTGGTCCGCAAGCACCTGGCGTACCAGTGGGACAGCTACCGCCGGTACATGGTGGAGGGCACCGATCAGCCGCTCCCCCGCCCCATCGACCCCGAGAAGTGGCGGGAGACGGGGCTGAGCGCGACGGGTGTCGGCCAGTTCCTCTACGGCACCCCGCAGGACGTCGCCGACGCCGTCAAGGCGTACGTGGCAGGGTTGCCGGTGGAGGGCGTGTTCCTGTGGGCCTCGCTGGCCGGGATGCCCGAGGAGATGGTGGCCCGCCAGGTTCAGCTGATCGCCGGGAAGCTGCGTCCGCTGCTGGCCGAGGTCTGAGGTTCAGGTGTCTGACATCCAGGTGTCTGGCACTCCGACGCCCGACAAGAGGAGTCACACCATGTCCACGACGCCGTCGACCGGGCCCTGGGCGGGGGCCGACTTCCAGGAACCGCCCCGGACTCCCGGCGGGGTGGCCCTGTGCGGGGCGTGCCGCGCCGCCGGTTCCTGCCGGCTGGGAGTGGAGCACGAGCGGCTCGACGAGGACGGGTCGGCGCGGTTCGAGCTGTCCTGCCCGCGGGACCAGGAGGGCGGGCCCGATGTGGCGCACGGCGGCTGGACCGCGGCCGTACTGGACGACTGCCTCGGCCATCTGCCGCTGCTGCACCGCGTGTTGAGCGTGACGGCGGAGCTGACCGTGAGCTTCGTGAAGCCGGTTCCGGTGCAGCGGCCGCTGGAGGTCCGGGCCTGGGTGGAAAAGCGGGAGGGCAGGCGCTGGTACATCGCTGGCGAGATGGTGCTGCTGCCGACGCGGGCCGTCCTGGCCCGGGTCTCCGGGATCTGGGTGACCCGGGACCAGGGCCACTTCGCCCGACACCAGGAGTGGCTGGCCTGCCAGGACGCCGAAGCTCAGTAGGCACGGTCGGCGGGGCCGGGGCGGCGGGCTCAGTAGGAACAGCCGACCAGCCGGGGCGGCGAGTTCCGAAGGATCAGCCAGCAGCCCGGGACGACGGACCCACAAGGAACAGCCGACGGGCCGAGACGGCCGGCTCAGTAGGGCCACGGCCGGCGAGCCGAGCCGGCAGGCTCAACAGGCACATGCGGCAGCCGCGGCAGCGAGTTCCAAAGGAACAGCCAGCAGCCCGGGACGACGGACCCAAATAGAACAGCCGGCCGGCCGAGGCGGCGGGCTCAAAAGGCACGGCCGACAGGTTGAGGCGGCGGAGCCCACAAGGAACAGCCAGCGGGCTGAGGCGGCGAGGCCCAGAAGCAACCGCCGACAGGCCCGACGCGGCGGACCCCAAAAGCCACCACCGGCAGACCGACGCGGCTGAGCCCGGAAAGAACCGCCGACAGGCCGGGACGGCGAGGCTCAGTAGGACCTGAGCCCCATGCTGCGGGCTATGCCGTTGCGCTGGATCTGACTCGTGCCCCCGGAGATCGTGGCCACGATCGACTCCCGGTACCGGAAGCTCATCACGCTCTCCGTCGAGAACCCGTGCCCCGCGCAGACCTGCATCCCGAGCCGCGCCGCCGCCACATACGTCTCCGAGCCCTTCAGCTTCGCCATCGACCCTTCGCGTGTGCACGGCTTGCCCTGGGCGAGCAGCCAGGCCGCCCGGTAGGCGAGCAGCCGGGCGGAGTCGATCTCGGTCTGCAGGTCGGCCATGGCGTGCGCGAGGGCCTGGAAGTTGCCGATCGGCCGGCCGAAGGCGTGCCGGTTGCGGGCATAGTCGAGCATCTCGTCGAGCGTGGCCTGCGCGGCGCCCAGATAGCCCCCGCTGATGATGACCTTCTCCAGCTCGATGTTGGAGAGCATCACCTTCCAGCCCTCGTCGCGCGGGCCGACGAGGTTCTCCTTCGGCACCAGGGCGTCGTTGAAGAAGACCTCGTTGGTGCCCAGGATGTGCCGGGCCAGTGTCGGCGTCCGGCGCACCTCGACGCCCTCGGTCGCGGGATCGACGAGCAGCAGGCTGATGCCGCCGTGCTTGGGCTCGCGGGGCCCGGTCCGCACATACGTGGCGATGGTCGTGTCGGGCAGCCCACCACCGGTGCACCACGCCTTCTGACCCCGGACGAGGAAGTCGTCCCCGTGGTCCTCGGCGGTGGTGCGCAGCGCCGCGGCGTCGGACCCGCTGTCCGGCTCGCTGAGGCCGACGGCGAGCCGGTGGCGGCCCGTCATCACCTGCTCGCGGATGAAGTCGCGCTGCGCCTCGCTGCCCCACCGGAACACCGTGATCCCGGGGATGAGCACTCCGATGTAGCACATGGCGACATCGAAGCTGGCCCGCCCGAGCTCCTCGGCGATCAGGATGAGCTCCAGCGGTCCGCCACCGTCGCCGCCCTCGTCCTCGGCGAACGGGAGCGAGAACCACCCGAGGTCTGCCATCCCCCGGAACAGCTCGGGCGGTACGACACCTTCCTCGTCCCACTGCTTGGCCTTCTCGGCCGGGCACACGTCGGCGACGAACTGCCGAGCCGTCGCACGCAACAGGTCCTGCTCGTCGGTCAGCCCGAAGTCCACGGATACTCCTCGCCAGCACTAGGTTATTCATCTATCTAATTGTTCTATGTTAGCGGATAAGAGGCGGCGGTAGTACTGCTCCCCCACGGCTACCTGCGCACCGGGGCCACGGCGTCCGTGTACGACGCCGGCCCCCGGTGGTCCCAACAACACCCCCACACGCACCGTCTGGCCGCACTGTCATATCGCCCCGTGTCCGCCAGAGTCATGGGGTCGGCGGACACGGCCGGCGGATTCACCAGCAGAAGGGGGAAGCAGCATGTCCGAAGCAGCAAGTGGGGCACAGGCCGGCATGGCCCGACGAGGGTTCCTGGCCGGGGCCGCCGCCATGACGGGTACGGCACTTGCGGGCACGGCGCCCGTCAGCACGGCACACGCGGCCGGGACGACGGTCGGAAACGGCGCCGGTACCGGCCCGTTGGCGCTCACCCACGTCACCGTGATCGACGGGTCAGAAGCAGCCCCGGCCCCCGACATGACGGTCGTCGTCGAGGGCGGCCGCATCACCGCACTCACCCCGAGCGCACAGGCCCGGCTCCGCCCGGGCACCCGCACGGTCGACCTGACCGGCAAGTTCCTGATTCCGGGACTGATCGAGGCGCACACCCACAGCGACGGCCCGGAAACGGTGATCCCGGCGCTGTACGCGCTCACCGGCGTCACCACGGTCCGGGAGATGCGGGGTCAGCCGGTCCATCACGAGTGGCGCGAGAAAATCCGCAGCGGTGCGCTGCTCGGCCCCCGCTGGGTCGTCGGCAGCCCCATCGTCGACGGCGCGCCCTCGCTGTGGGCGGCCGACGTGGGCCCCACCATCGAGGTGCGCGACGCGGCCGAGGCCCGGCGTGCCGTACGGCAGGTCAAGCGCGAGGGCGCGGACTTCGTCAAGGTGTACTCCCGCCTGTCCCGCGAGGCCTACTACGCCATCGCGGACGAGGCCCGCCGCCAGGGCATCCCCCACCTCGGGCACTGCCCCGACACCGTACGGATCGCGGAGGCGAGCGCCCTCGGTCACCGCACCATCGAGCACCTGCACGCACTGCTCCTGGCGACCTCACGGCACGAGAAGGAGATACGGCGCCGCCTGGCCGCCGTACGGATCGACCCGCGCGACCCGAGCAGCCTGTCCCGCTACCACAGCTGGTTCCAGCAGGTGCATCCCCTTGAATGGCGGGCGGTGCAGGGCTACGACCCGGACCGGGCGGACGCCCTCTTCCGGAGTCTGGCGGCCTACGGGACCGCCGTCGTGCCCACGCTCAGCGTGCACCGCACGCTGGAGCTGCCCGACGACGTTCCGTCCCGGGCGGAGGAGTGGAAGTACCTGCCCGCATGGCAGGTGGAGAGCTGGCCGGACCAACTGGCGGCCCTGATCGGTGGCCGCACCCCCGAGCAGGCCCGGCAGATCCGCCGAATCTTCGAGCACCGCCTCCGGCTGGTGAGCGAGCTGCACGGCGCGGGTGTGCGGCTGGCGGCGGGCACCGACACCGGCACGGGATACCTCGTCCCGGGCTTCGCCCTCCACGACGAGCTGGCGCTGCTCGTGACGGCCGGCCTCACCCCGGCCGAGGCCCTGCGTGCGGCCACACGGGACGCGGCCCGCACCCTCGGTCTGCCCGGCGTCGGCACCGTGGCCCGTGGACAGGCCGCCGATCTGCTCGTCCTCGACGCCGACCCGCTGCGGAACATCCGCAACACCCGCCGCATCCACGGCGTGGTCGTCGACGGCAGGTGGATCTCGCCGGAGGAACGCCGTCGGCTGCTCGCGGCGGTGGAAAAGGCCGCCGCACAGACCCCGCCGCCCGAGGAGGGGGCGACCCTGACGGGCTGCGGCTGCGGCGGACACCCCTGACCGCCGGGCCGGGGAGCGGATGCGCCCGGGCGCCGCGCGCCGCTCACCCCGTCCTCCCTCTCGCGGGCGAGAGGTGTCAGCGGGTCGTGAGCATCCCTTCACGCAGTCGGGCAAGCGTGCGGGACAGGAGCCGGGAGACGTGCATCTGGGAGACGCCCAGGCGTTCGCCGATCTGCCCCTGAGTGAGTTCCTCGACGAAGCGCATGTGGATGAGCTGCCGCTCACGCTCGTCGAGTTGCGCGATCAGCGGGGCGAGGGCGTGGAAGTCCTCCACCAGCTCCAGGTCCGTGTCCTGGGCGCCGATGAAGTCCTGAAGGGCGGCTTCACCCTCCTCGCTACCGCTGATCGTGGCGTCCAGGGAGGCGGAGTTGTAGCCGTTGGCGGCCAGGCGGGCCTCACGGACCTCGTCCTCGGGCAGGCTCATCAGCTCCGACAGTTCCCGGACCGTGGGGGTGCGGCCCAGCCGGCTGCGCAGTTCCTCGGTGGCGCGGGCCAGCTGGACGCGGGCTTCCTGCAGGCGGCGCGGAACGTGCACGGCCCAGGTGGTGTCGCGGAAGAACCGCTTGATCTCGCCGACGATGTAGGGGATGGCGAACGAGGTGAACTCCACCTCCCGGGACAGCTCGAAGCGGTCGATCGCCTTGATCAGGCCGATCATGCCGACCTGGACGATGTCCTCCATCTCCTCCGGCCCGCGGCTGCGGAACCGACCGGCCGCGAAGCGGACCAGGGACATGTTCATCTCGATCAGCGTGTTCCGGGCGTACTGATACTCCGCGGTGCCCTCCTCCAGCGCGGCCAGCTGCTGGAAGAACAACTTCGAGAGTTCTCGGGCGTCCTTGGGTGCCACCCGGGACGGATCAGCGACCTCCGGCAGCTCGTCCGTCCGCGTCTGCGCTGCCACCATGCTCCTGGTCGCCATACTGTTCCCCTCCCAGGTCGATCCCGCCGCCACGGCCAGCCGAGCGGCCGACGACGCACCGCTTACCCCCACATCCTGCACCCACTCCTTGATTATCCGCCTGAACCGAATTCAAAAACCCCCGCCACCGCCGGCTCCTACTGAGGACGGCGTCCCGTGATGGCGCCGCCCAGGTCGTCGGGGAGTGCGATGCGGGCCGTGATCCGTTTGCCGACCGGCTCCCGCTGCACTTCGAAGCCCTGGGCGACGGCCATGACGATCTCCAGGCCGTGCTGCCCGACTCTGCCCGCGTCAGCGGCCCGGGCCACCGGCAGGACCGGATCGCTGTCCCACACGACCACCTCCACCACGGCGCCGACGATCCGCAACTCCATCAGCACCGGCCCGGGAGCATACTTGCGGGCGTTGGTGACCAGCTCGCTGACGACCAGCTGCGTCAGATCCATCACGCGCGCGGAAACCGGCAGGCCGTGCTCGGCCTGGACGCGGACAAGGAAATCCACCGCCCGGTGACGCGCCTCGGCGATGCAGGATCCGTCACCGTCCAGCGCGACGGTGTCCTGTATCGCCGACGCACCGGGCATCACGCCGCCCTCACCGTCGGGGACTGATTTCGCCGGGTCCACCATTGTTCCTCCCCCCGTTCACACGCCTGCGCCTACCCCGCACCACGCCTCACATGTCCCGTGAGGACTGAGCAATGGGCCGCACACGAGTTCGCCGTAGCATCGTGCACAGTATCGGCGCACGATCGCGTCGGTCCTTTGAGCCCCCCCATCAGTGAGCGCAGTCGGCGAGGACACGGTGACAGACACCCATGAAGCAGCCCGGTGGCCCGGCCCGCTGTCGATCGGCCACGCCGCCGTCGACGGCGTCCCTGTGGTCACCGTGCGCGGCGAGATCGACCACACCGTCAAGGACATGCTCAGCCAGGCCCTGCTGCCCGACGACGGCCCGACGCCTCCGCGGACCGTCGTGGACCTCAGCGGCGTGACGTTCATGGACTCCAGCGGCATCAACGTCCTCGTCGCCGCCCACAAGAGCATGAGCGACGCGCAGGGGTGGCTGCGGCTCGCCGCCCCCCAGGCATCGGTGCTGCGGCTGATTGAGCTCGTCGGCCTGGACCAGGTCATTTCCTGTCATCCCACCGTCGAGCAGGCACTGGCCGCCTGACCCACACCCCGTGGAGAAACTGGGTCCAGTGCCCGCAAGAGCAGTGAAGAAACCAAGGAAATCGACCGTATGTTCTTGGATTCGCCGGGCACGAGGAGCGACGGAGGTTGATAACTATGGTTCCCCTGCTTCTCGTTCTTCTTCTGGCACTGATCCTCTTCGGCGCGGGCTTCGCGCTGAAGGCACTGTGGTGGATCGCCGTCATCGTCCTGGTCGTCTGGCTGCTGGGCTTCGTGATGCGCTCCGCGGACACAGGCGGCCGCAAGGGCCGTTGGTATCGCTGGTAACCCCCACCCATCAGTGACATGCCTGTGGGCTCCGGATGGATCCGGAGCCCACAGGCATGTCCGGACAGCTGACGGCCGCCCTGAAGACGCTGGCCGAAGCCGGGCTGAAGCCGGCGGAGTGGCCGCTCGGGCATCCCCACGGCATCACCGCAGCGCACTTCTCCTGAGACGGGGGTCGTCTCGGTGTCAAGAGCAGCTCCTGGAGTCGGCCCGCTCGGTGCGGCGGCCCCGCTCCGGCAGAACCGGCAGGGCACCGCATGCCTCGAGGTCCAGCCCCGCGAGCACCGGCCCTCCCGGCGCGATCCCCGCTGGTCCTCAGCCGGTTCGTCCTGGCGGATGACACGGTCGGGCGTCCTGGACAACCCCCGACAACATCGTTCATTCCTGGCTTCAGGGCATGTCGATCATGCGGGGGTTCCTTCACCGCCGCTCCGACACGGCGACGGACCCGGCCTGCCGAAGTCGCCGGGCCAGGAACGCAAGACAATGCCCGACATGGCAACCGAAGACACCGCGGCGACGCCCGAGCACCGCGTGCAGGTGGACCTCGTCTCCTCCACGCCGAGGGAAGTCCTGGTCGTCGTATCCAACCCGGCTGCGTCCACGCTCGGCTGGCCAATGGGCTTCTGGGGGGCCGAACTGACGCGCCTCTAATACGAGTTGACCGAACGAGGCGTCAAGGTGACCATCGCGAGCCCGGCAGGTGGCAAGGTCGAGATGGACCCGATCAGCGATCCCCGCGACCCGTCGAAGTGGTCGGCAGACGATCTGATCACCCTGGGGTTCGTCCACACACCCGAGCTGATGGCGCTGCTGGAGGACACGTCGGCCCTCGCCGAGCTGGACCCGGACGACTACGACGCGATCATGGTCGCCGGCGGTCTGGGCCCGATGTTCACCTTCCGCGGCCACCCGCAGCTCGAGGAGACGATCCGGAGCTTCTACGAGTCGGAGAAGCCCACAGCGGTCTACTGCCATGGCACAGCCGCACTGGTCGACCTCAGACTCTCCGACGGCTCCTCGTCGAGGGAAAGACCGTCACCGGCTTCGCCAACGTCGAGGAGGCCTTCAACGACGCGGCCGTCGGGCAGCAGGTGACACCGTGGCGGGTCGAGGACGGGCTCAGGGGACGCGGAGCCAACTACATCCAGGGGGTCTCTTCAAGGCTTTCGCCGTGCGCGACGGCAGGCTGATCACCGGTCAGCAGCAGTATTCGGCACGCAAGGTCGGACAGCTCGTGATGGAGGCACTCGGAGTCTGTCGGGCGGGGCGCTCGCCCGGGGAGCGCCCATGTGTCGAACCAACCCAACCGTGCTATGAAATGGCATCGCTGCCAAGCTGCCACATTTCATAGTTCCCGCATTCCGCCGTGATCTCGGCCGTCGCCTGAGCCGCGGCGAAGAAGTCGTCGATCAGCGGCGAGGTGCGCGATGCCGCCGCCGCGAGGCACACCTGATCGGGCGCCAGATCCGGGATGGGCACATACGCGACCTCCGGATGTGAGGAGAACACGGACGCCGAACGGGCCAGGAACGAGATGCCCCGGCCGGCCGCGACGTGCTCAAGCGTCTCGTCCACCCCGCGCACCAGGTACCCGGCGTTGGGATGCGCGCGCCTGGTGGGCTGTGTGGTCGAGTCGGCATGCCAGAGCAGCGGTTCGCCGGCCAGGTCGGCTTCGGTGACCTCCTCCTTGCCGGCCAACCGGTGGCCGACGGGCAGCACCGCCACCCGCGGCTCGGTGTACAGCGGGGTCACGCGCAGGCCGGTCTCGTCGATGGGCAACCGCACATAGGCGACCTCGATGCGGCCGTCGAGCAACATCGCGGCCTGGTCGTCCGATTCGATCCGCTGCACGTCCACGATCACGTCCGGGTGCCGGGCCTCGAACGCCCGCGCCGCCGGGATGACCGGGATGCCGGCCCGGAAACCAACCATCAGCCGCCGGCTGCCCCGGGCTGCCACGGACACCCGGCGGCGGACCGCGTGCGCGGAGGCGAGCAGCGGACCGGCGTCTGCCAGCAGCTGCCGGCCCGCGTCGGTCAGCGCCACGCCGTGGCGATCCCTGGTGAACAGCGGGGCGCCGAGATCCTGCTCGAGCGCCCGGATCTGCCTGCTGAGCACCGGCTGCGCGATATGCAGCTCATCGGCGGCGCGGCCGAAGTGCAACTGGTCGGCCACGGCAGCGAAGTAACGCAACTTGCGCAGGTCCAGATCCATGGGGTCCGTCTCCGAGTCGGTGATGTCTTCAGGGTATCACCACGTTTAAAAGAGGTCTTGGACACCCGCTCAGACAAATGGCAGCCTGAATAGGTAGCTATTGGAGCCGGACCGAATTCAACACAAGGATTCGACATCGGACTTCGTATACCCATCAATTCAACGGAGTGATCGTGGGAAAGCTCAATGACAAGGTAGCGGTAATCACCGGCGGATCCACCGGCTTGGCACTGGCCGGCGCCAAACTGTTCGTCGAGGAAGGAGCGCACGTCTTCATCCAGGCCCGGCGGCAGGAAGCACTCGACGACGCCGTCAAGGCGATTGGCCGCAACGTGACCGCCGTTCAGGGTGACGCGGCCGAACTGGACGACCTGGACCGCTTGTACGACACCGTCAAGCGGGAGAAGGGCTCGATCGACGTGGTGTGGGCCAGCGCCGGGATGGGCGAGCCCGCTGTCCTCGGTGAGATCACCGAGGACCAGTTCCACCGCGCCTTCTCGCTCAACGCGCGCGGCACCCTGTTCACCGTGCAGAAAGCACTGCCGCTGATGAACGACAACGGCTCGATCCTCATGACCGGATCCAACGCCTCTCTCGGCGCCTTCCCCGGCTGGAGCCTTTATGCGGGAAGCAAGGCCGTCCAGCAGGCCTGGGCCCGCGTCTGGCTCAACGAACTGCGCGACCGCAGGATCCGGGTCAACGTTTTGACCCCCGGCCAGGTCGCCACCGCCAAGCAGGAAGAACTGTTCGACGAGGCGACCAAGGCCGAATTCGAGTCCCTCATTCCCCGCGGAAAGATGGGGCGCCCCGAAGAAATCGCCAGCATCGCCCTTTTCCTCGCCTCGGACGACTCCAGCTACGTCAACGGTCTGGAACTGGTAGCCGACGGCGGCACCACCGCCATCTGAACCGCACACCAGGCGAGCCGCCTAAAAAACAGGAAGTGAGCACACCTCATGAGCAGCATCACCCTTATCGGTACGGGAAACATGGCCCGCGCCATCGGCACGCTCGCTGTGGCGGGCGGCAATACCGTCGAGGTCATGGGACGCGATCAGTCCAAGGCCGATGACCTGGCCAAGGCTCTGGGCGGCGGCGTGACGACGGGCACGTGGGGCGCCGTTCCGGCCGGGGACATCGTCATCACGGCCCTGTTGGCCGACGGTGTCGTACCGGTCGTCGCCGAGTACGGAGCCGCCCTCGCGGGCAAGGTCATCGTCGACATCAGCAACCCCTTCAACGCCACGTTCGACGGACTGGCCCACGGCGAGGAGACCTCGGTCGCGCAGGAAGCCGCCAAGGTGGCCCCGGCCGGCGCCAGTGTGGTCAAGGCGTTCAACACCATCTTCCGGAATGTCCTGGAGGAGGGCCGGCCCAACGTCTTCATCGCCGGTGACAACGCGCAGGCCAAGGCCGCCGTGGCGGCATTCGTCGAGAGCCTCGGGCTGCGCCCGCTGGACGTCGGCGGCCTGAAGATGGCGCACTGGCTGGAAGGAATGGGCCTGGTCACAGTGGGCCTCGCCGGCAACGGGGTCGGCCACTGGGACTTCGCCCTCGGCGTCAACGAATTCAAGGGCTGAGCCCCGGGGCCGAGCAGCCGGCCGGCGACGGCACTGCGAGGGACATCGCTGTCCTCACCGTGCCGCACGCCGGCGCGGCTGCAGCGGTGGTGGTGAGCGCGTACCGGGACGCCCTGTGCGGCACGGTCGCCATCGCCATCGCCAACCCCGGGCACGGGGCACACCGAGCGCACCCGCACCACCACTTCCCGCACCACCTCATTCACAAGGAGCAGCAGCGTGCGCGTCTTCGTCACTGGCGGGACCGGCCATTCCGGTTCGTACATCGTCCCCGAACTCATCGCCGCCGGACATGAGGTCACCGGCCTGGCCCGGTCGGACACGGCCGCGGCGGCGGTGTCCGCGCTCGGCGCGAAGGTGCGTCGCGGGGACCTGGAGGATCTCGACGGGCTCAAGGAGGCGGCCGCGGACTCCGACGGCGTCATCCACGTCGCACACCGGCAGGACCTGCTTCCCTCCGGCGGGCTCGACGCCGTGGCCGCCGCGGAGCTCCCCATCATGCTCGCGTACGGCGAGGCACTGGCGGGGACGGGAAAGCCGCTGGTCGCGGCGGGGAGCATAGGCTCGCCCGGGAACCTGGGCCGGCCAGCCACCGAGGACGACCCGGCCCTTCCCGGCGGCGATGAGCACAAGGGCACCCTGCGGGTCCGCAACGTCGTGGAAACCGCCGTGATCGGCCTCGCCGAGCAGGGAGTGCGGTCTTCGGTCGTGCGGATCGCCAACATCGCGCACAGCACGACCGATCGTGCCGGTTTCCTGCCCACGCTGATCGCGCTGGCGAAGGAGAAGGGTTTCGTCGGTTACCCCGGAGACGGCGCGAACCTGTGGAACGCCGTGCACGTCCGCGATGTCGCCTCTTTGTTCCGCTTGGCGCTGGAGAAGGGGCCGGCCGGCAAGTACTGGCACGCGGTCGGGGACGGTGGCATCCCGTTCCGCGAGATCGCCGAGGCCATCGGCAGCCGTCTGAGCCTGCCCGTCGTGAGCATTCCCTCGGACGTACTGATGGTGCCGGGATACTTCGGGTTCCTCGCGAACATCGTCACGCAGAGCTACCCGGCGTCCAACCTCGTCACCCGCCGTACCCTCGGCTGGGAACCCGCTCAGCCCAGCCTGCTCGCCGATCTGGACAACGGCCATTACTTCTCCGCCGGCTGACGACAGGGACCCGGATCGCCACGATTCTCTTCTGGATCGGCACCAGGTCGAGAACGCCGAGGGCAACATCAGACATGGACGGACTCCTGGGTGAGCGGTGGCGCCGGAAGCACGGGTCCCCACACGAACGGCGGGTCCGGGATCTCGTGGCGCAGCACCGGGGCGACCTTGGACTGGAACAGCTCGAGCGAGGCACGGTGCTGGGACTCCGTCAGTCCGCTCGCGTCGGCCTGCAGGTGGAGCACGCTGTGCCCGAACTGTTCGTGGTAGCGGTGCACTTTGTCGACGATCTGTTCCGGGCGCCCGATCAGAGCGGAGCTGCGTTCGACGAAGTCCTCCAGCGTCTCGAAGACGACCGGGAGGCCGGCCTTCCTGAAGAACGCCAGGTTGGACTCGAAGACCGGCCGGTACGCGGCCAGCGCCTCCTGGGAGGTGGGCGCGACGTAGGTGCCCGCCGTGCCCGCGCCGACGGCGATGTCCGCCGGGTCGTGGCCGTAGTACTCCCAGCGCTCGCGGTAGTGACGGATCAACTCGGCATACCGCTCCATGGCGTGGGTGACGTTCGCCGAGAAGAGCGGGTCGCCGTAGCGGGCGGCCAGGTCGACCGACTCCTTGCTGGTCGCGCTGCCGTGCCAGACCCGGACCGGCCGCTGATACGGCCGCGGCCACACCTCGGCGTCCGTCAGCGGGGGACGGAAGCGGGTGCCGGCGGTGACCTTGTCCTGGCGCCAGATCTTCCGGAAGACCTCGTAACTCTCGGCGTTGCGGTCCCACTGGTCCTCGGGCGTGACGTGGAACAGGTCGCGTTGAGCGGCGCCGTTGCCCTTGCCGATGATCAGGTCGAGGCGCCCGTCGGAGAGGTGGTCGAGGGTGGCGTAGTCCTCGTACGCCCGGGCCGGATCGAGCAGGCTGAGCGTCGTGACGGCCGTGAACAGACGGATCCGCTTCGTCAGGGCGGCCACATGGCTGAGCACGACGGTCGGCGAGGAGGAGATGAACGGCCGCTCGTGGCGCTCCCCCACGCCGAAGCCGTCGAAGCCCAACTCCTCGGCGAGCAGCGCGTTGTCGAGGACCTCGCGGAAGCGGTCGTGGGTCGGCTTCTGGACCCCGGTGACGGGATCCGGGCGGTGCACGATGAGTGTGATGGCGAGGAACTTCACGATGCCGCCCGCCGCTCGTGGTGGGTGTCGCAGGCCGGAGGCAGCGAGGACGAAGAAGGGGACACGGGCAGGCGCCTTCCTGGGATCCGTAGAGAGGGCCGGCCCGCGGATGCGCAGGGCACGGCGGCTGGGGCGGCTGAACGGGTCAGGAACAACAGAGCGCGGTGGACACGCGCAGGAGATCGATATGAGGCCGGGAGTGGAGATGGAGGGCACGGAGTACATGAGTCACGTGCCGCACCTCCGTCCGAGTGGTCCGAGCACTCACCTTGCACTCACCCTCGACAAGGCCAACCGCACGGCTATGCCGTTTCTTCCAGCGCGGCGGCTCCGGTGTGCCGTACGAGGGAGAAGACGGTACGGCGGCGCAGGGTGAAGCCAATCGACTCGTAGAGCCGGATCGCGTTCGCGTTGGTGGCCGCGGCGTGCAGGAAGGGGCGTTCGCCGCGCTCCTTGATGCCGGCGGCGACCGCGCGGACCAGGCGGGTGGCCAGGCCCCGGCCGCGGTGGGCGGCATCGGTGCACACGGCGCTGATCTCGGTCCAGCCGGGCGGATGCAGTCGCTCGCCGGCCAGGGCGATCAGCCGGCCGTGGTGGCGGATGCCGAGGTAGGTGCCCAGTTCGACGGTGCGGGGCAGATAGGGGCCCGGCTGGGTGCGGGCGACCAGGTCGAGGATCTCGGGCACGTCGTGGGGGCCGAGTCGTACGGCCTCGGGGTCGGGCTCCGCGCGCAGGCCGGTGTCCACGAGCTGGACGCCGTGTCCGGTGCGCACGACCTCCCAGCCCTCCGGTGCCTCGGTCACGCCCCGCACCGAGGCGGTGCCGCCGGGGCCGACGAGGGCTGCGAGGTCGTCCCAGGAGCGCGGGTCGTCCTCGTCGGAGACGGCGTGGAAGGGGGCCACATCGGGGTGGTATCGGATCGCGTGGCCCTTGCGTTCGGCGAAGTGGGCGTGCGGGCCGGTGAGCGCGGCCCAGGCGGGGTTGTCCAGGATGTGCGGGGAGTTGGAGTCCAGGGCGATGATGGTCATGGTGTGGCGGTCTCCGGTGCGCGGCTCGGGATGTTCGTCGGGGGGACTTCACCGCGGGTGGTGGTCCGGTCCCCGGCTCGGGACGGTCAGGAGTTGTCGAGCGGTAGCCCGGGCGGGTCGACCTCGGACTTGGCGACGGCCTCGTAGGAGAGGTTGCGGGCCTTGAGCCGCTCGGCGTGCGGTGTTCAGGGCTTGAGGCGGCCGGTGGCGAACAGCGCGGCCGACCAGGCTGTCAGCGCCACCGCGAGGGCCCAGACCACGGCGAGGGCCGGGCCCGCGCCGACATCGCCCTGGCCGAGGAACCCGATGCGTTCGACCTGGACCAGCCAGAAGACGGGGTCGAGGTGGCTCACGGCGTCCCAGAACGGGGGCAGTTGATGGACCGAGTAGAAGACGCCGCCGAGAAAGCCCAGCGGCAGCAGGATGATCGACTCCATGGAGTAGACGTGGTCGAGGGACTTGGCGTGGGCGCCGGCGATGACTCCGACCTGTGCGGCGACGAGAAGCAGTCCGAGGGTGCCGAGCAGCAGGACGAGGGGGCGGGCCGGAGCGTGGCCGTGGGTGAGCGGCAGGGCCACGGCCAGGACACCCGTGCCCACCACGGCGCCTCGGGCGATGCCGCCGCCCACCAGTGCCGCGTTGATCTCCCACCATCGGAGCGGGCTCGCGTACACGTCGTTGATGTACTGGTCGCGGCGGGCCTCGAACAGGCTGGTCGTCCCGTTGAAGAAGCCGACGTTGACGATCGCCTGGGCGAAGAGGCCGGGCACGATGAAGCTGCCGTAGCCGACACCGTCGATCGTGTCGACGTGCGAGCCGAGGGCCGTTCCGAAGACGACGACGAACAGCACGGTCGACAGCACCGGGCCGACGACGCTGTAGCGCCAGATGGTCAGGAAGCGCAGCACCTCCCGCTCCAGGAGCCACAAGAAGGGTGCGCGTTCCGCCTCGAAGGGTTCGTCGTACGCCGGGAGGGCCGGGGTCTCGGTGCCGCTCATGTGGTGACCCCCTCCGCCGTGATCACCCGGTTGTAGACCTCCGAGATGTCCCGGGCCGCGTACCGCGTGCGCAGCGAGGCGGCGGAGCCGCGGTCGACGATCCGGCCCCCGCGCAGCAGGGCGATCTCGTCGCACAGGGTCTCCGCCTCCTCCAGGTAGTGGGTTGTCAACAGGACAGTGGTGCCTGCGGCGTTGAGGCCCTTGACGATCCGCCAGATCTGCGAGCGCAGCTCGACGTCGACGCCGGCCGTCGGCTCGTCGAGGATGAGCAGGCGGGGGTGGTGCATGAGGGCCCGCGCGAGGACGAGGCGCCGTTGCATGCCGCCGGACAGTTCGTAGGCGCGTACGTCGGCCTTGTCGTCGAGGCCGAACAGGACGAGCAGTTCGTCCGCGCGCCGGGCGGCCGTCCTCCGGCCGATGCCGTGGTAGCCGGCGTGGTAGATCAGGATCTGCCGGATGGACAGGAACCGGTCGACGTTGATCTCCTGCGAGGCCAGACCCAGCAGCCTGCGGGCCTGGCGGCTGCGGTGGTCGTGGCCGAAGACGGAGAGCGTGCCCGCGGTGGGGCGGACGATGTTGCACACCGAGCCGATCAGGGTGGTCTTCCCGGCTCCGTTCGGGCCGAGCAGCCCGAAGAAGGCGCCTTCCGGGATCTCCAGGTCCAGTCCGGCCACCGCGGTGAAGCCGTCCGCGTACGTCTTGCGGAGCCCCTCGACCCGCAGGGCGGGCGGACCCCCGCCGCTCCGGGAAGCGGCGGGAGTCGTGAGCGGGTCAGCCATGGAACTGGTTGGCCGGGACCGCCAGCCCGTAGTGCTCGCGCAGGGTCGTGCCGTCGTACTCCTCGCGGAACAGCCCCTTGCCGCGCAGGATCGGCAGGACGTGTTCGGCGAAGGCCGCGAGGCCCGACGGCAGGGCGGGGGCCATGATGTTGAAGCCGTCCGCGGCTCCGCCCTCGAACCAGGCGATGATCGTGTCCGCGACCTGCTCGGGCGTGCCGACGAACTCGAAGTGACCGCGCCCGCCGCCGAGCCGGGAGATGAGCTGGCGGACCGTCAGCCGCTCGCGCACCGCGAGATCGATGATCAGGTCGGAACGGCTCTGTGTGCCCTCCAGCTTCGGCCTGGCGAGGATGAAGTCGGGCAGGGGCTGGTCGAGTTGGAAGACGGAGGCCTCGGTCTCGAACACGGCGGCCAGCTGGCGCAGCCCGTACTCCGGGACGCGCAGCTCGTCGAACTGCCGGGCGAGCGCCCGGGCTTCCGCCTCGGTCGACCCGATGTAGGGGACGATGCCGGGCAGGACGATCACGCCGTCCGGGTCGCGGCCCGCGGCCCTGGCCCGTGCCTTGATGTCGGCGTAGAAGGCGGCCGCCCGCTCGTACGTCGTGTGGGCGGTGAAGATCGCCTCGGCGTGGCGGGCCGCGAAGTCCTTGCCGTCCTCGGAGGAGCCGGCCTGGACGAGCAGGGGATAGCCCTGCGGTGGGCGCTCGATGTTGAGCGGGCCTGCGACCTTGAAGTGCCTGCCCTGGTGGCCGATGCGGTGCAGCCGCTCGGGGTCGGCGTAGCGTCCGGTGGACCTGTCCGCGAGGACGGCCTCGGACTCCCAGCTGTCCCACAGCGCCTTGGCGACCTTCAGGAACTCGTCGGCGCGGGCGTAGCGCTCGGCGTGGTCGGGGCGGTTGTCGAGGCCGAAGTTGGCGGCCTCGTCTGCCCCGGCGGAGGTGACGATGTTCCAGCCGGCGCGGCCGCCGCTGACGTGGTCGACGGACGCGAGCCGGCGGGCGAGGTTGTACGGCTCGTTGTAGGTCGACGACACGGTCGCGATGAGGCCGATCCTGCTCGTCGCCTGGGAGAGCGCGGTCAGCAGGGTCAGTGGTTCGAGCTGGCCGGGCGGCCGGAACTCGCCGGTGCCGATGAGGGCGGGCCCGTCCGCGAGGAACAGGGAGTCGAACTTGGCGCTCTCGGCGAGCTGTGCCAGTTCGATCCAGTGCCGCAGGTCGAAGTCGGCCCGGGGGTTACTGTGCGGGAGCCGCCACGCCGCCTCGTGGTGGCCCGCTTCCATGAGGAAGGCGTTGAGGTGCAGCTGCCGCCGTCCCGTGCTCATGAGGTGACCTTCAGCGTGGAGCTGTCGTAGCCGGCCGGGAGAAGGTTGTCGGTGATCGACTCGACGTCGACCTTCTTGGTGATCTGACCGGCCTCCAGGAAGGCGTCGGCGAGCTTCTGCTCCAGTGCGATGTCCGTCTGCTCCACCGGGGTCACCCGGTTCGAGTAGGCGGCCAGGGATGCCTTGGCGTCGGCCAGCGGGATGCCCTGCTCCTTCGAGAGCGCCTGCGTGTATTTCTCGGGGTTCTTGACGGCCCAGGCGAACTCCCGCGAGAGCCTCTTCAACACGTCCGTGAGAGCGGCACGCTTGGTTTTGTCCTTCAGCGACGCGTCACTGGCGACGTAGTAGCTGCTGGTCTGGTCGATCGGCGGGAGACCCTTCACCAGGATCCGGGCGCCGTTCTTGACCGCGATCGCGGACTGCGGGTTCCAGATCGACCAGGCGTCCACCTTGCCCGTGTTGAACGCCGTCGCGCCGGCCGCCGGGTCGAGGAAGACCAGCTTCACGTCCTTGGGGGTGAGGCCGACGCTCTTCAGCGCGTTCAGGGCCAGACCGTGGGCCGAACTGCCCTGCGGGACAGCGAGTTTCTTGCCCTTGAGGTCGGCGGCCGTCCTCAGCTTCGAGCCCTTCGGCACGATGATGTTCTCCACCGCCTGGTCGGGCGTGAGCGAGCGGTTGACGGCGACGACCCTGAAGCCGTACTCCTTCGCGGCACCGGTGATCGGCGGTACGTCGCCGACGCTGCCGAGGTCGATGTCGCCCGAGGCCGCCGCCTGCACGAGCGGCGGGCCGTAGGTGAAGCGGGCGAACTTCACCTTGTAGGGCGCGTTGTCGAACACACCGGTGACCTTCGCCAGCTCCTGGCTGCCGTCGCCGCCGTTGTCGCCGATGGTGAAGGTGTACTTGCTCCACTCGGGGTGCTTGGCGTCGCTCGCGTCGGCGGCGTTGCTCAGCGGCGCGGCCGTGTCCGACGACGACGATCCGCAGGCGACGAGGGTGCTCGCGAGGGCGAGCGAGCCAACGGTGCCGATGAGTCTGCTGGTTCTCTTACGCATGGTCTTACGCATGGGATGTGGTGTGCCTTCTGTGCTGGGTGAGGGGTCGGGGAGAAAAGTCAGTGCTGGCCGGCGAGGCCGAGGTCCTCCAGCAGCCGGGCGCGGACTTCCTCTCGTGCGACGCTCGATTCGCGGTTCGCGGCCGAGAGGTGCACCTCGTGCGAGGTGCCGATGCGGCCGTTGCTCATGACGACGATGCGGTCCGCCAGGGCGATCGCCTCGTCGACGTCGTGGGTGACGAGCAGCATGGCCGCGTGATGCTTGGTCCGCAGGGCCCGTACGAGGTCGTGCATGCGCAGCCGGGTGATGGCGTCGAGGGCCGCGAACGGCTCGTCGAGCAGCACCAGTTCGGGCTCCGACACCAGGGCCCGCGCGAGTGACACCCGCTGGGCCTCGCCGCCGGAGAGCTCCTTGGGCCACGCCTTCTCACGGCCCGCGAGCCCGACCTCGGCGAGGACGTCGAGGGCCCGCTGCTCCGCGTCGGGGCCGTGCAGGCCGAGCGTGACGTTGGGCAGCACCCGCTGCCACGGCAGCAGCCGGTCGGCCTGGAAGACGATCGCCCGCCGTGCCGGGACCTCGACCCGCCCCGCGTCGGGCCGGTCCAGTCCGGCGAGCAGCCGCAGCAGGGTGCTCTTCCCGCAGCCCGAGGGGCCGAGCAGGATCACCAGCTCCTCGTCGGCGATGGTGAGGTCGAGGTGGTCGAGCACCACCCGGTCGCCGAACCGACGGACCACCTGCTCGACGACGGCCCCGGTCTGCCGACGGAGGTCCGTCGCGACGGTGCTGCTCATGACGCCTCATAACTGGGTCGCCACCGCAGCAGCACCCGCTCGAGAACCCGGACGAACTGATCGGCGAGCAGACCGAGGAGCGAGTAGATCACCAGCCCCACGAAGACCTGGTTGGTCTGCAGATAGGTCTGCCCCTGGGTGATGAGGAAGCCAAGTCCCTTGTCGGCGTTGACAGTTTCGGCGGCGACCAGGCCCAGGACGCTGTACGCGAGGGAGAACCGCAGACCGACCAGGAACCCCGGCAGCGCTCCGGGCACCAGCACCCGCGTCACCAGGCGCCAGGTGCCCGCGCCCGTCGTGCGGGCCATCTCGATCAGCCGCTGGTCGACGCCCCGGATCGCGGCGAACAGGTTGAGATACATCGGGACACCGGCCCCGAAGGAGATCAACAGCACCTTCGTGAGCTCGTCTATGCCGAACCACACGATCATCAGCGGCAGCACCGCGAGGAGCGGGATGGTGTTGAGCACCTGTACGAGGCCGTTGAACAGGTACTCGCCGCTGCGCAGCAGCCCACCGAGCACTCCGGCGACGATGCCGACCGTCAGTCCGATCGCGAGACCGATGCCGGCCCGCTGCAGCGAGATGGCCAGGTCCGGCCCGAGGACGCCTTGCTGCCACAGATCGGCGGCAGACTTCACGATCGAGGTCGGCGCCGGAGCATAGGTCTTCGACACCACCGCGGTCCGGGCGAGTATCTCCCAGGCGATGAGGATCACGACCGGGGTCGTGTAGATGCCCAGCGGCCAGCGCAGGCGTTCGCGGAGCGCGGTGAGCCCAGTCGTCCGGCGGCGGGCGTCACGCGGGAGGAACACCTCGCGTTCCCGCGCTCTCGTCGTCTCGACGGCCGGGCTCTTGATGACGGCCCGGGCCGGGATGCGGACCTCGGTCATGCGGCCACCGCCAGCACGCTGCTGTAGTGGGAGGCGTCGCCGAGGAGTTGCTCGCTGCGGCGGCCGTCGACACCGGCCGGCACCTCTCCGGCGACCGTCACCCGGTTGAGGCGGCGCGGGTGGTCGTCGTAGTTGTCCACCCCGTAGTGCTGGGTGATCCGGTTGTCGAAGATCAGCAGCTGGTTCGGGGACCAGGCCCAGCGAAGGATGTTCTCCGGACGCGTCACGTACGCCTGGAGGATGCGCAGCAGGTCGGCCGACTCGCTGCTCGACAGGCCGACGATCCGCTTGGCGAACCCGCCGATGAACAGCCCTCGTTCACCGGTCAGGGGGTGCACGCGCACAACCGGGTGCTCCGCCTCGTACGGCGCCGACACGAAGAGGCGGTCGTACTCCTGCCGTTGTGCCGTCGTGGCCGAAGGGCGGGCGTAGTCGTACTGGTTGGTGTGCACGACGCGCAGCGTGTCCGCGAGGGCGCGCAGCGGTTCCGGCAGGTCGCGGTAGGCCGCGGCGGCGTTGGCGATGAGCGTCTCGCCGCCGTACGGCGTGGTCACGATCGACCGGAGCGTGGTGAGCTGCGGCGGGTTGACCACGAAGGTGACGTCCGTGTGCCACTCGTTGGCCTTGGATGTCGCGCTGTCGACGGCGAGCACGTTCGTCGTGCCGTCGGCGGCCGGCACGTTGGGGTGGGCGGTGGTGAGGTCCCCGAACCACCGGGCCACGCGCTCCTGGCCGGCGTTGTCGAGGTCGACCTGATCGAAGACGATCGCCTTGTGCTCGTTGAGGGCGTCACGGAGCGCTGTGACCGTCGAGAGATCGGGGGTCGCCGTGAGGTCGACGCCCTCCACGACCGCGCCGATACGGCCGGTGAGCTTGCGGATGGACAGCGGCATGAGGGAGTCCTTCTCGGAGAGGTGGGCGCACAGCTGAGTGCTGGGTGCTCCGTGCCGGGTGCGGAGGGCGAGGGCGAAGAGCGGGATGCGGAGAGCGGAGAGCGGAGAGTGTGAGTGAACGGCCGACTCGCGAGCCGGTCGACGGGAGACCGGGCAGTCGGTGCGACGGCGACGCAGGTGGGACCGGATCACAGCCCGTGCGGAAGCGCGGGAGGTGAGGTCGCGGGAGCAGTCGCTCAGGAGGCGGACACGGCGAGCCCACGGGACGGCACTGCATTACGGGCGGTTACGGACCGCCTCCGCCGGACGCGCACCGTCGGTGCGCTCCGGTTGCCGCCGGGGACCTCTTACCGGGTCAGCGACAACAAAACGCGCTGGAGACGTGCGCCAGGTCGATGTGGCGCCGCCGAGTGAGTTCCACGCGCGGGTTCATGGCACCGGAGTTCAGCAGAGGTCCACCACGTTGGTCAATAACCTTCCGGACAGATCTTGCATTGCGGACACGGGGCCGGCGTGGACACCGCGGGCAGCCGTACTTGCCTCACTTGCCTTTGACGCGCGCGTCAGGGGCTAACGTCTGCGCGCCCGCACCGGCGGTCGTCCCGGCCGGCCTGCTTCGCCTCTCCCGAACAGGAGCCCCACCGCATGGCTACTCCCCTGCCCTCCACCACCCGCGAGATCCAGCTCGCCACCGCCCCCGAGGGGCTGCCCGGCCCCGAGCATTTCTCCGTCGTCGCACAGCCACTGCCGACGCCGGGCCCCGGACAAGTCCTCGTGCGCAGCCGGTACTTCCTGGTGTTCCCCGGGCTGCGCACCCTGATCACAGGCGCACCCGAGGGAGTGCCGCTGCCGTCGATCAACGTCGGTGAGGTGCTGTTCGGCCCCGCTGTCGGCGAGGTCGTCGGCGCGGGTCCGGACAGCCCGCTGCAGCCGGGAGACACCGTCACGCATCTGTGGGGATGGCGCGAGCACGCGTTGGTGGCCGCAGCCGACTGCACCCCGGTCGGCGATGTGCTGCCGGATCCGGTCGCCCACCTGTCGTCGGGGTCGGCCGCCTACGGTGCGCTCACCCGGCTCGCCGACATCCGTCCCGGCGACACGGTCCTCGTCACCGGGGCGGCGGGCGCGGTGGGAACCCTGGCCGGTCCGGTCGCCAGGCTGCTGGGTGCCGGGAAGGTCATCGGCAGTACCCGCTCTCCGGCCAAGGCCGAGCGGCTGCGCACCGACCTGGGCTACGACGCGGTGCTGGTGCCGGGCGACCGATCCCCCACGCTCGCCCGGCAGTTGCGCACGGCGGCACCCGAAGGCATCGACGTCCTGGTGGACACCGTGGGCGGCGGGCACCTGACAGCGGCGCTCACGGGGGCGCGCCGCGGCGCCCGCTTCGCGCTCGTCGGCGCGCTGTCCGGCCAGTTGTCACCGCACCGGGACGGTGACAGCGCTCCGGTGGAGATCGACACCTTCCGCGTCATCAACCTGGGGGTCACGCTGCGCGGTTACAGCGGCATCGATCATCCCGAGGTGGCGCAGGAGTGGGCCGAGCGGTTCGGCGGCTGGCTGCGCTCCGGTGAGATCTCTTTCCCGCATGTGCGGATTCCGGGCATCGAACGGGCCCCTCAGGCGTTGCAGGAACTGTTCGAGGGACGGCACTTCGGCACCGTAGTGGTGGAGCTGCCGGACCGGTGACACGAACCGAGGCGAGGTCGGATGCGAATCGGAGACGCGGCGGCAGCTGCCGGGACCACCCCACGGGCCCTGCGGTTCTACGAGGAGCGCGGCCTGCTGAGCACCGCGCACGGTGAGCTCAGCAACAGGCAGCACCGCCAGCCCGCCTCGGGGCCGAGTCCGGCGACGAGCGCACCGCCGAGGGGCGGGCCGAGGGCCGTGGCCACGCCGCCGGTGACGCGTACAGACCCAGCGCACGGCCGCGGGCCACACCGCGGAAGACGTCCTGAATGGTGCCGATCACCTGCGAGTTGACGATCCCGGCCGCGGCACCCTGCACCAGCCGCGCCCCGATCAGGGTCCCCGGCCGTCCTCCCGTCGCAGCCGTCACCCCGGCCAGGAGGAAGACCGCCACCCCGACCATGAAGAGCCGTTTGCGGCCGTGCAGGTCACCGAGGCTGCCACCGGGGACGAGGGCCAGGCCGAAGGCCGGCGAGTATCCGGCCACGATCCACTGGACGTCCGCCCCGGTGGCTCCGATCGACTGGCGCATGCTCGGGACCGCGATGTTCAGGACGGCCTGGTCGACCAGAGTCGTGGCGCCCGCGGCCATGCACACCAGCAGCACCCGCCGGGCGGCGCGGTCTTCTCCCGGAAGCATTGGCTGATCGTGCTCCCCAGGGCGTGAGGTGTGGTGGATGACTGGGGCGAGCCGTCGAACAGCGATCAGCGACAGACCTGGTCGAACTGGTCGGCGCGGCGGCTCACCCAGAACGGGTCGAGCAGCACCGTGCGTGCCGTGCCGACGGTCTCCGTGGCCCGGATCAAAGCACAACGCAATTGATGCGTCCACCATGCGTCCCGGCGCACGAGATGCCCGTCCGCCCTCTTCGACCTTGACATTCACCGGGGCGTGCGACGTACGTTGAAAGGGAAAGTTCCTGACAGCTGGAGGCTGTGATGCACGTACGGGGCGCGGTATCGCGCGGTGCGTGCAGCTGTGCGCGGCTCATCACCCGGCGGCATGTCGACTACTGCCGTACCTCCTCCGCCGTCTGTCCTTCCGTACACGTCTGACCCCGGCCGGCCATCCTGCCGGCTGTCTCGTCGTGGCCCTGTGGCCGCGAGTCCCGTGTTTCCCGGAAGGAACCCCCTTGACCGGCCCCGCCCTGCACCTCGCCGTCGAGATCGACGGCGACGGCGCACACCCCGCGGCCTGGCGCCGCGCCGCCCATTCCCCCGATCAGCTGCTCACACCGCGCCGCGTGGCCCAGGTCGCCGCCGTCGCCGAGAACGCCGGGTTCACGCTGGTCACCCTGCACGACGGCGTGCTGCCGCCCGGCGTCTCACCGGATCCGGTGGGCCGTATCGGCGCCGTGGAGCGAGCGGCCTTCGTCGCCGCGTCCACGAGCACCATCGGCATCGCACCGGTCGTCCCGGTCACCTACGCCGAACCCTTCCATGTCTCCGGCCAGTTGGCGTCCCTGGACCACATCTCCGCCGGTCGCGCCGGGTGGGTGGTGACGGAGGAGGAGCGCCCCGAGGCGGCCGGTGCCTGGGGGCGGCCGTTGATCGCCGACTCCGCCGCACGGGCCCGGGAGTCCCGGGACGGCGTGGAGGTGGCCCGCGCCCTGTGGGACTCGTGGGAGGACGACGCGGTCATCCGGTCCGTGGCCACCAGCCGCTACCTCGACCGCGAGCGGCTGCACTACATCGACTTCACGGGCGAGACCTACGCCGTCAAGGGCCCGGCGATCGTGCCGCGCCCGCCTCAGGGGCAGCTGGTCGTCCTGGGCAGGCCGGACCGGGTTCCCGCCGCGCAGCTGGACGTCGCTCTCGTCGAGGGCCGTGACCTCGCGTCGCTCGCCGCGGCCTCCGCCGCCGCCGGTACGCCCCGTCTCTTCGCCGAGGTCGAGGTGGCGCTGGACACGCGGGAGGCCACGGCCGCCGAGCGCGTCGCCGACCTGGAACGGCACGCGGCGTGGACCGACCGGGGCCGGCTGCGACACATCGGCTCCGCGGCCCAACTGGTCGCATTGCTAGCAGAGTTGAGCCGTCACATCGACGGCGTACGGCTGCATCCGCTAGTGCTGGACGAGGACCTGGCCGTCCTGTCCCGCCTCGTGCTGCCGGCCCTGTCCGAGCGGCGCCTCGTCGCCCGTCCGCTTCCCGGTACGTCCCTGCGCTCGGCCCTGGGTCTGGAGCGCCCCGCCAATCGCTTCGCCGCCGCTGCCACGACCGCCCAGGAGGACGCCCGATGACCCGCACCGATCCCCTCGACGTCCCCCGCCCGCACGCCCGGCTGCACTTCGGAGTGTTCTTCCAGGGCGTCAACCACTGGACCATCTGGTCCGCCCCCGACAGCGGCTCCCAGATCGACCCCGCCTGCTTCCGACGGGTCGCCCAGACCGCCGAACGGGGCCTGTTCGACGCGTTCTTCCTCGGCGAGGGGCTGCGGCTGCGCGAGGTCGACGGCAGGATCCACGATCTCGACGTGGCCGGACGGCCGGACGCCATCACCCAGCTCGCCGCACTGGCCGCGGTCACCCGCCGGATCGGGCTGGTCGCCACCTCCAATTCCACCTTCAACGAGCCCGCCGATCTGGCCCGCCGCCTGTCCGGGCTCGATCTGCTCTCCGAAGGCCGGGCCGGCTGGAACGTGGTGACCACGGACAACGCCTGGACCGGCGCCAACTTCCGCCGCGGCGGCTACCTCGACCACGCCGACCGCTACCGCCGCGCCGAGGAGTTCCTCGCCGTGGCCCGCGCGTTGTGGGACGGCTGGCAGGACGGAGCGATCGCCGACTCCGCAGGGGCAGCGCAATGGTCGGCGCCCGGTGCCGTACGCCAAGTACGGCACCACGGACCGCAGTTCGACATCGATCTCGATCCCACCCTGCCCCGCAGCGCCCAGGGGCACCCCGTGATCTTCCAGGCCGGTGACTCCGGTGAGGGACGCGACTTCGCCGCCCGCAACGCCGACGTCATCTTCTCCGCACACGGCAACGACTTCGACGACGCCCTTGCCTTCGCTCAGGACATCCGGCGCCGGCTGCGGGCGGTCGGGCGGCCCGACGACGACCTGCGGATCCTGCCGGGCACCGAGATCATCATCGGCGCCACCGAGGAGGAGGCGCAGGAGAAGAAGCGCTGGATCCGGCTCCAACAGGTCACGCCCGCCACGGCGCTGGGGATCGCCGGACTGCTGTGGGGCTTCGACCTGTCCGACCGCGACGCCGACGGGCCGCTACCGAAAGAGGATCCGGTCGTCGCCGAGAACGACGGCTCCTTCGGGGCCCGGCGCATCGCCGACCCGCGTGCGGTCGTGGCCGAGTGGCGGGCGAAGGCGGAGGCCAACGGCTGGTCGCTGCGCGAGACCGTCATCGCGCTCGGCCCGCAGCGCGGGCACGTCGGCACCCCGTCCGGCCTGGCCGACAAGTTCGCCCACTTCGTGCGGCACGGCGCGGTCGACGGCTTCAACGTCACGCCGTACCTCATCCCCGACGGCCTCGACGACATCGTCGACCTGCTCGTCCCGGAACTGCAGGAACGCGGGATCTACCGCACCGAGTACACCGGCACCACCCTGCGCGAGAACCTCGGCCTGCGCGCTCCCCTCACGCACCGCTCCGCGCGGGAGCAACGGCAGGCGGGCTGACATGGCTGCGCGAGGAGCGCCCGACGCGTCCGACCGCCGGGGCCGTCGACGACCCCACCGGCACCCTGAACCCCGCACTCACGCACGCGTGACGAAGGAGAACCCATGACCACCGAGGCCACCAAGACCGACTTCCATGCCTTCACCGAGACCTGGCTGGAGTGGTACCGCGCGCAGGAGGCCCGGCTCGCCGACCCGCACGGGTTCCTGTCGATCACCGGCCTGCACTGGCTCGACGACCGGCCGCAGCGCTTCCCGGACGCGCCCGGTGCGTGGCGCACCGGCCCGGACGGGGTGGTCGTGGACCTCGACGACGGCGAGGAACTGCTCGTCGACGGAACGCCGGTGCACGGAGAACACCGCTTCGGCGTGCTTCCCGAACGCACCGGCGTCGACGCCGTATGGGGAGACGCCGTCATCGAGGTCGCCAAGCGCGGCGGGCACGACATCGTCCGCCCCCGGCACCCCGACGCGCCGCTGCGCACGGCCTTCACCGGAACACCCGCCTACGCCCCCGACCCGCGCTGGTCCGTGACGGGCCGCTACATCCCCTTCGACACACCACGACCGACCACCGTGGGCGCCGCGGTCGAGGGCCTTGAGCATGTGTACGACGCTCCGGGCAGGATCGAGTTCGAGCTGGACGGGCGCCCGCTGTCGCTGACCGCGTTCCCCGGCCATGGCGCCGGCCGACTGATGGTGCTGTTCACCGACGCGACCTCCGGGGTCACCACCTACGCCGCCAACCGGTCCCTCGCCCTGGAGCCGCCCACCGCCGACGGTACGGTCGTCCTGGACTTCAACCGCGCCGCGAACCTGCCGTGCGCCTACACGGACCTGGCCACCTGCCCGCTGCCCCCGGCCGAGAACCGGCTGCCGGTGGCGATCGAGGCCGGCCTGAAACTCCCCCGCGAGCGCGGCGGTTCCTGAGCCGGACCCGGTGAGCCGCCCCGACTGCCCCCGCAGCACGCCGATTTGCGGCATTGACGTACGACAAGAGCCCTCCGTACGATCACGAACGGCATTGAGTGTCAGCGTCAAGCCCTGGCTCGCTGACCGGCAACCCTCCCCCGCGGTGGGGTGCTCCAGGTGAAAGCCCGGCGGGATCACCGACGATCTCCGCAAGCGCGTGGCCCCGTGACAGGGGCCGGAAATGTGGAGGCCCGGTATGCGGCACGGTGGTGATCTCAGCGTCCGCTTCCTCGACGCCACCGTGTTCTCCCGGCTCTCTCGCCGGCGTCACATCGACCTCGAGCGCTCGACCAGCTGTCTGTGTCGGGCCTGACGGACCTTCCCCCCGCTGCTCGCCGTTCGGCACCCGCTGCCGCCGCGCCCGCCTGCGCCTGATCTCCGTCTGTCCTTGAGCCCCGTTTCCCGTGATCCCCGCCGCACGCCCACGTACGGCCATGCCGCGTACGGCATCCGTCCGGGTGACACGAGTAGGAGAAGCCCTCCATGACTGCACTTCCCGATGTCGGATCCGCCCGGTGGGCGGCATGGACCGCCCTTGTCACCACCAGTGTTCTGCTGACCGCCTGCGGATCGGGCGGCGGCGATTCCGGCACCGGCACCGGACAGCCCGGGTCCGGCGGCACCCTGACCTTCGCGGTGGGCTCCGACGCCGGCTGCGTGGACCCTCAGCAGGTCGCCAGCAACGAGACCATCTACTCGGTGCGCCAGATCGTGGACTCCCTGACGGACCAGGACCCCGAACCGGCAAGATCGTGCCATGGCTGGCGAAGAGCTGGGACGTCAGCTCCGACGCCACGACGTTCACCTTCCATCTGCGCTCGGGCGTCACCTTCAGCGACGGGTCGAAGCTGACCGCTCAGGTGGTCAAGGACAACTTCGACGCGGTGCCCCGGCTCGGCGCGCTCGGCACCCTTGCCCAGGGCTATCTCAGCGGCGTCGAGAGCACCACGGCAGTCGATCCGCTCACCCTCAAGGTCACGTTCAAACAGCCCAACGCCCAGTTCCTGCAAGCCACTTCGACACACTCGCTGGGCATCGAGTCCTCGGCCAGTGTCAAGAAGGCCCCGCAGCAGAAGTGCAGTGAGGGCGTGACCGGTTCCGGGCCGTTCGTGCTGAAGCAGTACGTGCAGAACCAGTCGCTCACCCTCGCCCAGCGCACCGGATACGCCTGGGGGTCCTCGCTGTGGACCAAGAAGGGCGAGGCCTACCTGGACAAGCTGGTCTTCAAGGTCGTATCGGAGGCCGGTGTACGGGCGGGCAGTCACCAGTCCGGCCAGGTCGACGCGATCAGCAGCGTCGGCAAGGCCAACGAGGCAGCGCTCAAGGGCGGCCAGGTCACCCTCCAGCGACGGGCCAACCCCGGCGTCGTGTTCGGCCTCGGCCTCAACAACTCGCGGCCCATCCTGAAGGACGCGCGCGTGCGCCAGGCCATCCTGCACGCCGTCGACCGCCGGCAGATCGCCGACACCGTGTTCCCGACCGGCACCCAGGCGGCCACCAGCATCCTCGCCCACACCACCCCCGACTACACCAGCCTCGCCCCGGACCTGAAGACCGACGCGGCCAAGGCCAAGTCCCTGCTGGACGCGGCTGGTTGGAAGACCGGCAGCGACGGCATCCGCACCAAGGACGGCAAGAAGCTCAGTCTGACCATCGACTGGATCCCCAACGCCGCGACCAATCAGCCCGCGTTGGAGCTGATCCAGCAGCAGCTCAAGGCCGTCGGCGTCCAGGTGTCCCTCAAGCAGCTCCAGGTAACCCAGCTGGCGCCGACGCTGCAGTCGGGCGACTACGACGCGGCCTGGGGAAACGTCACCCGTGCCGACCCGGACATCCTGCGCAGCTCCTTCTCCACGAAGCTGGCCAACTTCTACCGCGTGCCGACGAGCGGCCTGGACACGGCCCTGGCCGCGCAGGCCGCGACCACGGACACCGCCAAGCGCAAGCAACTGATCGGCCAGTCACAGCAGTTGATCGTGCAGAACGCCTACTACGTGCCGGTCGTGGAGCTCCAGACCCAACTGGGCGTGTCGAAGAAGGTGCACGACCTGAACTTCGACGCCTCCAGCCGGCTCCAGCTGCACGACACCTGGATCGGCTGACGCATGCGCCGCTATGTAATCAAACGGCTCGCGCAGGCGGTCGGCGTGCTGTGGGCGGCGTACACGGTCTCGTTCCTGGTGCTGGACTTTCTGCCGGGCGACCCGGTCACCGCGATGGCCAGTGCCGGGATGGACTCGGGGCAGGTCGACCCGCATCAGATCGCCGCCCTGCGGCACGAGTACGGCTTCGACAAGCCCGTGCTGGTGCAGTACGGCGAGTCCCTGGGGCGGGCCGTGCGCGGGGACTTCGGCGACTCGGTGTCCATCGGGCGCCCGGTCGCCTCGACGCTGACCGACGCGCTGCCGCAGACCCTGCAGTTGACCGGCGCGGCGCTGCTGCTCGCGGTGGACCTCGGCGGTGGTCTGGCGGTGCTGGCCACCTACACAACCCAGCGCTGGCTGCGGCAGCTGCTACTGTCACTGCCTCCGCTCGGGGTGTCCGTCCCGACGTTCTGGGTGGGGCTGCTGCTCGTCGAGACGTTCTCCCGGACCGGGCCGGACTGCCCGACGCGGCCACCCGCGCACGGCAGTACCCGCACGAACTGTCCGGCGGCATGCGACAACGCGCCCTGATCGCCATCGCCATCGCCGCGAAACCCGAGCTGATCATCGCCGACGAGCCCACCAGCGCGCTCGACGTCACCGTGCAACCAGTCATCCTCGACCATCTCCAGCGCCTCACCGAGGAGTCGGGAACCGCGATCCTGCTGGTGACCCACGACCTCGGGGTCGCCGCCGACCGGGCACAGCGACTCGTGGTCATGTCCCGGGGCAGGGTCGTAGAGGCGGGCCGCACCCAGGAGGTCCTGGCCGACCCGCAGGACGAGTACACCCGGCATCTGCTGGCCAGTGCCCCGAGTCTGGCCACCGCCCGCCCCCGCACCCCGGTCTCCGAGCCGAAGGCCGACACGACGGCGCCCCTGGTCGAAGCACGCAACCTGGTCAAGGAGTTCAGGCTCCCCCGCACCGGGGACGGCCCCCGGAGCCTGCGCGCGGTCGACGACGCCGGCTTCACCCTCCGTCGCGGCCAGACCCTCGCCCTGGTCGGCGAGTCGGGCTCGGGCAAGTCCACCCTCGCCCGCCTGGTACTGCGCCTCGCCGACGCGACCGCCGGACAGATCCTGTTCGACGGCACCGACGTCACGACCGCCAAGGGTGCCCGGGCCAGAGAGCTGCGCCGCCGCGCCCAGCTCGTCTACCAGAACCCGTACGCCTCGCTCGACCCGCGCTTCTCCATAGCCGAGGTGATCACCGAACCGCTGCGCGCCTTCAAGGTCGGCGACCGCGCGTCCCGGCTCGCCCGGGCCCGTGAACTGCTCGACCAGGTGGCACTTCCGGTCGCCACTCTTGAGCGCCGGCCGGCGGAGCTGTCCGGCGGCCAGCGCCAACGGGTGGCGATCGCCCGCGCCCTCGCCCTCTCCCCCGACCTGGTGGTGTGCGACGAGCCGGTCTCCGCGCTCGATGTGTCCGTGCAGGCCCAAGTCCTGGACCTGCTGGCCGAGTTGCAGGCCGACACCGGCGTGGCGTACCTCTTCATCTCCCACGACCTGGCCGTCGTACGGCAGATCGCGCACCAGGTCGCCGTGATGCGGGCCGGCCGGATCGTCGAGACCGGCCCACCGGAGGAACTGTTCACCAGCCCCCACCACGAGTACACCCGTGAGCTGCTCGCGGTGATCCCCGGCGGTCGCGTCCCCGCCCCCGCCGCCGAGCCCACCCCGAGCTGAGGACCGGCGTCACATGAGCACTCCCACGATCACCTCACTGGCCTTTCTCACCCCGGGCAACTTCGCCGACGACGACCCGTACACCGGTCTGGAGGAGACTCTCCAACTGTTCGGGTACGGCGAGCGGTTGGGCTTCGACGGCGCCTGGATCCGCCAGCGCCACCTCGAACACGGCGTCGGCTCGGCGGCCGTGTTCCTCGCCGCGGCCGGCCAGCGCACCGAGCGGATCGAACTGGGCACCGCGGTCATCCCGATCGGCTACGAGAGCCCCTTCCGCCTCGCCGAGGACCTGGCGCTGGCCGACGTCCTGTCCCAGGGGCGGCTCCAGATCGGCTTCAGCACCGGCATGCCGCACGCCGACCTGCTCGGAGACCTCGTGTACGACGGCGACTGGCGCGGCTTCGACCTGTCCTATGGCAGGATCGCCCGCGTCGTCGACCACCTGCGCGGCGACTACCTCGGCGACCCGGACACGGTCATCCACTCACCGGGCAACGTCCAGCGCCCCCGCCTGCAACCGCACAACCCCGATCTGGCGCGGCGCCTGTGGTACGGCGGCGGCAGCCTGCGCTCGGCCGGCTGGGCCGCCGAGAACGGCCTGAGCCTGCTGTCGGGCAACATCGTCACCGGCGAGGGCACCGACGACTTCACCACGGCCCAGCTGAACCTGCTGACCGCGTACCGCCGCACGCTCTCCACGAAGGGGGCGGACCTTACGGCACGGGTGGCGCTGGGCCGGGTGATCGTGCCCTTCGACAGCGCCGACGCGGCCGGCCGGGCCCGCTACCGCGCCTACGCCGCGAGCCGCCACGAACGGACCCTGGCACCCCAGGGCCCGAAACGCACCCTGTTCGCCCCCGACGTGGTGGGAACCGCCGAGTAGATCCTCGAACAACTCGCCGCCGACCCCGCCGTCGCGGAAGTGTCGGAGCTGCGCCTGGAGCTGCCGTACGAGTTCCACCGCGAGGAGTACGAACAGATCCTGCACGACACACGACACCTGATCGCACCGGAGCTGGGCTGGCGCCCCGCCGCTCCGACGACGCAGGAGGCGACGGTAAGGGGCGCGGTGAGGAAGTCGTCCAACGGGCCCACCAGCGACCGCACATCCTGGCCGCCACTCTGACGTGCCCTAGCGGCGGCCAGGATGTGCGGTCGGTGGTCGGCCCTCACAGGTCGAGGCCCGTCTCTTCGGCCAGCGTTTGCAGGAGGCGGTCCTGGAACGCTTCGTCGTGCACTGCCCGGTGCGGCTGCGTTCGCTCGCCGTGGTACCAGTACCCGCCGGTCGTCAGTGCCTGGGGTTCATCGCTGGCGGCGAGCCACTCCTGTGTGCGATGCCCGAGCTCCAGGTCGTCCGGTGCGCCGGGACCGCCCATCTTGGTCGGCACCCAGCCGGGATCGACCGCGTTGCTGAGCACACCGGGACGCAACCGGGCCACTGCGGCAGCGAGCGCCGTGACGTACAGCTTGCTGTCGGAGTACGAGCCCGCGCTCTCGCCGCGCCAGTCGACGCCGTCCAGCCGGGGTTGTCCACCGAAGTGCGAGTCGCTGCTCAAGTAGACCAGCCGTCGCGGTCCGCGCAGCAGGGCCGTGAGCAGGTACGGGGCGATGATGTTGACCGGCATGACCGCCGGCCCGCTCCACACGCCGGCGTTGTGGATGACCGCGTCCAACGGGCCGGCGTCGTTCAGCTCGGCGGCGATGCGCCGAACGGCATCCCGGCGAGCCGAGGCAGTACGGGCCCCCGTCTCGCCACACGTCAGCGAGCAGCCCCGCCGGCCGTCGGGTCGGCGCGTGAGCCGGGGCCGCCGTCCAGGAATTCACGGATCGCGAAGCCCACCAGCACGATGACCGTGGTCCACACCACGACCATCGTGGTCGGGTAGGTCCAGGTGAACAGGACGATCGCGGCGACCACCAGGATCGCGACCCCGATCCAGCGCTTGAAGCGGTGCACGAACCGTCCGACCGCCCCGAGTCGAAGTCCTTCGGAGACCGCCACGTCGCGCAGGGCGCCGATGCTCCTGCGGCAGCCGTTGCGGACGAGGACCGCGACCCGGGACGGGCCGCTGAGGAAGGCGCCCACGGCGACGATGAGGGCGACGGCGCCGAGGGCCCGTACACCGGCGCGCAGGAACCTGATCAGCGCGTCGTACACAGCACCGGCGGCGGCCGGGGACGCCCCGGAGGGCAGATGGTCGAGGTAGATGTCCCGGAAGACGGTGAGGGTGATCCCGAGGACCAGCATGGCCAGGAACACCGCCAACCCGGCCCCGATCAGCGCGTGCCGGCGGTTGAACGCGGTGTACACCCCCGCCGCGGCCACCAGCAGGGCGATGAGGGGCAGCCAGCTGCCCATGATCTCCAGGACCCTCATATAGGTCTTGATCTTGCCGATGTCCTTCGACTGGACCACCACGAAGTCCGTGTGGACGTCCGGGATCTTCGCGGCGACTCCGAGGCCGGCGCCGACCAACCGCTCCTTGACCTGGGCGACGATCGGGGCCACGTCGATGGCCACCTGGTCGTTCTTCAGCGAGACCGCGCCGTCGCCCTCGCCCGTCAGGGCCTTGTCGACGGACGAGTGCACCCTGCGGTTGGCCTCCACCCAGACCTTCTCGAAGGCACTGCTGCTGACCACCCGCTCCACGGTGCCGCTGACCAACTGCTTCAGACCGCTCGTGATCGGCCCGTCCAGGTTGCCGACCAGCTGGGCCGCCTTCGGCGGCACGCCCTTCTCCGACACGGCGTCCTGCAGCTGTTTGACCAGCGCGTTCACGTCGATCCGCGCCAGCACCACGTCGGTGACCCGGTTGGTGACGGCCTTCTGCACATCCGGGTTCGAGGCCAGCGGTCCCACCGTGGCGACGTAGCGGTCGGTGTCCCGCACGATGCTGTTCGCCCAGACCGCGATGACGGACAGCAGCGACAGCAGCGCCGCGAAGAGGATCAGCAGGACGGAACCCGTGGACCGGAAGTAGTGGTGCCGTGCCGCGTGCGAGTGGCCGCCACTCTCCAGGGCACCTACGCGGTGCCGCAGGTCATCCAGTTCGCTGCGTTCCCGGTTCGAGAGCGGCTCGTCGCCTGTGTGCGCCATGGCACCAGAAGATCCGTGCGCCGCGGAACCCGCGACCCGTGTGCGCCCGACGGGTGAACCGCGCACGACGTGCGGCCGCAGCGATGCGGTGATGCAATGGCATGGGGGAGCAGACACGAGCCCAGAAGGTGACGCCGTGAGCGACACATTCGATGAAGTCGACACATCCGGCGCGATGGGACCGATCGACTATCTGGTCGTCGAGTTCCCCGGCAACCGAATGACCGGCGAGGGCTTCCCCCTCCTGATCGATCTGGTGGACCGCGGCCTCATCCGGATCCTCGATCTGACGTTCATCAGGAAGGACGCCGACGGATCCGTGACCGGCCTGGAGATCGGCGATCTCACCGGCGACGGCGAACTCGACCTCGCCGTCTTCGAGGGAGCGTCCTCCGGCCTGCTGGGCCAGGACGACCTCGTGGAAGCAGCCGCCGCCCTGGAACCCGGCAACTCCGCGGGCGTCCTGATCTACGAGAATCTCTGGGCCGCCCCGTTCGCCGCCGCGCTGCGACGCGGCGGTGCCGAACTGGTCGCCTCCGGGAGGATCCCGGTGCCCGCGGTCCTGGCCGCCCTGGACGCGGCGGAAACCGCGCCCTGAGAGCGGGGGCAGGGGGAAACGAGAAGGGAGATCACCATGCCTGGACTCCTCCGAGGGGTTGCCCGCACGGCCGTCGTCGCCGGAACCGCTACCGCCGTATCGAACCGCGTATCCCGCCGCCAACAGGGGCGATGGGCGGCACAGCAGGGAAACCCGGAGCCCACACCGCAACCGGCGTACCCTGCCGAGGCGCCCGCGGCTCAGCAGGCCCCCGACATGACCAGCAAGATCGAACAGCTGAAGCAGCTCGACGAGCTCAAGACCCGGGGCGTCCTCACCGAAGCCGAGTTCGAGGACCAGAAGCGCAAACTCCTCAACTCCTGACCGCTCCGGCGGGGCTGTCTGAGCGATGAGCGAGAAACCAGGTCGACGTGGATCAGTGCGGCACCCGATCATGTGTTCATGCCACTGAGTGAGACCCTTGCCCGAGTCGATGCAGACCTGGCTGCCGGCCGGGTTCCCGTCGCGCGCCAGCGTTTGCGCGGTCTCGTCTCATCCTTCCCGTACGACCTGACGCTCCGTCGGCGTCTGGCCGAGGTGTACCGGCTCTACGGCGATGCCGCCGAGGCCGGACGCTGGATGTACCTCGAAGAGGACCGCAAGGCCGACGAGACCGCCGCCTTCGAGACGCGGCACGAGTCTCCCGGGCGGCGGATGAAGGCCCTCGCCTGGCGCGGCCCCGAGGCCATGGCCGCCACCTCCTTCGCGGAGCGGCAGCTGGTCGCCGTGCGGACCGCCTGCGCCGAGGAGCTGGGGCACCCCGTCGACTGGGACGACCCCGCCTCCTACCAGGACGGCCTGGAGGAGACGTACGAGGAGACGCCGTCCGAGCCGTGGACGGCCGGCGGCGTGCTGGCGGGCGTCGGCTGCCTGGTGGGGGCCCTTGCGTTCCTCGCGATCTGGGTCAATGGAGTGGTTGCCCTCTTCGGCTGACTCACGTCACCAACAGGCCAAAGCCTGCCGACTGGCGGCATCGGACGTTTTTCTTCCTGGATGCATTTCTCCTCTTTTCGCGTCCGGGCCCGCGTGTGAGGCTCGGGAATCGAATGTTTCTCGCTGATTGATCACACCCTGGTAATTCCTGCACGGGCCATCGGTTGGGCCGGAACGACAGACGCCCGCCGCGCGACCGTTGTGGTGGGTGGCGTGCCTGATCTGTGGTGGCCTCGTTGATCCCCCTCGGCCAGGCCCTCGATGGTGGTGACCTCGGCGCCCTCCAGCCGCACCGCCGGCGTCAGACAGGAGTTGACCCGCTGCCCGTCGACCAGCACGGTGCACGCCCCGCAGGCCGCGTTGCAGCCCTTCTTCGACCCGGTCAGGTCGAGGTGCTCCCGGAGCAGGTCCAGCAGCGAGGTGCGATTGTCGACCATCACCGTCCGACGCGTGCCGCCACCGCCAGGGACACACGGCTGGAAGGGGCCGCCGCTCCCGTGGCGGTCGCCTCCTCGCCACCGGCCAGGAACGATCCTCCAGCGACCACGACACCGCCCACCGCGACACCGGTGGCGATGACGGTGCGCCGACTCGGCCCCGAGGTGGACTCACCGGCTCCGGTGGGCGGAGAAACAGCAGAATCAGGGAGTTCAGAGGACATACGTACGCCTTCGCATCACGGACGGATCGGCCGTACACATCAGCGGGACGCGCGAGAGGATCGTCGTCACCGCCGGAAGGCCGGCAACCGCGTGCTCGGGCAGCGGCTACTGGGCACATGGGGAGTCTTGCACCACCGGCGATGCTCGTGGCAGGGAGATTTTCCTCCCCCCTTCAGGCTCCGTCGGAGGCGACTGGCCGACGTCATCGGGGGCACGTGCGCGGGGGACAGGGCAGGCGGCCGCGTCCGGGAAGCTGTGACGTCGTGACGTCGTGAGCGGAGCCCGGATGCGGGTGGGACTGACCCGGAGCTACTGGTCGCGGGTGCGGCGGCCGTTGTACTGCTGGTCGGTGACCGGCTCGGCCCACGTGGTCTCGGGGGTGCCGTCCGCCGTGCCCTCCCACAGGGCGATGTGCTCCATGAACCGGTCGGGGGCGGCGCCGTGCCAGTGCTCCTCGTTCGGCGGACACGCGACGGTCTCGCCGGGGTGGGCCTCGAAGACGGTGCCGTCCCGGGTGCCGATGAGGGCGATGCCGGAAACGACGTGCAGGGTCTGGCCCACGGCGTGGGAGTGCCAGTTGGTGCGGGCTCCCGGCGAGAAGCGGACGAGGTTGGCACGCATCCGGGACGGCTCCTGGCCGGCCACGATGACGTCCCACCACACATCGCCGGTGAACCAGTCCGCCGGGGCCTTGCTGCTGGGCTGGGGCTTGATGAATTCCATGGTGTCTCTCAACTCTCCTTGATGCGTGGGCTGTTGTCAGCGGGCGACGTAGCCACCGTCCACGGGGAGGGCGACGCCCACGACAAAACCCGCTCCGGGGCTGCACAGCCACAGGACCGCCTGGGCGATCTCCTCGGCGGTGCCGAGCCGGTTGATGGGCTGGTTGGCCTCGGCCTCCGCGCGGTCGAGCTCGCCCTTGGCGATCATGTCACTGACCATGGGGGTGTCGATCGTGCCCGGGCAGATGGCGTTGACGCGGATGCCGCGCGGGGCGTATTCGAGGGCCGCGCTGCTCGTCAGGCCGATGACGCCGTGTTTGGAGGCATGGTAGGAGGCCCGTCCCGGGAGGCCGACCAGGCCGCCGAGGGAGGAGCAGTTGACGATGGCGCCACTGCCCTGCGCACGCATGTGCCGCAGCTCGTGCTTCATGCACGCCCACACACCGCGCAGGTTGATGGCGTTGACGCGGTCGAACCGTTCGGCGGGTTCGTCGGCGGCGTCGCTGGGCGGGATCTGGATTCCGGCGTTGTTGTAGGCCATGTCCAGGCGGCCGAAGGTCTCCACGGTGCGGTCGACCGCTGCGGCGACCTGGTCCTCGTCACTGACGTCGCAGGTGAGGGCGAGGACTTGGTGGCCGGCGTCGGTGAGTTCCTTCGCGGCCGCGTTCAGGGCCGCTTCGTCGATGTCGGTGAGAGCGACGGCGGCTCCGGACTCGGCGAACGCGCGGGCGGTCGCCAGGCCCATGCCGGCACCGGCCCCGGTGACAAGAGCGACCTGGCCGGTGAAGTCGTACGTGGGATTCACTGCTGTTGTCCCTTCAGGTGGGGGATGTGGGGCACGACGGTCGGCGGTACGCGGATCCGGGCGCGAGTCAGCGCTGCGACGGCACCTGCGCGGCCTCGTCGTGTCGCGTCTGCGTGGGCGCGCTGCTCCGTGCCACGATCCGGCCCTTGCCGGACGAGCCGAGGACGGCGAGGGCGATCAGCGGCAGCAGCGTGAGGGCGGCGATGACGGTGCCGACCAGGGGCGGCCCGGTCAGGCCGAAGGAGGAGTCCAGGGCCGTACCGGCGATCAGCGAACCGGCGGCGATACCGGTGTTGAAGGCGGACGTGGTCAGCGCCGAGGTGAGAGTGGGCGCGTCGCCCGCGAAGCGCATGGCCAGCGCGGTGACCACCGGGTTGACCGTGAAACCGGTCAGGCCCATGAGGAAGACGAGAAGCGTGGCCGTGACCGGGTCGCCGGACAGCGGGATCATCAGGAACATGACCAGGGCGGTGGCCGCGGCGGCCGTGATGGTGGTGGACATCGGACGCCGGTCACCCAGGCGGCCGCCCGTGGTGGTGCCGCCCAGGGCGCCGACGCCGAACGCGATCAGGACGAGCGGTACGGCGCCTGCCGGGATGCCCGCGCGGTCGGTCAGCAGCGGCGTGACGTAGGTGTACGTCGCCAGGACCCCGCCCATGATGAGCATCGCGGCGCCCAGCGCCAGCCACAGCCGGCCCTGCCGCAGGGCCCGGACCTCGGCCCGCAGGGACACCTCGACGCGCTGCTCCTGGGCCGGGATGAAGCGGCCGATGAAGACGGCGGCGAGCCCGGAGAGGACGGCCAGGGCCCAGAAGGGGCCGCGCCAGCCGGTGAACTGGCCGGCGAGGGAGCCGATCGGCACGCCGACGACGTTGGCCAGGGTCAGGCCGCCGATCATGACGCCCGTGGCGCGGGTGGCGTTGTGCGGTCCCGCGGCGGTGGTGGCGACGACGAAGCCCACCGACCAGAACGCTCCGGTGGCCAGGGCGGTGACGACGCGGGCGGCGAGGACGATCGTGAAGGAGGTGCTGAGGGCGGCGACCAGATGTCCGAGGCAGAACACGGACAGGGCGAGGATCAGCGTCCGGCGCTGGGGAATGCGCAGGGTCGCCATGGCCATGGTCGGCGCTCCGACGATCATGCCGATGGCGAAGGCGGTGATCAGCAGGCCGGCGTGGGAGACACTGACTCCGAGGTCATCGGCCAGCTCCGGCAGCAGACCGGCGACGACGAACTCGGTGGTCCCCATCAGGAACGTGCCGGCGGCGAGCACCCAGACGACGAAGGGGAGCTTGCCGGGGGTGGTCCCGGACGCGGAAGGCATACGTGTGGTCTCTCCTTGCGTGGACATCGGGGGATCGTGGTGGCGGCTGAAGCCGTCGGGCGGACGGTGGACGGCGCGGCCACGTCTTCGACGGTCCCATGCGGCGAACCGGACGAAAAGGGGAGGATCTCCTCCCCCCTTCATGCGGGGACGAACGGGGGGCGGGTCAGGGGGCGGCTTCGATGGTGATCCGGTCGGCCCCGGCAAGCCGGTCGGCGTCGGCGTCGATGTGGCCGAGGATGAGCAGGTCGGGGTTGGCGGAGTCGCCGTCGCGGTAGAAGAGGGCCAGGTTGCCCCAGGGCGCGTAGTAGGTCAGGTCGCCGGCCTTCGGCGCGCGCGGCTCGGGTGCGCCCGAGGTGGTCAGCCTGCGCGGCAGGTCGGCGATCCGCTCCGTCCGGTGGAAGTCCTTCAAGTCCAGGGAGAGCGGGAGCAGTTCGGCGAAGTCACCGGCAGCCGGACTGTCGTTCAGGGTGGCGGCGACGGGGCGGCCGTCGAGGGTGACCCGGATGTCCATGGCGGTGTTCCTGTCGGACGGCGTGGTGCGTGCCTCGGCCGTCGGTGTGTGCTGTCGGGCGGAGGACGCGGAGGATGTCTTGTGCGGGGAGGCCGGCGAGGTGTCACTGCAGGCCGCCGCCGCCAGCAGGACAGTGGTGGCCGTGGCGGCACGGGCGACGGCGCGGAGGGTGGCCGAGTTCATGGGGTCGTCCGGGCGTCAGTCGGGCAGGGGCTCGGCGTAGTGGCGGAAGCCGTCCCGCTCGGCGTGGAGGTCGTACAGGCGCTCGGCCAGCACGTCGGGGCTGCTGTGCTCGGCGCCTGGCCGGATCGCTCCGGGAATGATCAGCTGCGCGGCGTGGATGTTCTCCGGGGCGAGGGTGTCGTGCAGCATGCGGGCGTAGGCGCTCTCGGCGGCGAAGGCGATCGAGGTGCCGGCGACCTTCGGATTGGGGCGTACGGCGCTGGAGCCGTTGACGAACAGCAGCGTGCCGCGGCCGAGCTCGCGCATGCCGGGCAGGACGGCGTTCACCGCGGTGACGGGGCCCTTGACGGAGAAGGCGAGCGGGGCGTCCAGGTCGTCGGCGCTCGTGTCGAGGACGGGCTTCATGAAGTCGGCGCGGGGCACGGGGCTGTACTGGAGGATCTCGACGGTGCCCAGGTCGGCCGAGGCTGCGTACAGGGCCGCGGTCAGGGATTCGATGTCGAGGACATCGGCCGGGTAGCCGCGCGCCTGGACGTCGTCACGGGCGAGGTCGGCCGTCAGACCGTCCAGCTTCTGCGCGTCGCGGGCGATGAGGGCGACGCTGTGGCCGGCGGCTCCGAAGCGCCGGGCGGTGGCGAGCCCGAGGCCGGGTCCGGCACCGATGAGGGCGAAGGTCGTCATGTCAGTCCTTGTGCGAGCGGGGGTGGTTGCCGGTCCCGCGGCCGCACCGCGTCGGTGCGGCCTCGGGTGTGGACGCGTCCGTGCTCAGGGCTTGAGCAGGGCCTTGATGGCGCGGCGCTCGTCCATGGCCTTGTAGCCCTCGGCGACCTGGTCCAGGGACAGGGTGAGGTCGAAGACCTTGCCCGGGTTGATCCGGCCGGTCAGGACGAGGTCGATCAGGTCGGGCAGATAGCGGCGCACGGGGGCCGGGCCGCCCCGCAGACCGACCTGGGAGAAGAACAGCTCCTGGCCGTCGATCGAGACCTCGTGGGGGACTCCGACGAAGCCGACGTTGCCGCCGGGGCGCGTGGCGTGCAGTGCCTGCCGCATGGACTCGGCGGTGCCGACGCACTCCAGCACGGAGTCGGCGCCGATGCCGCCGGTGAGGTCCTTGACGCGGGTGATGCCTTCGTCGCCGCGCTCACTGATGATGTCGGTGGCGCCGAACTCGAGGGCGAGCTTCTGCCGCGACTCGTGCCGGGACATGGCGATGATCCGCTCCGCACCGAGTTCCTTGGCGGCGATGACACCGCACAGGCCGACCGCTCCGTCGCCGACCACGACGGCCGTCGAGCCGGGCTTCACCTCGGCGGCGAGGGCGGCGTACCAGCCGGTGCCCATCACGTCCGAGACGGCGAGCAGACTCGGTACCGCCTCCGCGTCCGGGAACTCGTCGGTGGCGACGAGGGTGCCGTGGGCGTTGGGGATGCGCACGTAGTCGGCCTGGCAGGTGCTCATGAACTCGCGGTTCAGACAGGAGGACTGCCAGCCGCTCCGGCAGTTCACGCAGGTGTTGTCCGAGGTGGCGAAGGAACCGACCACGAACTGGCCCGGCCTGACGTTGGTGACCTCGCTGCCGACCTCCTCGACGATGCCGACGTACTCGTGCCCCATCGGGTGCGGATCGCCGATCGGTTCCGCGCCGCGATAGGGCCACAGGTCCGAGCCGCACACACAGGTGGCGGCCGTACGGATGACGGCGTCGGTCGGCGCGAGGATCTTGGGGTCGTCCAGGGTCTCGAAGCGCACATCGCCGGGGGCGTGAATGACTGCTCCGCGCATGGGGTCTTCCTTCGGTGCGGGGATCGGTGAGCCGCAGCCGTCGTGCGGAACGCGACTGCTCATGATCGAGCCTCACACGCGAGGGCAGGCGCGAAAAGCGGAGAGAAATATCCCGGGAGGGAAACATCCTGGGAGGAAATTCTCCCCCCTTATCCAGGTGCGATCGATGCCATCCTGGGAAGCATGACCGCCAATGCTCCCCTCAATGAGCTGGGAGAATTCCTCAAGAAGCGCCGCTCGGAACTGAGCCCGCGCATGGTCGGCCTGCCCGAGACCGACCGGCCCCGCCGGGTGGAGGGGCTGCGCCGCGAGGAGGTCGCCCAGCTCGCCAGCATCAGCACCGACTACTACACCCGCCTGGAGCAGGGCCGTATGCAGGCGTCGGCGCCCGTGCTGGATGTCCTCGCCCGGGTGCTCCACCTGGACGACGACGAGCGCGGTTACCTCTTCCAGCTCGCCGGCAAGACCACCAACCGCACCCGGCGCCGCGGACGGCAGAAGGTCCAGCCGCAGTTGCAGCGGGTCCTGGACGACCTCACCGCCACCCCGGCCATCGTGCAGGGCCGGCGCGGGGACATCCTGGCCTGGAACGCCCTGGCCGCCGCCCTGGTCACCGACTTCTCCCGCATCCCGGAAAAACACCGCAACTATCCGCGGATCATCTTCACCACCCCCGCGATGCGCACCCTGTACGCCGACTGGGAGACCTCCGCGCACATCGCCGTCGCCCAACTGCGCATGGAGGCGGCGAAGTATCCCGAGGACCCCCGCCTGATCGAACTGGTCGGTGAACTGTCCCTGCGCGACAAGCAGTTCGCCCGCTGGTGGGGCGATCACCATGTCGCCGCCCGCACCGTGGGCACGAAGACCCTCAACCATCCCGTCGTCGGCGAACTCGTCCTGGACTGGGACACCCTCACCGCCAACACGGACCCCGACCAGAATCTGACCGTCTGGACCGCCGAGCCCGGCTCCCCCACCCACGAACGACTGCGCATCCTGGCCTCCTGGGCCGCCGACCAGGACCTGCCCGCCTCCTCCCCCGCCGGCTGACCGCGACGGGCTCATTCGGTCCGTCAAAGCGCTACAAACCCAGGCTCCGATTCGAGTTCGGTCATCCCGGCAGCAATGATCAGAATCCTCGACACGTCCTATCGTTGAACGAGGTCGAAGTGACATTCTGAGGAGTTGACGATGGCAGCCCCCTACGACGTCATCGTGATCGGACTCGGTGGCATGGGCAGCGCCGCTGCCTACCATCTGGCCGGGCGAGGCAAGCGGGTCCTCGGGCTGGAACAATTCCGTCCCGCCCACGCTCTGGGGGCCAGCCACGGCGGCTCGCGCATCTACCGACAGAGCTACGCCGAGGGCTCCGGCTACGTACCCCTGCTGTTGCGCTCCCGCGAGTTGTGGCACGAACTTGCCGCGGACTGCGGCCAGGAGGTGTTCACGACCACCGGAGGGCTGGTGATCGGACCGCAGGACAGCCCGATGGTCGCCGGAAGCGTCCGCAGCGCCCGGGACTGGGGACTGGCCCACGAGATGCTCGACAGGACCGAGCTCCGCCGCCGGTTTCCCACCTTCACCCCCGCCGACGGCGAGGTGGCCTTCTACGAGCGAGAGGCCGGCGTGGCCCGGCCCGAGCTCACCGTCTCGGCCCACCTCGACCTGGCCGCACGGCACGGCGCCGACCTGCGCTTCGAGGAGCCCGTCCGCAGCTGGCAGATCGACGCCCCCGGCAACGCCCGGGTCACCACGGCGAAGGGGACGTATGTGGCGGACCGACTGGTCATCGCCCCGGGCGCGTGGGCGTCCCGGCTCCTGCGGGGCATCGATGTCCCGGTGCACGTGGAGCGGCGCGTCATGTACTGGTTCGCTCCCCGGGGCGGCACCGCGCCCTTCACTGCGGACCGGCATCCGGTCTACGTCTGGGAGGACCGCGACGGCACCGACATCTACGGCTTCCCCGCGCTCGACGGCCCGGACGGCGGCGCCAAGGTCGCCTTCCACACCGTGGGCTCCCGCGCCGACCCGGACGAGCTCGACCGGGAGATCCATCCGGAGGAGGTGGAAGCGATGCGCGCGTATCTGCGTCCGCGGATCCCCGCGCTGGCCGAAGGACGATTCCTGACGGGTGCCGCCTGCACGTACACGCTCACCCCCGACGAGCACTTCGTGCTGTCCGCCCATCCACAGCATCCCCAGGTCACGATCGCCTGCGGCTTCTCCGGGCACGGCTTCAAGTTCGTTCCGGTCATCGGCGAGATCATCGCGGACCTGGCCGTCGAGGGCTCCACGGCCCACCCGATCGCCGCCTTCGACGTGCGACGCTTCGACACCGTCGCGAGCTGACGAATCCCTTGAAGTGCGCGACCGCATTCGATACGAGCGCCGGTAAGCCCCACAGATCTCGCATTACTGCTTGAGACCGTTCAATAGTCGACGTATCACGCGGTTTTCGAAGTATGTGCCGACCCGGCACTCAGCGGCATGCCTGACATCAGCTTTCGACAGACTCCTTGACGACGCCTTGGGGCCTTTCTAATCTCCGTGGGAGCGTTCCCATGCACGTCCGAGCGATCCTGATAGGCACCGGTTCACTCGGCACCCCCCACGCATCGGAGACCTTCATGACCGACTCACGCCTCGGCATCGTGCCGTCAGCGCGGAGAGCGATCCGGTTGCCGCAAGCGAATTGGTCGGCCGCATCATCGCCGTCGTACTGACCGGCAGACGTATCACCCCGGGCAGCCGTGCGGCATCCCCACCACAAGCCACAACTCCGATAGCGCTTGCGGCTCGAACAGGAAGGAACCGACATGCGCAGCACCCCGCACTTACCGTTGTTCCGGATTCTCCTGACCCTGCTTCTGCTCGCCCTCGGCGGGACCCTCGCTCCCGCGGTCGCCGCAGCTCCCGCAGCGGCCCCCGTACGCATCATGCCGCTGGGTGACTCGATCACCGGCTCCCCCGGCTGCTGGCGGGCGGTGCTGTGGAACCGCCTGCGCGGCAGCGGGCACGCGAACATCGACTTCGTCGGCACCCTCAAGGAGCAGGGCTGCCCCCAGGCGTTCGACGGCGACAACGAAGGCCACGGCGGTGAGCTCGTGACCAACGTGGCGAACCAGAACCTGCTCCCTGCCCGCCTCTCGGCCACCCGTCCCGACATCGTTGTCATGCATTTCGGCACGAACGACGTCTGGAGCAGCCTCGCGCCCGACCGCATCCTCGCCGCTTACACCAAGCTGGTCACGCAGATGCGGGCGTCCAACCCGAACATGAAGATCCTGGTCGCACAGATCATTCCGATGAACCCCTCCAGCTGCACCGGCTGTGCCGGGCGAGTGGTCGACCTGAATGCGCGGATCCCCGGCTGGGCCCGGGCGACCAGTACAAGCCGCTCGCCGGTGACTGTGGTCGACCAGTGGACGGGCTTCAGCACCTCGGGTGACACCTACGACGGAGTACACCCCTCCACCTCCGGCAACACGAAGATCGCCGCCCGCTGGTATCCCGCCCTCGCCGCTCTCCTGTGAACGCGGTGCCGAGCGGCCCGGACAACGGTGGCCCATGGAAGGGCGGCCACCAGGCGAGAGGACTGTGAGCAATAGATCCGCGTCCCCCATCACGGCCGGCACCCCGCACCGCCGCCGTCAACTGCACGGCACGAGCCGCCCCAGTCAGCCGCACGACACGACCCACACCTCCTGAGCCCACCCCTTCCCTTCTCGGAGCCGCCACCATGAGAGTCCGCACCCGAACCGCCCCACGAATGGCCGCCGTCCTGGCGACTCTCCTGGGTCTCCTCGTCCCCCTGCTCGGTCTCGCCGCCCCGGCCCAGGCCGCGCCCAGTGGCTTCCGCGTCCAGAACGGCAGGCTGCTGGAAGCGTCCGGCAACGACTTCGTGATGCGGGGCGTCAACCACGCCCACACCTGGTACCCGAACCGGATCAGCTCCCTCTCCCACATCAAGGCCAAGGGCGCCAACACCGTCCGAGTCGTCCTCGCCAGCGGTGACCGCTGGACTCGCAACACCGCCGCCGACGTGGCCGACGTCATCACCCGGTGCAAGCAGAACCGGCTCATCTGCGTCCTGGAAGTGCACGACACCACGGGCTACGGCGACCAGAGCGGTGCGATCACCCTGTCCCGCGCCGCCGACTACTGGATCAGCGTGAAGAGTGCCCTGGCCGGCCAGGAGAAGTACGTCATCGTCAACATCGGCAACGAGCCGTACGGAAACAGCAACTACACACGGTGGACCGCCGACACGAAGGCCGCCGTCCAGAAGCTGCGGAGCGCCGGGTTCAGCCACACGCTGATGGTGGACGCGCCCAACTGGGGTCAGGACTGGGCGTTCACGATGCGCGACAACGCCGCGTCGGTGTTCGCCGCCGACCCGGACCGCAACACGGTGTTCTCGGTCCACATGTACGGCGTCTTCAACACGGCCGCGAAGGTCGACGACTATCTGAACCGTTTCGTGGCCGCGAAACTCCCCATCGTGGTCGGGGAGTTCGGCCACAACCACTCGGACGGCAATCCCGACGAGGACGCCATCCTGGCTGCCGCGCAGCGACTGCGCATCGGTTACCTGGGCTGGTCATGGAGCGGCAACAGCAGCGATGTGCAGTACCTGGACCTGGTCACCGGCTTCGACCCCAACCAGCTCACCGGTTGGGGCCGGCGCCTCTTCAACGGCACGAACGGCATCGCTGCCACCGCCAAGGAGGCCGCGGTCTTCTCCACCGGCGCCACGGGCACCACTCCCCCGGCCGTTCCCCGGCGCTCCCGCTGAGGCAGCTCGGCCCTACGGCTGTCATGCGCACGCCATACAGGCATGCCATACGCCGTCGGCGGTTCGGCGCGACTCCCGCAACCACGACAAAGGCATGGAGGAACAGGACGATGCACACGAGCATCATCGACGTCCCGGATTCCCGCGACACCCGTACCCGACCGAAGGGATTCCGCAGGAGGAGCAGGACCGTCACCTTGAAGGCCGCTGTGCTCGCGGCCGTGACCGGCCTGATCACCGCACTGGCGGCGATCCAGCCGGCGTCGGCGCAATCACCGTCGGCCGCGGCCAACCCGTACGAGCGGGGACCGGCTCCCACCGTCAGCAGCGTTGCGGCCCAGCGGGGCACGTTCGCGACCGCCGAGGTGACCGTACCGCCCGGCAACGGCTTCAACGGCGGGAAGATCTACTACCCGACGGACACCTCTCTGGGCACGTGGGGTGCGGTGGCCGCCGTGCCCGGCTACACCGCCAAGTGGGCTGCCGAAGGCGCGTGGATGGGACCTTGGCTCGCGTCCTTCGGGTTCGTCGTCATCGGCATCGACACCAACAGCCCCAACGACTACGACACCGCCCGCGGCACCCAGCTCCTCGCAGCCCTGGACTACCTCACCCAGAAGAGCCCGGTGCGCGACCGCGTCGACCCCAACCGGCTGGGCGTGCTCGGCCATTCCATGGGCGGTGGCGGCGCCATCAGCGCGGCCGAACGCCGGCCGTCACTGAAGGCAGCCCTGCCGCTCGCGCCCTTCTCTCCCTCGCAGAACCTGTCCAGCCTGCGCGTGCCCACCATGATCATGGGCGCACGGGACGACGGCACGGTCACTCCCTCCTACCTCAACGGGCTCTACGGCAGCATGCCGACCGCCACCCAGAGCGCCTACATCGAGCTCACCAGCGGCGGCCACGGCTTCCCCACCTGGGGGAACTCGAACGTGACGCGTCGAACGATCCCCTGGCTGAAGATCTTCCTCGACAACGACACCCGTTACACGCAGTTCCTGTGCCCGTCGCTGGCGGACAGCAGTGGAATCTCCCGGTCCCAGACCAAGTGCCCGTACGTGCCGCCGGGCGGAACGACCACTCCGCCGCCGAGCGGGGGGCAGATCGTCGGCGCCGGTTCGGGCCGCTGCCTGGACGTACCGAACGCGTCGCAGACCAACGGCGTCCAGGTCCAGCTGTGGGACTGCTCGGGCGACGTCAACCAGAAGTGGGCGCGCACCGACGCCGGAGAACTGCGCGTGTACGGCAACAAGTGCCTGGACGCCGAGGCCTCGGGAACGGCCACCGGCACACGGGTCATCATCTGGGACTGCCACGGCGGGCAGAACCAGCGCTGGAACGTCAACACCAACGGCACGATCACCAGCGTCGGCTCCGGTCTGTGCCTGGACACGAACAGCGGCGGCACCGGGAACGGCGCCCAGACCGTCCTGGGGAACTGCACCGGCGCATCCACTCAGCGCTGGACCGTCCGATAACTCCGATAACGAGGACGCAGCCCGGCGTGAGGCAGAACGAGGCCGTGCGGGACGACATCGGCCACCGGCGCACCGCGGTGTCGGGCCCTTGCCCGAGACCCTCGCACACGCACACGCACGACCGATCGAGGAGAAACCCATGCTCAGACTCATCCGCGCGGTTCTGTCCGCGGCCCTGGTAGCCGCCGCCGTACCTCTCGCCCTCTTACCCGCTTCCCAGGCCCTGGCGCTCGACAACGGCCTTGCCCGTACTCCGCAGTTGGGCTGGAACGACTGGAACAGTTTCGGCTGCAACGTGAGTGACCGTCTGATCCGGGAGACCGCCGACGCGATGGTGTCCAGCGGCATGGCCGCGGCCGGCTATCAGTACGTCAACATCGACGACTGTTGGTCGACACGCAACCGTGACGCCGGCGGCAACCTGGTCGCGGACCCCGCCAAATTCCCAGGCGGCATGAAGGCAGTCGCGGACTATGTGCACGGCAAGGGGCTGAAGCTCGGCATCTACTCGTCGGCCGGCCTGACCACCTGCGCCGGCTTCCCCGCCAGCCTCGGCAACGAGCAGCGGGACGCCAACCTGTGGGCGTCCTGGGGCATCGACTATCTCAAGTACGACAACTGCGGTGACCACCAGGGCCGCAGTGGCCAGGACCGCTACACCGCCATGCGCGACGCGCTCGCCAGGACCGGCCGCCCCATCCTGTTCGCCCTCTGCAACTGGGGCCAGGACCAGGTCGGCACCTGGGGCCCGGCCACCGGCAACTCCTGGCGCAACACCGGCGACATCCAGGCCAACTGGAACTCCGTGATGGGCATCCTGGACGCCCAGCCCGCCTGGGCGGGCTCATCCCGCCCCGGTGCCTGGAACGACCCGGACATGCTGGAAGTCGGCAACGGCCTGTCCGACACCGAGTCCCGAGCCCACTTCAGCCTCTGGGCGCTGCTGAACGCGCCTCTGATCGCGGGCAACGATCTGCGCTCCATGAGTGCCGCCACCAAGTCGATCCTGACCAACACCGAGGTCATCGGGGTCAACCAGGACTGGGGCGGCCGCCAGGGCAACCGCCTCGTCGACAACGGCGACACGGAGGTGTGGACCAAGCCGATGGCGGGCGGCTCGGTCGCCGTGGTGCTCCTCAACCGTGGCAGCGGCACGGCCACAGTCTCCACGTCCGCTTCCCAGATCGGCCTCGGTGCGGCGTCCAGTTACTCCGTACGCGATCTGTGGGCGCACTCCAGCAGCACGACCAGCGGCTCCCTCAGCGCCTCCGTTCCCGCCCACGGCGCGGCGATGTACGTGGTCTCCGGCGGCGGCACTCCGCCCGGCAGCAGCACCTACTCGCTGAAGGGCCAGGGCTCCGGCCGCTGCCTGGACATCACCGGCGGGGCCCAGGCCAACGGCACGCTCGCCGAGATCTGGGACTGCAACGGCGGCGCCAACCAAAGGTTCACCAGCACTGGCGCGGGCGAGCTGCGGGTCTACGGCGGCGCCAAGTGTCTGGACGTCGTCGGCGCCGCCACCGCCAACGGCACCGCCGTGAACATATGGGACTGCAACGGCCGGTCCAACCAGCAGTTCCGACTCAACGCCGACGGCACCATCACCGCCGTCGGCTCCGGCAAGTGCCTCGACGTCGGTGGCGGCGCGACCACCAACGGTACCAAGGTCCAGATCTGGGACTGCGGCGGCGGGGCCAACCAGAAGTGGACCCGCGTCTGACCGACCGAAGCTGACGAACACCGTCCGGGCCGGCCGAGCAGTGTGTCAGGCCCGGACGGGCCCTCTCGTGACGCGCACGAGACAGCCGTAGCCACGACGTTCGATCAGACCGTCGGTGCTCCTGAGCGGAGGGCGCCCGCCCGCCTGGGAACCGGAGGAGATTGTTCGCGCCCACTGGTTCGACGCCGCCCGCGCTGCCGGAGCGTCGGCCTCCCGGCAGGGACTCACTCCGGAGGACGCCCTGGCCCGCATGCGTGCCGAGGCGTTCCATACCGGCAGGTCACTGGCTGACATCACCGCCGACATCTTGCGCGACCCGCCTCAGGACCCGTAACCGGCGACTGTCCCGGGGACCGCATGCCCGTCGACCTGCGCGCTCATCTCCCCCCTTCTCGCCAGGGCCGGAGCGCCAGCTCCGTCGCCTCCCGCACCTGTGCCCGCAGTCGGACGGCGCTGGAAGTTACCCCATCGGTCTCGCCGCCCTCCTCGTCCATGAGCGCGTCCAGGGCGCAGCTCACCGCTCCCGTCAGCGCACCGGCCAGGGCGGCCGCGCTCACCCGGTCCAACTCGTCGGGGAACGCGGCGTGCAGTTCCCGCGCGATCTCGCGCTGCGCGTCCAGCTGGATCTGCAGCGCTTTGCCCCGCACCGCCGGCACGGTCCGGAACAGCCGCATGCGTACGGCCGCCATCGGGCCGACCATGTCGGCGTCGGTTTCCGCGACCTTCCCCAGCGCCCGTACGAGGACGTCCACGGGCCCCTCGGCCGGGCCGCGACCGGCGATCGCCTCGATCGTGGTCCGGGCCCGCGCGTCGCTGTCGGGAAACAGGATGTCCTCCTTGCTCGCGAGGACCACTACTTCGCCTTCGCCGACACCGACGCCACCCTGGGCGAGAACCGCTGGGTGACGATGTACAACCTGCCGGGCAGGATGGCCGGGGTCTACCGTTCCGGCAACCATGACCAGGCCAAGGCGTACTTCATCTTCCGCTCCGCTCCGCTGGCCTACGACCACCGCGACGTCGAGCAGCACAAGCGCCTGGTGAGCGAGGCGTTCGCGGGCGAACCCACCTGGCGGGTCAGGGAACTGCTCGCCGCGTCGCTGGCTGCACCGGACTTCTACTTCGACGCTCTCAGCCAGGTCCACATGGACTCCTGGTCGACCGGCCGGGTGGCCCTGGTGGGCGATGCCGCCTGGTGTGCCTCCCCGGCCTCGGGTGCCGGCGCGGAACTGGCCCTGGTCGGCGCCTACCGGCTGGCCGTGGCACTCGCGACGGACCCGGGCGACCACCGGCTCGCCTTCTCGCGCTACCACGACAGCCATCGCGCCCTGGTCCGCGCCAAACAGAAGATCGGCCCCAACATCCGCCTCATGGTGCCCAGGACCGCGCTGGGCAGACGGATCCGCGACACCTTCGCCCGGCTCCCGCTGCTACCCGCACTCGCCGCGATCGAGCGCCTCACCCGGACCAAGGGCCCCGGTCCCCTTCCGCAACTGGACCGGGGCAGGCCGGGATGCGAGGCGGTGAGGTGCGCGGGAAGCTGGTGCCATGCCGGAACGCCGCGTGATCGCCTGCCCCCCGTCCGGGACGGGTGGCGGCGGAGTGGCCGTCGACGATCGGATGCTCGACGCGACCCACCGCGTCCATGACCTCGGCCTCACCGTATGGCGGCAGAACGCGGGCCTGACCGCCCGGGACGAGCTGGACGTCGCCGAATCGGGACGCGCCGGAAGGCATGCGGGCGAGCCGGAGGTGTGGAGACGCTGAACGCGCGCACAGGCCGCCGTCGGGACGGCAAAGGACCCGACGTGGAAGCCGTCCTCGACGAGCTCTACACCACGCCGCCGTCCGGCTTCGTCACCCGGCGGGAGACGTTGGCCCTCGCCGCGAAAACGGCCGGCCGGGTCGACGATGCCCGCCGCATCCGCGCCGCCCGCCGGCCCACCCTCGCGGCCTGGGCGGCCAACCTCCTGCTGCGCTCCCAGCCGGAAGAGAGCCGGCAGTTCCTGGAACTGGGGCGTGCGCTGCGCGAGGCCTACCAGGCATTGGACCCCGCCGGCCTCAAAGATCTCTCCGCGCAGCGCCGCCGTGTCGTCTCCGCACTGTCCCGGCAGGCCGCCCAACTCGCCCGCGACGCCGGTCAGCAGCTCTCGGAGCCGGTCCAGCAGGATCTCGAAGCGACCCTGCGCGCCGTACTCGCCGATCCGGAGGCAGCCGAGCAGTGGGCGGGCGGCCGCCTGGTCAGCGCCCTCACCCCGCCCTCGGAGTTCCGCCCCGACAGCACTCCCGTGGCCGGGAGACCGGGCCCCCGAAGCCGCCCGGCGCCCCCGCCCCCGCCTCCGGCAAGAGCGACCAAGGACGAAGTCGCCGAGCGGCGCCGTGCACGTCAGGAGCAGTTGGCCCGGGCACGGCAGGCCGCCGAGGCAGCCGAGCAGCGCCTGCGCGAAGAGCGCGCACGGCAGGCGGACGCCGACGCCGAGCTGCAGCGGGCGCGCGAGCGCACCGAGCAGGCCCGCCGACGGGTGTCCGCCATCGAGGAGCAAATGCAGCAGGCGCGCGAGGAGTGCCGTCGAGTGGAGAACGAACAGCAGAAGGCCGAGGAACACAGCCGGTCCGCTGCGGACGCCCTGACCCAGGCCGAGCGGGCGGCACACGAGAGTGCGCAGCAGGTACGCCGTATGGCCCGAGGCGGCACATAGACAGCGCCGGAACGCAGCCCGGGCTGTCTCCCCGCAGCGGTCGCGGCCCGGCGCCTCAGCTGTGGCACTGTGCCGTGGCAGGGCGAGCTGGTCCCGTCGGCGCACTGGTCCGGCGGCCGTTGCCCGTCCGGTCTCGATCGCACCGGGCGGGCAACGTTGCGCAGGCACGAGCCTCGACCCCGTCACCGGGTCAGGCCCCGCACCCGATCACTCTCAGGCGGCCGCCGCGCCGCGAGTGATCCTGCGGCCGGCGGTCACGGCCGCTCCTGCCAGTGCGGCGGCGACGGCGGTCCTGCGTATCGCGGTGCGTCGCCCTCCGTGCCAGCCGCCACGCACCGCGCCTTCCCCGGCAGCGGGTACGTGCAGCGCTCCGTGGGTGGCCGGGGCCGCCTCGTCGTGATCGAGATGACCCTTGTCCGTCTGCCGTGCCATGGTCCGCTCCGCGAGCCCGGGCAACATCCGGGACTGGCGTACGAGGGCGCGGCCCGCCGGACCGACCACCACCTCGCGGCGAGGACGGCGCACGAGGTCGACGACCGCCCGGGCGACGCGTTCCGGGGTGTAGACCGGCGGCATGGCGACCACCTTGTGCCCGGTGTAGTTCGCCGCCTGCTGGAAGTGCGGGGTGTCGATGGTGGCGGGCATCACCGTGCACACGTGCACGCCCTTCACCCCCTCGACCCTCAGCTGCTGCCGCAGGCTCGATCCGAGTCCTCGGACGGCGTGCTTGGACATGCTGTAGGGGTGGCTGTAAGGCTGGGACACGGCACCCACGACGGACGAGATGTTGATCAGCGTGCCGCTCCCCTGCTCCCGCATCACCGGCAGCGCGGCCCGGGCTCCGTGCACGTAACCCATCACGTTGACATCCAGGACCTTGCGGAAGTCCTCCAGCGGCACGTCCTCGAAGCGGCCGAAGGCGTTGACAGCCGCGTTGTTCACCCAGACATCGATACGGCCGAACTCCGCCACCGCCCGCCGCGCGAGGTTCTCGACCGCTCCGGCGTCCGTCGTGTCCGTCGGTACGACCAGCGTCCGGGCCCCGCGATGCTTCTCGCACTCCTTGGCCGCCGCCTCCAGTGCCTCCTCCCTGCGCGCGGCCAGCACCACGGCGCAGCCCTTGCGGGCGAAGGCCTCGGCCGTGGCCCGTCCGATGCCGCTGGATGCTCCGGTCACCACCACGACGTGATCGCGCAGTCCCATACGTACCTCCTCCTCAGGTCTGCCGGGCCGGGCGCCCCGTCGCCCGCCTCCGTGGCGGACCGAGTACCCGGTTGACACCGAACCGACCTACAGGGGCAGACAGACGCGGACGCACACCTTGGTCCGATCTCCGCGGTCAGCCGCACACCCGCACGCGACAAACCCGTCGACGTCGGCGATCGCCCCCGGGATACTGGTCGCCCATGGATGAGGTCCAAGTCGTCGTCGCCCATTCCGAACGCGCGACCCTGCGCGTCGGTGACGTGTTCGTGAAGGTGGACGCCGATCAGGCGCGCATCGACGTCGAGGTCGAGGCGATGTCCCTCGCGCCGGTTCCGACCCCGGAGATCCTGTGGCGCAAACCGCCCGCGCTCGCGATCGCCGCACTCACGGGGACGACGCTCGGGCGCCTCGGCGGGCCGTCGACCGGGTCGCCTGCGGCGTGGGCCGCGGCGGGCGCCGCCATCCGGAAGCTGCACGACGCTCCGCTGCCGCCCCGGCTCGGCCGGGCCGGCCGGAGCACGGTCGCGCTGGCGGCGGAACTCGACGTGGAGTGCGAGTGGCTCGTGGCGAACGGTGTCCTGCCGGCCGAGCTGGTCACCCGCAACCGCCGGGTCGCCGAAGCGGCGTTCCGGCCGTGGACTGCGGCGTTCACGCACGGCGACCTGCAGATCGATCACGTCTTCGTCGACGGCGACGAGGTCACGGGCATCATCGACTGGTCCGAGGCGGGCCAGGGCGACGCCCTGTACGACGTCGCCACCTTCACGCTCGGACACGAGGAGCACCTCGACGACGTCATCGCCGGCTATGGCACCTCCATCGACCTCGACGTGATCCACGCGTGGTGGTCGTTGCGAAGCCTGCTGATTGTTCGCTGGCTGATCGAGCACGGCTTCGACCCGTTCGCGCCGGGCTGCGAGGTCGACGTGCTGAGATCCCGGATGTGAGGCGGCTCGGCCGGAGCCTCAGGATGGCCGGCGGACGGCATGCACGGCGGTGTCGTAGAGGTCGAACAGGTCGGCCCGGCCGCCGAGGCGTGCCCACTCCTGGTTCGCTGCCTGCAGGCAGGTGATCGCCGCTGCCGCGATCGCGCGTGCCTGGAGAGCGCGGTGGTCGGAGTCGGGGAGGCGCGGCTCGATCAGTGGGGCGAGCAGGTCTTGCCAGCGGGCCTGCTTCTCGGCGTGGCCGGCGCGCAGCGACTCGTTGCCGAACAGGAGGGTGATCAGCTCGAGCCGGTGCTCGGCGGTGATCTCGATCTCCTCGACGACCTGGAAGGCCGCGCGCAGCGAGACCCAGCAGTCCTCGTCGGCCGGGCGCTGCGCGAATCGCTCCGCGATCAACTCGCCTTGTTCCGAAAGGCCGCCGAGCGCGAGGTCTTCCTTGCTCGGGAAGTAGTTGAACAGGGTCCGCCGGGAGACGCCCGCCGCGGCGGCGATCTCCTCCAGTGTCGTGTTGTCGTACCCCTGCGCGGCGAACAGCTCGACGGCGGTCCGGGCGAGCAGGGATCGGACCACGGAGCGGGTCTGCTCACGGATGGATGTCTGTTTCCGGGCCATGCATCGATGGTACAAGCATTCACTCAATAGAGGAATTTGCACTGAGTGCAAGACCCTGCGTAGGGTGTACGACATGACAGGAATCGACTATCGCCACCAGACCGTCATCGTCACCGGAGCCAGTTCCGGCCTCGGCGCGGAGTTCGCACAGCAACTGGCCGCTCGAGGCGCGGACCTGGTGCTTGTCGCCCGACGCGCGGACCGGCTGCAGAGCCTGGCCGACGACCTCACCCGCACCCATGGCGTCACGGTGACCGTCATCGCCCGTGACCTCGGTCTGCCCGACGCCGGCCGCACAGTGCGCGCCGAGCTCGAATCCCGCGGCATCCACGCCACCGCACTGGTCAACAACGCGGGCTTCGGCACGCACGGCGCCTTCCGGGACGAGGATCCCGAGCGCCTGCAAAGCATGATCGCGCTGAACGTCGCCGCCCTCGTCGACCTCAGCCGCGCGTACATCGACCCCCTGACCTCCGCCGGCAACGGCTTCCTGATCAACGTCGCGAGCCTCCTGGGCTACCAGCCCACGCCGTACCTGGGCGTCTACGGCGCCACCAAGGCATTCGTGCTCAGCTTCACGGAATCGCTGTGGGAGGAGACCCGCGGCACCGGCCTGCGCGTCCTGGCCGTGTGCCCCGGGGCGGTGGAGACCGAGTTCTACGACGCTGCCGGCAGCCAGTCGGCGGACTACGGCTCGAAACGGGTCACCGCGGACCACGTCGTGAGGGCGGCCCTCGACACTCTCGACCGCCGCTCCGCACCGCCCTCGGTCATCACCAACGGCCGCACCCTCGCCCTCGCCGGCAGGTTCCTGCCGAGGCGCACGGTCGTCCGCGCGATGGGCTGGACGGCACGACGCGCCATGCGCGCGTAGCCCCACTCATCGCCGGACCGCCACGGGCGTGTCGACCGTCACCCCGGACGACCCGAAGTTGCTCCGAGAGAAGTTCCTCCGAGAGAAAAGAACGCCATGACCGATCGCCTCCCCGCAGCGGACCTGCAAAACCTCACCACCGCAGCGACGAGGAATGGGCTGCACCCAGCGCCGCGGCGGGATGGCGCGTCGCCGATGTCGTCGCCCACATCGGCGCGACGGCACGGAACTTCTGCACACCCCCCGGACCGGACATGTTCCGCGCCACCAGCCTCGAACAACTCAACGAAGGCCCCGTAGAGCAGCGACGCGGCTGGAGCCGGGCGCCGGTCATGGCCGAGTACACCCGCGCCACCCGCCCAGCCACCACACTCCTCGACGTCGTCCGGCGCACCCCTGCTACCCGCCTGCGCCTGCCTCTCGTCGAACTCGGATCGGGTTCGGTTCGATCATGCCGGGCAGTTTCCCACCCGGCACTGACAACCGAGCGCGACCTCACATGGCCGGGGTGGAGGCCGGCTCCCGGTAGGTATCGTCCTTCCGCCACGGACCGACGCCGAGCTTTCCGGTCGTGCCGAGGTCGAGTTCCGGAACCACCATCACGGGATCGGCCGCGGGCGTGGCCCATACACGGACGTAGGGCGCGTTCACCGGTTCGCCCGCCTGCGTGGTGTTGCGCCAGGCCAGCCCGGCCACCGCGGCCTCACCCGGGCGCAGGGTGACCGGTTCCGGGCTGCCGTCCCCACCGACGCCCGTACCGATCTGATCGGTTCCCTGAAGAATCCGTACACCTTCCACGGCGTGGTGGTCCTCGTCCTGGATCGTGAGCTTCGGGTAGCCGTCGAGCTGGATGGGCCGGGTACCGCAGTTGACGAGGTGAAGGCCGACGACGCGCAGCCCCATGGCCGCGTCCCCCTCGTCGGCGTACAGGCGCATACCCGACTTCGGACACGTTCCCGAGGCGGACGACGCCTCGGCTTCCGGGACGCTACGGACCTTGGTCACCTTTACGCCCGTCACCTCGGGAGCGTTCCCGACCTGCTCCCCCATGACGACGGAGCCCTTGACGGTCCGCCCCGGTCCGACGGCTTCGACGGTCCGTTCCGCGTTGTCGACCGGGCCGCCGGAGGCTGATTGGAACCCGAAGGTCAGCGTGTACGTCGCGGCTTCCGTCTGCTCGTTGATGAGTTCGAAGTCCGCGCTGTAGGAGACTCCCGCACAGCCGCTCTGCGGGCCCCAGGCGAACAGCGCGGTGATCTTGACGCCGTTCTCGGCCGGGCCCGTGACGGAAGGCAGGGGTAACGCGGTCGGCGTGCCGGAAGGGCCAGCGGGCGGTTCGGACGATTCGGACGGTGCCGAGGACGGCGGGCTGCCGTACCGGGAGAACTCCGACGGGCACAACGCCCCGGCCCGGACCGGGCCCCCGCCGGCATCCCCGCCCGACGAGGCTCTCTCGGAACCGCAGGCGGCAAGCAGCAGGGCGGCGGCGAGGACGGCGGGAGCGGTGCGGGAGGCGTTCGACATCCGCTCACCTCACCAGGGGAACACGCCTTGGGCTGTGGCGGAGCCCACACCTCCGGTCACAGCGGTGTCACAGATCACTCTGCATATCCCGTTCACCGCCCCCGATTTCGGTCAGTGGCAAGCGAGTTCACGGCCCGGTGGCGTACGGCGCCAGTGCGTCGGCGAGGGTGGAAGAAGCGCCGGCGGATGCCCGTGGGCACAACGCCCCCGTGCCCGCTCAATACGAAGCTCCCAGTACTGCTTCAGCTCGATCGGGCACAGACAGCCACGCCGCCGGGTACGTTCACCCCGTGTGCTACTACGCCGAGACGCCCTACAAGCTGCATTACGCGTGCGTGCCTTGCCGTGTCGCCTTCAAGCAGCATCCCCGGTCCGGCGAGCATCCCTGTCCGCGCTGCTCAACGCCGATGGCCTGTGCCGGCCACGACTTCGCGGCACCGCGGCGACGAGACGCCAAGGCATGGACCGTCGTAGCGGCGGTTCTCAACGCCGGGCTGCGTTACGAGGGCCGCGAAGCGTGCGGTTGCCGCAAGGAACCGAAATTCCGTCCCCGCACCCGAGCTCAGCTGCGAGCACGTCGTATCGCAGCAGCACGAACCGGCACTCCCCTCGTCGACATGCTGGGACGCGCAGACCCGTCGGCACAGGTGTGACTGACCGAGCCTGCAGGCGGCCCGCTGCCGGCAATGACGGTGGTGGCCACCGGCGACGACTTCCTCGACTGTCTGACCGTCACGCCGGCGTGCCGCAGCTCACAACGGTCGTCGGCTCAGGGCGGGGAACAACCGGAGCTGGTCGGCCGTTCATCTGTATGTGGCCGGCGGAGGGGACAGTGTCCCCGGGCCTCACCTATAGCCCATGGGGACGATCGTTCGGCTGAAGCCCCATGGAGCCTTTCGCCGAGAGGCGACCGCCCTCCGCACGCCACGACACACGGCCCCGGCTGGTCTCCCCCGTCCAGCCGGGGCTTTTCGTGCGCTGTCAGTCCTCACCACCGACTTCAGCTCAGGTGGAGCGTGTTCAAGGCCGTGGTCCAGTCGGTGGCGATCGCCTGCTGTGCGGCGGCGAGGGTGACGGTGCCCTTGCAGACCGCGGTGTGCAGCTTCGTCTCCACGGGATCCTTCGCGTTGTTGACCCCCGAGCCCTTCCGGTGGCCGGGGTCGGCCGGCTCCACCCACAGGTTGCGGTAGTCGTTGGGGTCTCCGCCCAACTGCAGACTGATCAGGTGGTCGTACTCGGCATCCGCCATGCGTCCGGTGAAGCCGTAGGAGGCGGCGTTGAGCTTTTTCTCTTTGCCCGTCACATACGTGGAGGGGCGCACCCCGGAGGTGTAACCGCCCTTGCGGCAGATGGTCGAGGCCAGGTTCGTCTGCGTGACCGCCGGGGATATCGCGCCCGGTGTGCACGTCGGATCCTCCAGCGGCTCCGCGTTGAGGTACCGGTAGTGGCAGGAGCGCGCGGGCGGCTGCTTCTGCACCGTGTAGTGCTTCTGCGGTCCGGCCCCCACCGCGATCGCCCGCCCCGAGCCGGCCGGCGCTCCCGTCGGCGGACTCTGCGTCTCGGACGGCGTCGACGTACCGAGCGAGACGGACGAACAGCCCGCCAGCAGCAGACAACTGAGCAGGAGGGGTGGCACGGTACGGAAGGCAGAACGCATGACGGTCCTCGCAGGCAGACGGCGGCACGGTGGCTGACTGCCACGGTGGCTGAGCAGATGCTCCCTCATCCCGATGCCCTGCCCCCGCGCGGGGTCCGGCCAGTGTCAACGGACCTTCCTGGACGACCAGGATCACCTTGACGCGGGCGCGCATGCGGATACGGACGTACTGCACGGTGATGCTGGTCTGCGGGGTCTACGAGAGGCATGCCGACCAGTTGGCCGTCGGTGAACGCCGGAGCAGCGTTCAATGAAGTCGGCTTTCCCACGGCTCGATGTCCGGCTCCCCCGGGGGCAACTGCCCGGTGCAGTATCGGTAGAGCCAGGCTGCAGCCCTGCGCTCCGCGTGCTTCTCGTTGACCGGGTATCCCTGCTCGTCCAGTTCGAGGACGTTGGCGAAGATCGCGACGCAGATCTCCATCTGGGAAGGCGATGCGCGCAACTCCTCCCAGTAGTCGACCCCTTCCAGCATCGGGTGGCCTACCGACCCCCTGGCGAGCCATCCAGCGAAGCGTCGGAGGGCTCCGGAGGCTCCATGGCTGAGATGCGAAGGCATGCGAAGAATCTAACTCCAGCCTTTCCAGGCCGTTCGTCGACGTCAGGTAATGATCCGCAGAAAGGTCCCGGCACGGGTGCATGGGCTCCACGATGGTGGGCAAGCGGAGCTGTAGGGCCTTGCAGCGCCGTTCCCCCGTGGCGCTGCAAGGCCCTTTCCCGTCGGCCGCCTTCGCCGGCACCGAAGGGCGTGTTCCCGGGCGGCTGGGGCTGGTTCGTACTCCTGCGGGGCGCAGACTTTCGGGTCAGCGTCGATAGAGGTGCCACATGGCCAGTTCGTCGTCGTGCGCGCGCAGGCGCTCGACGGCCTCCGTGGGGGTGCGCTGTTCGGTGAGCTCGTAGAAGAAGAACAGCGGGGCGAACACGCTCGCATAGCCGAAGGGAGCGCCCCGGGGAGCGATATAGACGCTGGCACCGGCGTCCAGGAAGGCGTCGGCCAGAGCAGGCTCCCCCGTGTCGCATCCGGTGACGAGAGTGACGCTGCCCGGCAACTGGAAGTGTTCGCGTACTCGGTCCGGCCCGATGGCACCGTTGAACGGCTGGTACCTGGCCAGTTCCTCGGCGACGTCTTCCATCAGGATGCGTCCCTCGTCGCCGTGACAGGACAAGATCACGTAGGGGGCTATCGGTCTGCTGCCGTCCAACGCGGCGACCAGGTGTCGAGGTTGCCCGACCTTGAGGTAGTTCACCTGGACACCGAAGACTTCCAGCCCGGCACGCAACGGATGCGCGAACCCGCCCTCGATGTCGATCAGGTCAACCTGGGTCCAGGCCAGGCGCCCGGCCTGGACCTCGCGCACGCGCGACGGACGCTGGGTCGCCAGCCACTCCTCTTCACCGTCTCCATGCATCACTCGGTCACGATGCCACGGCCACAGCCGTCGCCACCGCTGATCACACAATTGCGGCTGGAGCCCTCAATGGGGGTGTCCTACGGTGAACTGCCAAAGGTGACCACCCGGCCGACACCTCGGTCAGATCAGTTGTGCGTGGTGGCCGGTGGGCCGGCGATGGCGGTGAGCCGGAGTTTGGTCTCGTCCTCGCTGCCGGGCACGGCGGTCATGATGACGATCTTGAGCTCGGAGTCGCCGTCGGTCAGGACGTCGCAGTCCACCGTGACCGGGCCCACCGACGGGTGGTCGATCGTCTTGTGGTCCTCGCGGTGCGCGGCCACCCCTCCGGTCGCCCACAGCTCGGCGAACCTCTTGTTGCCCGCGTTCAGATCGCGGATCAGCGTGGCCAAGCGGGTGTCCTGGGGGAAGCGGCCGGTGGCGCGGCGCAGGTCGGAGACGACGGCGGCGTCGGTGGCGTCGCGGTCCGCCTCGGTCACCGGCCACAGCGCGAGGCGGGCGGGGCCGGCGTCCACCGGGAACCTGTCGCGGGCGAAGTTGCGCAACCGCGGCGGCGAGGCGGTGGGGTCGCCCAGCAGGGCAGCCCATCCGCGGTTGTGCCACACCAGCTGCCAGTCCGCGGCGAACACGGCGACCGCCACGTCACCGAGGCGCGCGAGCACCCGCTGCATGCCGGGCGGAAGATGGTCGGAGATCGTGCCACCGGCGGGCGGCGCAAGCTGGGCCAGCCGGTACAGGTGGTCCCGCTCGGCGGCGGACAGCTGCAGGGCGCGTGCCAGGGATGCCACCACCGACGCCGAGGGGGTGGTGGAGCGCCCCTGCTCCAGGCGCACGATGTAGTCGACCGACACGCCGGCCAGGTCGGCCAGTTCTTCGCGCCGCAGCCCTGCCGCCCGGCGCCCGCGGGCCACCGGCAGCCCGGCGGCCGACGGGGGCAGCCGCTCCCGCCATGTGCGGATCATCGCGCCCAGTCCGGTTCCGGGTGTTGCCAGCATGATCTCCATCCTCCCGCATCCCCGGTCGTGCATGCGGGCGCCAGGGTGGTACTGGTCTTCCTACCGTCGAAGCGTCCCTGGTCCGCCTCCGTCGCCGGGATCAGAGTCGTACGCATGACCATCACCTTCATCACCGGAGCCAACAAGGGTCTCGGTCGCGAGACCGCCCGCCGCCTGATCGAGTGTGGCCACACCGTGCTCGTCGGAGCGCGCGATCGCGAACAGGGCGAGAAGGCCGCTGCCGCGCTCGGGGCGCGCTACGTTCCCATCGACGTGACCGACGACGCGTCCGTGGCCGCCGCGGCCGTGGACGTGGCCGAACACGAGGGCAGGATCGACGTCCTGATCAACAACGCCGGTGTGCATGGCCCCGTCGGCGATCCCGGCGACCTCACCGCCGCCGATGCCCGCGCCGTCCTCGACGTCAACGTCATCGGCGTCATCCGCACCACCACCGCGTTCTTGCCGCTGCTGCGCCGCTCGAACGACCCTGTGATCGTCAACGTCAGCAGCGGCATGGGTTCCCTCGCCCTCACCCACGACCCCGACCGGCCCGAGTCGCACGTCGTCGCGCCGCTGTACACCTCCTCCAAGGCGGCGCTGACGATGCTGACCACCCAGTACGCAAAGGGACTGCAAGGCATCCGCGTCAACGCCGCCGACCCCGGCTACACCGCGACCGACCTCAACGGTCACAGCGGCCCCCAAACCGTCACCGAGGGCACGGACGCGATCGTCCGCCTCGCCACCGAGGGCCCCGGAGCGGGCACCGGCCGCTTCGTCTCCCGCCATGGCGAGATCGCCTGGTCCTGACACCGGCTGTGCCGGATCGGCCGCGTTCAGCACGTTTTCGGCAACCCATCCCGTCGCCCGATTCCTTCATGGCACACCGAGGTGGGGTGTGGGGCGGGAACGGGGACGGTGTGGAGCAGGCGGCCGTCGGGGTCGTAGCGGCGGACCGCCCCGACGCCCCACAGCGCGACCCACAGGCAGCCCACTCGTCGACGGTCATTCCGTCAGGGCTTCCCTCCCCGTCACGCAGTCGCGCGAAGGTCTCCGGGCCGACGGAGAGGTCACCTGAGACCGGGTCGATCCGGCAGCGCAGGATGGTGCCGGCGGCCGTGTCCGCGAAGTACAGCGTCGAGCCGTCAGCGGTGAAAGCGGGCCCGTTGACGATGGCCAGGCCGTCGAGGACGCGAACGACCGTGCCGTCGGGGTCCGTTCGGTACAGCGAGCCCGCGCCACGGGTCCCGTCGTAGGCCATGCTGCCCGCCCAGAAGCGCCCGGCAGGGTCGGCGACGCCGTCGTTCATCCGGCTGGGGACCGGGGTGCGGTCCTCGGGTCGGTCCAGCCATTGCGAAACACCGTCGGGGGCGAGCAGGGCGATGCCGGTGCCCGCTGCGGCGATCCATGTGGCCGGCCGGCCACCGGAGCGACGGCACCCAACGGCACGTCCAGGCAGGCCAGTTGGCGCGCGGCCGCCGGTTCGGTGTCCTCGCGCAGTTCGAAGAGCCGACCGCTGAGGATGTCGACGTACACGTACCCGTCGTCGACCCAGCGGCCGCCCTCGGCGAGTTCGTAGGCTCCGTCCACGACGACCGTCGCCGGCAGTGCCGTTGATGTCACGTTCCGTCTCCAGGTCAGCGGATCGTGGTGCCGTCGGGCTGGTCGAACAGGCCGAGTTCGTCCTGGGTGGGCAGGCCCTCCCAGTCGCCGCGGGTGGCGACGGCGAAGGCCGCGGTGGTGACCGCCCGGTGCAGCCGGGCCGCGATGTCCGCCCCGCCCAGGAGGGCGGAGAGGTATCCGGCCACGAAGGCGTCACCGGCGCCGACCAGGTCGACCGCGTCGACCTGTCGGGCGGCGCGGTCGGTCGCCCCGTCGGCGGTGAAGGCCGTCGCGCCGCGTGCGCCTCGCTTGACGACCACCTCGCTGATGCCTGCGGTCAGGAGGCTGTGCACGGCCTCGGATTCGTCGGCATCGGGATGTTCCAGCACCAGCGGCAGCTCGTCCTCGGAGGCGATGAGCAGGTCGGTACGGTCCAGGAGCGGCCGCAGGGCCGTGCGCGCCTGGTCCGACGTCCACAGCCGGGAGCGGAAGTTGACGTCGAGGCAGACGGTGGTGCCGGTCCCGCGAGCGGTCTCGGCGGCGGCCAGGACGGCTTCGGCCGCCGACGCGCTGAGCGCCGGTGTGATGCCGGTCAGATGCAGGATGCGGGATCCCGGAGCCAGCGCGGGCAGTACGTCGTCCGGTGTGACGGCCGAACCCGCCGAACCGGCGCGGTAGTAGCTGACCCGGGTCAGTGTGCCCAGGCGGGGTTCGGTCAGGAGCAGGCCGGTGGGGCGGCCGGTGTCGTCGGTGACGGCGTGTCCCGTGTCGACGCCCTCCGCGCGCAGTGTGCGCAGCACCAGGGCGCCGAGTTCGTCCGCGCCGACCCGGCCCGCCCAGCGCACCCGGTGTCCGAGCCGGGCGAGGCCGATGGCGACGTTGGACTCGGCGCCCGCCACGGACAGGCCGAGACTGCCGCCGAGCCGCAGCGCGCCATGGGCCCGCAGCGCCGCCATCGTCTCCCCGAACGTCACCACTTCCGGCGGAACCGAAGTCACCACGTCCGGTGCAGCCGAAGTCCCCACCTCTGGTGCAGTCGAAGTCCCCACCTCTGGTACGCCCGAGGTCCCCCCTTGCGATGCGGCCGGAGTCATCACGGCGTCTGCCCCGCGGCCACCTCGCGGAACTCGGCTGCCCGGGCGCGCAGTTGGTCCAGGTCGCCGCCGTCGGCCGCGTCCCCGACGAGGGGTGAGCCGACGCCGACGGCGAGGGCACCGCGGTCCAGGTAGTCGCGGGCGGTCTGTGCGTCCACTCCGCCGACGGGCACGAAGGGCACCTCGGGGAACGGATCGCGCAGGGCCCGCAGATAACCGGGTCCGCCGAGGGAGCCGGGGAAGAGTTTGACCGCGTCGGCGCCCCGGGCGAGGGCGGCTTCGATCTCGGTCGGGGTCAGGGCCCCCATCAGCACGGGGACGCCGTACGACTGGAGTCCGTCGACCAGGGCCGGGGTGACGAGGTAGGACGCGCCGGCGTCCACGGCGCGGGCGGCGTCCGCGGCCGTGCGCACGGTCCCGGCGCCGAGGAGAGCGTCGGGGCCCAGTTCGGTGCGGGCCTGCCTGATCACGGTCAGGGCGTCGGCGGTGGTCAGTGAGACCTCGACGGCCGCGATGCCCTCCTCGGCGAGGGTGCGTACGGTGCGCAGCGCCGCGGCGGCGTCCTTGCCTCGGACGATCGCCAGCAGGCGGTGGGTTCGCAGGGTTTCCACCAGCTTCATGGGAGCGGGCTCTCCTCGGGTGTGCGTGCGTTCAGTGGCTGGACGGCGCTCACCATTCGGTGAACGCCCCGTCGGGGCCCCGCCATACGGGGTTGCGCCAGCGGTGTCCGGTCTCGGCGGCGTGGCGGACCGCCTTCTCGTCGATCTCGAGGCCGAGACCCGGGCGGGAGCCGGCGACGGCGTATCCGCTCTCGAACCGGAAGGGTTCGGGGTCCATCACGTACTCCAGCAGGTCGCAGCTCTGGTTGTAGTGGATGCCCATGCTCTGTTCCTGGATGAGGAAGTTCGGCACGGAGAAGGCGATCTGGAGGCTGGCGGCCAGGGCGATGGGGCCGAGGGGGCAGTGGGGGGCCAGGGCGACGTCGTACGTCTCGGCCATGGCGGCGATGCGGCGGACCTCGGAGATGCCGCCGGCGTGCGAGAGGTCGGGCTGGGCGACGGCGATGCCGCTGGTCATGACCTCACGGAAGTCCCAGCGGGAGTACAGGCGTTCGCCGGTGGCGACGGGAATGCTCGTGGATTCCACCAGGCTGCGCAGGTGGCCCGAGTGTTCCGGTGCGACGGGTTCCTCGACGAACAGGAGGTGCAGTGGTTCGAGCAGGGGCAGCAGGCGGCGTGACATGGCGGTGGAGGCCCGGCCGTGGAAGTCGACGGCGATGTCCCGCTCGTCGCCCAGGACTTCGCGGACGGCGGCGACGCGTTCGACGATCTCAGCGGTGCGTGCCGGGGTGTCGATCGGGGCGAGTTCGGCCGAGGCGTTCATCTTCACGGCGGTGAAGCCGGCCTTCATCTGCTCCTCGGCCAGCTCCGCGACCTCGCTGGGGCGGTCTCCGCCGATCCAGGCGTACATCCGCACGCGGTCGCGGACGGGCCCGCCGAGGAGGCGGTGCACCGGGACGCCGTAGGTCTTGCCGGCGATGTCCCACAGGGCCTGGTCGATGCCGGCGACGGCGCTGGAGAGGATGGGGCCGCCCCGGTAGAAGCCGCCCTTGGTGAGCACCTGCCAGTGGTCCTCGATGCGCAGCGGGTCCCGGCCGACGAGGTAGTCGGCGAGTTCGTGGACGGCGGCGCGCACGGTCTCTGCGCGTCCCTCGATGACGGGCTCGCCCCAGCCGATGACGCCCTCGTCGGTGGCGATGCGCAGGAACAGCCAGCGCGGAGCCACCAGGAACGTCTCAAGTCCGGTTATCTTCAAGAAGTTTCCTCGGGGAGCTGGTCGGTCACGGCGTCGGCGTTGTCTTCCCGGGCCTGAACGGCGGCCAGATCGTGGGACGCCTGCGCGAGCAGGGACTCGACGGCGGCCACGGCCGCGTCCGGATCGCCTGCTTCGACCGCGTCCAGCAGGTCCTGGTGCACGGGGATGGAGTCGGAGAAGTGCCGGGCGCCGTGCACGATCCGGTCACGGATGCGCAGGCCGGCCTCGATGACGACCTCCATCCGGCTGAGCAGTTCGTTGTGCGCGGACTCCAGCAGGGCCCGGTGGAAGGCCAGGTCCGCCTCGACCATCGCTTCCGCGTCCGCACCGGCCGCGGCCATGGCTTCGAGGGCCTGCCGCATGGCGTCCAGGTCGGAGGAGGTGCGCCGGGTCGCGGCGAGGCGGGCTCCGGCGGGTTCGACGATCGCGCGGACCTCGGCGAGGTCCTCCAGAAAGCCGTCGGTCGGAGCGCTGCTGCCCTGCCAGCGCAGCAGGTCGCTGTCGAGCAGGTTCCAGTCGGCGCGGGGCCGGATGGTCGTGCCGCGCTTCTGCTTCGACTCGAGCAGGCCCTTGGAGGCCAGCACGCGCATGGCCTCGCGGACCACGGTCTTGCTGACGCCGAGTTCTGTCTCGAACCTGACCGGGTCCACCACGGAGCCCGGGGGGTAGTCGCCGCGGATGATGCGTCGGCCCAGCTCCTCCACGGCCTGGCCGTGCAGCCCCTTGGGGGGATGGGTCACCACGTGCTCCGTTTCCGTATCGGTCCTGACGTGCTGTGCGCACTGCTCACGAGGACTCCTTCATGACGCTCCATCCTCCATCGACCACCAGGCTGGCTCCGGTCACATAGGAGGCGTCCGCCGATGCCAGGAAGGCGACGGCGGCCGCCACCTCCTCCGGCTGCCCGAACCGCCTTGCCGCGGTGGCCGTGACGCTGCGTTCCCGGTCCGGCTCGGGAATGCCGTCCCAGGCGGCGGTGAGGATGGGCCCGGGCAACACGGTGTTGACCCGGATGTCAGGACCGTACTCGACGGCCAACTGCCGTCCCAGCGAGCACAGTGCGCCCTTCGCGGCGGCGTAGGCTGCGTGGCCCGGCAGCCCGATGACGGCGTGCACCGAGGAGGTCAGCACGACGGAGCCCCCGGCCTCGCGCAGCATGGCGGCGAAGGTCTTCATCGCCCGCCAGGCGGGCTTGAGGAGCACGGCCATCTGACCGTCCCACTCGGCCTCGCTCAGTTCGTCGGCGGGCTTGTTGAGCTGGGCGAAGGCGTTGCTGTGGAGCACATCCAGCCGTCCGTGGTGCTGCTCGACGTGGCGGGCGAGGTGCTCCCAGTCGGCGGCCGAGGTGACGTCGCAGCGTACGTACTCCGCGCGGCCTCCCTGGCCGGTGATGGCGGCCGCGACGTCCTTGCCCGCGGTGTCGTCCACGTCCGTGACCACCACCAGGGCGCCCTCGGCCGCGAGCCGGTGAGCCGTGGCCGCGCCGATCCCGTGGGCGGCGCCGGTGATCACCGCCACGCGTCCGCTCATCCTGCGGCATTCCGTCATCGCGTGTGTCTCCCCTCGTGGCTGTCTACGCACCACCATAGCTGTTTCAATTAATTATGAATATATCTTGACGGGGCGGTGACACCGCTCCGAAACTGACCGGCATGCGTCAGGCACCTTCAGTACGAAGCCAGGAAGGACCTCCTCCACATGAGCCGCGCCACACCCCGCCGCCGAAGCCGGGGCGCACTCGCCGTGACCCTTGCATCCTGGTCACCGGCCTGCTGGTGGCGGCCGCCGGGTACTTCCTGCTCCCGGTGTTCTGGCTGGCCGTGGCATCCACCAAGTCCACCGGCCACCTGTTCGGCAGCTTCGGGCTGTGGTTCTCCCATCCCCGGTTCCTGAGCAATCTGCGCCAGGTGATCACCTACGACCATGCGATCGACCTGCGCTGGGCCGCCAACAGCCTCCTGTACGCGGGGGTCGGCGCAGCCGTGGCGACGCTGCTGGCCGCGATGTCCGGCTACGCGCCGGCCAAGTTCTCCTTCGCCGGCCGCGACACGATCTTCAACATCGTGCTGGGTGGCGTCCTGATCCCTGCCACGGCGCTGGCGCTGCCCATGTACCTGCTGTTCAGCAAGGCAGGCCTGGCCAACACCTACTGGGCCGTGCTGCTGCCGAGCTTCGTCAGTCCCTTCGGCGTGTACCTGTGCCGGATCTACGCCGCGGCATCCATACCGGACGAGCTGCTGGAGGCGGCCCGCATCGACGGCGCGGGAGAGATCCGCATCTTCACGGTCGTCGTTCTGCGCATCATGACGCCCGCACTGGTGACGATCTTCCTCTTCCAGTTCGTGGGCATCTGGAACAACTATTTCCTGCCGCTGGTCATGCTGTCCGACTCCAAGCTGTACCCCATCACGCTCGGTCTGACCTCGTGGCAGTCCTTCGCCGACCGCCAACCGCAGCTCTACCAGCTGACCGTCTCAGGTGCCTTCGTCTCCGTCGTCCCGCTGATGATCGCCATGGTCGCCCTGCAGCGCTTCTGGCGCAGCGGTCTGACCGAGGGCAGTGTCAAGGGGTGAGACACGGCCGCCTTCCGGAAGGCGTCGTAGACCAGCTTGGGCCGCTCCTCCGCGAAGGTCAGCAGGCCCATCACGGAGATCCCGTTGTAGTCCTGGTTGTACCCGGCCCGCTCCTTGTAGTCCTTGAGCACCCAGTAGGTGAACCCGGCCACGAACGCGCTGCGCGCGGTCACCTGTTCCCAGTGGGCGGTGAAGCTCGCCGCCTGCCACTCCTCCGTGCCCTGTGTCGTGGCGGCGCCATGGGTGCCGGCCACGGCCCAGGTGCCGTTCTCGGTGATCAGGATCGGCTGGTCGGGATACTTCGCGTGGACCGCGTCCAGGGTGGGACCGAGGTCGGCGTCCTTGCCGTAGAAGTAGCCGAAGTACTCGTTGAACCCGATCACGTCGGCGAGGTCGAAGGCGGGGTCGTTGCTGGTGTTGGAGGCCCAGGTCACGGGGCGGGCGGTGAGGTCGACCGCGTTCACGGCCGCCTGAGGTCGGCGAGCCAGGCACGGTAGACGGGGGCGCCGTTCGCGTCGATCTCCGACTCGTTCTGCAGTCCCCAGAGGATCACCGAGGGGTAGTTGTGCTGGTTCCACGCCATGGTCAGGGCCAGGGCGCGGGCGAGGCCGTAGCACTCGGTCTGCAGCCGCTCCTGGGCGGTGTTGAGCCACATGGTGTCGATGTCGTCCATCACCAGCACGCCGTGCTCGTCCGCCCAGTCGTACACGTACGGATGGCGGTTGTAGACGCAGTTGCGGATGAAGTTGGCGCCCACCGCCGTCACATGGCCCAGCTCCCGGTCGTACTCGGCCGGTGTCATCGCCCTGCCGTGTGCGGCTGTCTCCTCGTGCCAGTTGAGGCCCTTGAGGAACAGTGGCTTGCCGTTCAGCCGCAACTGGGCGTCGGCGATGGTCAGTTCGCGCATGCCGTACACGGTGGACAGCGTGTCCACGCGCGCGCCCGAGGCCCGGCCGGCGGTCAGGGTGGCCCGGGCGGTGAGCGTGTGCGGTGAGGCCGGGCTCCATCGCGGGGCGTCGGGGACCTGGAGCGAGACGCGTACGACGCCCGCGGACCGGGCGGCGATCCGGGCCGCGACCACGGTGGGCCGGGCGCCGCTTCCGTGGCCGGGATCCAGGGTGAGTCGGCCTTCGAAGTCCCGGGCGCTGTGGTTCTCGACGACCGCGTGGGTCTCGAGACGCCCGTTCGCGGCTCTCACCAGCAGTTTGGCGATGGTGACCTGCGGAACCGCCTCGATCCGGGCCGCCCGGGTCAGCCCCGCGTAGGGCCAGTGGTCGACGGGTTTGTAGGGCAGCTCGTGGTCGTCGGTGACCGGCTGCGCGGTGGCGGCCGTGTAGTCGGTGTAGCTCGCCCGGCGGAAGACCCGCACGGCGATCGTCGGACGGTGGCCCGGCCGCAGTGCCCCGGACGCGGAAGCGCGAAAGGGGAGTTGGCGCCCTCGTGCTTGCCGGGATGCGTTCCGTCGAGCCGCCGACGGCGTCCTATCGCACACGAACGACGGGTGACCTCATGACCGCCACACAGCAGCAAGCCACCGCGAGCGAGCCCACGGGCCGGCTCGCCATCACCCTGTGGGACTTCAGCTGGTACACACAGGCAGGACCCGGCGAGCCGTTCGCCGACCTCGACCGCGCCTTCGCCGAGACGGTGGACCGCGGCTTCAACACCGTGCGCATCTGCGCCATGCCCTTCCTGCTGTTCTCCGGACGCGTCCCCTCCCCGGAGTCCATCCAGGTCCGCGGTCTGGGCGAGCAGTTCGGGCAGCGCACCCGGTGGTACGACGTGCGCGGCGGCTACCCGCTGGACGGCCTCCAGAGGCTCGTCGAGCTGTTCGAAGCGGCCGCCCGCCACGACTGCAAGGTGATCGTCTCCTCGTGGGAGTACCAGCAGTCCCCCAGCTTCGCCGACACCGACGCCTGGCACCGCGCCCTGGCCGAGGTCCCCGGCCCCGACCGCGCGGAAGCGGTGGCCGAAGCCCTCGCCGGCCTGCTGGACTTCCTCACCGAGCGCGGACTGGCCGGCCCCGTCGCCTACGTCGAAGTGCACAACGAGGTCGACAACTGCGACCTGGTGCCGACGGACGGCACCCCCGGCCACTACGCCCGGCTGCGCGGCCCCTCGAGCGCGCCGTGAAGCTCCTGCAGGCACGCCACCCGGACATCCCCGTCACCTACTCCCTGGGCGAGCCCTGGCCCGGCGAACTCGACGACCTGCCGGAGCAGGCGCAGATCGCGCACTTCCACTTCTACGTCTACGGCGTGCTCGGCGCGCTGTACGAGGCGGTCGGACTCGGCCACGGCACCGAGGCGGCACCCGCGACGGCCACTTGGCCGACCCCCGAACTGGCCGCCATGCTGCGGCCCGACGCGCCCGCCTTCGACGACTACCAGCCGGACGAGCCCTGGCGGCTGGCCGCCACCGGCATCCCGCGCGAACTGTTCTACGCACACGACTGGGTCGACCCGGACCGCTGGGACCTGTGGCTCTACGAGAACTATCCGGCGCACCGGCAGTCCATGCGGGAGACCCTGGCCCAATGGGTCGACTCCGTCGCCGAGTTCGCCCGCCGCCGCGGCATCCCCGCCGTCCTCGGTGAGGGCGTCGTGGGCTACACCCCGCTGCTGACGCGCTTCGAGGAGGACGCCCTCGGCAAGGACATCGCCGAGTTCGTCGTCGACCGTTGCCTCACGGCAGGCTTCCAGGGCGTCGTCCTGACCTCGAACGCGGCCCCGCAGGACCCCATGTGGCACACCGACCGGGACTGGATGCGGAAGGTCAACGCCCGTATCACCACTGCCTGAACGCGGCCCCGGGGGGGGGGGGGGGGGGGGGGGGGGGGGGGGGGGGGGGGGGGGGGGGGGGGGGGGGGGGGGGGGGGGGGGGGGGGCCGCGCCCCCGCCCCCCCCCCCGCCCGCCCCCCCCCCCCCCCCCGCCCCCCGGGCCCGGGGGGGGGGGGCCCCCCCCGACGCGGTGACGGCGCTCCTTGTGGGGCCGGAACCGAGCCCTCACCCCGTTCGGGAGCGCTCCCAACAACGGGCGGCACAGCGGCCGTTCACAGCCGCTCCCCCTGGTGAAGTCGTGTGCGCGATCCCCTCCCGCCGGTAAGATCGGTGATCTCTTGGGGGAGGTCGCATGGGCAGACGACGCCCGGGGGCACCGACGCTGGAGGAGGTGGCCGCCCACGCGCGGGTGGGACGGGGCACGGTCTCCCGCGTCATCAACAACGCGGCGGGCGTGAAGGAGTCGACACGTCGTGCCGTGCAGCAGGCCATCGACGAACTCGGTTACGTGCCCAACCTCGCGGCCCGCTCCCTGGCCGGGCGGCGGGCCGACGCCGTCGCCCTGGTCATGACGGAGCCGGACTGGCGGCAGTTCGCGGAGCCCTTCTTCTCCGAGATCGTCACCTCGCTCGGGGACGCCCTGACCGACACCGGAATGCAGCTGATGCTGACCCTGGTGCGCTCGGACGCCGAACGGCAGCGCTTCCTCGAGTACGCGCGCGGCGGCCGGGTCGACGGCGTCCTGCTGATGTCCGTACACGCCGGTGATCCGCTGCCGGACATGCTCGCCGAGGCCCGGTTGCCGACCGTGCTGCTGGGGCGCCGCTCCGGTGACGAGTACGTCAGCTACGTCGACATGGACAACGTCGGCGGTGCGCGCAGTGCCGTCTCCCACCTTGTGCAGCGGGGCCGCAGGGTCATCGCCACCATCACCGGGCCGCTCGACCTGCACGCCGCACAGTGCCGGCTGCGCGGCTACGAAGAGGCGCTGGCGCTGGCGGGCCTGAAGGCCGAGCGGACCCGCGTAGCCGAAAGCGACTTCACGGCGGAGAGCGGGCGTCGTGCCATGGCCGAGCTCCTCGAACGGCATCCGGACATCGACGGCGTCCTCGCCGCGTCGGACACCACGGCCGCGGGAGCCCTGGAGGCCCTGCGCGCGGCCGGACGCCGGGTGCCCGAGGACGTCGCCGTGATCGGCTTCGACGACTTTCCGCTCGCTCAGCGGACCGAACCGCGGCTGACCACCGTGCGTCAGCCGATCGAGGAGGTCGGGCGGGCCATGATCCGACTGCTCCTGGAGGAGATGGAGGAGGGTGCCGTGGCCTGGCGTCACGTCATCCTCCGTACGGAACTGGTGGTCCGCGAGTCGACCTGACGCAGGCCGTCACGATCGGTTCAACGAGTTCCTGCTCTCAGTCTTGTCATGTTCCTGCCCATTCTCTACAGTCCTGCCGAAACCAGCATTGGGAGCGCTCCCATTCATTAGGGCACGGGAACGTCTCCCCGTCACCCCCTCCCCCACGCCTGAAGAGGATCCGCATGCGTCCTTCACCGCACCATGCCCGCCGCGCGCGTGGCCTGCTCGGCGCGCTGCTCACCTCGCTCGTCTCGCTCGCCGCGCTGCTGACCACCGCCCCCCTCGCGCAGGCCGACACCACAGTCTGCGAGGCCTTCGGTTCGACGACCATCCAGGGCCGGTACGTGGTCCAGAACAACCGCTGGGGCACCAGCGCGACCCAGTGCATCACGGCGACCGACTCGGGGTTCAGGATCACCCAGGCCGACGGATCCGTCCCGACGAACGGCGCCCCGAAGTCGTATCCGTCCCTCTTCAACGGCTGCCACTACACCAACTGCTCTCCCGGCACCCAGCTTCCCGCTCAGCTCAGCGCCATCTCCACCGCGCCGTCGAGCATCTCCTTCAACTACGTCAACAACGCGGTGTACGACGCCGCGTACGACATCTGGCTCGACCCCACGCCCCGCACCGACGGCGTGAACCGGACCGAGATCATGATCTGGTTCAACAGGGTCGGATCCGTCCAGCCCATCGGCTCCCCGGTCGGCAACGCCAACGTGGGCGGGCGCACCTGGCAGGTGTGGTCCGGCAGCAACGGCACGAACGACGTCCTGTCCTTCGTCGCGCCGTCGGCGATCAGCAGCTGGAACTTCGACGTCATGGACTTCGCCCGCCAGGCCGTCTCCCGCGGACTCGCGCAGAACAACTGGTACCTGACGAGTGTTCAGGCCGGTTTCGAACCCTGGCAGAACGGCGCCGGGCTCGCCGTGACCTCGTTCTCCTCCACCGTCAACAAGGGCTCCTCCAGTGACCCGGGCACCCCGGGCGGCGCCACGGCCTGCAAGGTGGCGTACGGGGCGAACGCCTGGCAGGGCGGCTTCACCGCCGACGTCACCATCACCAACACCGGCACCTCCCCCGTCAGCGGCTGGAAGCTCGCGTTCACCCTGCCCTCCGGGCAGCAGATCACCAACGCCTGGAACGCGAGCCTCTCCGGGTCGTCCGGAGCGGTCACAGCGAGCAATGTGAGCCACAACAGCGAGCTGGCGCCCGGCGGCCAGGCGACCTTCGGGTTCCAGGGCACCTCCAGCGGAACCTTCGCCAAGCCCTCCGCCTTCACCCTGAACGGCACCGCCTGCACCACCTGATCCAGCCTCTCCCTCCGAGGCTCGCCCGATCCGCCCACGGCGCCCGGCGAGCCTCGGAGGGCGGGTCAGGGTGTGATCCGGGATCACTCCGGGAGGACCCCGATGTCGGGGGTCCGTGCCCGCGGGCAGGATGTCGCGTATGACCCCAACCCGCATCTCCCGCAGGTCGTTTGTGAGCGTCGCCGTGTCGGGGGCGGCCGCGCTGGCCGCCCCCGCGGTACTGCCCGTGCAGCGGGCGACCGCCGCCTTACCCGTGCCGCTCCCGCCCCTGGACCCCGCCGCTCTGCAGGCGGCGATCGACGACCTGGAGCACCCGCCGTCGACCGCGGCCCAGCTGCGCGTCGGCGGCACTGCCGGCCACTGGCGAGGAACCTCCGGAGTGGCCGACATCCGAACGCAGCGTCCGGTGTCAGCGGACGACAGGGTCCGGATCGGCAGCATCACCAAGGCCTTCGTCGCCACGGTGGTGCTGCAACTGGTGGCGGAGCGACGGATCACCCTGGACGCGCCGGTACGCCACGTCCTGCCGGGGCTGCTGCCGGCCCGGTTCGCGGCTGTCACCCTGGCGCACCTGCTGAACCACACCAGCGGGCTGCCCGACCGCGTCGGCATTCCGGACCCGCACACCGCGGAGGAGGTGTTCCGCCACCGCTTCGACCACTGGACACCGCGGGAGTGGGTGGCGACGGCGACCCACGGACCGCTGAAGTTCACCCCCGGCACCCGGCAGGAGTACCGCGGCATCAACTACGTACTCGCCGCGCTGATCATCGAAAGGCTGACCGGCCGCTCGTACGGGGAGGCCGTCGCGGCCCGCATCCTGCGTCCACTGGGCCTGGCGCGTACGGTCGTACCGGGCGACGACCCGCGCATCCACGGCCGGCACGTGCACGGTTACCTGACAATGGCCGACGGCAGCCTGCGGGACATCACCACGTACGACCAGTCGTCCAGCCGGGGCGAGGGCGACATGATCTCCACCACGGACGATCTGGACCGCATGCTCTCCGCGCTGTTCTCCGGCGAGTTGCTGCCGCCGGAGCTGCTTCAGCTGATGTTCACCCTGCCGCCCGACGAGGTACGGATGCTGGACGGCTCCCCAGCCCGCTACAGCACCGGACTGCAGCAGGCCACTGTCAACGGCGTCACCCTCTGGGGCAAGACCGGGGAGACATACGGCTACAAGAACGCCGCCTTCTCCACTCGCGACCAGCAGCGCCGCTTCGTCCTCGCCTACCACCCGACGACCGCCCGCGACGGCGGTGAGAGCCAGATGATCGCTCGGGTCGCCGACCTGCTCACCACCTGACGACGACCGGCCGCGGAGGACACCGCGGCGGTCCGGGCCCTCCGTGCCGCGCGGCGCCACGTGGTTCACGCCGCCATGCGTGCGGTCGCCTTGGAACCCGCGCGCTCGGCCACCGCTCGCCGCCGTCGCACCGGAATGCCCAGCGTCGGGTTGGCCACACCCCAGACCGCGCCCTTGCAGACCAACTCCTTGTAGCGAGCCGCGAAGCGGCCGGTCAGGGCGTGGTCCACGGCGCGGTCGTCGGCGGTGACGAACTGGATCAGGCCGTCCTTTCGCCCCAGCGAGATGCACTGGTTGAAGTAGCGCAGCGGGGCGTTCGGCAGCTTGCCGTCGGTCAGGCGGGCGGCGATGGAGTCGGCGGCCTGCCAGGCCATGGGAGTACCCGAGGCGCAGGACATGCGCAGGGGCTTGTCGCCCGCGCCCAGCGCATGGCCGGCGTCGCCGATCGCGTACACGTCCGGGTGCGAGACCGAGCGCATCGTCGCGTCGACCACGATGCGGCCGCTGTCCGCGAGTTCCAGGCCGGTGGCAGCGGCCAGCGGGTGGACGGCGAAACCCGTCGTCCAGACGGTGACGGCAGCCGGGAAGGTCCGGCCGTCAGCGGTCGTGACACGGTCCGCCCCGACGGCGGTCACCGCGGCGTTCTCGTACACCGTGATCCCGAGCCCGTCGATGACCTTGCGCAGGTGCGCGCGACCCTTCGGGGAGAGCCAGTCGCCCAGTTCGGCGCGTGTGGCCAGGGTGACATCGAGGTCCGGGCGGGCCTCGGCCAGCTCCGTCACGAACTCCAGACCGGTCAGACCACCACCCACGACGAGGACGGTCTCGCCCTCGGCGAGCCCTGCCAGGCGCTCACGCAGCCGCAGCGCGCCGGGGCGGCTCGCGATCTGGTGGGCGTACTCGGCGACACCCGGGACGCCGTGGTCGTTCCCGCCGCTGCCGAGGGCGTAGACGAGGGTGTCGTACGCCAGTTCGGCGGTGCCCTCCGTGCTCTGCACCGCGACCGTCTTGCGGTCCACGTCGATCGACGTGACCTTCGCGAGCTCCACCTCGACGCCCGTGCCCGCGAACATCTCGCGCAGCGGACGCGGTGCGAGCTCCTGCCCCACGGCCAGCTGGTGCATCCGGACCCGCTCGACGAAATCGGGCTCGGCGTTGACGAGGGTGATGGCGACGTCCTCCCGGCGCAACCGCTTGGCCAGTCGGCCTGCCGCGATCGCCCCGGAGTAGCCGGCGCCGAGAACGATGATCCGGTGCTGCATCTTCCTGCTCCTGTCTGCGCGGGTCCCGGCGCCTTCTGGCCCGGTCACGCCCCTTGAACCGGACAGCCCGCCGATACCTGACAGAAGAATGGAGTGACTTGCGTCATATGAGGGATCAGAGGGCTTCGGTCACGACCGGAGGACCGAAATCGCCCGCCGCCCAGCGCTGTGCAGCCCGCTCCAGCTTGTCCGGGTTGACCTGGCTGCGGACCGCGACGATCCCCTCCTGCGTCCGCTCCAGACACATGATGCCGACGACCCGCCCGTCGACCACCACGACGACCGCGGGCTCGCCGTTGGCCGTGGCGGCGTAGAGGTCGGGCGAGCCGCCGATCAGATCCCGCTTGGCCTGGGCCGGCTTGAACAGCCCGCGCAGGAACTTCGCCACCGTGCGTGCGCCCTCGAAGGCACTGGCCCGGGCCGGCACCTTCCCGCCGCCGTCGCCCACCGCGATGGCGTCAGAGGTGAGCAGCTTGATCAGCGGCTGGGTCTCCCCACTGGTCGCCGCGGCGAGGAACTCCTCGACGATCCGGCGCGCGGCCGCCTCGTCGATCTCGACGCGTGCCCTGTCCTGCGCCACATGCTTCTTCGCGCGATGGAAGATCTGCTGGCTGGCCGCCTCGCTGAGGTCCAGGATCTCGGCGATCTCCCGGTGGGAGTACGCGAACGCCTCGCGCAGCACGTACACCGCGCGCTCGTTCGGCGAGAGGCGCTCCAGAAGAACCATCACGGCGTACGACACCGACTCGCGCTGCTCGGCCGTCTCCGCGGGGCCCAGCATCGGGTCCCCGTCGAGCAACGGTTCGGGCAGCCACTGGCCGACATAGGTCTCGCGGCGCGCACGGGCCGATGTGAGCTGGTTGAGGCAGAGGTTGGTGAGCACCTTGGTCAGCCATGCCTCGGGCACCTCGATGCGCTCGGCATCGGCGGCCTGCCATCGCAGATAGGTCTCCTGCACGGCGTCCTCGGCCTCGCTCGAGGAGCCGAGCATGCGATAGGCGATGGCCTCGAGACGCGGCCTGGCCGCCTCGAACCGGTCCACGTCGTCGAAGGTCAGGGCCATGCGGAGATCTTATCCGGCGGTGCCCGCGGTTACACGGCAGTTGCTGGTCCATGAAGCCCTGCAGGTCACACCAGGACAGGAAGCGATGCGAGGCCGCGAACGAGACGAGTGTGCCGCCACCGCAGTTGATCAGGCGGTACGGCAAGTCGGATGCCGGGAAACCGGGTCAGTACCGCTCGCAGGGCGATCTCCGCCTCGGCCTTCGCCAGGGGCGCGCCGACACAGCGGTGGATGCCGTGGCCGAAGCCGAGATGCGCGGAGGCGTCCCGGTCCAGGTCGAGGAGGTCCGGCGAAGGGAACCGTTCGGGGTCGCGGTTGGCCGCGCCGAGAGCGACCCATACGGGGGCACCGGGCGGGATGTCGGTACCGCCGAGTGTGACGGCCTCGGTGGTGAACCGGAAGGTGGCCGTACTGACCGGGGAATCGAACCGGAGCAGTTCGTCCAGCACGGCCGGCACGTCGTCCGGATTCTGCTCGAGGCGGTGCAACTCGGCCGGGCTCCGCAGCAACGCCAGTGCGGCGTTGCCGAGGAAGTTGGTCGTGGTCTCGTGTCCGGCCACGAGCAACAGCACGGCCAGAGAGACGAGTTCCTCCTCGCTCAGCTGCTCGGCTCCGTCGCGAGCCGCGATGAGCCGGTCGAGAAGAGAGTCACCGGGGTGCAGGCGCTTGGCCGCGATCAGGCCCGTCATGTAGTCGGCCATGGAGTGCGAGGCCGCGTCGATGACGTCCGGCCTGCCTGCCGCGAACAGCTCTCCGGACCAGCGCCGCACGTCGGGCCGGTCTGCCTCGGGGACGCCCAGCAGCTCACAGATCACGACGACGGGCAGCGGCACCGCCAGGCCGGTCACGAAGTCGACCTGCTCTCCGACGGGCCACTGGTCCAGCAGCTCTTCGGTGAGGCGGGCGATGAACGGACGCAGCTGTGCGACGGCTTTGGCGGTGAACGCCTTGGTCACCAGCTTGCGCAGCCGGGTGTGCCGGGGTGGGTCGCTGGCCAGCATGGTGTGCGCCACCGCGGAGTGCAGACGGCGCCGTGACGCCTTGTCCGCGAAGAAGACGGCCGTGTCCTTCGAGAGCCGGGGGTCGCCGAGGGCTTCCCTGGCCTCCGCGTATCCGGTGACCAGGTAGCCGGCGCGGCCGCCCGACTCGGCGGGGAGAGACTGCACCGGGCAACTGGACCGCATGGCCGCGTAGACGGGGTACGGGTCCTGGAGGAAGCGGGGGTCCTGAGTCGGGTCGGTCATGCTTCCAGCCTCCAACCGGCTCGGGCTCACCGCCGTCGGCGACACGCCCAACACAGGCCGGATACAGGTCAGTTACCGGTAGGAGCCCCCGCCTGGCGGACCATCCGCCCCGTGGCCCCGTCTGTCGGAGAAGAGCGCCCTCTCCTGCGTGGCCCGCAAAGGGCGCAGCGCCCCTACATGTTGATCATGTGGCCGGCGAGCCCGTGGACGGCTTCCTTGACCGCCTCGCCCAGCGTCGGGTGGGCGTGGACGTTGCGGGCGACCTCGTGGACGGTCAGGTCCCACTGCTGGGCCAGGGTCAGTTCGGGCAGGAGTTCGGTGACGTCCGGGCCGATGAGGTGTCCGCCGAGGAGTTCGCCGTACTTGCCGTCGCTGATCAGCTTCACGAAGCCGGTCGCGTCGCCCAGGCCCTGCGCCTTGCCGTTCGCGGTGAACGGGAACTTGGCGACCTGGACGTCGAAGCCCTTCTCCCGGGCCTGCGCCTCGGTGTAACCGAAGCTCGCGATCTGCGGCTGGCAGAACGTGGCGCGCGGGATCATGACGTAGTCGAGTTCCATGGTCTCGGCGTCCGCGAGCGTCTCGGCGGCGACCATGCCCATCGACTCGGCGGCGTGCGCCAGCATCAGCTTCGCGGTGACGTCACCGATGGCGTAGATGTGCGGGACGGAGGTGCGGCAGCGGCCGTCGACGTCGATCGCGCCGCGCTCGGTGACGGTCACGTCGGTCTTCTCCAGGCCGTAGCCGGTGACGTTCGGGGCGAAGCCGATCGCCTGCAGGACCTTGTCGGCCTCCAGCACCTTCTGAGCGCCGTCCTTGCCGGTGACCGTGACGCGGACCTGCGGGCCGGACTCGTCGATCGACTCGACCCGGGTCGAGGTGAGCACGTCGATGCCCAGCCTCCGGTACTGCTTGGCCAGTTCGGCCGAGACCTCGGCGTCCTCCAGCGGTGCGACCCGGTCCAGGAACTCGACGATCGTCACCTTCACGCCGTAGTTGTGCAGCACGTAGGCGAACTCGATGCCGATCGCGCCGGCGCCCGCGATCACGATGGACTGCGGCAGGTCCTCGGCCAGGATCTGCTCCTCGAACGTCACCACGCGCGAGGTGCGGCGGGTGCCCGGCAGCAGTTTGGGGGTGGCGCCGGTGGCGATGATGCAGTGGTCGAAGCCGATGGTGCGGGTGTTGCCGTCGTAGTCGGCCACCTGGAGGGTGTGCGGGTCGAGGAACGTGCCACGGCCGTTGATCTCCGTGATCTTGTTCTTCTTCATCAGGTAGTGGACGCCCTTGACCCGGCCGTCCGCGACCTTCCGGCTGCGCCGGAAAGCCTCCCCGTAGTCGAAGGAGACCTCCCCGTCCACCTTGATGCCGAAGGTCTTCGCCTCGCGCGTGAAGATGTGCGCGAGCTCGGCGTTGCGCAGCAGGGCCTTGGTGGGGATACAGCCCACGTTCAGACAGACACCACCCCAGTACTTCTCCTCGACCACCGCGACGCGCTTGCCCAGTTGGGCGGCCCTGATGGCGGCGACGTACCCGCCGGGGCCCGCGCCGAGTACGACGACGTCGAAGTGCTCGTCCTGCTCGTCCATGGACGGCTTCCTTCCGATCGGACAACCTGTTCAACCACTCGACCGAGCCGGCGGAGGACGAGGGAGGCGACCATGTGGTCGACCACCTCGGCGACAGCGGCCCTGGCATCCACTTCAGCATCCCGCTGACGTGATCTATGCCCGCGAAATCGTCACTGGTCCGACAACATCTCACCGACTCCACGGATGGCCCTCTCGCCGCGAGGTGACCGGCCCTGCCGAGCGGAAGGCGATGCTCTCCCGGTCATTTGATCGGCTTCAGAGTCTCGGAGCGGACCCGGAGCGTGGTCCTGGCGGCCGACCTAAGGTCGAGGTCGGCGTTCACGGCACCGAAGGTCATCTCGGCCACCAGGGCCGAGGTGTTGCCGTCCGCCCAGGCGCAGACCGGATAGGTGATCGTCAGGGCGGGCCGCTTCCGCGTGAGCACCTCGCAGCTGATCCTGACGGCCGACCCCGCCGGGGTGACGTCCCTCGGTGGTACGGATACCGTCGCGCCGCCGGCCTCACCGTCGCGCTTCAACGCCTCGGCACGGGTCCTGGCCTGGTGCTCGAACCGGCCGTAGAAGCCTGTGATCACCAACGCGCCCTTGGCCGGGTCGCCGCCCAGGCTGTACTCCCCCACGACACCATGAGTGATCTTGGCATCCCGGATACCGGTCGATTCCTTCTCGATCCTCCGGCCCACGGAGCCGGAGAGATCCCTGGCGAGTTCATAACGGCCGTCGAGGAGCGTCCTGGGCAGAACCAGCGCGAAGTGGGCCTCGGGAAAACCGCTTTCGGTCTTCACTCCGATCACCACCAGCGTCAACAGGATCGCCAGGACGACCACGAAGGCCGCGCCCGCGATCCCGATCACCAGACCGACGCGGGGCGATGGGGGTGGTGGCGATGGCGATGGCGGCATGGACACGCCAGCGACGGTACTGCATGGGGTTGAGCGTCAGTGAGGCGCCAATATGGTGGACCGATGACGTCGATCAAGAAGTTCCAGGTCACCTTCGACTGCGCAGAACCCGAGCGTCTCGCTCGTTTCTGGTGCGAGGTGCTGGGGTACGTCGTACCGCCGCCGCCGGAGGGGTTTGCCACTTGGGACGATTTCAAGGGCTCGCAGCCGCCTGAGCAGCGCGATTCCTGGTTCGCCTGCGTTGATCCCTCAGGCGTGGGCCCACGGCTGTACTTCCAGCGCGTCCCTGAGGGGAAGGCCGCCAAGAACCGGGTGCATCTCGATGTACGAGTCGGCACCGGACTCGTGGGGGAAGAGCGCCTCGCCGCGCTTGAGGCCGAATGCGAACGGCTGGTCCCGCTCGGCGCGGTACACGTGCGAACGCTGTACGACGGCAACGACTCCTGCATCCCGATGCTGGACATCGAGGGCAACGAGTTCTGTATCGACTGAGGGCCGCCACCTGGACTCCGTGACAGGATCTCGGGGTGTCGACGTTGTTCCTGACGGTCGGCCTGCCCGGGGCCGGAAAGACCACGAGGGCTCGACAGTTGGCCGCGGAGCACAGCGCGCTGCGGCTGACGCCTGACGCCTGACGCCTGACGCCTGACGAGTGGATGCTCCCGCTGTTCGGTGATCCGCAGCCGGCCGGGAAGCGCGATGTGCTGGAAGGACGGCTGCTGTGGCTGGGTCTCGAGGCGCTGAAGCCGGGAACGAACGTGGTCCTGGATTTCGGATGCTGGTCTCGTGACGAGAGGTCCGCGATCCGCTGGTTGGTGGTGTCTGTGGGCGCGTCCTGTCAACTCGTGTACGTGCCGGTGGACCATGAGACCCAACGTGCTCGGATCGCCCATCGCCGGTCGACCGCCCCTGATCAGACCTTCGTGATGAGCGAGGCGGACCTCTTGCACTGGAGGACGCTGTTCGAGGAGCCCGACCCCACGGAACTGGATGGACATGAGGTAGGAGGTCCGCCTCCCGGGTGGTCAGGATGGCTGGCGTGGGCCGCAGCTCGGTGGCCCTCGCTCGCGTAGATCACTCCATCGACTCCAGGATGCGGTCGAGCGTCCGGCGCCCCATTGCACTCATCGTCGGATTGCTTTCGAGGTAGTACCAGACAACACCCATCGCCTGTTCGAACGCCCACGCCTTGCCGCGCTCCCACTCCAAGTCGTCACAGGCCAGTGTCCGCCGGAGCAGTCCCCGCGGGCCCGGCTGCAGGAGGTGCCAGGCGCTGACGAGATCCAGCGCGGGATCGGCCGGGCCGAAACCGCCGGTGTCGAGTACGCCGCTGAGCCGGTCTCCCGCGACCAGTACATTGCCGGGAATCAAGTCACCATGGCTCATCACGTCGGCACCCGTGCGGGGCAACTCCCGGAAACGGCTCCACAATCGGCGCATCCGGGGCACGTCGAGCAGCCCCTCACTCTCCTCGAAGCACTCCGCCATCCAATCGTCGTGGTGCGCGAGAACACCGCCACGATTTTCGCCACTGAAGAGCCGACCCCCCGTGTCAACGCCTCGCAGGGCTGCGATGAATGCCGCGAGGTCCTCGGCAAAGGCGTCCGACCCGCTCGGATCGCCATCAGTGGCGACCGTTCCCGGCAGCCATGTCTGGACCGACCACGGCATGGGGTAACCCGCTCCGGGCTTTCCCAGGGCGACGGGTTCCGGGACGGGGAACGGAGACACCTTTGCCAGCTCCGCGCTCGCCCGGGCTTCCTGTTCCAGAACCGTCGACGTCTCGGCAGCGTCGGCCGGGCGCAGAGGGAAACGCGCAGAGAGGTCCTCCCCGATACGGAAGATGGCGTTGACCGTCCCGGTCGACGGTACGAGTCGGATCGCCTTGCCGCTCCACCGAGGGAACTGTTCCTGGATCAAGGCCGCGACCATCTCGGGCGTCACGTCCACTTGGTCATCGTGCATGGTCACTCCCGCAGGTCCTCCCACCAGCCCCATGCGAAACGCCCGAAGCAGCCGGATCAACTGAGACGACAGCCAGTATTCATACGCCACGGTCCGGATGGAACTGGGTTTTGCGGAACCCCGCTGCCCGGGCCCCTCGGGGCCCGGGCAGCGGGGTTCCGGTGGTGCCGGTGGCGCCGCGTCAGGGGGTGAGCTGCCAGCGAGCGATGTATCCGACGTCGATGGACGCCCGGTCCTGTACGCGCAACTTCCAGGTGCCGTTGAGCGGTTGTGCGGAGGCGTCGACCGTGAAGGTCTGGTCGACGTTGTCGGCGGAGCCTCCGCTGCGGTTGAGCAGGGAGTAGACGGTGCCGTCGGGGCCGACGAGGTCGACGGTCAGGTCTCCGCGGTAGGTGTGGACGATGTCGACGTAGACCTTGGTGGTCGTGGAGGCGTTGCCGTCGCGGTCCGTGATGGTCACGGGGGACTCCACGGCGGCCCCGTTGTCGGGGATGTCGACTCGGGAGGCGTTGGCGTAGACGTAGGCGATCTGCCAGCTGAAGCCGACCGAGGCGGTCGCTCCCGTGCTGTCGGTGACCTTGATCGTGACATCGCCGGTGCCGAGTGTGGTCGGGGTGCCGCTGATCAGACCGCTCGGACTGATGGTCAGCCCGTCCGGCAGGCCGGTGGCCTCATAGGTCAGCGAGGCGCCGGTGTTGGTGGTGTAGGCGTCCAGCTGCAGGCTGACGACCTGGTTGACGCCGCTGATCTGGTCCGCCACCGGCGCGAGGTTCACGCCGAGGGCGATGCGGTTGCCGACGTTGATCGCGGCCCAGGCGTCGGCGACGGCGAGGTAGGTCGGGCTGTAGGCGCCGAACAGGTCCGCGGCGGCCGCCAGGGTGGCGGTGCGGGCGCCCGCGTAGTTCGTCGTCGAGGTCATGTACGTCGTCAGCGCCCGGTACCAGATCGCGGCCGCGTTCTCGATGCCGATGCCGCTGACGGCCTGACCGTCGTAGGTCGGGCTGTCGTACGAGACGCCGTTGACGGTCTTGGCGCCGCTGCCCTCGGAGAGCAGGTAGAAGAAGTGGTTCGCCGGCCCGGAGGAGTAGTGGACGTCGACGCCGCCCAGGGTGGAGCTCCAACTGTCGCGGGAGGAGCCGTCCTTGGAGGGTTTGTCCATGTAACGCAGGGGCGTGCCGTCGCCGTTGATGTCGATCTTCTCGCCGACGAGGTAGTCACCGGGGTCGGCTGCGAGGTTGGCGTGGAACTCGACGGCCGCCGCGAAGATGTCGGAGGTCGCCTCGTTCAGGCCGCCGGACTCCCCCGAGTAGACCAGACCCGCGGTGGCGGCGGTGACCCCGTGGCTCATCTCGTGGGCGGCCACGTCGAGCGCGGTCAGCGGGTGGGTGTTGCCCGAGCCGTCGCCGTACGTCATGCAGAAGCAGGAGTCCTGCCAGAAGGCGTTGACGTAGTTGCTGCCGTAGTGGGCGCGGCTGTAGGCGGCGACCCCGTCGTTGCGGATGCCGTTGCGGCCGTAGGCCTCCTTGTAGAAGTCCCAGGTGGCCGCGGCGCCGAAGGCCACGTCGACGCCTGCGGTCTGGCGGTCGGACGGCAGACCGTTGCCCCAGACATCGTTGTCGTCGGTGAACAGGGTGCCGGTGCCCGAGGTGCCCTGGCCCAGGTCGTACGTCCGGTGGCCGGCGCGGTCGGGGTCTGCGAGCTGGTACGTCGACCCGGACAGGGTGGTGCCGAGCGGGACCGTGCCCACGTACTGGCCGGTGCCGGAACCGGTGTGCACCTTCTCGGCAGTCAGGAGTTCCTTGCCGGTGGCGGCATCGGTGACGACCTGCAGCTCACTGGGCGTGCCGTCCTTCTGGACGCCTTCGACGACGGTCTCCCAGGCCAGCACGGGCTTGCCCGTTCCGGCCCAGACGACGGCACGAGAGGCGTCGGCCACCTTGGCGCCCCTGACCTGATCGTGCTTCGAGGCGGCGAGGGCCTTGGCGGCGGCGCCTGCGGCCGTGACCTTCGGGCTGAGCGAGGGCAGCGACAGCTGCGCCGCGTTGGCCCTGGTGACGGTCGTACGGCCGCTGTTGTCGTGCACGACCAAGTCGCCGCCCAGGACGGGCAGGCCGGCGAAGGTGCGTTCGTAGCGGGTGTGCGTGGTGCCGTCGGCGTCCCTGGTGACGTCCTTGACGACGAGCCTCTCCTTGGCGCCGAGGCCGATGCGCTGCGCGGTTCCGGCCGCCTCGGACCGGGCGCTCCTGATCAGGGCGGTTCGGCGGGCGGGGGACAGCGGGGGCTGGGCGGCGCCGGCCCGAGGCGTGGCGGTGATCTTCGCGTTTGCCGGATGCGCCGGAGCCGCGGTGGCGGAGTCCGGGACGGCGAGGGCGAGCAGGGAGCCGACGGCCGCCAGAGCGAGGCCGGTGAGGCGTCTGGGGCGCACGAGGGCGTTCTGTCGCAGGGGCAAGGAGGTTCTCCTTCGGTACGACGGCCGACCCGTGGTGGGGGCCGTGGACGAGACGGCCCGGCGGGGTACGCCGGTCCGGGGCGCTGCACGGCATGCGGGTGGAAGGAGGTGGGGGGTGATGAATCTGTGAGGGGGCTGTGAATTCCCGGAGCAGACTGACATCGCGGACTCATTTTTGTCATGCAGGCCTCAAATCAACGGCTTGAATTGATCAGGCACGTCAGGCAAATCGGTACACACGTCGGCCGGTTTTCGGCCTCGGCGAACGCCGTGTGCCGCCCCGTTCCCGCGCCTCTGCCGACTGACTTTCGGACAGCTGGTCGACGCACTCCCGGTTCACCGTGGCCCGCCGGGCACCGGCTCGCAGTTCCCGCACCAGCGGAAGCGAGATGTTGGCGCGGGCCGTGGTGGGTACTGGAGAGAAGCGAATATCGGGGTATCTCGGGTATCGGTGAGTATTCGCTGCGCGATTGCCGTGCGGAGATGAGGGCAGTGGTGGCGGATCACGAAGAAGCGGTGCAGAGCATGCTGGCCGATCTGCTGATCGGCAGCCACCTGATGTCGTTCGAGCGCATGCCCTCGCTGGTGGCCGAGAATGCCGCGCGCGCCGGATTCAGTGACGTGCGGATCTACCTCGGTGATCTCCAACGCAGCGTCCTTCGCCTGCTCACCGGCAAGGGCCTGGACGCTGCCCAGGACGCGCCCGAGGGGATCGCGGAGCTGACCGTGGAGGGCACCGTCGCGGGCCGCGCCTATCAGTACGGCCGCACGATGGCCACCGGTGATGTCCACCCCGGCGCCCACGGCTGGTGGGTGCCGCTGCTGGACGGCGCGGAGCGGCTCGGCGTGCTGCATGTGACCTCCCCGAGGGACGACGCGCAGACGCGGCGGGACATGTACGCGCTGGCGTCCCTGGTGGCCCTGCTCGTCGTCGGCACACGAGACGTCAGCGATTCCTACGCCCGCTTCAGCCGAGTGAGGCCGATGAACGTCGCCGCCGAGATGCAGTGGACCCTGATGCCGCCGCGTACCTACGCCGACGGCCGGGTCGTCATCGGCGCGGCGATGGAACCCGCGTACGAGGTCAGCGGCGACGCCTACGACTACGCCGTTGCCGACAACGTCGTACACCTGTCGATGTTCGATGCGATGGGCCACGACACCGCGGCCGGCATCACCGCCAACCTCGCCCTGGGCGCCTGCCGCAACCACCGCAGGCAGAACACCCCGCTGTCCGCCCTCGGGGACGCCGTCGAACAGGTTCTGCTGGAACAGTTCGGGACCAGCCGCTACGTCACCGGCATCCTCGCCGACCTCGACACCTCCACCGGCATGCTGACCTGGGTCAACCGCGGCCACCGTCCGCCCATCGTGATCCGCGGCGGCCGATGGACGTCTCTCCTGCGGTGCCCGCCCGCCCACCCGATGGGCACCGACCTGCACCTGCCCACCACCGTCTGCCACGAGCAGCTCCAGCCCGGCGACCGGCTCGTCCTGTACACCGACGGCATCACAGAAGCCCGTACCGCCGAAGGACGGGAGTTCGGCGTGCACCGGTTCATCGACTTCCTCGTCCGCCACCACGCCGACCAGCTCTCCGTCCCCGAGACCCTGCGCCGCCTCATTCGCGCCCTCCTCAAGCACCACGACGACCGGCTCCACGACGACGCCAGCCTCCTGGTGTGCGAATGGCTCGGCCCCGACACCCACCTGTCCCGCGCCGCACCACTCGCCGGAATCCCGCTGCCCGACGATCACAGCTGACGGCTACGGACGGGGGCCGCGAGGTGAGGGGTCGGGTGGGTCCCGCGGCGGTCTGCCGAAGCCTGCGACCAGATCGGTGCACACATCGAAGAAGGTGAGTCTGCGGTCGCGGGCGGTGGCGCGCAGCGTCTCCCGTGCCTGAGCACTGGTTCGGTGCCGCTGGGCCATGACGATGCCGACCGCCTGGTTGATCACACAGTGTCGGCGCAGTGCCTGCTGGAGATGGGCTGCAGTGGAGGCGTCGGCCCAGCCGCCGTCGGGGAAGGCCATGACGATCCGTTCCGCGGGCCGGTGGCCCGCTGGCCGGGACAGTGGAAGCGGTCACCGAGGTCCACGGGTTCCTACCTCGCAGGGCCACATCCCGGCGTACGGTCGACACCCAGCCCCCAGAGGGAGGCTTGGCGAAATGAGCCGTACACCCCCACAGTCCTCCTACGACGGACTCCGCACAACCACGGCGTTTCCGTCCCCGTGCCAGGTACGCGGACGACCCGGTACCCGGGCGCGATAGGCCCGGGTACCGGGTCACTCAGGTCGTTCCCTCCGATCGGTGGGCGCCGCGGGATGTCAGCTCCGGCCGGCGCCGTACGACATCGAAGCACCGCGCTCCTCGCCGCGCCGCATATCGCCGGCGAGGGCGCTGGCCGCCAGCCCCAGCAGCAGTCCGATGGCGCCCACGATGATGTTGCTGACCTCCGACCTGGTGGTGCTGACGTCCCCGGCCACGACCCACGGGGCGACGATGGTCCACACGCCCAGCGCGCAGGCGGCCCAGGCCATGCTGTGCGTGCGCTCGTAAGCGCGGCCGAAGCCGCCGCTCAGCAGCAGGGCGTACGCGATGCCGACGATCAGGTTGTTGACGGCGAGCGTCGACAGGCCGTTGAAGCCGGCGATCCAGGGCGAGGCCGCCAGATACACGCCCGTGAGGAAGGCCAGCGTCTCGACGGCCTGCGCCAGTGGGGTGGTCGTGGCGTGCTCCGCCATCTCGTGGCGCCGACGCATGTCGAGCAGGTCCGGATGGGTTTCCATTGACGAATGAGGAGAGGTGGTCATCTCCGCACCTCCGATAGGGACGGATGGGGTCTTACTGGGCCGCCGAGTACCCCGGGCGACGAGATGAACCGCCGATTCCACATCACGTCTGGGTGTCGGCTCCGCAGCCAAAAAAAGGGGGGTCGGCTCGGCGGCTCGGCCCCTGGGACGCCCCGGCTCTTCCGCGCGCCGAGTCGGGTGGCTTGACGCGAGGAAGGGGGTACGCGGCTCGCAACCCTCGAGCCGGATGGGGGTCTCCCATGACGGCCACGCCACGCCGACATCATCACCCGGCAGAAGGGCCGGTCATGACCGAGCAGTCTGCGTCCGAAGCGCAGGATGAGTGGTACCAGGAGAGCACTCAGGACGACAAGGCGGCCCCGTCCGGAGGTGACGAGCCGTCACGGTCGACACGTCCCTCGCCGGAGGGGGACGGGCAGGCGCCGAACGAGGACGAGGAGCAGCGGCGCAGTAAGGAATGGGAAGCCGGCTGGTCCGGTCCCTGAGAAACGACCGGGCTTGGCCCAGGACGGCCCGCTCACAGGCACCGCCGTCGAACGTGGCGCCGTTGACCGACTCAGGCTCCGAGCTGGGCCACCATCGTGTGCAACGTGCCGGCCAGCACGTCCAGTTCCCGGTCCGTCGGGGAGTCCGTCCCGATGCGGCGGGCCAGTTCCTCGCCGGACATGACGTCCAGTGCGCCCGCGTACCGGTCGGTGTCCCGTTCCGCGGCGGCGATCACCTGGGCGTGGCCCTCGATGAGCACCGTGGCGGAGTCCTCGCGCGCCGCGAGCAGTTCTCGTACGTGGTTGCGGGTGACCGGACCGGACGGCCCGGGCCGCTCGGTGGTCTCGACTCCGGCCAGGGGTGGGTCGTCCGCCGTTCCACCCGGTGGCCCATAGCCCTCGGCGGCGCTCGCCGTCCCTGCTCGCCTCTCTTCGGCCCCGTTGTCACGCTTAGGCCGGGGCGAACGGTACGACGACATGCCGAACGAGTCCGCGGAAAACCGCCCCGGCTACGGGCCGCCCCGGACGACTCCCTCCCGGACGGAAGGGCGGTGCCCGACCGCGCGCGTGCGGTGACGTGCGGGTCCTCCCGTGGGCGTGCCGGGTGCCCGCCGCTCCCGCCACGAAAGGGGGCGCCCGGGGCGCCTAACGCGCCAGCACTTCCGCCGCGGCAGCGAGACCTGTGGCGCAGGTCAGGACTGTGGAGGCGAAGGCGGCATGGCGCCTGAGCAGTGCGCGGCGCAGTTCGCCGTAACAGCTCTCGTACTCCTGCCGTAGTTGATCGGCGCGCCGGACCGTGTCCTGGAGCATGTGACGGGTGAGCTCGACGCGCTGGTTCAGGTAGTGGTGGGTGAGCGCCTCCGCCTGAACAGTGGTCAGCCAGGGCATACGGGCGCACAGTTGCTCGGCTTCACGGCGAGCCTTGTCGTGGTGGCTGCGCAGCAGGAGGTAGCCCTCGGCCTCGGCGGCGAGGGGGGTGGTGACCTGGCCGGGTCGTGAAGCATGTGCCCGGTTGCCGATCATGACCGTTGACCCTCGTGTCCCGGGGCGTCGATGGCGTCGCGCCTGCCGGAGTGCTGCTTCTGGTCGTGTCGGGCGATCTCGGGGTGGTGCAGGTCGAAGGCGGGGGATTCGGAGCGGATGCGGGGCAGGGCGGTGAAGTTGTGGCGTGGCGG